>CANQKF010000068.1 GCA_947624445.1 uncultured Clostridia bacterium | reverse complement strand
TTCAAGTTGGAATTTTCACTCCGCAAATCAAGCAGCGAGTGATGCAGCGACTTGATGAGCCTGACCGCCTTGTCAAGTACCGGTTTTGCCCTTTTCTCGCGATAGTTTTTTGCGGATTCCAATGCTCCCGCCTCGGGCAAAATCTTATCCACATCTTCGGGAAAATCTGCCGCCAACTTTTCGGCGCTCTTTAACTTCGGCACGGTCTGATTTAACTGCTTTTCGACAGCTTTCAAGTCCGATTTTGCGGATTCAATTTCGGCATTCAACTGCTCCACTTCCTCGGCACGCTGCTTCTTCTCAAAGTCCAGAACCGAGAGATGTTTTTCGTGCGTTCCCTTTTGCTCCCACTCTATCCCATGCCGCTCCATGACCTCCGCGAGAGCTTCCTTTTCAGACTGCACCCACTGATTCCACTCAGTCATACCTCGTGTGCCGCCTTTGAATCCAAGGGCCGCCAAAGCCTGTTTGAGCGAAACGCGGGTATCAAGTCCTCGCTTGCTCCCCGTCGTGAATGGCACAAAATCAATGTGCAAATGCGGGGTAGCCTCGTCCATATGCAGGTGAGCCGAGAAAACTCGGAGCGTGGGATTTCGCTCTTGGAAATGCTGAAAATACTCGTCAAGTATGACCTTTGCAAGCTCGCCGTTCTCGGTGGTCGCGCTCATATTATCCTTGTCGCCAATCTGCAAAATAAATTCATGGAACGGTTTCTCTTGCTTACCTGACCTGATTTTTTCATAGTAATTCTCAATCCGTCGATCCTCTCGTGTCTGTTTAGCATTGTACCGCCCCAGAGCGTCGTCAAAAAGCTCATGATAAACCGCCTTGATGTCCTCGTTGCAATAATCGATATTTCGATCGGTGCGGCTGCCGTCAACATTCGCAGCCTTGAATTTGCGCGAATTGTGATTGACCGAACCCTTGCCAACCAGTGCACTAATCGTCCTCCTAATAAAAATCCTCCTTTCAGTAACTTCGGTTCTGTTACTCTTGTCAAGAGTAACGCAAATACAAGCCGGTTTTGTTGCTGCTCGTCTGCCCTCGGCGGCAACGATTGCCTCGGTTGCCTCGCAGACAAAGCCCGGCATGTATAGCACTTTCGGCAAGCCAAAAGCGCCTTGCGCCCGCGGCGTCGCAAGCTCCATATCCCTCGCCCTTCCGCAAGCGTCGGGGCTCACTCATTCCGCGCCAGATGCGATTGCTTTCCCGCAAGACGACCGAGGCAATCGTTTCTGCCGAGGGAAGTCGAGCGGCTGAAAGCAACGCTTCTGATTCCGCCTTTTCCCCACAAAATCCACGGATTTTGCGGGGACCCCTGCCTCTCTCTTAGACGGCTAATTCAACTCTATGGGACCTGATTCATGTTGCAAAAGGCTGATTCATCACGCAGCAGCTCACCTCCGCCTCCATAATCCCCGCCCCATCATTTAACTCCATTCACAATTTTTCATTCCCATCCCGGAAATCCGCCTCAAAAAATCCCCCACCCGCTCCACCTCCCCCCCTCATCTTCCTCCTCCCCTCCTCATCAGCAGCTATGAACTCCTCACACAAATATTCTGAATGATGAAGATTGTGGAGCGCATAAATAAATCTTCTGTCCGGCTCATCATCAGGGCACTTCGGCGCCAACTTCCTCCACTCAATCATCGTCCTCAAATACCCCCGTAGGGTATTCCACGCTTCCCGCTCCCACCGCTCATACTCCTCCCGCTCCTGTTGCCGTTTGCGATACTCGCTAACCTCATTAACGGTTCTATGCCCGCCGAGGTCGAGGTGCAGATAAAAATCCTCATTCAATTTTTTCGCGGCGTCGATGGGTCGGGATAGCCCAAAAAGCCGCTGCGTGAACCCGATGACGTCCGCATGCACCCCGCACCCGAAGCAGTGAAAAGCGTCGGGGTAAATCTTCGCGGACGGCGTTTTTTCGGCGTGAAACGGGCAAATCGCCATGCCGGAGCGGTTGATTTTCAAGCCGTAGCCGCGCGCGACGGTCGGCATATCGAGCGCGATTTTAATGTCGTCAAAAAGCGTAGGGCTCCTCCTTTCTTCCAGAATCAGGAATATGATGAATTTTCAGAATTTGTATGGAATCTGAAAATCCTCTTCAAAGTAAATATTGATATATTATCATAGATATAAAATTATCTGCGTAAGCCGATATATCCCTATAGTAAAAGGGTTTATAGATGATTTAAATAACAGAATCAGACAATATGTATTAACAATTTATAATATTATAAAAATTTCGGACTAAGCTGAAAATTCTGAAAATTCTGCAAATTCCGGAATATGGAAATATCAATCAGCCTCGAAAATCCGAGGATTCACAAAAATAATCGTGCTTTTTTTGGGGTTGCCGTTAGCCCCGGGGACCTTCTCGCGGCGGATATACCCGCGTTCTTCGAGGAAATTCAGAGCGTCCGCGATGTCGGAAGTCGTCCTGAAAACGGCGCCTCGAGCAAGAATTGTCAGCTCACTTTGTTTAATTTGATTAACATAATTAGCCCTCAGCTTGTCGAGAAGCTTCTCGGCTTTGACCGCCCTCAGATCGATGTCGCCGGTGCTATAGGCAAAAATTGCCTGTTTCATGTAGTATTCACCGATCTCGAT
>CANQKF010000067.1 GCA_947624445.1 uncultured Clostridia bacterium | reverse complement strand
TGCTTGGGAAGTTCCTGCATGAAGAAGTAGTTGACGGCGTTGTGCGACTTATCAACGCTGTAACGCGGCACATAGAAAACCTTGCCTTGCGTGCCCGCTTGCATGGCAATCTTGCGTCCCTCGGCTTTGAGAGAAGCCTTCTTGATGAGCTTGTCTACCAAACGGCTCTCACGCATGAATGCGTCGCCCTCGATTTCCTCCGCCGTCGCGTGTGGCAGGACGATAGAGTGAAATTCGAGCATGTCCGCGTAGGACTTGACGAGCTTCTGAAAAGAGTACGTCGACCAACGCAGCCCCTCTGCGACCTGCTGTAACGGATACTCGTTGTTCTGCGGGTTACGGAGAAACTCGCCGAGATCGTATTTTGTGTAATCGCACGGTAAGGGGCTGATCGCCTTGACGCGAGCGTTCTGCAAGGGAGCCATATTCGCCCATGCGCGGCTGAATATCCCGTAGGCGGTATCAAACGGCATTCCCGCGAATTGCCCCATAATGCTGTTGAAACGCGCAATCGCCGCCCCCCAAGAACTTTGGGGAGTGGCCTCTTGCGTATTCTTTTTTTGAGTGTTCGCCTTCGCCATAATACACGCCTCACGCTTATACGCGCTTATTATAGCATTTGAAAAAAAGACTTTCCGATAAGGTGACAAAATATTTCAAAAATTTTTTGGGGATTTGATTTTCTGTTTCTTTTTGAGATAGCGCACATAGTCCTTGTCGGCGGTAATTCCCCACGAGCGCACCGTTTCCGTCTGTGGGTTGAGGCAGTCATCGCAGATGATATGGCTCTCAACGATTGCCCGCGCGAACTTCATAGCAAAGTCGTTTGCGCTCGGGAAGCACTCTTTATAGACCGCGAGCAAGTTCCGCCGTGTCGTCTCTACGTTGTCGGCTTGAATATCCACGCCGAAAAGACAGTTGAGCGCCTTCAACCCGTCCCTCTCGTCCTTGCAGTAGACAAGTTTGCGCTTGAAAATCTCGATGAGGAACACGCCCTCGCCGCAAGCGGGTTCTAAAAAGGTCCTTGTGATGTCGGAGTACATATCCTCGGGAATGAGGTCGCACATTGCCTTAACCTCGCGCTCGTTCGTGAAAACTTCTGCGTAGTCGCGCACCCGCCGCTTGCTCTTAATCTGCTTTCCCATTCGGTTTCAGCTCCGAAAAGAACTTGTCGTCCACCTTGTCGCGCCGCTTGCATAAAACGAGCCAGCACGACGGGCAAAGGCGGAAAGTCCCCATTGTGAGACCATTCGCATCGGTGAAATATCTCACGATATGTAGGGTTTTGTCCGAATGTCCCATAAACCTTTTTCCGCAACGTTGGCAAGTGTACTTGCTGAATACTTTTCTGTACCCCGCCTCATACACCCGCCGAGCCGTCTCTTTGTCGAAATCCTTTTCGATCTCTTGCAGAATCTCTAACTCTTCTCTTGTCATTTCAAGTCCGCGCTCCCGTCGTATTCTTTTTTGAGCCACGCGACGATGCCCGCATCGCATAATTCTGTGTCATGTGACTTGATTTTGCAGTTCCCCCTCTTCGTTCCGTTATCGCAACGATAGCAAAGGAAGCCGAAACGCAGTGTTCGTGCGAACTCCTCATCGGAAAGACTGTTAAGATACTCTCTGTTAGTCATTTTCCCTGCGGGAGAAGCGTTTACGAGTTCGCCCCGTTCAATGGCGTTTTCCAACTCCCACAGCCTGTGTACGTAACGCAAAATGCGCGTCATATCTTCGCCCTGCGGCATATTGATTGCTTCCACCAAGTCCTCTGGCGTTATTCGTTCGTAGTTCATTCTTCTTCCTCCGTCTTTTTCTTCGGTTTTGCCTTTTTCTTTTCCGCTTTCAGCCCCTTTTCGAGGGAATCGAGGAAACCGTTCAGAACCTCTGTGTACTCCTCTTCGCGTGCTTTCAACGCCCGCTTATTCACTTCGAATTTGCACCGCGTGACGAACGCCTGTTCCTGCTCTGTGAGTTCCGTTTCGGGCGGTATCTCGACAAACGGCTTTTTGAGTTCCTTGTCCGTGAATACGAGCAAATAGTTGACATTGTACGGGCGCAAGGAAAACTCTTTTGCGGCGATCTTCTCCGTCCGCTTGCTTTTGCTCTTGGTCGCATAAAGTTTATATGTACTCATCGCTTTCTCCCGTTTAATAAGTCCTTTAAGTCCGCCAAAAATGCATCCGCCTCGGATTCTTCGGAAAAGTCTGTTACAATAACTATGCCGCTCCTTGTAAGACCACGATAAGCTACCTGCCAAAACGATTCATTATCAGAGCGAACGCTAATTTTGCACGGCAACTCAATCATATCGCGTGGCTCAATGGGGTTCTGCCATTGTGATGGGATATTGCAAAATACACACCCGATACCGCGTTGCGTTATAATTTTGAGTGGGCAGTCGCTGCAAGTCCTGTGTTCCTCGCAAATCTTCTTTGCCTCACTCAACGTATAATCTTTCATTTCATCTCCTCCTCAAACCGATGAGCCTTGCCCGCTCTGACTGTATCGGGGTGACGGGCGATTGCTGCGGAAGCCCGCCATGCGAAAACTTCTCAATTTCTGCCGCCCACGACGACTGCGCCTTGTTGTGCCGCGTTGCGAGTTCTTGCTCCAACCGCCACTTGATACGGAGCGCGTACTTCG
>CANQKF010000066.1 GCA_947624445.1 uncultured Clostridia bacterium | reverse complement strand
GCCAGGTCGTCGGCGTCAACATCCTTCACCAGCGCGGCGACAGCCTTGTTCAGCTTGTCGGCGGCGTTGGTCAGCTGGGCCTGGGTAGGATTCTCCATGGCCAGCACGTCCTTGGCGGCGTCCAGAGCGGTCTGCAGATCGGCCCAGGACTCAGGGGTGTAATCGTCCTCATTCAAGGCCTCGGCGGCCTTGATGGAAGCCTCCAGTTCGGACTTGTCGATCTCGCCGATCTCAACCAGACCGTCCAGAGCGGCCTGCAGTTCCTCGACAGCCGTGTCAACGACAGACTGCAGGGAATTAGCATCAAGCTTGGTAGCAGGAGTAGTCTTATACTTCTCGATCAGATCCTTCACCTTACCGCGGGTATCGAAGGTGTAGACGCCTTCGCCCTCGTTCTCAGTACCAGTTCCGACCTTCCCTTCAGCCTCAGCCAGAAGCAGCAGCCACTCGTTCAGATCGGTGGGCAGCTTCTCCAGGTAACCACAGACCTCAAGCATCTTGTGCAGAGCGGAGGCAGCTTCGTTGTGATTGGTCGCGGTGTCGCCCAGCGTGGAGCTGGTGATGATGCCCTTGATCTTAGCAGCGTTGTCCTGGATGAGCTGGTAGGCCTCAGCCAGCTTGCCCTCATCGGTCTCAGCCTGAAGGTGCTTCTTGAAGTTATCGCCAACCTTGTAGTCGCTGGCAACCAGCGCCTCGGCAGTCTCTACAATATCCTCCAGCGTCTCGACCTGCGACCAGGCCTTGATGGACTTAACCTTAACGTCGGCAGTCGCGATAGTCGTCCAAGCGCCATCGGTAGCGGCCTGCTGGCTCGTTGCGAACTGGATCTCGACCTTGCCGGCAACGCCAGCCTTCAGAAGCTCGTCGATCTCTTCAGGCACAAGAATCTCGAATTTCGTCTTCGCAGATCCGTCAACCGCAGCCGTTGCCGTCTTGCTGCCAACCGTGAGCTTCGCCTGGAACTTCATGGTGGAATCGTCGACCGCGGTCTTGAGAGTCACGGTGACCTTCATGCCGGTCTCGTCGGCATCCCAAGCGGCCTCAGTATACTTAGTGGAGCCGATCAGCTTGGTCCCAGCGGTATAGGCGGTAAAGGACTTGGGAGTACCGGCCGCAGTGTACGCAACGGTATCCACAACCGCGGTGGGATTCGGGGTCACAGCGGTCTTAACGTTGATCTTGGCGGAGCCGACTTCCTTGTAACCGGCCACATCGCTGCCGGTGTAGAAGTGCAGGGTCACCACGTCGCCGTCCGCGAACGTATCAGAGCTCGTTCCGAGGTCGGTAAGAGTGCCAGTGACCTTCAGACGGCCAAGCAGGCCCTCGGCCAGGGTCCCCGGAGTGAATGCCTCGCCGAACCCGCTCTCGTCGATCAGCTTGATCTTCTCTGCTTCGGCGAAAGTATCAACGCCCGCAGCGTCCTTCTTGTACCACTTCGTCTCGCCGGACGCTTTCTGGGTCACCTCATAAGCGATGGTGTAAGCATAGCCATCGCCCTTGTTGGCGGAGTCACCGTCGAAGTGCTTCACAGACACGGTCACAGAAATGGTGGAAGCACCGGCATTCGCTTCTTTGGTCTCGCAGCGAATGGTGGGGTCACCGACTTCTACCAAGTGATCCTCGAGGTTCTTGATAGCCTCATTCACTTCCCACAGGGTCTTGTCGGGATCAAATGCAACTGTCTGTTTGTCGGGGTCGGCCTTCAGAGCCGTGACCTTGTCAAGAAAGCCGTTTTTGCTTCCGTTGCTCAGCTGCTCCCAAGTCGTCCCCAGGACATAGGTCTTGTTCGCCTTATCGAAAGCGTCCTTAGTAGCCGGGGTCTTCGCGATCACGGCGTTGACGCGGGTCATCTCGGCGGAGCCGGGCTTCGAGGCAGCCTCCTCCAGAGCCAGGGTCTCCAGAATCGTGTAGACCAAGCTCTTGTACTCGGCATAGGTCTGATCAGTATCCTCCTCATACGCGAGGATGGCGTCGATGGCCGCCTGCAGCTTGGTCAGGTAGCTCGCCTGATAGGCCTTCGTCCAGTTCGGGTCAGTGGTGACACTGTCTTTGCCGTCGAAGTTAATCACAAGGGCCGCATCAGTAGCAGTTTTAAGCGAAGAGTTCGCATGATAAGTAGCGCAAGCGCGATAACTGGTTTTATCATAGAGATACGCTTCGATGGTGGTCTTGACCTTCATCGTGGCGTCGGCCTCGGCAGTCAGCTTGGTGGCCAACGTGTCCACATAGGCTTCCAGGTTACTTGCCGCGGTCGTCACATTGGTGGTGGTCACATCAAGGTCGACTTCCTTGCCGTCGATGCCGTCCAGGTATTCCTTTGCCGTCTCAAGAGTTTCAGCAAAGGTCTTGGAACTGAGAACCGTTTCAATCTTGAAGGGGTCATTCTTCTCAGAATCCTTGGCAAAGTCCTTTACTATCGTGGCTCCAAAGGTAACAGCCTGGAAGCTGCTCACGCGGAGATTGCCGGCCTCCGCATCGGCGACCAGCTTCTCTGCCTTCTCGACAGCTTTGTAGAGCCGCCAGTGAGAATCCTTGGTGACGACACCCAGAGCAACCAGCATGGGCTCGTCAGCAGAGACGGTCTCAGGCTCGTCAACAGGCTCCTCCGCGGGCTCCTCGGCGGGCTCCGCCTCGGGCTCGGCAGCGGCCTCGTCGACGACTTC
>CANQKF010000065.1 GCA_947624445.1 uncultured Clostridia bacterium | reverse complement strand
AGGGCCGCAACCAGCCCCGCCGCGACGATCTTCATGATTGTTTTCGTTCTATCTTTCATCTTTGTTTTTTCTCCTTAAAAAATTTTTATTACGCGCTGATTCCGCGATAGCCGTTAGGACCGCCCGAAAAGTCTAACCCTACACCGAGCCAACCCCCGTCTCCAGTCCGTATGTAATACGTAGGTTCCCACTTGTAAGAGGCAGGATCTTCAAGATACTTCTTGGCCCCTTCCTTGATGCACGCCATCGCGGTATCGTAGTCCTCGGTGCCGCGGATCGCGCCCGGCCACAGGCAGAAGTCTGTGAGGGACCAACCCGGGGATTGTTCCGCGTCGTCAAGCTCCGAACGGCCGCTGAAATAGCCCTTGAAAGTCTCCATCGAAGTGTTAAAGCACGCAGCTCCGGGACCCGTATGCACGAAACATCCGAAATCAAACTCCTCATCAAGCACTTCCTCACAAAAAGTCAAGAGATTCGCATAGGGATCGCCGATCTCCGCATAGAGCCCGCCATCCTTGAATGCGGACCCGAGCATGACTTCGAAGTTACTCATTTCGGGATAAAACTCACAAGGTACGTAATCAACCGTTTCAATATCGGGATCATCTGTCCAAAGGGCAAGCTCATTGGGGTCTTGCCCGAAAAAATCGAACTCCGAAGTCAAACAGCCACAGCAATCATTCAAATCACTATGCGTCCCATCGGGATCAGCTATATAGCCGTATTGGTAATATTCCGCTGCAACCCAGCGGAGACCGAAGCCGAGACGGTATACATCAAGTTTTGAATCAGCTAAGATAAGGCCTCTATCGACAAAGCCTACATCGAAACTGTCCAAATACGCTGTCGCGATGTCTCTAAAACCGCCCGACATGTCGGGGTCTCTATACGGTTCCATCTCCCATCCATACGTCCCAAAGGACTTCGTATCTGTTCCCGTCACGACGGCATAAGAATAGATGGGAATGCGTAGTGCAAGATAATCGATGTCGAGATCTTCATCGTGGCCGCCGCTGTATCCCCACGTTGACACCGAATCGCTGATCCCATTGAAGTACAGTTCAAGCGCGGATCTCTCCGCCCGAGACTTCCGATATCCGATGCTCAGATCCGCCGTATAGCTCTTTTTTTCCTTTGTCGTCACCTCGACGCCGAGCGTCACGGGAAAAAAGAAGGGCATCTTGCAGCCGAGCCGTGCATGCGCTTCATCCTCGTAGATGGCGAGGTCCAAGAAGAGGCTGTCCACGGGTTCAGAACTCCAACGCGGGAATGTTGTCCATGTATTTTTCCAATTTCCGCCGGCATAGTCCCAATAGGCATCCTCACAGGTGAGCGTCCACTCGATCGTCGCAGACGATTCGATGGGCGTGCCGTCGCTGTATGCCACTTCTAAGAAGGTGTAGCTGTCAAAGGGAAAAGTAAGCGATCCCTCGCAAATGAAAGATGTATAATACTCTTCCCTATCCTCATACCGGAAAGGACTGTTGAAGTAGTCGAAGCCGTAGGGGTCCGCAGACGAGGCCGTTCTCGTTGCGCTGAGCGTGGCGATCTTCAACCCGTCCGAAGAACTGTTCTCGACGTATAGCCCGCTCCCGGGCGCGTTATCGGCATCGGGGGCGGGATCCGCCCCCTTGCCTGTACCGTAGCCCGCTCCGAATCCCGCGAAAAAGAACACCACGATAAGGACCGCGGCGATAAGGCCGATGAGTAGCTTTTTCTTTTTCGTCTCTGTCATCGTTGTCTCTCCTTTGACTTAGAAAATGAGGCCGCCGTTATGCGTGCCGAAGTCGATACTCAAATCATGGAACGATTCATACCATGTCTGGATCTCGGCGAAGTTGAGTTTGAGATTCCCGAGCGACTTCTGCTGGGCCGAGGAATTCGACGAGGCGCCCGTCACCGTCGCGGCAATGCTGTACAATGCCTGCGAGGATGTATCCATCGTTTTGAGACCGTTGTACACCGTCTCCAAATTGGCCGCCGTGAAGCTCGTGGGGTACCCTTCGAGGAAGATCTTGTTGTGGGTCTCTTTGTCGAAGTAGTCGTTGATCGTCCCGTTGGGGCTCGCGCTCGTCACCGTCACGGTGTATTCGGGGAACCTCGACACAAGCGCCGACGTCACCGCCGTCGAGAGTTGCGAGGTCCTTGTGAACTTGATCACCGCCGTCACGGTGTCGCCCTTGATCGTGTAGGCGCCGCTGTGCGAGAAGCTCCCCACGACGGCCGCATTCCTGTCACCCGAGATGTTCAGCGTCTCCGTCACGGTGCCCGTGATGTTCTTGCTGTTGATGGTGACACCCGTGAATTCGACCTTTTCCTTGTAGTCGACCGTGAGCTCCTTGGAGACGGCCGTGTTGAACGTCGAGGTGCACTTGACGACGATCTGCTCGCCGAAGGCCTTCAAGCACTGCACGGTGAGCGTGTTCTCGCTCGGTGTCGCCGTCACATACGTCGCGACGGACTTGCCCGATGCCCAAGTGGATGACGGGTTCTTGAATGCCGCCGCGCTCCACGTGACGTTCTTTTGATCCTCCGAGAGACTTTCCCCGCTCACCGTAGCGGTGACTGTGAAGGCCGTCTCGGCGATCGTCATGATGCCGTAGTCCTCATACCGCTCGCGCGGGATCTCCACCGTCGTGAGGGCGATCCGGTTGCCCGTTTCTTCCCCCGCCTCCTCCCCGGGCGTGACGAATGCCCCACCGTCGACATCATCCGTTTTTTCAACGGGCTCCTTTTCGGGGATCTTGAACTT
>CANQKF010000064.1 GCA_947624445.1 uncultured Clostridia bacterium | reverse complement strand
CTGCTCTCCAAGGATGCTTTTTGGAACAGCGAAAACGTGACGGTGTATGATTCCTTTATTTCCGGCGAATACCTCGGTTGGAACGCCAAGAACCTGACACTTATCAACTGCACCGTCGAAAGTTTGCAGGGGATGTGCTACATCGATAACCTTGTGATGAAAAACTGCAAGCTCCTGAACACGACGCTCGCCTTCGAGTATTCCACTGTCGAGGCGGACATTATCGGGAAAATCGACAGCGTGCTGAATCCGTCAGGGGGAACCATCCGTGCGGACTACATAGAGACCCTGACCATAGAGCGGGACAAGGTCGATCCGTCAAAAACCAATGTGATCTGCAGGCACGCGGAGCCGCTGCCCGTTCGGAAGTGCGGATGATGAATAGGAGCAGCCAAAAATGTTTGAAACCAATCAGACAATCGAAGAAGTAAAACAGAATATGAAAGATGCCGGTTACACAAAAAAGGAAATCGATGCGTTTATTCCGGTATGGCTAAGCGGAAACAAAGAAGAAAGTATGAGACTGCTTTCCAAACAAAGAAAAGTCTTGCTTGTGAGCATTCATAAAAAGCAGGCGGAGCTTGAGCGCTTGGAAGGTTTGCTCACGGCTGCGCGGAGATAGGTTATGCCGCAGTCCAATCAGGTAAGCATTTTCTCTTTCAACCTGTCAAGGAACAGCTTTGTCGCTTTTGAGAAAACCTGATATTTCTTTGTAAAGAGCATGACGTTGGAACGAAGGCTCGGTTCAAGAGGAATAAAGGTGAGCGGATTATCACCGGCGGTGTCAATCAGCTCGTCAATACAAAGGGCATACCCGATTCCTGCCTCTACCATTAAGCCGGCGTTGAAAATCAGATTATAGGTCGCAACTATTTGCGGCTTTACCAACTCGTCCGAAAAATATGTCGTTATCTTATTGCTGTTTGAGGATTGGCTCGGCATGATAAGCGGATACCCGGACAGTTCCTTGAATGTTACGAATTTGCGTCCGGCAAACTCGGAATCCTTTCTTGCAAGAATCCCCCATGTCTCATAGAATGGGAGTTTCAGATAATCGTAATGCGGATTGATTTCGGGTTCCAACAAAAAGCCCATGTCAAGCAGACCCTTATCCAGCCGTTCGGTGATTGCATCGGCGTTGGAACTGAAAAAATGGAATTTGATTTCGGGATATTCCGTTTGGATTTCCCGAATCAACTGCATGATGCGGTAGGAGCTTCGGTGTTCTCCGCAGCCGATAAAGACATCGCCGGAAATCGTCTGTTCGTTTTCACGGAAAGCGGATTCGGTTTTTTCCATCAGTGACATTATCTCCTGCGCACGGGAGCGGAGGTAGGTCCCCTCCTCCGTCAGCGTGACTTTCTTTTTTCCGCGGATAAGAAGTTGTTTCCCAAGCGCATATTCCAAATTCATCATCTGCTTGGAAAGGGTCGGCTGTGTCACATGGAGAAATTCCGCAGCGCGGGTAATGCTCTGCTCCTCCGCAATGGCAAGAAAGTATTGCAACAGGCGTGTTTCGATCATAAGAAAATCCTCCGTTCAAAATCATTCCTAAAAACTATGCAATTATATTCTACATAAGTATTTGCTATTTGTCAAGGCGCGCTGTAAAATAATAAGCGTAAAGGATGCATACCTGCGTCCATTACAGACAGCAAGGGAGAATCTACATGGAAAATAGACATGAAGTGATACAAAGATTAAAAGACGCGGGCATGACTGATGAAATGCTTACACTCTACCAGCATTGCTGTGATACAAACGATAAACGCGGTCAGGAACGGCTGCTGCGCCGATTTTGCGGGATCAAAAAACAGGCGCTTACGGAAGATCGGCATAAGCTGTTCTGCCTGGATTATCTGATAACAAGAATCGAAAATATGTGAGTAAAAAACGTAGAAGGGACGAGCAAGGCAAAATGGGCAGTCGCATTCTATACGGCAAAAACATCATTAAAAAATTCGGAGACAGCGAGGTGCTGCACGGCGTCGATGTTGAAATAACCGAAGGCGATTTTACCGTTGTGATGGGTTCTTCCGGCTCCGGCAAATCAACTCTGCTCTATCTGCTCAGCGGAATGGACAAACCGAGCGACGGCGAGATATTTTACCGGGATTCAGAGATAAGCAAGGCAAGTGAAAAGGAACTCACCCATCTGCGGGCGTCTCAGTTCGGATTTGTTTTTCAGCGCACACATCTGATCGGAAATCTCACCGTATCGGAAAATATACGAATGGCTGGTCTGATCGGCGGACTTTCCGAAAAGGAATGTAAATCCAAAGCGGCGGAGCTTATCCGAAAGATGAATCTCGAAAAGGTCGAAGATCATCTCCCTTCGGAGGTGTCCGGCGGCGAGGCCCAGCGGACTGCGGTGGCAAGAGCGGTCATCAACCGTCCCGCCGTGATCTTTGCCGACGAGCCGACCGGAGCCTTAAACCGCGCCAATTCCACAGAGGTTTTGAATCTGCTCACGATGCTGAACGAAAACGGACAAACGGTTTTGCTTGTGACCCATGACAGAGAGTCCGCTCTGCGCGGGAACCGCGTCCTTTATCTGGACGATGGCAGGATCACCGGAGAGCTTTCCCTATCGAATTATGCCGGAAAGGACGCCGGGCGGGAAGAAAAGCTCGCCGACTGGCTGGAAGGACTTAGGTGGTAACATGGGAAAGTACAAGCTGCTGCTCCGTTCAGCTGTAAAGAAGCAAAAATCCACACTAATAGGCATTTTCCTGCTGGTTTTTATGCTTTCCCTCTGTCTCTTTTCGGCTCTGACCGTTTATACGAGCGGAACAAAGTC
>CANQKF010000063.1 GCA_947624445.1 uncultured Clostridia bacterium | reverse complement strand
GCGGCGGTCAAATCCATCTCGTCCATGGTGAGTTCAACCTCGATATGTTGCTTGACATTAAGTTTGGACAATAGGCATACCGTCTCGGCGTGCACCCTCCCCCAAAATCCATAATCTGACCCCGTCTCAAAATGCTCATATTATTATCCCCCTTTAAAAACTTTCACCATCCCGCCGCAAAGCCTATCGCCCGCTTCTTTTGCTCCATGATATTATTAAACTCCTTATCCGAAGCCGCGAGCGCAAAATCCTCAACGGTAAGCGCGCTGCATTCGGTGCCGCTCATCTGACACCTCAGCGCAGCCTTTGCCCAAGTGCGTTCAAAAAGATTCCACACATACCTCGCGTTGCTGAAATCCTTGGCGTCTAAAAGGCTGTCGGGAAGGGATGAGAAATACATCTTCACCGCGTCCTCGAAGTCCGTTTCATACCGAAAACTCTTTTTTACGATATTCAGAAAAATCTCGGCGAGCTGATCTTTAGTATAATTCAGGAATTCGATGAGATAGGGCATTCTGCTCCTAAGATCTGGATTTGCAGACATCAGCGTCTCCATCTCGTCGGGATATCCTGCCATGACCACCATCAGATCGCTGCGGTGATTTTCCGTCTCGGTCACAAGCGTATCGATCGCCTCTTTGCCGAAGTCCCTCACAGAACCCTCCTCACCCCTGTATAATGAATATGCTTCATCAATAAACAGCACCGAACCGTAGGCGTCGCGGCATATTGCAGCCGTTTTCGGCGCGGTGTGACCGATATATTTTCCGCACAGATCGCGACCGGTATATTCAAAGAAGCCGCCGACTCGCAAAATTCCCTTTTCCTTTTAAGCTGCGTGAGGTGTCCGCAAGCGAAACGATGTCGGATTTTCTGATGATCTTGCCGCTCGTTTTATTTTCGATATCGCTGAGCTGCTTCGTATAGAGCATCTCGCGGACGGTTTTCCGGACGGTATATATCCCGCAAAATGTGCCGAGGCTCTTTTCCGCGGCGATATCGAGCCGAATACCTCCCAAGCGTCATCTTCGACGGAATAACCCCGCTCCGACAAAATCGTCTCGGCACACCGTATCAGCTCATCATTTGAAAAAGGCGGGATCGCTACCGTCGTCACCGTCAGAATTTCGCGTATCCCTTTTTCGATGTCACGAAGCACGTTTTGCTCGACAAACGGCACCCGGAAGAAGATAATATTTTCGCCGATGTGCTCGTCGATCTCTCTTAAAAAATCACGGAATTCCCTGTCGCCGAGCTTCGTCATCCACTCGGAAATGTCGATGCACCAGACCCTGCCCTTGTTGCTGCCTTGAAAATACAAAAGGACCTCGTCAAAGAGGCTTTTTCCCTGCTCAGGCTGCCCGAGAGACCCCTCAGCCGTTTTGGCATACGAGGAAAATTTGAATAGCTCAAGCTCGGAAAGAAGATCAGCAAAAGCCCCGAGATATGTGCTCAGCCCGTGCCCGTCGTTGACGGAAATCAATTAAGCGCGTGAAGCAAATGAGTCGAGAATCTTGTTGCAGATGAGGTACGGAGCCGCGCTTGCGCACTCGGCGGCAAGCTTTTTGAATTCGTCCGCGCCGACCAAATTGTTAATCCGATCAAGCGATTTTATGTCGTTGTCGCCGAGAATCGTCCACTCGGAGTCGGGGTCGTCATGCATATTCCCACCGCCGCCGACGTCTTCGATCATGATGTCAAAGACCCCCGAGCCGTACTCGATCCCGTATTTATCGGAGATAAGATCGATAAGTGAATTAAATATATTTTCCCGCTCTTCGGCGGATTTAAGCCTGATGATCCCGCGGCATTCGTAGGTTTTGATCTGAACGACCCGGACGGAAAATCTTTCTTTGATCGCGTTCGCGAACCATTCGACCGGCAAAACGCCGTCCCCGCGCCGGGTTATGACCCACTCGCGGGAAAAGAGGAAGTGGAATTGTACGGTTTTGTTCATGCGTGCCTCCGGGGGTAAGGAAATTTTTATTGTTTAATTGTATTATAGCATGGCGACGCGGGGATTGCAAGGGGAAGGGAATATATTTAAATATGTATAAAAATAGAGCAAGGGGTTCCTTACTCTATTTTTCTGATGCTCTATTTCGGAAGATATTTATCTCTCAGCATTCTTCGGAAACAATAAAATCATTAACCACATCAGCAAGCTGATACGGCGCCAAGCCAAGCCTTTGACACCTATCCACAAGCTGATCAATTCTCTCGGTATCGGTTGTCACATCATCAATCTGCGCCAAGGTTTTGCCCCTGCCGTCGATCGCACGAATTCCATATGTGACGTGCAGGTCATCGTCCCCAAACGCAACAGAAATGAACGCGCGGTAGATGATTTCATTCGGAGCTTTCACCGCTTCCTTGGCAAGAAAATTTGCCACAAAATCGGCAAGATCACTCGGGTTCAGACCGATACTTTGGCACTTCCTCGCTAGCTTTTCGACAGTCTTGCAGCGGTCGGAAATGTTTTCAAGAAGCGCGACGATGGTGTGCCCGTCGGACACGCAAATTCCGTAAGACCGGCGACATTCTTTACCGATTCTAACCGATGAAGGGATAACGCGATAAATAAAGTCCGGAGCGTCGAGGCAGGTCTCGGCGGTCAAAAAATCCCTCGCGACGTCGAGAAGCTGGTAAGGCGCAAGATCGAGTGCGTTGCACATCTTTGCAAGCTGCCTGACTTTGTTGCAATTAGCCGAGATATCATCGACCCGCGCGAGAATTGTGCCATCAGCGTCACGAGCGGCAATGCCGTAAGTAGCGCGGGGCACTTCATTTGATTCAACCGGTGAAGCGGCAACAATATAGTTAGCCATATAAATGACCTCCTTAATGAATATTTTTATAAAAACGGTATATTTGTGTCGCACGCCCGGACTATCCCTCGGAAAATTGCT
>CANQKF010000062.1 GCA_947624445.1 uncultured Clostridia bacterium | reverse complement strand
GACTACTCGGTGGTACTGGGTTCCCCGACATATTATCCGCGTGCCGGCTATCTTCCGGCGAGCTTATACGGAATAAAAGCGCCATTTGAAGTGCAGGATGAATACTTCATGGCATTCAAATTACGGGACGTCGCTCCCCAAGTTAAGGGCGTGGTCAAATATGACCCGGTCTTTGAAATCGATTGACACTTTTCCGTATATCACCGAATACTTACTACTGTCACAACTCCGATACTCCTGGAACACAAACGGGAATTGGGAGTCGGAAAAAAGAATTATCCTCTTCGCCACGTCCGGCAGCAGCGGCTTCGAGCATTCCCTTGACGATCTGAAAAAGAGCGCCGGGAATGCGGCGGTGGAAGAGGGCATGGTAATTCATGGAAAAAAGAGCGTTGACGAGTGGAAAAAGCTGCTCGAAAAGCTCGGAAAGTGAGGCATAATATGAAAATCGCAGTGCGTTATTATTCCCGCGGAGGCAACACGAAAAAGGTCGCCGAGGCGATCGCAAAAGCAGTCGGCGTCGAAGCAAAGACGGTCGCGGAGCCGCTTATCGAGGACGTCGACATTCTCTTTTTAGGCAGTTCGCCCTATGCGTTCGACGTAGACGACGAGGTCAAAAAATTCATAAGCGGATTAAATGTCAAGGTCGGAAAAGCCGTGAATTTCAGCACATCTGCGGCGGTCAAATCCACCAAAAAATATGTCGAAAAACTGCTGGCGGAGAAAAATATCCCGATGGAAAAAGAAGAATTTTCCTGCCGCGGGTCATTCATGATGATCCACAAAGGCAGACCGAATGAGGCTGACCTGAGAGCGGCTGCGGAATTTGCAAAAAATATCACAAAATGAAAAAGAGGAAAATATGGAGAAGAATTTTGACCCGCTGAAGCTCGAAAATCAGCTCTGCTTCCCGCTTTATGCGTGCGCAAAGGAGATCGTGAAGGCGTACAAACCGTATCTTGACGAGCTCGACCTGACCTACACGCAGTACATCACGATGATGGTGATGTGGGAGCACCGCGAGCTGCGCGTGAAGGAGGTCGGCGAGTATCTCTATCTCGACTCCGGCACGCTGACCCCGCTGCTGAAGAGGCTTGAGGAGAAGGGGTATGTGTCCCGCCGTCGGTCTAAAGATGATGAGCGGGACCTGATCGTGAGCGTGACCGAGGAGGGCATGAAGCTGCGGGAGCGGGCACTTAGCGTGCCGGAAAAGCTTGCAAAGTGCGTGGATTTGGAGGAGGAGAAGGCGAGGGCGCTGTATGGGATTTTGTATGAGGTGCTGGGGAGGGTGAGGGATAAATAGGAGGCTGACGTTGGATTATGGGGGTAAGTGCGGGAGGCGGGCTTGGAGCTTGACGGGGTGAGGACTTATAAATGGGGCTGGGTGGAAGGTGTAGGGGGCGTGCAGGGCGAAGCCCGTGCGACGAAGTCGCACCGCCGACGCCATGCGTCGGCGCGTCGCGCAAGCGCGACGGGGCTTCGCCCCGAGCCTTCTGCTCTTTCTTTTTCCCGTAAGCGGTACTCAGCCTTGTGCTTAGCTTCCCATCTGCATCCATCTTACGATAGCAGCAGAAAACTCCTGCTAATTTTGCCTCGCCTTGCTCGTCAAATGTGGGGCAACATTGCATGGTTTCCCACACCCTTCCGTGCCTTCACCGTTTAACAAACTTAAAGACGTGTGTCTAGATTTTAATCAATTATACCTACGAATCGATAAAATAATATTTCATTTTCTTGGGTTATAATGCCGTTGGAATCTTTGATTGTCTCATGGACAACTATCTTCTCAATCAATATCTGCTGATCTGCCTGATACTTCTGTGATAGCATCTTGAAGTTATACTCCGTAATGCGTCCGCTCGTCCAGTCCTCATACATTTTCGTGAACAGTCTGTCTACTTCTGCCTTTCGCTTTTCGGCCTTGGCAAGCTCGGCAGACTGCTTTTTATAGGCTTTCACTGCTTCTTTGTCGCTTGAGTTGAGCAACTTTGAAAGTAATTGTTTCTCATCAGTATGTGCCTGATAAATCCAATCCTGCAACCTCGCAAGAACGTAAGCATAAAGCGTATCATATCTGATGTAGTGTGCAGAACATCGCCCGCCGACCTTACCTAGTTTCCGAAACTGCGTACAGTTAAAAAATCCTGTTGAGCAGGTTTTGTACTGTCTCTCAGCATAGCTCATCGACCAACCGCAATCTGCACATTTAACAAGTCCCGCAAAAATCTGTGTTTTACCCGACTTCATGGGTCTCCTGCGGCTCACGATTTGTTTCTGAACTTGGTCAAAAACATCTTTCGAGATGATAGCTTCGTGGGTATTCTTAACGCGAAACCATTCACTTTCAGGCTTACGAACGCTTTTCTTATTCTTGTAGGACACGTTCGTCTGTTTTCCGTGAACGCTGTTGCCGATGTATGTTTCGTCTTTCAAAATGTCGCTGACCGCTCGGATATTCCATGCATAAGCCTTTTCCGCAGGTGCGTTTTCGTAAATTCTCGCAAACTGACCATATTTCTTATAGTTGATGTACCCCGCAGTCGGAATTTTCTCTTGAATCAAAATCTTTGTGATTTTTCCTGCGCCAGCACCATGAACAGCGAGATCGAAAATCATTTCGATTATCCAAGCGGTGCCAGGGTCAACAGCGAGCTTATTATGCTTCTCGGGGTGTCGCATATAGCCAAGCGGAGCTATTGAAAAAGTACGTTCGTCCGCGGCAAACTTGGCGTGAAAATTAACTTTCACTTTGCGACCAGCATTGCAATATAAAGCAGAAATTAAAAAAGCCGATTTTGCTATTGACATTGTATCAAAAACGATGTATACTAATATACTATATTAGATATAATAATATTTAATATCGCATATTCCATAAGGAGGTATAGATATGTCGAAAAATCTGTCGGTAGATCAAAATCAGTATGTTCAGACGAAAAAGGAAGAG
>CANQKF010000061.1 GCA_947624445.1 uncultured Clostridia bacterium | reverse complement strand
CGGATATACGAGGGCGTCGGCGAGTGGTTTGACCTGTCAAAGAAGCCTATCGAGCGTGACAGCTTTTCTTTCGGCGGCGCAGAGAATTCGGCAAACGGATATTTTGTTACGGACAGTTGTATCGCCTGCGGCTCCTGCCTGCAAAACTGCCCGCAAAGCTGCATTGATATTGCGGATAAAAAAGCCGTTATCCGTCCCGAGAATTGCCTCCACTGCGGAAACTGCCTTGCAGTCTGCCCGGTCGGCGCGGTAGAAAAGAGGCAAATATGACCCAATCCGAGCGGCTTGAATTTTTGATAAATTATCTTATTTCGGAGCATGATGAGTACCGCAGAATCACTATTCCGGAGAGCGAATCCGAGCGGTTTAAGCTGTTCCGCTCGCTTGTAAACGTCCGTCCGCCGCGCCCAATTGGTGAGGATTTCCTTAAGGTTCAGGACGAATACCTGCAAGCTCTTACCGCCGCCAAAGGGATAACCGATATTGACGGATTGTCACCTGCTGCCGAGGGCATATATCTCTGGCAGGGCGACATCACGACCCTGAAATGCGGGGCAATCGTCAACGCCGCCAACAGCGGTATGACCGGCTGTTACGCGCCCTGCCACGGCTGTATCGACAACGCGATTCACACCTTTGCGGGGGTGCAGCTGCGCCAAAAATGCGCGGAAATAATGGCTCGGCAGGGGCATGACGAGCCGACCGGTCGGGCGAAAATCACGCCCGCCTACAACCTGCCCTGCGACTTCGTTTTGCACACCGTCGGTCCGATTGTTCGCGGAAATGTGACCGAAAATGACCGCGAACTGCTCGGCTCTTGCTACCGTTCCTGCCTCGAGCTGGCGCAGAAAAACGGCATAAAAAGCGCGGCTTTCTGCTGCATTTCGACCGGCGAGTTTCATTTTCCGAACGATTTGGCGGCGGAAATTGCGATCAAAACCGTTAAAGAGTTTAAGAAAAACACCGAGGTGATATTCAATGTCTTTAAAGATACCGACCGCAGGATATATCAAAAACTACTCGGACAAAATTAAGTGGCTAAAGGAGCTTTTGAACACTTCAGAGGCGGTCGTGATAGGCGCAGGAGCGGGGCTGTCCACATCTGCGGGGTTTACCTATTCGGGCGAGCGATTCAGGAATTATTTCTCCGATTTTGCCCGAAAATACGGCTTTTCGGATATGTACTCGGGCGGGTTTTATCCGTACAAAACTCCCGAAGAATTTTGGGCATACTGGTCGCGCTACATCTTCATCAACCGCTATATGGACCCACCGAAGCCGGTTTACAGCGCGCTGTACGATATGATAAAAAATCAAAATTACTTCGTCATCACCACGAACGTTGACCACTGCTTCCAGAAAGCGGGATTCGACAAAAATCGCCTTTTCTATACGCAGGGCGACTACGGCCTGTTCCAATGCTCCGAGCCGTGTTGTCAGGAAACTTTTGATAACGAGCAGTCGATTCGGCAGATGATGGGGCGGCAAAAAGATATGCGAATCCCGAGCGAGCTGCTGCCGAAATGCCCAAAATGTGGAAAACCTTTGACCATGAACCTGCGCTCAGACGACCGATTTGTCGAGGACGAGTGTTGGCACGTTGCCGCCGCGAGGTACTCGGATTTTATCCGTACGCACACCGGGCGGGTGCTGTATCTCGAACTCGGCGTCGGCTACAACACGCCCGGCATCATCAAGTATCCGTTCTGGCGAATGACCGCGCAGAACCCACGGGCGGCGTACGCCTGTATCAACCGCGGCGAGGCGGTCTGCCCGACCGAAATCGAGGCGCGGAGCGTCTGCATTGACGGGGACATCGGCGAAGTGCTGACGAAAATAAAATAAAAAGCGAGGATATGCCGTGGCTCACGGCGTATTTTTTTGCCGTTTTTTGGCGGCTCTCCCCTCTCCCCCTCCCATACGAGTCCAAAAATTTGTACTCCGCGCCCGTTTTTCAAAAAATTTTTCCCGAACTTCCACGTTTGCGTGCAACTTTTCGCGTTTTCCCGCTATTAGTGAGGGGCCTGAAAGTGCGGAAAGTGCAGAAAGTGCGCGCCTCGCCCCTCAAACTGCAAGAAAGGAAATACAAAAAATGGAAAATAACATCAACTGGCCCGCGCCGACGCCTATTCGGGCGAGCGGTGCGCGGCTCTCGCCTTTTCCCGTAGCAGCCCTGCCTCCTGTTTTGCGGGATTTTGCCGAGGCACTTGCGGTCAGCACTTCGACCGACCCGGCTATGGCTGCCACCGCGATTTTAAGCTCGTTGAGCTACTGCTTTTCGGGAGTTTATCGGGTGCAAGGCAAGAGCGACCACACCGAACCCCTCGTCCTCGATTCGCTGATAATAGCCGAGCCGAGTACCAAAAAATCGCCCGTGATTTCGGCGGTCAAGAAGCCCTACGCCGACTTCGCGCAGGACTGGAACGAGCGGCATAAGACGGAAATTTTTCATGCGCAGGCCGAGAAAAAGCTCATGGAGCAGCGGATTTCGGAGCTTGAAAAGTCTGAAGAAACTTCCGCAGACGAAATAGCCGAACTGCGGACAAAATTGAGCGATTCCCGGACGGCAGATTTCCGCAGAATCATTGTAGATGACATCACACCGGAATCGCTTGTTTATCAGCTTAAGCAAAATGGAACATTACTGATGATCTCCGACGAGGCGGGAATGCTCGGGAACTTTTCGGGGAGGTACTCCAACAATGTCCCGAACCTTGACTTATTGTTAAAGAGTTGGAACGGCGAAAGCTACATCAGCGACAGGGCGACGAGGGAGAGCGTGTCCCTCAGAAGACCCTACATGTCGGTCTGCTTGGCGGCTCAGCCGTATGTCTTTGACAACATGATGAGCAACTCGGCTTTCAGGGGCAGCGGGCTCATCGCAAGGCTGATTTACTGCTTCCCGAAGTCAGGTATCGGCGACCGAAAGTATGACACAAAGCCTGTTTCGCCGAGCGCATCGGAAATCTACAAACTCTTTATTTACAGGCTTTTAGA
>CANQKF010000060.1 GCA_947624445.1 uncultured Clostridia bacterium | reverse complement strand
ATTTTGAAAGTCATAACCGAATATTGCGCGGGTAGCGTAAACGACGAAGTTTTGCAAGCGCTCGCAATAGAAGATAAACCGCTCTATGCGAGGCGTATGTGGGGCTATCTTCTTCGCGCCATTCCCGAATTTAACTTACCTGCGAATATGCCGCTGTACCTCATGGGGACGGAGGATAATCCCAAACTCGTGGAGCCCATATTCGGCAATATCTACTATACGACCACCGAGGACATCACGGACACGTTCACCCTCACGCTTGACGAGAATGGCAAGGGCTTTGAACTTTTCTGTTGTCGGTTGGTCGAGTATGACGATTTTCAAAATCAAATTTTGCTTCCCACGAGCGGCATTACTTATGATGCCGTAGCAGGTACGGTAACGTTCACGGCAACGACTGAAAATCCCATACCCAAGGGCACCATCTTTGATATGGACTTTTATAAAGACGGCTATTTTGTGGAAACGTTGTCCCGTGAAATCATGCATATTTTAAGCATTTGCTTTGAAGTCGCATGGCAGAATCGCTTCAATAACGATTATCTCTCAAATGTGAGCAAGGTCGAGGACAAGTCCTTTTCCGAGCAAAACAGGGCGAACAAAGAGAACGCGGACACGGCTCGGTTGGACGCAATACGCACCCGCCTTGCCGAGGAAATGCGTCGCTACGAACAAAACCTTTATTATCGAAAAATGTTCCCCAAGCGGGGGCTGATATAAACCCAAAATCAAGGAACCAAAAGGAGATACCGAGATTATGGCAAACAGAGGGAAATTCATCATCACAAAGGAGATGATCCTCGCGTCGTGTGATTACATACCGTTCGATGACAAGCGGGCTATCGCGGAGGATCAAGCTCCCGCTTGTCTTATCGCCGCCGATAAAGGCACCGACGGAATCGCCGCAGAGACACAACTTCCCATTCCGCAACTCTATAAAGAGCAGTGTGGGGCGAAGCAGTACTTTCTCATGTACTACTTCCTCACGAAGTACCTACACGTCAAGATCACTGAAAAAGAGTGGACCATCGAGGAATACGATTACTACGCTTCTTCACACGTTTTCAACCAACTCGAACGCTTCAAAAGCGGCGACGTTGAAATCAAAAACAAGGTTTTCGACATTCTCGACGACTACAAGCAGTTAAAATCCATGCTCGAGGTCGAGATCTACAACCTCAAAGAGGCGAAGAACTCCACGCTCGATCGCTTTCAGGACAGCATTGCGCTATTCACAACGCCCGAGAATGTCTCCAAGCTCAATGAACTCATGCGGAAAAAATTAAGTGAGTTGGAAGCGGCACAAAAGAAACTCGCGGCGAAGAGGGGTAAGGCAAGGGCAGAAGCAAAGCCGACCGAGCCGAAATCGACGGCGGAGTAGGCCGAATGGCAAGCGCACAACTCTACATGGGCGACTGCCTCGAAGTCATGAAGGCGTTCCCCGACAATTCGGTCGATATGGTCTTGTGCGATCTCCCGTATGGGGTGACGCAGAACGAGAGCGATAAGCCGCTCGACCTCACCGCTCTATGGAAGCAGTACAAACGGGTCGTCAAGCCGAACGCGTGCGTCGCACTTTTTGCGCAGGGGAAGTTTTACATAGAGCTTGTGCAAAGCAACCTCACGATGTTCCGCTACGACCTCGTATGGGATAAAGGACTTTCGACGGGTTTCCTCAACGCAAAACGGATGCCGCTTCGCCAGCACGAGCAAATTGCTATCTTCTACGAGAAGCCGCCCACCTATCGCCCGCAGTTCACCGATGGGAAGCCATCGCACGACAAGGGGCGAAGATATTTGGATAGAGATCCCGTCAATCGCAACTACGGGAAATACCATGCGACCGAGGACGCGAGAAAGGGCGTAACGCAGAAATATCCGACAAGCATTCTGCACTTCCAGAAGCCGCACCCGAGCGTTGCGCTTCACCGAACCGAGAAGCCCGTCGCACTCTTGGAATGGCTCATCAAAACCTACACAGACAAGGGCGACACAGTGCTTGACAACTGCATGGGGAGCGGGAGCACGGGCGTTGCGGCGAAGAACACGAACCGCAACTTCATCGGGATAGAAATCGACGAAGAATACTTCGAGACCGCGAGACGGCGGATAGGGAGATAAGAATATGTCAGACCTTGAGAACCAATGGTACCCATACAACAAGGTGCAAGAAGGGTTTTACGATGCCTCGGACAGCGACGAGCTCCTGCACAAAATCATGTACTATCTTCTCGACCTACCCGACGGAAACGGCTACACGCCGAAGGATGATAACTCCTATCCGCGTTGTCGGATGTGGAAACTCCTTTACTACGATGGAGCGCGCCCGCTCGAAAACCCGTTGCCGCCCCCGAAAAAGAAGAAGGAAGTTCTATTTGATCCCGACAACCCCGAAAACCCGCCGTCGGAAAATGGTTATCGACTGATACCACAAATATATATCAAGCCAGCGCAGGAGAAATCGCAGACGAGAATCTACTGCTATTTAGGGCGCGCGGTTGCGGACGATGACTTTACGTTGCAACTATCGGTCATATTTGATGTTTGGTCGAATTATACGCAGGAAAACAATACAAAACTCAATGAGGCATATTCCCGCACGTGGTCCATTGTGCAATGCCTCATTCAAGCATTCCACGGCGTAAACATGGCGGGCGTAGGGGAGTTCTACTTTAACCGATCGAAGCACCCGGACTGCGGGACAAAACCGTTAGCGGACAAAAAAGATAACGTGGGTTTCAGTGTGACAATGGGGTTGGAGCTTAAAAGCACAACCTTGAACGGAAACGAAGAGCGTAACGAAGTAGAAATTCGGAAGGGGATATGTTTTGGGTAAGACAATGGACAAATCGGAAACGTGTGCGATGATCGAAATCAAACCCGAACGTCCACATTACGGCAACGACCACGACTTTCATTGTGCGTGCAGTGAATGCGGGGCGAAGATAACGGCACGTGCCGATTTTTCGCAGGACGGACAGCTTCTCAAAGTGCGTTTCCCTATCCGCTATTGCCCGAATTGCAGTGCGGATATAGTCAAATTCGTGCAATATTTCGAGGATTAACAGATGGCGCAGAATGACAGTGAAAAGTACATAAGCGGCGCGATATTGCAGGGCGGTGGCATACCGAATGTGCCAAACAA
>CANQKF010000059.1 GCA_947624445.1 uncultured Clostridia bacterium | reverse complement strand
TCACGGCGGAGAACTGCCGCCGCGTCAAGGACAGCAGAAGCGGGTACAGCCACCTTTGCCTTTCCTGTGAGGAAGAACTCTTTGAGCGGCTTTCCGAGGCGCAAGGGCGGGCGTTCGGGCTTTTCTATACCTGCGCCGCTACCGACACGGTCGTCGCGCCCATGGTCTTGCAGGACTGCATGGAGGCGTTCAACAGCGAGGAAAACGGTGGGTGGCTCGTCTACGTCAAGGCGCTCGATGAGAAGAAAGCGAACGTCAAGCGCGGGCGCGTGTTGGGGTTCGCGGATGGCATCACCGATATTCGCAAGGTCCTCGGACGGGAGTTGTCGCAAAAGGATTTCGCCGCATACATAGCAATTGGGATGAAGAAGCGCCCCGCGCAGTCGGCGGGCACGGAAGAACAACGTGATCGGTGGGGGACGGAACCGCTCTATGAACCGCAAGGCATAAAGGGCTGTACGCTCACGATGACGCAAGAAGTGTATGACGACCTCGACCGTGTTTATGATACGCGCGTTAGCGCATTCAAGGGGCAGGACCTCACGCCGCAACAACTCTCCGTCCTCGTGCGAGTAAGCAAGAAGGAAGTGATTGCCGACTTCCTGACGAGAAAGGGCTTCACGAAAGCGGCGGCAGACATGGAGAAGAGTATCAGCGCCATGCTCGCCGATGAGAATATGCGCCCGAAGGACAAGAAGCCCGTCGAGGAACTGCGCATTGATGCGCTCGTGCTTGCGTTGGAAGAGGAAGGACTTATGGAGAACGGCGACCTGCTCACCTATGACGAACTCATCGAGGTTTTGCGGGATAAGTTCATCAAGTCCCCGAAATACGAGTATTCGCTCGACGTGGCAGACCAACTCATTCTCTCGGTCATCAACGCGGGGCGACAGAATGGCGACCTGCCACCGATACAGGAATTGCCGAGCGAACTTGCGCCCGATGACGAATACGGGGAGTTTGAACCCGAAGAGACCGAGCGCGAGAAAGAGAATAAGCGATACCTCGGCATAACGAAGGTGAACATCGTGGACGACAAAAAAGGAGAGGAAGAATGAGAGAGATTTTGTTTCGCGGGAAACGATATAACGGTGAATGGGTAAAAGGATATTATTTTAAGGCGAAGCAACGCGTTGATAGAACAACGCTATGCACTTACATATCCGTTCCTCACCCAAAACTAAAAATGATACCGAGCGATGATTATATGGTTGACCCCGACACCGTTTCCGAGTTTACGGGACTGCGCGACAAAAACGGCAAGCGCATTTTTGAGGGCGATATTGTTGAATTTGATGTCAGCAGCGGAAAAACAAAAGACACCGTGATTTGGGATTATGGGGAATATAACGGGGTAACGGGATTCAGATTAAAGAAATATGCGCTATTTAGCATAACAGAAACGAACAGCCGCTATTTTGAAGTCATCGGGAACAAGTGGGACAACCCCGAACTCTTGGAGGGATAACCTATGCCGGCATATCGGAGCGGGGACAGCCTCGTACAAATCAAGTCCACGGGAAAGTGGGTGAAGCAGAAAAAGGAACGCGCCTTTGACTACGACAAAATCAACAAGAAGTCGTGGGCATTGCTCATCAGTTTCTTCCGCTACTATCCTGATTACCTGCTCGACCTACTGCGGGCGAAAAACGCCGAGTTCGGCTTGGAACTCATACAGCGCATTATGCTACGAGTACAGGCGCGGTATCAAATCTCCTACATAACGGGCGCGCGCGGCTTGACAAAGACGTTCATCACCGTTGCCGGGAAGAAGATAGACGGCATTCTCTTCCCTCGCGTCAAGGTGCGTTACTACGCGCCGAACCAAAAGCAGTCGGCAAAACTCGCCTCGCAAGCGGACGAGGCAATCAGGCAGAACTACCCGATTTTGGCGAACCATTGGACGGTGAACAACGACCGCGAGGAAATGTTCTACATGACAACGCCCTACGGGAGCGAGTTTGCCATGTACGCGCCACGCGGCGACAACTTCCATACCGTCGTCGGTGAGGAGATCGCGGAAGAGGGGGAAAACGCCTTCAACTTCGACAAGTTCGAGAGCGACATTACGAAAGGGCACAGGCTCATTCGCTCCGTCAACGGCAAAGAGGACAGAACGTGCATTCAGCTCAAGCAGAACTACATCTCAAACGCTTCATCGCGGAACAACAAGGCGTACTCCGTCTACCGCGCGGCGGCACTTGACGCCATGCTTCACGGCGACAAGTACGAGGGCTTCTGCATGGACGTACCGTGGCAGGTCGCGCTCCTGTGCAATATCCGCTCGATTGCCTACTACAAGAAGGAGAAGAAAACGACTACACCCGACGTGTGGGCGCGTGAAATGGAAGTGAGGTACGGCGGCTCGGAAGAGAACCCGATGATAAGCGACGAAACGCTTTCGAGGAGCCGCAAGCTCACCTGCGCCGAGTTGGAACATTGCGGCGACCCGAACGCGATTTACGTTGTGAGTTACGACGTTGCAGACGAGGACGGGCAAAATAACGCGAAATGCGGGCTTGTCGTTTTGAAATTGACGGAGTTTTCAACGCCGTCGAAGCGGGACAAATACAAGGGGCAGTTCGTCTACGTTGACAGCTATGCGCCGCCCAAGACGGCATACGGACACTTTCAGAAACTCAAAGCGATATGGCAACGTTTCTGCATGGACGGCGGGCAGACGACATATCTGCTCATCGACTGTCAAGGCGGTCATGGAAAACCGATCGTAGAAGAATGCATGAAACCAACGCGCGATGGGAGCCGCCCGCTCGCTTGCTTGGATAGCTACCACTCGGAGTTGGAACAGCCGAACGCGGTGCGGTGTCTCTATCCGATGAAGTCGGGAACGAAAGGCACGGCGGACCCCGAAGGCGACATGATTGAGTACGCGCAAATCGAATGCGAGCAGGGCAACATTGAATTTCTTATTCCGAACGCATTAGACGGCGTAGAGCAGTACAAGCGGCGGCACGGTATAAAGGACGACGGCGCGGACGGAAAAATCATTGCGCCATACCGCAAGACGGAAGAACTCGTCGGGCAGATTCGGAACTTGCAGAAAGTGGCAAGCGGACAGACGATAAAAGAAGTGCGGAAATCTAACCGCGTACCGAGAGATATTTGGTCGGCGGCGAAGTACGCGCTCCGTATCAAGTGGCGGTTGGAGCAAGAACTCGCAACGCGGCACAACAAGGCGCAGTCGTCTTGGGCGGCAGAAATTGAGAAGTTCAAAAATGGCGGGCTTCCGCAAAGTCAGCCCGTCATAAACAACGAAAGGTCAAGACTCATCGGGTTAAGGAGGAGATAAAAGTGGAAGATGAAAAAGAAACTGCAAGTAATTTAATTGCTGAAATTAGTTGG
>CANQKF010000058.1 GCA_947624445.1 uncultured Clostridia bacterium | reverse complement strand
TCGCTTACGGCGTTCTTCACGCTGTCGCTCACTCTCTGCGCGTTCCAATCGCTCTCGCTCTTTATCTCGCTCACTTGTGTAGTCAAGTCCGCGACGAGCGTATTCTGCTGTTGTATCAATTTGTTGCAGTTCTCGTTGGATAGCAGAAATCATCCGCACGGAATATAATACCATCATCCTCGCTCTCCTCGTAATAAATCAAAAGCGTTAATCCATCAAACTCTATTGTCTCGCTTGGGTTTATCTCTATTTCAATATTCACCTCACAGATGGCAGTCAGTTCGCTCTCATTTGTTACGCAGAAACTGCAGATTACGAAATTTTTATCGCCGACACTTTCGCTGCCTTGATCATATGGCTCTCCAGGAGTATAGACCTCCTCAGCCTCAACCGCAAACCCTGCCACATTTATCGTAATACCATTAAGCGTTCCCTTCGAAATGATTTTCGAGAAGGAACCGCCGACCATGAGCGCGGCGAGCAGAAGCAGCGCGACGAGCAGCACCGCGCCCAGCCGAAACAGCAAGCCGTGCGTTCGCTTTCCGTGCTCCGCCGTTTCGGCGGGACGAAGTTCTTCATGTTCCATCATGCGGCGTCTCCTTTTTATGGAATAGCCAGGGGAGCACGATCAAGAGCGCGAAAACCAACACGATCGTGCAGAGCCCGAGGGGCGTCTTGCACCAAAGGATCGCGCTGCCGACGCCGGGCAGCACGGCCTGCACCTTTCCGCAAATGCGCGCTGCGGGAAAGGGCGCGTCATCTGTATTGTTTGCGTCGCCCCGCGTGGTGGCCACACCGTTTTCCAATGCGACCAGCCGATGGGTGACGAGATTTCCGAATTCATCCTGATAGGTGACGATCTCCCCGACCTCGTAGCTCTTTTCCCTGTGGAGAAAGAGCAGGGCGCCCACGGGGAGCTCGGGTTCCATGCTGCCCGAGAGCACCACGGCGCTGCCCCAGCCAAAGACGGTGGGAAGGGGATTCCCTCTTGCCCGCGCGATCGCCGTGTAGCCGAAAAGACCCAAGATCATGCAAAGGAGCGCTGCGAACACGCCCGTCACGATCTGCCGAATCAAATTTTTTCGCTTCATTATGATGATTTTTTTGCCTGCGTTGCGGTGATGGTCAGCACGCCTATAAGATCGAGCGTGGGAGTATCACTGCTTGTTGCCGTATCCGTATCATTCTCGTCAGTATTGGTATTGTTGGATGGATCAGTGATTTTTTCGTACGGCCAGGAATAGCAAACATATAGGTATAGTTCGTTGTCTTTAGCAACCCTGATGTCTTGATTAAAGCCCAGGCCATCTTCCATTTTCATGTCATCGTACGAAGTGGCCGACGCCGACATGGACATTAAAACGGTCTTTAACTCCATGCTTGTCACAGATGACGTAAACTTGGTTGTTTCCGCTATATTCACGTCAGCGTCTACATCGCTGTTGTTCACAATCGGGATTTCCAAATAGCCCCATGTGCCGGGTGCAATTTTATCGTTAGGCATTTCTGCGGTGATCTCGGCGAATTGGTTGACGGTCAACGTTATGTTATCTGTATCTACACTAAGACTAATTTTATCCTCCCTCACAAGCGAAACTCCCCCAACCGTTACTTCCCAATTTGCCACGGAAACCGTCAATTTAGTAACCTCTCCCTTACTATAAAACATCGCCAAGGTGGCGGAGAGGGCGCAGGCAGCCAGCAGCGTGATCGCCAAAAAAAGGCCTGCGACTATGAAAAAACCGTGTTTCTTTGTGTTATTCATCGGTCACCTCCGAGACGGTCGATGTAGGGCGTGCCGCATGCGGCATGGGTTGGGAATACGCGAGCGCCTTGTTGGGCTCGACTTGCTTCGCGGTGATAGAAAGCGCGCCGAATTCGAAAATTTTTCCACGGAACAGATTATCGTTCGCTCCGTCGGCAGTCGTTCCGAATTCCCATTTATACGCAAGATAGAAAGTGATGGAATTTGTACCGCTTTTTCCGCTTCTTACAAGATAAGAATTTTCTTCCGGTAATGTCGTCGAGCCGTTAATCGCGCTCTCGGTGGGCGTAGATGTCATGACCGCAAAAGTCAATCTACTGCCTATCGTGTCTTTGATTACATTGCCGGCGTCATCTTCGGTCGGGAACCCGACGCCGCTCACCGTAACATAGGCATCCACGTCGCCGACGTTCTGGACCGTGATCGCCGCATAGCCCCACGTGCAGGGCGCGATGGTGTTATCGGAAGTTTCGGAGCCGTCGGTCGACGTCGGCGCAACCGTCCAATGAAGGCCGCTGAGCGCAACGATCCCGGGGAAAGTTTCCGATTCCTCATTCACCTTAAACTTCCACGTTGCCACGGTGAGCGTAGGGGGGCGGAAGGTGCCCTTGCTCGTGTACTTCGCGAGCGTGCCGCAGACGGCGAAGGCAGAGAGCGCCATGGCAGCCAGCATAAAGCAGGCAGCTTTCAAAAAGCCGTTGCGCGTTTTTTTGTGCATGGTCCGCCATGACCTCCTTAAAAAAAGTTTTCCGTAGTTCGGGGCTGAAAAATCCAAGACGGCGCGGCGAGCCGAAAGCTCTGCCCGCGGCAAGCCGCGCCGAGAGGATCCTTGTTCAGCCACAGCAGACAGCCTCAGCGCCACATCCAAGGCTGCCCTTCCATAGTTGCGATCAACCACAGACGACGCTTGCAAGGCCGTCTGCTTGCGATTGAAGAATTGAGTTATGCAGCGTCGTCGGGCTCGACCTGCGTTGCAGTGATGGTGATGCTGCCGAGGGAGACATTGCTGCTCGCCGTTCCCATTTGCGTATCAAGAGGATCGTTGGTGGTGGGTTCGTTTTCATACACCCACTCATAGCAAATGAAAATGGTGATAGATTTGCTTTTAGCAAGTGTATAGCCGTCCGTTGTGATTTTTTCACCGTCCGCGACATTCTGCATAAGAGCATAAGTACTCTGGGCGGTGTCGCTCTCCATGACAACGAGCTTGAAATGCACATTTGTTGAAGAAGTCACACTGGGCGCTGTAAAGTTGGTTACTTTCAAGGTAGCATCGACGTCGCCTGCGTTCGCAACCGTGACTTTCGCATAGCCCCAGGTACCGGGAGCCATCTTATTTGCCGTAACGGCGTCGACAGCGCTGGATTCGCTCGCAATGTTCTGAATGTTCCAAGAAAGATCCTCCAACCCTGATGTGTTCGCTGTGGTCAATTGCTTACCGCCGACCGTAATATTCCACGAGGCCACATCTAATGATCCACCTGACACGTTCCCACCACTCGTATATTTCGCCATCGTGCCCGCGACGACGCAGGTCGTCATCATCATGACTGCCGCCATGATGCCAGCGATCTTCAGAAAGCCGTTTTTCTTTGTCTTGTTCATGTTGCAAAACCTCCAATAAAAGATGTTTTTTGATGTATGTTATTTCCGAGGCCGTGTGGCCGCCCTCGGCCCTAACCGAAATTTTGGCCCTACCCCCACTGGGGGGAGGGTGTCACGGCCCCGCCGTGACGGATGGGGGGACCCGCCCGCCCTCCGTGTCATTCAGAGGGGGCAAAGCCCCCGAAGAATCCCGTTGGTCGATGTTGGATTCGGACTTCGTACCTCGGGATCCTTACTTCGCACTTCGTGCTCGTGCCGCGCTTGGTGTACAAATAGAAGCCGCG
>CANQKF010000057.1 GCA_947624445.1 uncultured Clostridia bacterium | reverse complement strand
GGCTACACCCGCGTCACCCGCGTCGGCCCCCGCCGCGGCGACGCCGCCGAGATGGCCGTCATAGAGCTGGTGTAAAAATTCATAACCAAAAAAGCGGACCTCAAAAGAGGCCCGCTTTTTTGGCGTTTATCGAAAATATTTTTTGCTTTCACGCGCACATTTCGGGAAATTTTCCGTTATACATAGTAAAAAAGAGGGGGCGAGGGCAGGTGGATATTGAGGAGCAGTACGACAAAATCTACCGCTACTGCTTTTTCCGGTTACGTGACAGGTCGATGGCTGAGGACGTGACACAGGAAACCTTTCTTAGATGGCTTGCCAGCGATACCTACCGGGACAGGGACCAGACGCTCAGATACCTCTATACCGTCGCCCGGCACCTGTGCTCCGATGAAAACGCGAGCGTAAAGCCCGAGCCCCTGAGTGAGAATGTGCCGGCGAGGGATGGGGACACCGTCCTCTGTATGGCGCTCAAAACCGAGCTTGAAGGGCTTTCGGATGAGGATCGGGAGCTTGTGATGCTCAGGTTCGCAAACGGCGTACCGGTAAATGTACTGGCGGGGCTATACGGGGTGAGCCGGTTTACGCTTTACCGGCGGCTTCGAGGGATATTGAAAAGGCTTCGAAACGGATTGGAGGGGTAAAAGGATGAATATTAAGAAGGAGCTGAAAAATGCTTTTCCCGTCCCGGCACCGGTGGGAAGAAGGGAGTTCCTTCGTGCCCACCGCCGCCGGGAGCTGAGCACAATGATGCTGGTATTGACTGAGGCGGGTTACGTCCGCTTACGGACCTGGCTTAGCTCGTTGGGCTTTTTGGCGGTGATGCTGGTTATTGCCTCGGGAGGGGAACCGGAGGCGATATGGGTGTCATCGTCGCTGACGCCCGCTTTGGCCCTCATGGCGGTGGCCGAGTGGGGTCGGTCCCGGCGCTACGGGACGGTGGAGCTGGAGCTTGCCTGCCGCACTCCCCGGCGGACGGCGCTTCTTGCCCGGATGGTGGCCGTGGGGGCAGCACACCTCGGTATCCTCGCCCTTGCCGCGCCTGTGCTCTCCGCGTGGGGGGAGATGAATGTCGCACGGACCGGGGCACACCTTTTGACGCCATATCTCCTGACGGCCAGCCTTGGCCTTGACCTTTCCCGGCGCTGTCGTGGACGGGAGGGCGCCATTTTATGCTCCGCCGTGGCAATCACCGTATGCGCTCTGGGCCTTTGGATACGCAGAGCTTGGGGCGGTGCGCTGGAGAGAACAAAGCTGTGGCCCGTCGCTCTCATAGTGGCGCTTATTTTGAGTGTCATAGAGGTCGTCAGTACATTGAGAGAAACGGAGGTGCTCACATGGAGCTGATCGTGCGGGGACTTTGCAAGTATTACAGCGGGAAAAAGGCGGTGGACGATGTGACCTTCAGGCTCACCGAGGGGGTAAATGGCCTTCTCGGAGCCAACGGTGCGGGGAAGACCACGCTCATGCGTATGCTCAGCGGCGTTTTGCGGCCTACGGCGGGGACTGTGTCCCTTGACGGGGTGGACGTGTCCAGTGAGGACTACCGGGCGGTACTGGGGTACCTGCCCCAGGAGCTGGGGTACTATCCTGACTTCACGGGGTTCGATTTTCTCATGTACCTCGCTTCACTCAAGGGCCTGTCCCGGTCCCATGCGAAGAGGAGAGCGACGGAGCTTATTGAGCTTACTGGCCTTGGAGAGGCGGGCAGAAAACGCATTCGCACATACTCCGGCGGTATGCGCCGGCGTCTCGGCATAGCTCAGGCCCTCATAAATGACCCGGACCTTCTCATAGTGGACGAGCCCACGGCGGGCCTTGATCCCGGGGAACGGGCTCGGTTCCGGGACCTTCTCTCTGAGCTGGGACGCCATTCCATCGTACTGCTTTCCACTCACATCGTGTCCGACGTGGAGCAGATAGCCGGACGTATGCTGATGATGTCCTCCGGCCGCGTGGTGTTCGACGAGCTGTGGGATAAAGGTCGGACGGACCTTGAGGAGCTGTATTTGAAAAGGTTCGGAGGTGAAAATGTGTGACGCTGTTTGGCTACGAGCTAAAAAAGACGGCCCGGAGTTGGGTGGCCTGGGCCGCACTGATGGCGGCGATGGCGCTTACGGTTATGACCGTCCTCATGGGGGACCCGGGGACCTCATATTCGAGGGAATTTCCGGCCTCCGCAGAAAAGCTCCGGGAAATACGGGAGGAGCGGGCATATTTCGCCGGACCTGTCACTCCGGAGTGGACAGCCAGGTACCGAGGGGAGGACGAGGCCATTTTAGCCGCACCTGAATACCGCGTGAGCGACGAGGAAGCCGAGAACATAGTCCGGCAGTATACCGAGAGGTACGGATACACAGAGGAGGCGGTCCGAGGCATGACGGTGCTTTTTCTGAACGAGGCTGGCCTTGCCGCCCATATGAGATATGAGGACCCGCTGGTCGCCGGAAGCTTTTACGAAAACGCGGAGAGGTACGGCGAGAGCATGGCGGAGTATTATTTGCGGACTTATCCCGGGGAGAAAGGGACGCGCCTGGCCGAGAGCACCCGCGAGAGCTACAGCGCGCTGGCCACGGAGTATACGGCCCGATATAACTATGATTTGGGTTATGAAAAGGTCAGGAGCGTTATGAATAGCTACCCCTACACCGTGGGTACCATTATTTTGATTGCCATGGTACCTGTTTTCTCCGGAGAATATAGACGAAAGACAGCGTCGCTACTCAAATCATCCCGTTACGGCAGGGGGCGGCTGGGACATATAAAGCTTGCTTCCGGACTCACGGTGGCCGTGGCCGTATGGACGATCGTGACCGTCGTAACGCTGACGGCGGTGTTCTCCATCTACGGTGCCACGGGTGGGGAGGCGCTGTGGCAGGACTGGGTGACCGCAGTGTCGCCGTTCCCCTGGGATCAGCTGAAAATAACGGCTATGTCCCTTGGAACAAGCCTTCTTGGGGCCGTGTATCTGGCACTGGCGGTGATGCTTGTATCCTCCGCTGTGAGAAGCCAGCTCACAGGGCTGGCGGCGGGTGGGGCCATACTGCTCTTTCCCATGCTGGACTTTGTGTTTGACGGTGTACCGGAGGTGAGTATGCTCTATGATTTTCTGCCATCCCGGCTACTCATGGGGGACCGGATTTGGCGTGGCTTTGAGCTTTTTTATCTCTTTGGCCACCCGGTGCCTTATCAGTACGTCGCGCTGTCGACGGCGGCGGTTTTGTGTATTGCCATGTGGTTCCTGACGGCAGGGATATATAATGCCAACAATTAACATCTGGCTCCCGGTTTTACTCTGCATTCCCACCGCAAATACTTGCGTAGTACACAATTGTGGTATGACGCTGAATACCAAGGGAAAATCGCACAACAGATCTGGATTTGACGAAAAGGCGATGCAATTTGCATTTAATAAAAATCGCCGGACGGAGGGGCAAGGGCCTTCGTCCGGCTTTTTAATTTTTATATCAGAAAATGAGTATTTCCGGGTTTTTCTCCGGGTCAAGCCAGAGGAGGATCTCCATCAGGCGGTCCTCGGGAAGGGCTACGCAGCCGGCAGTGGGGCTGCTACCGATGTGGAGGAAGATGGCTGAGCCGGCGCCGGGGACGATAGGATCGAGGTTATAGCCGATGACAGCGGCGTAGTTATACGCCCGGCCCACGGCGGAGATGTGCTCGGCGCTTTTCCAATCCCGGTTGCCGTCGTCCTCCACCCACTGGTTGTAAAACCGGGAGTTGGGG
>CANQKF010000056.1 GCA_947624445.1 uncultured Clostridia bacterium | reverse complement strand
CAAAGACGACATCGTCCTCGTCTGCCTCATGATCTGCGCGATCGACGGCAAGGTCTCCCGCAAGGAGAAGCAGTGGATCAAACAACTCGTCAGGGAATGACGTTTTGCGGGGGAATATCCGCCGCATAGAATAGAAGTATGGGATTATTCGAGAACCGGCGCGTCACCTATGAGGAATTCTCTCTCGGACAGGGGGAGCACAGCATCAAAATCGTCCATTTGAGCGATCTGCACTTTCCCAAGGTCTCGGCGGACGCGGGAGGCATTCTCGCAAAAGTCGAAGCGCTCGAGGCGGACGCCGTCTTCGTGACGGGCGACCTCATCCGAAGCTCTTCCGACCTTGCCGCCTGCGGTGCGCTCGGGTTTGCCGAAAAGCTCGCCTCGCTCCAGCCCGTCTTCTTTGCCGAGGGGAACCACGAGGCGCGGCACCCCCTTCATGAAAAGATCGGAGAAGAGCTCTCTTCCCGCGGCGTGCACGTCGTCACGGGGAAGTGCGTGCGGGCGCTTTTGGGCGGCGGAGAGTTCCTCATCGCGGGGGACAGTGAACAGGGCGGCGCGGGAACGTTTGAAGGCGAGGGGATCCGCATCCTGCTCGCCCATCGTCCCGAGCGGGCAAAGGAGCATGCAAGGCAACTTTCCCCCGATTATATCTTTGCGGGGCATGCGCACGGCGGGCAGTTCCGTTTCTTCGGGCACGGGCTGTACGCGCCCGGGCAGGGGCTCTTCCCCAAATATACGTCGGGACTCTATCCGATCGCCGAGGGGACGGATATGCTCGTCTCCCGCGGGATCGGGAAGAGCCGCTTTCCCTTCCGTTTCAACGATCCGCCGCATATCCCGATCGTCACGCTCTCTTTTTGAAAAATAAAAGTAAGTAGTTTTCTCTTTCTTTCTGCAAAAACTACTTACTTCCTAAATACTTCGTAAAACTTCATAATTTGGATCGTAGTTATTTTCTAAATATTGTTATATAAAAGCAAAGCCGCATCTATATATTGATAGATGCGGCTTTTATCCTGTCACTCTTCCTAAAACTTCGTAATTACTTCGTAAATTCGGGATTTACTTGATATGTTTGCGTGGGATCATTCTTGTTGCCGATCCTGACTACGATACCCAATTCGATCAAATGATTCAATCTGTTTGTAACCGTGGCGGCGGACTTTCCGATAAATTCAGCCAGACTTGCGCGTGTAATGTTTGATCTGCTTGTCATATATGCCAAAATTTTTCGTTCCACCGTATCCAATCGGCTCCAGATCTCTATGCCGATATTCCTTTTAGCACTGTTTTCCATCCGCACCGATCGCATGATGATATTGTTCTTCAAAACCAATTTGACTGATTGTTCAGGTTCCGAATATACCGGTTCATCTAGGAAAAATTCTTTCATGTCCGAGTAAATTCGCTTTACACCTTCATTCAACTCCCTCACCCAACCAAAATCAGTCAAAACCCTTGCGATTCTCGGATTTCTTGAATAACGGGTTTCCCGGATATTGTTCACTGTAACTAAGTTGGGAAGTTTTCCGGGGCTTATGATTTCCAAATGGTCATCGTACATCTGAACGGAAATATAGCTGCCCGTCATGCCGTATTCGCGGTGCGTGACGGCGTTAACAATTCCTTCGAGCCAAGCAAACTCAGGATATTCCGGAACGATCTGGAATCTTCCCGTTGATAGATCCAGTGCAGTAAATTCACGCAGCTGTGAACCGATAAATTCTTTTGCCTTGCTGAGTATTTTCAGGATCGGATATTCAATATTGATATCCTTCTCAATATTTATCTTTGTTCCGACTTGAGCCCGATTTCCTGAATATCTGGTAAAGCGAATGCGGCAATTCGGATAAAATTGATTTGTATTTTCAGCGAATAATAAAACAGCGGCATTCGTGAGATATTGTTTTCCGTTTTTTTCCTTTAAGAACCCCCTTGCGCGTAAGACTTGCTCTGTCGATAAATTTTCCGCACCGATCCGTTTTTTATATTCTCCGACCAGTTCGCTGTCCAAATCCGAAATTTGCGCATCATAATTAAGTTCGTCTTCATAATGACGAGTGCTTTTGCTGTATTCAAGATTGCGAAGGTCTGCTCCTTTCAATTCGCGCGTTTTGTCTGCGATCCTCAAAAAGGTAGAATCTGAGGTGGTGCATATGACACGATCGACTGCGGGATGAATATGCAACAGCAGCAGGCGATCCGCTCTGCCGAGGTCATTCGTAATGTCCAAGAACTCGACATCATAGGAGGGCATAGGCCGACAACATAATTTGGGGGCGCTCACCAACTCGTTGATTTTATCAGCCCCTAACCCGTTGATCCCTTCCAATATTCTCGTTTTATCCGTGATACCTATGACGAGGGTCCCGCCTTCGGCATTTGCGAAACCGGAAATGTGCTCGGCTAAATCAGACGGACGAATTTTAGCGGATTTTCGGTCAAAATATTTGTTTTCGGCTTCTTGTAAAATGTAATCAAGCGTAAGAATGGGGTTATATTCGGATTTAACCATAAACACCTCTTTGATTTGAAAATAAAACTCCCGTGAATAGGTCATTATGTTCCAATTTAGTTCATTATATCATTTGAACGGCAAAAAAGCAAGAGCATTATTTTGAAAGATTTTGTTGGTATTTGGGAGATATCCAAGATCAAAAGAATTCTCCGTGCGTGTACGGGAATAAAAAAGCGCCGCTTTGCGCGGCGCATAGGATACAAGGTCATTCGCTTGATGGATTCATCATGTCGCATAGCTTGACGAGCGCGTTCGACACGGGGAAGGCGGCGAGCACGACGCAGATGACAAAGAGGATCTGCGTAAAGCTGAGTTCGACGCGATCCCAATGGTCGTAGACGATATTGCCGAGCGCGGGGACGGAGAGCACGAGAATGGCGACGCCCACGGAGACCCCGTAGACGGCGGCGCGCAGCAGGTTGAAGGGCTGCAAAATGCGGTAGAGCATGACGAGCCCGCCGAACGTCATAGACAGCATCATGAGCGGGTTGATGAGGCTTACCGTCTCGCCGTTCACGGTCTCGGGGCGCATGAGGGGGCCGAACTCTTCGGGATAGAACTCCGTTCCCAAATAGACCGCCAGCACGCACAGAATGAGGGTGAGTGCACCGGGGACGCTTCGCGACAGGACGAAGGGAATAAATCGCCCTTTGACCCTCGCCGTATTCGGCTGGAAGATGGTGACGACGGCGGAGGGGAATGCCGCGACGAGCACTTCGAAGAGCAGCATGTGGTTGGTGCGGAAGAAGTAGGGCACCCGAAGGCACGCGCACAGGATCGCGAGGACCGTGATGAAGAGCGTCTTTGTGATGTAGAGGGAAGCGGACGCCTTGATGTTGTTGATGACGCGCCGCCCCTCATAGACGACGGAGGGAAGCGTCAAAAAGTTATTGTCGGTGAGGACGAGGTGGGAGACGTTGCGCGCCGCTTCACTGCCCGAGGCGACGGAGATCGCGCAGTCCGCCTCCTTCAGGGCGAGGATGTCGTTCACGCCGTCCCCCGTCATGGCGACGGTCGAACCCTGTTTTTTGAGCGCCTGCACCAAAATAGCCTTCTGTTCGGGGGTGACGCGCCCGAACACCGTGTATTGGGTGGCGACGTTCTGCACTTCGAGCTCGGTGAGCCCGTCGAGGGAAATATACTTGTTTGCGTCCTTCACGCCCACCCTGCGGGCGACTTCGGACACCGTCACGGGGTTGTCGCCCGAGATGATCTTGATCTCGACGTCGTTCTCGCGGAACCACTTGATGGTCTCCACGGCGTC
>CANQKF010000055.1 GCA_947624445.1 uncultured Clostridia bacterium | reverse complement strand
CCCTCCCACCGCGCGGGGGTTAGGATGTGCGCGCGGGTATGATCGGCGGGTTTTACGGCTTTCCCCGTCGAAGGATGCAAAGGGCTATAAGCCGCCGCGCTGCCGCTTCGAACGGGCTGCGCGTGTGTCGGTCACCTTTAAGCGGTTACAAGTCCGCATAAAACAGAGTAGAGCAGGCGGGGGTTCTCCGTCTGCTTTAATGTTACTGAAAAGGAGATCAAACAGCATGGAAAAAGAAATCAAAGTGTACTTCAAGGGTCAAACGAATTACGGCGCGTATGTTCAGGGGGTAAGCGTCACGCTTCCCGAAGATTACACCATGACGCAAGCGGTCAAGGCGATCGGGGCGTTGGGTTACGTCTCTTTTATCCTGATTGAAAGCAACATGAAACACGTTGCAAGCGTCCCCGAATGGGCGCGCGTATCGGTCTGATGATGGCGCGGGTCGTTCCCCGCCGAAATCCTCCGCAAGGAGGATCACCGAAAACGAACAGGAGGATTTTTGATCATGAAAAAATTTGAGCTTTTGGAGATCATCCGCAACGGCGGCGCAACGCTTGACGGAGACGGGCGGCCCGTCCGCTATGAGCGCGGCTATCAAGTGAGCCGCCGCGATTGTTATGTTCTGGATGTCTCAAACGTCGGGCACATCCTGCGGGCCGTCAACAGGCTTCTCCGCCGCGCTAAGGCGGGCGACTTCGTCGGCGTATGGATCGACGGCGGGCGCGCTTATATCGACATATCCGAACGCGTAGACCGCTTGAGCGACGCGATCCGCGCGGGAGTCGAACGCGGGCAGCATTCAATTTATGATTGGTGTTGTGATCGTTGCATCACCCTTGAGGCGTAAAGCTGAACAGCGGCGCGGCGGGGCCCTTCACGGGCCCGCCTCCCGCACAAAATATCAAATAAAGGAGATTGAAAAAATGATCGTTGACTTGATCCTTGACCGCAGGGAGCTTGAACAGGAGCTCGCCGAACAGGGCGCGACGATGGCGGAATACGCCGAATATTATCGCGGACTTCCCGAACAGCAAAAAATCTTTTCCCCTACCCCATACGAGGCGGGCGCGTTTTATCGCGAGGTACGCGAATATGACCGCGTTTTTGACGGGATCGGGCTTGAAATCTTGCAGGCGATGGACTATGGAACGGAGGACGATGTCAAAAAGGCGCTTTGCCGCTATATCATCGAATGCGGATATAACCCCGAAATCTGCGACTTCATCAACGCCGCCGAATGGCTCGGGGAATACGCATAAAGGAGGACGAAAAATGAACGATGAGTTGATTGCCTTCGGGCTTGAAAAGATCGAGGAGATCGAGGCGGAGCCCTTGATGCTTCCCGAATACAAGGCGAAAACCGTTGAAATCATCCGCAACGTGCTTGACGAATACCGCGAGGGGTACCTCACGAGGGACGAGGCGGCGCAGGAAATTGCGAATGCCGAACAGAACGCGGCGAGAGTTTTACGCCGCAAAAAGTCGGTCTGATGAGTATCTGAAAATTGATACGAAACGCGCCGCCGGGCGCGTCACCGATAAAACAGGAGGCAAACACATGAAAGGAAATTGCGAAAACTGCGCGCGGCGGGAAACTTGCCGCGACGTCTGCGGGATCATCTTCGGCTTTTGTGCCCGCGACTACTTGCCCGCCGACTACGCAAAAAAGATGAAGAAGGCGGAGCGGCTACGGGTCGGTGACTGCGTGGTGATTTACAAGAGCGAGGGCGGGAGCGTCCACGCATCCACAGCAAGCAAGACGGCGGAGAATATTTTCTACGCTATCCCCCGCGCGGCGGAGATCCTCGGCTATTTGCAAGACTGAACAGGAGGGCGAAACGATGAAGATCACAGAAAAGCAGATCGAAAAACTTTTGAAAAAAACAAGCCTTGACGAAATGACGCCCCATGAGCTGCGGATCATCTTGCGGGCGGTCGTCAATGAGAACTACAACCGGGGGATCGGGATGAACTTAAAAGAAATCGTCGAGGCAAACAAAGATTGTATCATCGACGACTGAACAGAACGGAAAGCGCATAGCGGGCGCGCATAAGTCCCGCCCCAAAAATCAAAGACAGCACGGAAAGACGGCAAGGAGGCAAAAGCATGGTTTTCAGAATCGAACCGAACAGAGACTACAACAGCAACGAGGTATTTTTCGACGGCAAGCCCGCGCAAGAGGTGATCGACGCGCTCAAAAATTTGGGGATGCGGTGGCACCATGTGCGGCGGTGTTGGTATGGGTATGCAACGGAAAGCGCAATCAAAAATGCCATACTTTCGACGAACAGCGGCAAGAGCGCGGAGGACGGCGCGACGGTCACAACCCCCGGCTACATGGGCGCGGGCGCGTATTACGGAGCAAAAAGCAACAAACACCTATGGGGCGCGGAGCTTTCCGCCGCTATCCGCGACGAGCTGAAACGCGCGGGAATCAAAGGCGCGAGCGTAAAGGTTAGCACGTTTTCGGGCGGGCAAGAGCTCACAATCACGGCAAAGTTTACGCCCGCCGACATCATACCGCTTGAACGGTTTACAGACGGCTACGAGATACACGGCGGCGGGTGGATCTACTACACCGACGACGACGGCAAAGAGCAATGCATCTTCCACGAACAGTACTACAACCTGAACAGCGAGGAGCGAGAACGGATCCGCCGACAGGCTGCGCGGCGCGAATGGGAACGAGAGACACAACGCGAGATGACTTCCTATGGCGGGAGCGCCATGCAGGATTGGAAGGGGTTTTCCCCTTCCTTCTTGGCAAAGCTGAAACGCGCCTACAATATCGCGGACGCCTTCAACTACGACGAGTCTAACAGCATGGTTGACTACTTCAACAGCGGCTTCTACCTTCGTATCACAACGAAACCGACTGCCGCCTGAACAGAGAACAGCGCGGGCGGGGTAAACAGCCCCGCCCGACAAAATAAAAAATTTATGGAGGATATTAAAATGAAACTAATTGCAAAACAGATCCCGCCCGAATATCAAAAGAGCCCCCTCGACTACGACGAGATCTTCGACAACATCATCTGCGACGGGAACAGAGACTATGAAAGCCGTACGACGCGGGAATACGACTTGATCACAAAATACCTTGACGATGCCTGCTACGATTGGGAGAACAGAGAATATTACGGAGACACCTTGACGGAAATTCTTCGTCAATACGGCTTCGAGAAGAACAGCGGCAAGCGGTGGAGCCCGCGCGAGCTTCACGACACGAATGGAAACTCATTTTCGAGGGCAAATACGACGAGGAAGAAACGATTTTGCACGCGCTTGACCTTATCACGGGCGGGGCATGGAAATACAGAACGATACGCGGATATTGTCAAGGAGATTGGCAAGACATTTACTTCGACAGCCGCGAGTATAACGACGAGGATATCAAAATTTTTGAAATGGACTACTTCAATATGGGAGACGAGTGGAGCGTCTATCCCGAAAACGACGAGAACGACCAAACGGGGATCTACACCTACAAGAATCCCCGCGCGGAAATCGCAAGTGCCTTTGGCATCAAAGAGGAAGAGATCGAACTCTATGTCTTTGACGGCTACGAACGGACGGTAAAGTATAAACTTGCCGCCTGAACAGCGGGAGGAAAAAAGACATGAAAGTTTTAGAACGCGGGCAAACGCCCGACGGCACGCGGTTGGTGCGGGTGGATTGGTCGGAAGATTATCCGAGCAGCTATGCGTATGGCGAGTGTATAAACGCCTACCCCATGGCAAAGGAAAGCGCAGAGGGGTATCTCACGCCCAAGCGCGGGAGAACGTTTTTGTTGGAGCTGAACTGCGGAACGGAACAGAACGCGAAACAAGTTTTTGAACGGCTGAAAAGCGGCGAGCTTTCGTTGAAAGACTGCGAAGAATACGCCGTGAACAAGGGACACATCAAGCTCATATGAACAGCGGGGAGCCGTCTCCCCTCTTCGGTCTGATGATGGCGCGGGTCGTTCCCCGCCGAAACGGTGAACAGATTCCCACGGGGATCCCACCGTCACCGAAAACCCATTAGGAGGAACAGATCATGAAGAAATTTGAGGTCGGAAAAGTTTACTCAAACTTTTGGCGGCAATGCTTTGAGAATGGAACGGAAATCCCGCTCGGGGTACCCATGATCCGTGTCATGAAACGTGCGGGAAATCGGCTCTACTGCGTCATGGTAAATTCCTTGGGGCGGGCCCATAGCCCGTTCAAAGACTACTACGTCATCAAAATTAAAGGCGATCGGGAAATGATAGACGACGGCTTGACGACATTCTATGCGAGCTGCGGGGTCGAGAGATATTCCGAATGCGTGAAGCGCGTCCTTG
>CANQKF010000054.1 GCA_947624445.1 uncultured Clostridia bacterium | reverse complement strand
AAGTCGTCGAGCAGTTGCAGGAACTTGTGCGCCTGACGGTGGACGATTTCGGAGCAGAATTTGAGGCTCTGCTCGATATATACGTACTCCTTCGCCGTGTCGAGGAAGCGGTTGCCGTCGAGGTACGCCTTGCTTACGGCTCTCGCGGCATCACGCAAACCTTTGAAAGGTTCGACGTCGAAATTATATTTTTCTTTGAGTTTCATAGGGCTTTACTCCTTGTTTGGCATAAAAAATAGGGCTACCGACAAAGCATTTGCTTTGTTCAGTAGCCCCTCTCAGCTCTCTATTCCCTTGACCACTTTCAAGGGCGCAATATATTTAATTTTACTCCGCCGCTATCAAATCGGCGATGACCGATTCCGCGTTGGTTTTACCTTTTAGCCTTTTATAAAGGTCGTTGGGATTCAGTTTGTATTTTCTCGCCATTTGCGTTACGGTCATGCTTTCTCCGTAAGCCGTAACGATATGGTTGTTTCGTCTGTTGTTTTGTTGGGTTTGCATATCTACCCAACGGCAGTTGCACGGCTCATAATTACCGTCGTCATCAATTCTGTCTATTGTAAGCGTGTCATCGTAGCCATTCGCCATAGCCCAATCGTAAAACGCTTGAAACCCGCTTTCTCCGAGCCATTCGTTGCAAACGCGAATACCGCGCCCGCCGTAGTTTTGGTAGTTGTTTCTTCGTGTATCATAGCATCGCCTTCTCATTCCTACCCAAATCGAAAATAGCCTTGTATTAGTTTTTCCATGAGTCGGTTTGAGTTGGTTTTCCTTCTCTAAACAACCGCATGACTTTTTCAGTCCTTTGCGTAAATTTCCTCCTTCGGCTATCGTTTCATTCCCGCATTCGCATTTACACAAATACTTGTACCTTCTTCTCCCGCTTTGTGTAAAAGTAGGTTCTAATTCTCTGATTATGGTAAGCCGACCATACTTTTGTCCTGCAAAAATTTTTCTCGCACTCATATATTCCCTTCCCCAACGCCCACTTGCGTTGAGATAAATTATTCAGTTTTAACCGCCGCGCTGTATCTTTTCGTCAGCTTGTAGGAGAGAATACAGTGTATTATGCACTACCGCTCAACTTCTGCGCTTCAATACTCGCTTGCGGTTGTTGGCTGTAAATCTTTGTTCAACCTTTTCATTGCTCTCGTTGCTCTTTCGATGTTTTTTATAAAACGGCGAGAGTTTTTAGCAATCCGCTTGAAGGACTTATTTAACCTTCTCCACTCTTTTTTATCCATATCAACCGTTTATCTCCTTGACGAGTTTCTTGCTCACCTCAAAGACTTTCAGTCCGTTCTTGGAGTGCGTGACCTGCATATCGTTCCCGCGCTCGGCAATCTCTTTTGCAAGCTCTTCGAGCGTTTTCTCGGCGGGCTTGGTCGGTTTATGTGCGCTTTCACTCATCACCGCCGTCCTCCGTCGCGCCCTGCGTTTGCTTCTCTTCCTGATATTCTTGCTTCTGTTGCTCTGTCTTGGTCGGCGCACCGCCTGTGTCGCTCTTGGGCTGTGAATTGCCCGACTGCGTGTAAGCGGTCTGCGGAATCTGTAAGCTGTCCATAAATTTGCTCGCTTTGACGATTTGATTGGCGCAAACGCGGTCGGAAATGCTGATACCGTCAATCGAGGCGAGTATCATCCACCCGAAGAGGTCGCCCTTGTCGATGAGCTTCAAAGCGTGTGCTCTCGCCGCATCATCGCTGTACACGTCGCCCCATAAGATTACTTGCCACTCCCACCGCAAGGAAAGCTCCTCGTTGAGAATGAAGTCAAGCATGCGCTCAAAGGTGCGATAAATTGCTTGGTCGTATTGGCTTTCAAGCTTCGCGGAAATCTCCGCCATACCTTGTGTCGGGCGGTCGGTGACGGGCACAAGTGCTTGGATTCCACTTTTGGCGACCCCATAGGTCAAGAACGATTGACTGATTTCGTTGGAATTTGCACTTTCCGCGAAATCGTGGCTCTTGATATTCTGAAACGGCGCACCGTAGAAACCGACACCCGCCGTATTGTTACGGCGCATGAGTTCGTCAAATATGGCGACAAACATATCGCGTCCACCGTTCGACATCTTGTAGCTGTCCTCTTTCGTGGCGTTTTCTCTATCGTTGTAGGGAATTTCACCCGTAAAAATCTTGATGAGTGGGTTGAGAATGAGAGAAATCTGCGCCGCCTCGTAGTCCGCCTGTTGTGCAAACGTCTGCATAAGAGCAGAAAACGGGCTGGCGACGATTGCCGTCGAGGGATCTATTTCAAACGTCCAAACGCGGTTAATTGGAAGCGAAACATAATAAAACCATCGTTTGTCTTGCATCCACGCCCTAACTTCGCTCTCTTCACGAGCATTATTGCGGGACGCGTAAACATACTTTCCGCGAAACGCCTTTTTGTCCTCTTGCCATTTTGCGAAGTCGTCCATGTACGGCTCGAAAAGGTCGCCAAATTGACGGAAATCCGTTCCCATTTGCATGAAGTACATGAGATTGAAGGAAACTGTCCACCCGCTCACGCTGTTCCTGCCGATAATGGTACACCATTGTTTTGGCAACTCCTGCATGAAGAAGTAGCTGACGGCGTTGTGCGACTTATCGACACTGTAACGTGGCACATAGAAAACCTTGCCCTGCGTTCCCGCTTGCATGGCGATTTTGCGCCCCTCGGCTTTTATAGATGCCTTCCTGATAAGCTTGTCCACCAAGCGGCTCTCGCGCTTAAAATTGTCATTCGCGATTTCCGCCGCCGTCGCGTGTGGCAAAACGATTGAGTGAAATTCAAGCATGTCCGCGTAGGACTTGACGAGTTTCTGAAAAGAGTATGTAGACCAGCGCAGTCCTTCGGCGACCTGCTGTAACGGATATTCGCTGTCTTGCGGATGGCGAAGAAACTCCCCAAGGTCATATTTTGTATAGTCGCACGGCAAGGGGCTGATTGCCTTAATGCGTGCGTTCTGCAAAGGAGTCATGTTTGCCATTGCTTGGCTGAATATGCCATAGACGGTTTCAATGGGTATACCTGCGAATTGTCCCATGATATTGTTAAAACGTGCAATCACCGCATCCCAAGAATTTTGGGAAGTGGACTTCTTGTTAGTATTCGATTTTGCGCCGTTTGTATTTGCCATAAGTCAACACTCCGCACTTATACACAATGTATTATACCGCATGCCGAAAAATTTTTCAGAGGCGAACCACAAAAACTTTTTGTTTTTCTCAATTTTTTTTGTTGTTTTTCGCTTCTTGCAATTGTTTTTCCAACTCCGAAAAAAAAGAATCGAGCATTTCTGCATACTCATCTTTGTGTTCGTCAACGTAACGTTTGTTGACAATAAGTTTGCACCGCGTCACAAATTGGCGTTCTTGCGCCGTAAGCGGTGTTTCGGGTGGAATTTCTATAAATGGTTTGTCAAGCTCCATGTCCGTAAACACAAGCAAATAATCGGCACCATAGGGGCGTAGGGAGAATTCCACGCCGTCGGGAATTTCCCCTGTTTTGGTCGCGTAAAGTTTGTATGTATTCATTCGTTCACCTCAATATCTTTACATTTCGCAAATTCGCCAATCAACCTCAACGCCCTTTTCAGTCCTGCGATGTTGTCCTGCGTAAAACTGTCTTTGTCGTAACTTTCGCATACGTATAAAGTGCCCTTGATTTTGTCGATTATTTCGTTCAATGTTTCCTTTTGCACAATTTTTTCCGACTTCAAAACATCTGCATTAAGCCGATAACCTTTATCAAGTAAATGTTCCGCTATGCTATAAATCGATACAGTCTGGACACTCTTCAAATTGCCGTTTTCGTCCTCGATGAACTTGTCGATTAACTCCCTGTCTATGCATTCGAATATTTCGTGTGCCAATTCCTCAATCTGCTTGTCTCTGTCGTTCATTCTTCCACCTCGTTTCCCCAACTATCCCAGCCGTCTACTTGCTTTCTTGCAAACAGCTCTATTTTTGGTATATCTCCAAACATTGAAACGATATTCTCATAAGCCTTTTGCGGCTTTGCACTATGCTCCGTCTTTCGTTCGGAAATAAGTTGTCTCACTTTGAAATTCTTTACAAGTTTATGCGCCTGTCCTCTTGTCGCTAAAAGACATATTTCGCAACACTTCACCGTCCACTTCCCCATATATGACTTTTGCTTGTCCCAAACAAAAGCAATCGTCTTATAAGTAAAGCCATTATTCTCTATCATCTTCAACGCAACAGGCAAGTGCGCATCGGTAGTCCACAGGAACAAAACACAATCGTCTGCCGCTATCTGCTCAAACTTAAAGTCCATTATCTCTCTGTCGGACATCGTTTGATAATGCAAGTTCAATTCCTCTTTTGCCTTTTCCTGAAATGTTGTGCGCGGGTTTATGCCTTGACTAAACCTATACGGCGGATCGGCGTAAATGATATTATATCGTCTGTCCGTGTTGTAAATATCTACTATCATTTGTTTGCCTCTTAAAAATCAATATCATCATCGTCATCGAAGCCGCTCTCTACTTCAATTTGCCCGACGCTCGCCCCAATCGGCTGTATGTACTCGACCGTGCAATAGGTCGTCCTGCGCGTTCTC
>CANQKF010000053.1 GCA_947624445.1 uncultured Clostridia bacterium | reverse complement strand
AAGATTTTCGGCGGGCAATGTTTATAAATTCTCCTCGTCCGCCCGTAGTTGCTGATTTGATATTTCCCCTCAAAGCCTTTGATGTCTTTCCATACCTCTTCGTGTTCCATGTTTCACTCCTCCGTCCCTAAAAATTTCAGGTCGTAGTCGTAGCGTTCGCGCCCCGTAAGCGGTCTTGAATATGCTAAAACGTCGAAGTATATCCCCGTCGTGTCGTCCCTGCGCTCCACAAGCCCTTCCATAGGTTGCGCCCCAACAGAAAATCCCCTATAAAGCATTCCATAAAGATATTTCATTCTCCCTCTCCTTTTTTGTTGTCCACGATGTTCACCTTCGTTATGCCGAGGTATCGCTTGTTCTCTTTCTCGCGCTCGGTCTCCTCGGGTTCAAACTCCCCGTATTCGTCATCGGCGGCAAGGTCGCTCGGCAGTTCCTGTATTGGTGGCAGGTCGCCGTTCTGCCGCATGGAATTGATGACGGAGAGAATGAGCTGGTCTGCCACGTCGAGCGAATACTCGTATTTCTTCGACTTTATGAACCTATCCCGCAAAACCTCAATGAGTTCGTCATAGGTAAGTAGGTCGCCGTTTTCCATAAGCCCTGCCTCTTCCAACGCCAGCACGAGCGCGTCAATACGCAACTCCTCGACGGGCTTCTTGTCCTTCGGGCGCATATTCTCGTCGGCGAGGAGCTGGCTCGTGGATTTCTGAATCTCCGTCGCAAGTTTCGCAAGTCCCGACCGCATGAGGTGGTCGTAAATAGCGTCGTTTTTCGCCACCTTGATGAGCGTTGCCACCTGCTGTGAGTTGAGGTCTTGTCCCTTGTACGCCCCCTCGCGTATGGCGTAAAGGCGGTCAAGTTCGTTGTAGAGTTCGGCGGACATAGGCAAGCCCTTGTAAATCGGCAGTTCGCCCCATTTCTCTCTTTGGGAATTTGTGCCAAAATGCTTTGAAATTCTCGTCCGCTCTCGGTCGATGTACGCCGTAAAATCCTTGTGCGACAACTCTCTGCCAAACACTTCCTGCAACGCCGTACAGCCGCTTTCAAAGCCCAAAACCTTGCCGCGCTTTGTGTCCTGCCCGCTCTCGGACAAGGCGTTTATGTAGGTTTGGAAAGGCTCGTCGCAGTTCTCAAAGTCTATACCGTCAAGCACGATCGGTTTCAACGGAATATTGAGCGCGGCGCAGGTATGGAAAAGCGCAATCGACCTACCCTCAATACTTGCGAGGCGGTCAAAGAATGCGGCTTCGCAGTCCACGCAATATGCCGAATATCCCGAATAAGAGAAATCGCTCGGCACTCGTCGGCAGTTGCTGTCGTCAAGCGGCGCATTGCAAGCGTGGCAATGCAATTCTGTTTTCTTCTTCGTTGCCATAGTTCAGTCCTCTTCGTGTTCAGCTTGAAGCCATTTTTCAGTCGCAACGTAGCAATTTGTATTTATGCAAGCGTTCCCACCTGCGACTTTGCAAATACAATGTGTACACTTTCTTTCAAGAAGTTGTCGTGCCAACTCCTCATCGCTCAAACTTTCGAGCCATTCTCTGTTTGTCATCCTTCCACCTCTTTTAATCGTGCTCCACAGTTCGGGCAGTAGTTCGGCATTTTCCTTTTGCATTCCTTAACCCTAATCGCTTTTGGAATATCTTCTGCCCTCTCGTCTTTCGCAAGAAATTCACCGCATTGTTGACAATAAAGCATTGTCGCATAAAAATATCTTTCAGAAATTTTCGGCTCGTGTACTTCGTTTTCTCTCGTTTCCATACTTTCTCCTCAAAAATCGAAATCGTCATCGTCGTCGGGGGCGCTCTCGGCTTCCACCTGCCCGCCGCTTGCCACTATCGGCTGTATGTACTCGACCGTGCAATAGGTCGTCCTGCGCGTTCTCCCCTCGTCATCGGCGAACTTGTTTGACTGAATACCGCCGAAGAGGAAAACAACGTCGCCGAGCGCGAGGTTCTTAACTATGGGCGCGAATGGGCTATCGTCGCCCACCCTGCACCACATTCTCTGCGACTTCCACATGGGAGAGCCGTCACGTTTGACAATCTGCTTCGACGCGCCTTTGACCTTGAAGCGATATTGCACTCCGCCGTTGTCAAACTTCGTTTCCGAGACCGCCACGCCGTTTTTGTCGGGTATCACCTTTACCACACCGATAACGGCATAGCCCATTTTGTCCTTTATCTTCACTATCCGCATTGCACGCCTCAATACCGAATGAAGTTCCCGCCGTAGATTTTATTTACTTCTTCAAAAACATGTTTCATACCTAAACCGTCTTTGGGTTTCCATAACCCGTCTGTATCGTATGCCCCACCCTCCATGCAGTACTCGTACTGTCGCGGGTGGGTGCGCCTCAAACGCTCAAAACGGCCTTCGCCCTTTTCGAGATGAGCGCCGAATCCGCAGAAGATACAGCCCGTGCGTTCGCAACCCGTCGTGCAGAGTCTTCCGCCGCAGTCACAGAGCGTGTCGGCATACTCTGAGCCTTTGTACCGATATACCACATCGCCATAAACGCTCGCAATCGGCACGTTGTAGGCTTTTATGTAGGCGAGTACGTCCTGCTCCGTCCAAAAACTCATGGGCGCGCTTCTCGGTCGCTCTACGCCCTCAAAGGCGTTGCACCCGCTTCTGCACCAATTCGTTTGGCGCAACATACTTTCCTCTGCCATTGTCGCCATTATCGGAAATCTACCCGTTTCCTTTTCGTAGGTTTTCATCGGGCGCTTTTTCGTTACATTACAGCACTTGCTCCCGATGATAAAGTCAACGTGCAATAGCGGCTCATACCTCGAATAATTATATCTCGTGGGCGTTCCGTCGCTTCGAGGCGACAACGTGCCAAGCATTTTCCGCAACTTCGCTGTATCTTTTCCCGCCAACAACGCCTTGCGCCCCTCATAGATTGCTTCCGCCACTTCCTTGCTGATGAGAGGATAACCGTACTTGCGTATCACCTCGTCAAAGCGCATTTTGGGGCGCACCATGATGACATCGCCGAATGACTTGACGAACGCCCTGATTTCGGGGTACTCCAAGCCCGTGTCCGCAAAGACTTTCTGAATCGGCAAGCCCATTTTCGAGATGATGTGCGCAAGGACCGTGCTGTCCTTGCCACCGCTGAATGAGAGATAAACGCCGTCCACGCCGTAGTAGTCCACCCACTCCCTTATGCGCTGTTGGGTTTTCCAAATTTTCATATCAAGCGGATATGCTTGCATTATTCTCAATTCGTCTATTGTCGGCATTCGTTCTGCTCCTATATGTCAATGTCGGAGAAGTCCTCTCCCCGCTTCTTCTTCGCCGCAGGAAGCGTCGGCTGCACCGAAACCCACTCCACGACAACCTGCTCTTTCATCTCTCCGTTGTACTCCCGCTCTTCCCACCTGCCGCAAATGAGCAATGTCGGCTTGGCGTTGTCCGTCACCGCCGCTATGTAGTCTGCTTTCTCGCCGAAGGCAACGCAGGTGAAGTAGAGCTGTTCCTTGTCGCCGAACTCGTCCTCTTTGTAGCCATAGTTGAGTCGAAGTCGGCAGAAAGAGTTTTCTCGTCCGTCCTCTATGCCATAGTACTTCACGCCGTATGCCGTCCCAACGAGTTCGGCGGAGTTGTTTTCCTTATCGAGGAGTATCATTTCTTCCCCGTTTTCTTTCTGATTTCCCGCTGTATCGCGGCAATCTTCGTCTTGTTCCCCGCTTCGGGGAGCGCAGCGAGAACTTCCTGCAATTCCTCCACCGTCGCACTCTTCAAGGCACCCTTGAAGTTGATGTCTCCCGGCGGCGTTCCATAGAGCCACGATTGATTGCTGTTTCGTTCAAACATTACTCTCCTCCTTCGGGATTCTGCCCCGATAAAGCCCGCTCATTTTGAGCTTTCGCAGTTTTGCCCTCTGCTCCCTTGTCGGCGGGGCGTTTCCGCACGCGCAGAAGTCGTTCCACACAGCGACCGCACCGCAAATCGTCAAGAGCCATGTCAAATAGTTGTAGTGGTATTCGGCCGGACACCGCGCTATCAGCTCCTCGCGGGAAATGCCGAGCGTCTCGCAGCACAACTCTTCCGCTTTCATTTGGTGCGACGGGACCGCGTAAACCACTTTCCCGTCCCTTTCTATCATTACTTCAAGATAGTTTTTAAACTTATTCTTGTGTTTCTCAATGTCAAACTCGGACTGCAGGCCGTATTCTTCGCCCATCATTCAGCGCTCCTCTCAATGTCCCACGGGAGCTTGTCCTGTCGGAAGTCGTCGCCCATGAGCTGGCGTAGGCTTTCTTTCATAAAGACCGCGCTGTAATGTCTGTCCGCTTGTCTCACGAGGTCGTCTATCCATTCTTTTTGCGGAATGGCCTTGCCTTTACGATTTCCTGTTTCCGCGCCGATTATGAGCAGAGGCGGCATTTTGTAAGGGTCAATGACAATCGGCTCCAAGATAGGTTCGATACTGTAAAAGTCAACTACATTCCTTGCACTATCCGCTTGCGCTTGCGTTGTTACGGAAATGCCCAAAAATAAAATGCGATTGCCGTCAAACGGATAGATTTCGTACAAATCTTCGCGCTTGTTGTCGATTGCAATGAGCTTTTCGGAAAGCATATCGGGACGCTTCGTTAAAGCGATATATCTATGCTGTTGGTTCGCTATGATAGCGTCGATGACCTGTTCGAGCCACTCCTGCCGCCAAGTGCCAATGTCACTCATGCTGTCGATAAAAATGCTCCTCGGCTTTCTGCTGTAAAACTGTTTGAGCTTTTCGGGACGGAACTGCGG
>CANQKF010000052.1 GCA_947624445.1 uncultured Clostridia bacterium | reverse complement strand
TTAACTATAAAAACGGAACGCAAACGGTCAGCCTTGACGAGCTTTCGTGTTCGGATTATAATTGCCTCGGTGCACCACACTAAACCTAAATTGAACCGCTGTTGGAGTGGTTTGGTTTAGGTTTTTTCTTTGCTCGAAATCAGAAAAGCGGCGGTTTATCCCGTGATACGCGCCATGCTTGCCCCGCGCAAGATAGACGGCAACGAGATCTATTTCACGACCAACACTTCGTCGAACAAGATCAAGCAGTATTTGGTAAATAAGAAGGCTTGCGTCTATTTTTATAAGCGCGGAAAATTCAAGTATCAGGGTGTTTCCGTGATCGGGGAAATGCAAGTCTGCACCGATCAGCCGACGAAAGACGAGATCTGGCGCTTGGGCGACAAGATGTTTTACAAACAAGGCGTGACCGATCCCGATTACTGCGTGTTGAAGTTCAGGGGCATGACGGCCGAATACTATTGCGATTTCAAGACCCGGACGATCGAACTGTAAATTTCAGTTTTTCTGCGGGCGGCACCCGCAATCGAAACTTCTATCCACAAGGAAACCGCGCGGAGCAAACGCTCCGCGCGGTTTTTACCAACAAGAAAATTCGTTACGGCGCAACGTCCCCCGCGCCCTCCTGAGGGTTGGAAGGGAAGGGCAGGATGAAACTGCCGTTCTCGCCCGAGACAAAGGTATCGGGGAGCTTGCCGTCCCACTTTTCGAGATAGGCGACGTATTTCAGATACTCGGTGATGAGCGAGATCTGCGCGTCGCTCTTGCCCGTGAAGTCGATCTCGTATTCGATTCCCGTCTGCACGCGCTCGCCCGCCTCGTTTTCCGCGAACACGGGCGTCTCTTTGATCGTGAACCCGAGCGCACGCGCGATCTCCACCGATTTCGCCTTGATGGCGTTGGCCTCCGCCCGCGCGAGGAGCAGCTGTGCCTCTGCGTCGCCCTCTGCCGCCGCGATGCGGGCTTCCGCCTGAAGTTTGGCGACCTCGAGCTCCTGCTCCGCCTTGACGAGCGCCGTCTCCTTTTCGTATTCCGCCTTGAGCTTCTCCTGCTCGGCGATCATCTTATCTTCGACGGTCTGCTCGAAGGCGTCGGAGAAGTCGATGTTCGTGAGGACGACCTTCTCGATGTTGACGAAGAAGGTGTCGTCGATGACGGATTTCACCTCGGATTCGACCTCGACGCTGATCTGTGCACGGTTTTCGATGATCTCCATCGCCGAATACGCGGAGAGCGTGGATTTCGTCGTCGCCTCGGCGACCGAAGTGATGCGGTTGCCGAGCGCTTTGAGAGTGCCGTATTGCTCGGCGATGTTGAGCGCCTTCTCCTGCTTGATGGAATACTGCACCACCATGGCGATATCCATGGTCTGGGCGTCCTTCGAATAGGTATTCGCGTCCATTTCGAGGTTCTGCACCTTGGCGTCGTAGGTGGCGTATGCCTCCGTCATCCAGAAGTCGAAATATGTACCGGGCGTGCGGACGACGGTCGCCTTGCCGAGGTGCTTCACGACGGCGACTTCGCCCGTATCGACGGTGTGGATACTGAAGGGAATGAAGAGAAACAGAATCCCGAAGAGCGCCGCGACCCCTATTCCGATCATGGAATACGCGCGCTTCCGCTTCTTGTGCATGAACGCGGCGACGGCAATGCCGCCAACAAACAGCGCAAAGAAGAGAATGCCTACCAAAAATGCGATGATCATTGTGTCCTCCCGATTGCGGAACGCACAAAATAAGCGCCCGCTTCATGGGATATATACCACATACGGGCGCGCTTCAAACATTTTTCCGCATGGTTACCGGAAGATCCCGAGCGAGATGAGCGCCAAACGCGTCTTTTCGCGCAGCTCCTCCAACGTCGCGTCGTTTTCGAGGACGACGCACCGCCCGTCGAGCGCCGCGGGGTCGAGCTGGCGGTCCATCCTGCGCACGACCGCCTCCCGCGTGCTGCCGTCCCGCCGCATCGCCGCCGCAATGCGGGCCTCCCTGTCTCTGCGCACGGCGAGCACGCCGTCGAACATCGTTTCAAAGCCCCCCTCGAAGAGCAGAGGCACCTCGGAAAAGGAGAGGATCCCCTCCGTCCGCTTCATGAGCTCCGCCATGATGCGCGGATGCGCATATGCGTTGAGGCGGCGATAGGCGTCCTCGTCCGCAAAGACGAGCGCGGAGAGCGCGTCGCGCTGCAAGATCCCCCCCTTCACGCAGCTCGGGAAGCGCGCCATGAGCCCGCCGAGATATTCTTCGTCCTGCCAGAGTTCGTGCGAGATCGCGTCGCAGGAAAAGACGGGAAACCCCCACGCCTGCAAAAATCCGAGCACGGCGGACTTCCCGCTCCCGATGCCCCCCGTCACGGCATAGCGCTTACTTTGCATCATACCAGCTCCTGCCGCGCGAGACCTCCGCGATGAGCGGGACTTTGAGCGCGACGGCCCCCTCCATCTCCTCTTTGAGGAGTTTGGCGGCGCGGTCCGCCTCCGCTTCGGGCGCGTCGAGCACGAGCTCGTCGTGCACTTGCAGAACGAGCCGCGTCCGCAGCCCCTCCCGCGCGAGGCGCTCGGCGACGCGGAGCATCGCGATCTTGATGATGTCCGCCGCGCTCCCCTGCAGGGGCATGTTCATCGCCGCGCGCTCTCCGAAGGCGCGCGTGTTGTAATTTGCCGAGCGGATCTCGGGGATATACCGCTTGCGCCCGAGCACCGTCGTCACGTAGCCGTCCTCGCGCGCCCGCCGCACGTTTTCGTCCATATACGCCCTGACCTCGGGATGCGCGGCGAAGTAGCGGTCGATGTACTGCTGGGCTTCGTTCGCGGAAACGCCGATGTCCTTCCCGAGCCCGAACGCGCTGATGCCGTAGATGATGCCGAAGTTGACCGATTTCGCCTTCCTGCGCATGGCGGGCGTGACCGCCGCGCGGGAAACGCCGAACACGCGGGCCGCCGTGGCAGCGTGGATATCCTCCCCCGCCGCGTACGCCTCGACGAGCGCCTTGCACCCCGAAAAATGGGCGAGAAGGCGGAGCTCGATCTGCGAGTAGTCCGCGTCGATGAGAACGTTGCCCGGGGACGCGATGAAGAGCTTGCGCAGCTCCCGCCCCGTCTCCGTGCGGATGGGAATGTTTTGCAGGTTGGGATTGGCGCTCGAGAGCCGCCCCGTCGTCGTCATGGTCTGGTTGTAGGTCGTGTGGATCACGCCGTCCTTCACGAGCGGGCGGATGCCGTCGATGTAGGTCGATTGCAGTTTCTGCACGGCGCGGTAATCGAGGATGCACTGCGCGATCTCATGCTCCTCGGCGAGCTTTTCGAGGACGTCCGCGTTCGTCGAGTAGCCGCGCATGGTGCGCTTGACCCCCTTTGGCGCATAGCCGAGCCGCTGAAAGAGGATCTCCGAGAGCTGGGTGGGCGAATTCAGATTGAACCGCGTGCCCGCGAGCAGGTAAATGCGCTGTGTGAGCCCTTCGAGCTCGGCGCAGAACTTCTCGGAGAACTCCGCAAAGCGGTCGCAATCCACCGTCACCCCCGCCCGCTCCATCGCAAAGAGCACCTTGGCGAGCGGAAGCTCGAGCTCGCGGTAGAGCTTTTCCTCCGCCGTGCCCGCCGTCTTGGCCTCCGCCTCCTCCCATGCGCGGAGCAGGGCGCCCGCACAGTTGTTCTCCGCGAGATCGTAGTCCTTGGCGAGCTCCTTTGCCCCCACGGGGCGGAGATTGGAATCGCCGAGATAGCGCAGGAGCGCGACGTCCTCCACCGGGCAGGCGATCTCCACGCCGAGCGCCGCAAGGGCGTGCGCGACGGCCTTGTAGTCGGGCAGGATCGCCCGCCGCGTCCCCGAAAAGAGCTTCTCGAAGAAGGGCGTAAGGTCGGAGAGGAATACCCCGACGCCGAGGAAGTTTTCCTTGACGGGCAGGAAGTACTCCTTCCCCTCCGCGGCGAAATAGCACCCCTCGGGCTCCATGCAGAAGGCGAACTGCGCGCATGGAGCGAGAATGGAAAGCAGCGTTTCGGGATCGGCGACCGTCTCGACGGGCGCCGCCTTGGTGCGGACGGAGGAAAAATAGGGCGAATCGACGAGTGAGCGGAATTCGAGCTTCGCGATCGCCGCGCGCGCCTCCTCGGGGAAGGGCAACCGCACCGCACAATCTTCGCGCGTGAGCGCGAGCGGGACGGCGGTGTCGATCGTCGCGAGCGTCCGCGAGAGGTAGGCGCGCTCCCTGTCCGCCTCGAGTTTGGCGCGCAGGGCGGGTTTGAGGTCATCAAGATGCGCATATACGCCGTCGAGATCGGAATATGCGTGCAGAAGTTCGAGCGCGCTCTTGGGCCCGATGCCGTGCACGCCCGGGATATTATCCGAGCTATCCCCCATGAGCGCCTTCTCCTCGATGATCTGCGCGGGCAAAAGCCCCACTTTTTCATAGAAATTCGCCGCGGTGAGGTGGTCGAGATCGCTCACGCCGCGCTTGGTGAAGCAGACGTCGACGGTCTCGGAGACCAGCTGGTAGGCATCGCGGTCGCCCGTGTAGATGAGCGTGTGCACGTCGGAAAATTTGCGCGAGAGCGTGCCGATGAGGTCGTCCGCCTCGTAGCCCGCAAGCTCCACCGTGCACAGCCCCATCGCGCGGAGCAGATCTTTGAGCACGGGGACTTGGCGCACGAGCTCCTCGGGCATGGGTTTGCGCGTCCCCTTGTAGCCGTCGTAGAGCTTGTGGCGGAAGGTCGGCGCGTGCACGTCGAAGGCAACGGCAAGATAGGCGGGCTGCTCGTCCTCGAGGATCTTCAAAAGCAGCTTGCAAAAGCCGAAGATGCCGTTGGTCGGAAGCCCGTCTTTGGTCGTAAATATGCTCATCGCGTAGAACGCGCGGTTCAGAAGGCTGTTGCCGTCGATTAAAACAAATTTTTCCATAGCTGTATTTTACCATGCTTTTCGGATTTTTGCAAGAACTTCATGAAAATCGCTTGATTTTTATGCGCGTTTCCGTTATAATCTATTCGCATGCCGGTGTGGTGGAATTGGCAGACGCGCTGGACTCAAAATCCTGTGGTAGTGATACCGTATCGGTTCGACCCCGATCACCGGCACCAAGGGCTCCCAGCGGGAAAATT
>CANQKF010000051.1 GCA_947624445.1 uncultured Clostridia bacterium | reverse complement strand
CAGGTAGAGGGGCCTTTGTCGGTCCACAATTCGAGGGCGGAAAAGACGAACCCGACGCTCAAAGCCAGCGCGAGCAGGACGGATCCATACGCAAAGAGTTTTTGTTTGGTTTGTTTTTTCATGGGAATACCTCCTTATTCGATGTCAAGTACTTGCACGGATACGGCTTCGTCGCCCGCATCTTTCTTGCCCCAGGTAGAGGGGCCTTTGTCGGTCCACAATTCGAGGGCGGAAAAGACGAACCCGACGCTCAAAGCCAGCGCGAGCAGTACGGATCCATACGCAAAGAGTTTTTGCTTGGTTTTTGCCTTCATGAAACACCTCTAAAAATGTATTTACGCACGGCTTCCGCCGTTTGCGCCGTGAGCACAGGGAGCGATCGCTCCCCGTGCCGGGAGAATGCCGCGTGCGGGTCTTGCCCGCCGGCCCGACCGCAGGGCCTTCCGCGAACTATGACGGATCTTCCCCATTTCCGGGGAAGGTGTCATCGAACGGATCCGCGCGCACGGCGGGATCCTTCATGTGCTCGAGCTTCTTTTGATGTACTTCGAGCTTGTTGAAAATGAGCGCCACGGCAAAGGCGAGCAAGAGCAGCGCGCCGCCGATGACACACAAAACGATCGCAAAGAGCAGCTCGGTCATTGCTGTGGTCTCTCTGCGGGAGCGCACTCCTTGCGGATGCACGCTTTGAGCAGCTCCTTGACATCCGAGAGCATCTGCACGATGCAGTGCGAACTCTGCACGGGCAGATAGGGGCAGCCGTCGCAGACGCCTTCGGTGCAGCAGTTTATGCCGCGCAAGATCTCGTCTGCGGTCCTCATGTGTCTACCTCCCAGAGCGCGGTGGGATGCCGTTCGAGCTCACGTCGGGCCTCGGCGGGCGTCGCAAAGCGGCGCCGTGCGAAGTAGAGGGCGATCTGGCAGAAGATGAGTACGATCGAGGTGAGTACACACGTCAGTGTGATGATCAGTAGGGTCCCTGTTGCGGTCATGGCATTCTCCTTTTGTTTTAGCGGCGTCTCCGCCCGAAAATCAGAACCAGGATGAGGATCGTGGCGCTCACGCCGAGAATGATGAAGAGAGCTTTGTTTTCCTGTACGAAGGTTTTCGCCTCTTCTACGGTTTGGTCTGTGGAAGGCTTCTCCTCGGGCGCGGGCGGGGGCGTGAAGGGATCCTCCACCGACGTCCCGCGGGCGTAGACCGGGATGCTGTCCTGCGGCGCATATGCGTGCATGTAAGAGATCGCGCAGATCGTGATCCCAGCGAGCTTCTCGGCGTTTTGTTCTGTTTGCCCGGGAAGCGGAGGGAAGCCGATCGGATCTCCTTCGACGGGGTAGATCGTAACATAGTCGAACGCGCCGCCTGTGGGGAGCACGAGATCTTCGTAAGTCTCGATCTTGAAGGCCTTCGCGAGGTTGATGCGGAACGTCACGCTCTTCACGGTGTAGGTCGTTTCTTCGCGGTAGACCGCGGCAAAGCGTTCTGCGCCCGCGGTCGCATAGAGATCGATGCCGTCGAAGCCCTCCTTCGGCTCTGCCGCGACGGGTTCGAGGTTGCCGTAGTCGATCGGGCCGTAATCCTTCTGGTCGAAGTCGTCTTCGGTCCGATACTCGATCCGCACGCTCACGGTAGCGCCTGCGAAGAGGCCTGCGCCCGCCGCATGTGCCGCGGTGGGACGGGGGATCGCGAGCAGCAGGAGCGCTGCGGTGAGGATCGCGGCGAAGACGCCGCAGATCGTATGAAGTGACTTTGTCATGTCATCGCCTCCGTTTTCGCTTTTTACGTTTTTTCGTGCCCGTATTCTTCTTGCGCACCTTGACGACGATCACGACGACGAGGACGACGATCGCAACGACGAGGACCACGATCGCGATGATGCGCCAGATGTCGGGCGGTTCTTCGAGCGGAGGCGTGAGCCCGGGGATGACGTCTTGCGGCGCGGAGATCGCGGCGATCTCCGTCGTGACCTCTCCGCGCTGGAAGAAGAGGGAGATGATGTCGAAATCGAGAAAGACCGTCTCCTCGGCCATGTAGCCCGTATAATCCCCGTCGGCCCATTTATTTACGCAGCTCTTGACGAGACGCCAATCCGGATCCTCGGCGTCGTAGGCGCAATAGTCGGATGCCACGGGGTAGGAGTGATACGTCGAGGTCGCGAAGCGAAGGAGCACGATGCGCCCGGGTTCTTCGCCGCCCTGCGCCGCTTCATAGGCGGACTTCAGAGCATCAACATCGCCTTCGCCCACATAGAGCTTTTGCGCCACTGCGGAGGCGGAGCCCGCGATGTCGTCTCCGGAGATCTCCACGATCGCATTCATAGCGTCGTATTGCGTCGTAACGCTCTGTCCGCCGAAAACATGCTGCCACCAACTCTTGGTGGTCGTGTTCCAGAACACTTCGCGGAGATCGTCGCGGGAAATAGTTTTCTGGTTATAGCCGCGGATATGGTTTGTCTCGACGTAAGATTGAAAGAGCTCTTGGCTATACTTTCCCGTGTAATACGGCCCGCCGAGCTTCTGACTGTATCCGAGGAGCTTGCTTTGCACCTCTTGCGAGCTTACGGTCCGCTTTTGATAGTCGCCGTCCGAGAAGAACACGCCCGCGAACTGCGCTTTGCGCGCATCTTCGCGTTCGGCGTCTGTAAATGCAATGGACTTTTCGATAAGTCCGTCGAACCAGTGATATTTTTCCTGCAGGTGCAGATTCGTTGCCACATAGGAATCGGCGCGATGCCCGAACCATGAGCCGCCGTCGTCGCTCAAGGTCGCATTGATCATGAAGTAAGCGGAAGGCGTAAAGTTTTCGGCTGCGCGGCCGTAGAGCGCATCGAGCGCGCCGTAGAGATATTCGTCCTCGGTGACGAGGAAGGGCTTGGTCGCGTATTCCTGCCATTCGCACTTGATCTTGATGAGCTCTCCGTGATCCGCGAAGTACTTCTCGGGGACTTTGAAGAAGCAGCTGTTGAGCTGCGATTGTTCGCCGTTGTAGAAATCTCCCTGCGGGCGGTAACAGGTCTGTGTGATGTCGAGCTGAATGACTTCCTGCAATCCCTCCGCCGTGGAAGCGAGCGTGCTCTTCGCGGAGGAGCTCGCATCGAGCCCTTGCATGAAGCCGCTGAAGCGATAGGTCTGGGCGACCTTGAAGGCGCTCGCGCTGTAGTTGGACTTCTCGAGGAGCTCGAGCTCGCCGACGCGGTAGACGCGCTCCCCGGAGAACAGCGCGCCGAGCATCTCTTCGCGTTGACTCTCGGAGAGGTTGACGCGCATCTTCAGGAAGAGGCCGTTTTCGGAGCGGTCGATAAGAAGCAGGCCGTAGCGGTTGTATCCGAGCCCGCCGGCGCCGATCTGGATCTTCGCATAGTAGCTTCCCGTCGCCGATTCGACGTCGATGATCCTCGCGCCGGTGTAGATGTACACATAGAGCGCGAAGGCGCCGCCGAACGCCTGTTGCGTAGAATACCCGTATTCCGAGAAAAGCAGCACTTCGGGCTCACGGCCCTCCGTATCCGTATAGCTCTCGGCGTCGAAAGGAACGCCGTCGATCTCGGTGCCTGCAAGATCTTCCATGACGTCTTGCCCCTCGTAACCGGCCGCGGCCGCGGCATGGAGGTAACTGCCGCAGCCGAAGCCGAAACCTAAGGAGAACAGGAGGATGATTGATAGAATTGTCGCACCGATCTTTTGCTTCATTGCGTTATATTCAGATCTCAAACTCCCGAAGGAGCAGTGTCTTTTTCATTCCCAGGGGATTCTATTTTGCAATTTTCGCCGCGGGAGAAGTGGCAGCCCGAACAGCGTCGGTCACAGTAGATGAACGTCCCGAAGGCCTTGCAGTAGACGCCCGTCTCTTTTGTTGCCGAGGCGTTTTTCATTTCGTAAGGCAGCGCGCTGCGGCGTTGAGGTTGTCCGTGGCATAGTCGAGGCGGAGAATGGCAGCGTTCAGAGCATCAATGCGCTTTTGCATGTCAGCGCCCACAGGGCCGCATTTCTCGCGGTCGTCGAGCGCGCAGAGATCGCCTTCGAGATCTTGCTTATACTCGAAGAGTTCATCTTCGAGCATCTGAACGTCGTCTTGCAGCGAGGCGATCTTCCCGATGAATGCGGAGATCCTATGATTCATTTCACCCGCCTTTTAGGGGAAAATACCGAGAAACTCGGTGTATTCGCGGATATTATAACCGAGAAATTCGGTGCTGTCAAGTGATTTACCGAAATTTGTTGTATACTTTTTTTGAGGTAAATGCAATGAATTTCAAGGAAGCGCGCAAAGAGGCGGGTTATACACAAAAGCAACTTTCCGAATTGTTAGGGATCAGTCAGCAGTCGTATAGTGATTATGAGAATGAGCGTACTTTCCCGGACAAGGTGACTTTATTGAAATTGGCGGAATGTCTCAACGTATCCACGGATTATCTTCTCGGCCGCACCGACGAATTCGGCTCGGTGGTGACGGCGGGCGCCTTGCAGCTCACGGATCCCGAGCGCGAGCTGCTTCTTCGATATCGTCAGCTTCGCCCGGATCTTCAAGAGCTTCTCCTCTCCACTGCCAGAACATGGGCGGAAACGCCCGCCGATCGGATCCAAAAGAAGGCATAAAAAAATCCCGCCCTCGGAAGGGCGGGAGTGGGGAACAGGTGATTAAATTCTTTCAAGAAGCTCATCGGGCCTTAAGGCGATCACCTTGCTGCCCGTGAAGTCTTTCAGATTGCGGGTAATGATGTAGTCCGCCTTGATCCGCGCGGCGCACACGCTCTGGAGCGCGTCCTCGAAGTCGGGGAATCCGAGCGCGGCCGCCTTTTTCAGATCGTCGGCTTTGAGATCTGCGACGTCGAATAAGAGCGTGAGATGCGAGAGGATCTCCTGCACTCGCTTGGCGTCGAGTTCCTTGCGAAGGATGTAGACGATATTGGGAACGGACAGCGCGGAGATATACCCCGTGAGCTTTTTGACTTCACAGAGTTTGAAGATCTTCTGCGCGGCTTCCGAGAAGGGCTTGCGGTCCGAGAGGACGTCTAAAATGACGTTCGTATCAATCAAGATCTTCATGCTTTGCGATCCTCTCTGCGCGAAGCGCCTTGTCGTCATAATCTCCTTTGAGAACGCCGACGAGCTCATCGGTCAGGAAAGAAACCGTGCGCTCACGCGAGATGAGCCGCGCGACTTCCCTTCCGTTGCGAAGAATGATGACCTCATTCCCCGATTGTACGTATTGAAGATACTTGCCGAAATTGTTTTGCATTTCGGTTGCGGTTACGGTCGTCATGAT
>CANQKF010000050.1 GCA_947624445.1 uncultured Clostridia bacterium | reverse complement strand
CAAGCCCTCGTGGATTGGCTCTTCAAAGCCGTCGTATTCTTACAGTGAAATATCCGGGACGCCGTCTTCACTGAAAAATCCGAGCGCGCTGTCAATCACCGTTGATGGGACAACTACCTCATACGATGGTTCTTTTGCAAAATCAATTACAATTAAAACGGGAAGCTCCTCTAAGCTCGACGCCTGGCCTATTGGGTCTATATATATCACTTGGTATGGAGATTCTGCTCATGCTCCGGGAGCCGTATTAGGTGGCTCGTGGACAAAACTCCCGCAAAACTATTGCCTTTGGACAGCAACCGGAACTCTTACAGATTCAGATTCTGGCCATGAATTGGGAGCCATGTTACCGAATATTAAGGGCGAATGGCAAAGGGGAAAAACCTCGGAAAACACGATCTATACAGGGTCAGATTACATCGCGCCGAGCGGAGCTTTTACCACCGTTGGATCTTCGAGAAGCGCAAAAACGATTGCAGCCACCACATCAAGTTATACAGGCTATCAAAAACTTGGATTTGATGCTTCCAAGTCAAATAGTGTATATCAAGAAGGCTCCACAGTACGCCCGCCCGCATATAGAATATTTGCATATAGGAGATACGCATGAAAATTTATAACGAAGAAAAGACGCATGAACTTATTGACCCCGACCTTACCAAAGGGTACCTTTACGAGGATAAACGCCTTGTAAAACATCATGACGCGATTCCCGAAAAGGTCATAAAAACCGTTGAGGAACAGGTAAAGGAATACAGAGCGCAAGGGGAAGAGGTAATCCTTGGGGACTTTGGGAAAAATTATTATCTCACCATCGCCTTTATTCCCAAATCGGGCGACATGGAGGCCGATGGGAGAGAAGGTAAACTCATTGAGCCTATCGTAGAGCCAGCCAAAAAAGCGTGGGACGAGTTCGAGGATATCCTTGTGTATCATGCCTATACCGATGAAGAATACGTCGAATATCTCCGCGATGAGCGCGAGAGGGTCTGCTTTCCCGTCATCAACCGTGGCGCGGCGTGGTATGCACGCCTCACGCCCGAACAGAATGCTGAACTGCAAACGTGGTATGAGGCGTGGCTCAATGTCACAGAAACACGCGTGATACCAAAAACGCCTGAGTGGATATAAGGAGCATACGAACATGACCACAGCAGTTATTTCAGCAATCATTTCGTGCACGGTATCATTTTTTGTGGGCGGCCTGCTCACGTTTCTTGTGGCAAAAATGAAGGTAATTGCAAAGCGAGAGAAAGCCCTGGGGGAGGGCGTACAGAGTCTTCTCCGTAGTCAGCTTATTGAGTACCACGATAAATACACGGAGCGAGGCTACTGCCCGGTCTATGCCAAAGAGGCCGCCACGAGGAGCTATGAGGCATATCATGAACTCGGCGGCAACGGCGTCATCACCAAGTTATATAACGACATCATGGCGCTGCCCGAGAGCAAAGAAGAAAAACAAAAAAAGGAGGAACACTAACATGACTTGGCAAGAAATCCTTGTCACACTGGTCGGCATCGTGCTGACCGCGCTCGCGTCGTGGCTCGTGGCTTGGCTCACACAGCTCATCAACACGAAGATCAAAGACGCCAAGGCCCGTGCGTTCTTGAGCACTGCGCTCGAGGTCGTGGGACGGACCGTAAAGGTGACCTATCAGACCTTCGTCTCGAATATCAAGGGGACGGAGGAATGGACAGAGGAGGCGCAGAAAGAGGCGCTGAGGCGGGCTATCGAGGCTGCTCGCGCCCAGCTCACTGCCGACGTGCAGGACTACATAACAAAGAGCGGGACAAGCGTGGATGAGTGGCTCCGACAGCAAATCGAGGCAAGCATTTACGACCTCAAAGCAAAGAATAAAACGAGCGGAGGTGAAGCTAATGAAAGTCGTTAAGACAGCGTTTCTGTGGGGCATGTCTTGGACATGGGGTGCCCTGATGACGTCTATCGGCGCTTTTATCGCTCTTTTGCTTCTCATCTTGTGCCATACGCCGAAGCTCTTTCACGGCCTCGTGTACTTCGAAGTCGGAGAGGATTGGGGCGGGTTCAATTGCGGACCGTTTTTCTTCGTCTGCGCCGACCCATCCCTTCACATGAAGCAGCATGAGAGCGGCCACGGCTTGCAGAACATCTTGCTCGGCCCGTTTATGTTGATCATCAGTGTGTGGTCGGTGCTTCGCTATTGGTACCGCGAGATCGTCGTGCGAATGGGGAAGAAGCAGGAGAGCGACCTCCCGCCTTACGACAGCATATGGTTCGAGGGTTGGGCGACGCGTCTCGGCGAGAAGTATTTCGGATAAATTAAAGCAAAGAAAAAAGGGCGGTTCCCCCGTAGTGGGGGAGCCGCCCTTTCGTTATGCCGTTCTGTTCATGCGTTCCGTTCATTTCGTCGCGCCGCAGAAGATACTGTTGAGGTTGATCGCCACCCGCTCGGGGCAGAGATGGCTTGCGTAGATGAGCGTCGTGGAGTAGTTTTCGTGCCCGAGCAGTGCCTGTATCTCCTGAATCGGCACGCCGTGGGTGAGCATATAGCTCGCATAGGAATGGCGCAGGTCGTGCGTCCCGATGCCTGCGTGCCGCGTGAGGCGGTAGACATAGCTCTTGACAAGCCGCGTGATGTTTTGGCGTGTGAATTTGTGCGTCTTGCCGTCGTCTCCGACATAGTTGAACAAATATGCCGTCTTGGGCGCGTCGTTTGCTCCGCAGTGGGCGACGAGATAGGTCTTGACGAATCCCTCGGCGAGGCTCGGGAATGTCACATAGCGCTTTTTATCGCCTTTTCCATGGCGCACAACGATGATGTGTCTTTTGAAGTCCAAGTCGCCTACGCGCAGGTTGATGAGTTCCGAGACGCGCAGTCCGCTCGTGAGGCCAAGGATGACGATTGCTCTGTTCCGCACGCTCGTTGCGCTCATGGAATCGGGTGGGATTTCACCCGAGAGGATCTTCTCGATTTCCTGTTCGGAGAGGAGGTCATATTCGACGGCTTCTTTCTTCGGAAAGTCGCCCTTGCCAACGGGCTGTTCGGAGAATATTTTATGCTCGATCGTCCACTTGAAAAAGCTGTGCAGAAGGGTGAGATAGTGGCGGACGGAGCTGTTCGCGAGCTCCCGCTCTTCCTTGATTGCGTTCCGCCAACCGACAATGAAAAGGGGAGGAACTTCCGTCTCCTCCCCGCCGTGCGCCTTGACATATTCCCCGAAGTCTCCGAGAATAAAGGCGTATTCCCTGTGCGTTTCTTGGCTCTTTGTCACGATTTTAAGAGAGGCGAGGTATTCTTCCCTCGCCCGCTCGTATTTCTCATATAAAGTCATTTTGTTGCCTCCTCGCAATGTGGTATGGTCGGCTTGTTGCCGATTCCGTCCCACGAGAGGAATCTCGCATCTCTCGCATAGATGAGCATTTTCTTCGTAGAAAGGTCTTCCTGCCCGCGCTTGAACGGCGCAAGGAATTGCACAACAACAAAGTTGTACTGTTCGTAGTCTCTGACATCGTGGATAAGATCGCCGACGAACTCGTTTCCCTTTCCGTCCGAGAAGTGGGGCGTTTTCGCGTGTGGCGCCTTCGCAATGTCGTAGAGCGATGCGTGGCGAAGTGACTTGTCGCGCTTGCAGTCAATAAAGCCCGCCGCTTTGAGCGCCTTTTTGATTTTCCGCAGGTTTGCCAGTTCTACAATTTTGTTCAATTTTTCGATTGTCATATTGATTTCTCCTTTTGATATTTTAACACATGTGTTGATCCTTGTCAATTCCGTGCTGATTTTTGGGCGGGAGAGTGGAGAGCTTCTCCTTCTCGCTTTCTCGGTTGATCCTCTATAATCCCACTCGCATCAATCGCCTGTTTGGCTTCTTGCTCCGAAGCGAATGTTGTGTCCGAAAAGGTCGCCGTTCTGTTTTTCGATTTCCGGCGGTAGGGGACAATCGTACCGTCCGGGAGCGTCTTTCTTACGCTGAACCCGAGGAGCCGTCGCTCCCCGTTATAGGGGAACGTGTGTCGCCTGATCTCAAAACCCTTGTAAAATGTCTGTTCTATCATGATTTCCTCCTATGAGTTTCCCAAAAGTTTCTGTTCTCTCTTGACGCATTCCCCGTAGATATAGGACAAATTCGTCGTGAGGAACATATCACGGGGCGAATATCCACTTGCGGCGGAATCCACCACGCAGATATAGTAGCCGTCCATAATTGCCTGTTGCATGCCGTATTCGGCGTTGCTTTCGCGCAAAGCGTCAAGTGCTTTTACTTTGTGCTTTTGAAGCTGTTCAAGCGATAGTGTGTTTATGTCTATCCTCGTCAGCTCTTTCGCCATTTTGAATTTCATGATTTCCTCCTGTTCAGTCCGCATTGAGCGCGTCGATCATCGACCGACAAACCTGTATGTATTCTTCCGCGCCGCCTGTAAACCTTTTATCGTATTTGGCTATATGCTCTTCTCCGAGCTGTATGTGCAGGTTCAGTTGTTCGATTGCCGCTTCTTTTGTGAGGCATGACTGTGCAACGGGGAAACCGTATATAGAGTTCATTTCCGCTTTTAGACCGAAAGAATATGGTCCATTTTGAGGATATTTCTCCGCGTCAAAGTCCGTGTCTTTTAAGAGAATGTACACGTCATCTTCATACAAAATAACTCTGTTCATGTTTTGCCTCCTGTTCAGTCGAGACACCCTTCGCCCGTGAAGGGGTTGAAGTAGTCGAGGTAGCCGCCGTTCATATAGCCCTCGTAGTCGCCGTAGCGGGCGGCGCATTCCTTTCGGGAGAGGCGGCGCACCCGCGCAACGCGGGCGCGTTCTCTACCCGCCCAAAACCTATGGAGACGCTTTGCTGCGCCCACCGCGCTCTGCTTGTCCTTTGCCTCGACGACCCACTCGTTCCTCGGGCTGTCGTCCGTGTCGCACTCCGTCAAAAACAAAACTGCATACTTCATGATTTACCTCCTCATGCCGCGTTCATGGCAGCAAGCATTCCTTTCCAAGCGTTTTGGTGAATTTCGCTTGTCGGTGTAACGTTGTATAGCCTGTTCAAGGTCTCGATCGTCTCTTCCCTTGCAAGGCACGACCAATTCACGGGAAAACCGTAGAGAGTGCCGAAGCAGTCCTTTGTGCCGAAAGAGAGCTTCCCGCTGTTCTCGTTCCGTACGAGCATGAAGGTTTCGTCCTCGTAAAGGACGGAGTAGGTCTCGCTCTTCGTGCCGTGCTTGAAGTACCATTTGAGTTGTTTCATTCGTCCGTTCTCCTTTGCCCTGCCAATCATCAGGCGCGGTGGGGCAGTCCCGCGCGACGCTCCCGAAGAGGGGAGCGTTTCGGCTGTTCATATTTTCGCGCCTACGGCTTGTACAAGACTGTTGAATTTTTCCACTTCTTCTTCGGTGAGATAATGTGTTTTGCCATTTGCAATCTTGCAAAAGTAGACGGGGTTTCCGTCATACCCAAAGACCCGATAAATAGGCTTACTGTAATATTTTCCTGCACG
>CANQKF010000049.1 GCA_947624445.1 uncultured Clostridia bacterium | reverse complement strand
AGCAAGTCCAAATCCTACCAAATCGTGCGGGACATGAACCGCGAGCTGCGCGAAAAGGGGTACCTGACCGTCGCGGGAAAATGCCCGCTTCGGTACTTTAAAGAGAAGATGTACGGCTTTGAGATCGGGGGCGACGCGCGTGAGTGAGCAAAAAATAACCGCCCCGAGCTCGTCCGTTGGCGCGGACGCGGGGCAGTCAAACAAGTACAGCGATATTTTAGCAGATTTCGGCGCGGAAGTCAAGCCTTTTTATGACCCGTTTGACGACTTCGACCCGAATTTTCTCAAAACCATGTCTATGCCCGAGCTTTACGACAGGGTTTTTGCGGTCAACCCGCCGATTATCGACGGCTTTTTGTACCCGGGCGTGTACCTCTTCGTCGGCGCGCCAAAGGTCGGCAAAAGCTTTCTCATGGCGCAACTGGCGTATCATGTGAGTACAGGCACGCCGATGTGGAACTATGAAATCAAGCCCGCGACGGTGCTGTATCTCGCGCTCGAAGATGATTATGCGAGGTTGCAGTCGCGCTTTTATCGAATGTTCGGCACGGACAGCGCGGATAACTTGCATTTCTCGACCGTCGCCAACAGCGTGAACGGAGGTCTTGAAAACCAGCTCCGAGGATTCATCGAAGCGCACAAAGATACAAAGCTCGTCATCATAGACACCCTCCAAAAGGTTCGCGAGGAGAGCAAGGAAACGTACAGCTATGCCAATGATTACCAGATAATTGCCCGCTTGAAATCATTTGCGGGGGCATATGGCATTTGCCTTATGCTCGTCCACCACACCCGCAAGCAACAGGCTGACGACAAGTTTGACATGATTTCCGGTACGAACGGCTTGCTCGGTGCGGCTGACGGCGCGTTTGTCCTGCATAAAGAAAAGCGGACGGCGAATGCGGCTATCCTTGAAATTTCGGGGCGCGACCAGCAGGATCAAAAGCTGTATCTGACCCGCAATCAAGAGAAATTGACGTGGGAGCTTGACCGAGCGGAAACGGATTTGTGGAAAGAGCCGCCCGAGCCGCTATTGGAGGAAATCTCCAAAATAGTGACCGCCGAGAGTCCGCAGTGGGAGGGTTCGCCAACCCAACTCTTGAGCATAATCAAGACCGAAATCCCGGTCAATTCGCTCACAAAGCGGCTCAATGTCAACGCCGGCAGGCTGCTGAACGAGTACGGTGTGGAGTACCGGAGCTGCCGCGACCACGAGGGCAGAAAATTGAAATTTCAACGCCACGCGTGACGGTTCGTGTCGGCTGTGACGGTTAAAATGACAGCAGGGGCGGTGTGAAAAAACCGTCACAACCGTCACAGCCGTCACGGCAAAAGGGAGTGCAGAGGGAACGGCTGCCGCAAGGGCGCTTTTGGCTTGCCGAAAGTGCTTTTGCGTTACTTTCGCAGAAAGTAACAAAGGCGAAGCAACTGAAAGGAGGACTATGAAAAGGACGATTAGCGCGATGGTGGGCAAAGGTTCGGTCAATCACAACAGCCGCAAGTTTAAGGCGGCAAATGTTGACGGGGAGCGCACCGACCGAAATATTGATTATTGTAACGAAAATATTAAGGACGTTTATCATAAATTATTTGATGGCGCTTTGGAGCGGTACAATGCTAAGCAGACCCGCGACGACCGACGGATTGAGGATTATTATGAGAAAATCAGGTCATGTAAGCAGGAAAAGCCTTTTCATGAGCTTATTTTGCAAATCGGTGATAAAGATAACATGGGCGCGACCACCGAGAATGGCGAGCTTGCCAAACAGATTTTGGACGAGTATTTTCGGGGCTTTCAGGAGCGGAACACAAGCCTGCGAGTGTTCTCCGCTCACCTGCACATGGACGAAGCAACGCCGCATTTGCATATTGACTTCGTACCGTTCACGACCGGGAGCAAGCGGGGACTTGATACCCGCGTTTCGCTCAAACAGGCTTTGGCGGCTCTCGGTTTCAAGGGCGGCACAAGGGGAATGACAGAATGGAATCAATGGGTGCAAGCAGAGAAACAGGCTCTCGCGGAGATAATGCTCAACCACGGAATTGAATGGGAGCAAAAGGGTACGCACGAAAAGCATTTATCTGTTCTTGACTTCGAGAAGAAGCAGCGCGCCGAGGAAGTCGAGCAGCTTAACACCGAAATTGAATCCGCAAAAAAGGACTTGCTGACGGTTGAAAAGCAGCTAAATCAGACTGTTCCCAAACTTAAAAATGCGGAGAAACTGGCGCAGGATTTTCCCGATGATTTGGACAAGATTTTGCCAGAAGCGGGAGCATTTGAATCTGCAAAAACATACCGAGAGAAAAAAGCAAAACATGTGCTTGAAAAGGCGGTCAGGCTCATCAAGTCGCTGCATCATTCGCTGATTGATTTGCAAGCCGAGAATCGCGATTTACACGCCAAATTCGACAGAAAAGAGAACAGTTACGCGAGGGTCAGCGAGCATAACAAAAAGTTGCTCAAAGAGAATGTTGAGCTAAGGGAGGACAGCAAAAAGTTGGACAAGCTCAAAAGAGCAATAGGGGAACGCAAGGTTTCCAAAATTCTCTCCCGCCCGCAGCACCGCCGCTCAATATAAGAAAAAGCCGGGGCTTTCCTCGGCTTTTCATTTACAATCAGCAGAAAATAATAAATTTGGACGATAAAATTGCCAAAAACTCTTCTTCGAGAATGAACGCCCCGCTCGATGTCCATGTATACGCCCTATCGCGAAGTCCCACGCCTGTTTTTGCATTAAAATTCTCCGCAAAGCCGTTGTTTTGGCACATTTGCAGGAATTTTCGTGCGGCGTCTTTTGCAAGCTCCGGCTCGCCGCATTTTCGCAATCCGTCGCACAAAATCACCGTGGACGGCGCCCAGATCGGACCGCGCCAGTAGCCGTCGTCGCGGAAGGCGGGGCTGTCAAGACTCTCGGTTGCAAAGCCGTAATCATTGATAAATCCTCCGCTCTTTAAGCTCTCGATGATTTTCCTGCGATACTTCTCCGGCAGCTTTTCACCGAGGACAAGGCAGATATACGGGAGCAGACTTTTGTTCTCGATTATCTCGTGAGTGCCGGAACGGAACGCTATCGGCAGACCGTTTCTGAAACACTTGTCAAGGAACAAATTTAACATATTCTCAGATTTGTGCCTCCACATTTCTGATTCATCTTCCATCTCAAGATGTGCAGTAAGCTCTGCAAGCGCGTCCATTTGCAGGATCAGAAATGCTTGAAGGTCGGGAGAACACACCGGCGGGACTGTGGCAAAGACTGTCGAATTATCCCAGCCGGAATCGTTTCCGTGAGCGTACTCGGGCAGACCGTCGCCGTCAAAATCGCGGTAATTAAGCCACCAGAGGGTATGCTTTGACAGTTTCGTGTATGCTTCGGCAAGCTGCTCATGTGTCATCTCCATACCGTTTTCTAACATTTTCATCAGCGCCCAACCGTGGATCGGCGGCTTGACGTAGTTCCAAATTATCTTTGAATCGTTCACGCTGTCCGGCAGGCGCCCGCTCTCGTCCTGAAAATCGAAAATTAACATATACTGCTCCCACGCCGCCTCCGGATTTTTGTAGCTTAGCGCAAGCGCGTTGAAGCAATGGTCCCAGCTCCAGACATTTGTCATGTGATTTTTTGACATCAGCATCGCAGGACGCTTCAAAAATCCTCTCGGTTCGACATATGCCGACCAGTTTATGTATGCGCCTAAAATTGATAAATCCTCATATTGTGGCGTTGCAGGATAACCTGCCAAAAATTTGTTAAATTCATCAGCGACTGACTTGCGACAGGCTCCAAAATCATACTTGCAAACGATTCCGTCCCACTCGGTCGGGATCTCTTTTATAATAAGCAAGAAACCGTCTTGCCCCGAAATTTTCAGTCGCGAAAACTCCGACGACTGTTCCCGCCAGCGCTGTTCGAGCGATATTTCACCGTCTTGCGCCCATATCACAAAGCTTGTGTTGTTCTTGTAGCAGTTCGCCACATAACACGATTTTCCGTCAATTTTGCGCTCGTAAATGTAGTCGTATGGCCCGTTCTCTGTCATGAAGTCGAGCGTCATCTGTGTCCCGGCTGATCCCTGTATTAAAAGCGTTTGTGCATTCGCGTAGCAGAAATCATAGGCTATTTTTCCCGTAGAAAGTGTGAGTGAGCCGTCATTTAAATATGACGAAAATCAATATCGGATAAATCAATTTTCGCGACCAAAGGACTGCTCGCCGAGCCGCTGACCGTCTTTAAATAGAGTCCCGCAGCGTTGCCGTGACCCTGCCAGTTCGCGGGGAGAGAGGCAAGCGCAATGTACGAACCATAACGCGAAAACGGGATTTTTGTTAAATCAAATTTCATCAGTGCCTCCGTCGGTAGTTTTCTTACCATTATATCTTTTTTTTTCACAATGTCAACACCGACGCACCCAGCCGCGACCGCCGCCGCAACTCCTGCAACGATCAGCGGTATCTTCGCGTTCCCGTTCGTTTTCGCCGCCTTTGTAATCGCCCCGTCGTCCCTTGCAATCACAAGCAGCGACACCGACAGCGGCTCCATTTCATAATCAACTTTATTACCATTCAGTGTGATCTTATCCGCACTTACCTCAACGATTTCCGCAGTCTCCGGGTCGACCGTATACCCCTTGACAACGCCGTAATTCCCGCTGCCAAGCGCGATTTCCGCGGTCGTTTTATCCGCAAACGACTTGTTCGTAACGACCACCGTCACCACGTCGCTGCTGTCGCCGAAAATGCTGGCATAGGCGGTTGAGCGCTCGATGTCGGAGCTTTCGCAGCTCACGAGCGTGTCCCCGAAGCCGCTGCCCTTGCCGTCGTAATTCGTGTAAAGGTCGATGGCGGCGCAGCCGAACGGGTTCTCGCCGGTAAAGAGCGTGGCGAGGTAAACGCCGTATTTTGCAAAGATCCCGAGCGCGTCAGCCTCCGCGACAGCGCCCGAAATATGGTCCTCAGCGCCGAAATTGTACTCCGTTATCGCGATCTTCGTGCCGGGGTAGTATTTGTCGATCGACTGCTGCAAATTCGGCAAAAGCGGCATCAGATCGGTGCCGGTGTTCGTTATCCAGCTGCGCTCGCGGTAGCTTTCGTCCCAGAGCGTCCTCGTCGAGTTCATTCTCGCGTAGGCGCACTCCTCGTTGTCGTAGTGATGGCAGTATCTTTCGTTGCAGACGCCCTGTGCTTCGGTGTAAAAATGCAGGTCAATTGCGTCCAAAAGCCGCTTGCCATGGGCGTCTTCCGCATTTTTCATCTCCTCAAGATAATAGTCGATAAACCAGCGGTAGTCCTTGCCCTCGCTGATTTTTTGCCAGTCGGGCGCGCCCGCCAAATCGCAAAAAGCCCCGAATCCGTACAGCGCCGGACCGAAAATTTCCGCCCCGGGATCGACGTTTTTGACCGCTTCGGACAGCTCGATCGATTTATTCACCAGCTCCTCGCAGGTCGTTTGTTCTGGGTGGATTCTTGCATGAGTGCCGCTCCAAAGTCCCGGCTCGTTGTCGAGAGAGTAGCCCTTTATGCCCTTTTTCGACGACGAATCGCCGAGCTTTTTGACAAGATAATT
>CANQKF010000048.1 GCA_947624445.1 uncultured Clostridia bacterium | reverse complement strand
TTGGCACATAGCCATAACCTCGGCACGGAAATAGTTCATAGCCGCTTCGGTACAGCGGTGCTTGCAGCCGGCTTTTGTATCGACTGGTCTGCCCATATATGGCAGCAGCGGCACGTCCTCAATCCGCAGAGAATTGATAACGATGTGGCAATGGATATTGCCCGAATGATTGTGACCGTCGGCGTGGGTGCAGACAATCGCCTGATGTCCCGCGAAATGCTCCTTGCAAAACTGCTCGCCCAACTCCTGCGCTCGGTCAACAGTCAAACCGTTCTCAGCACTATCTCGCGGGTCAAAACTGATTATGTAGTGATGACTTTTGACGTCACCGCGGGAGCGATTTTTACCATAACGCAGATTCGACTTCATACAGGCAATGGCGAAGTCGTCTTCGCCACAATTCAAGGTCGCAAAGCGGCAGTTTTCACGAGGAATAAGCCTGCCGTTCTCATCAAGAATGGGTTTGTTCGTGAACTCGTCATACTCAAAAAGCAGATATTTCTCGGCAGCACCGTAATTTGCATTTTTAGAGCTTAAATGTTTGAACGTCGCCAACCGCGTCGTCTACCTTTTGCAAGATTTCAAATTTCAGTTAGCTATGGCAGAGCGAACTTCACTTGATAGTGCATTATTCGGCATACCATGTTCGTTGAGATACCGAGTAATCTGGTTTAGATTTCCGCCGATTTTGCCAAGCTGCGCGATTAGCTGACCGACAGCCGACAGAAGTTTTTCATTGACAGGCGAAACCGTGATGATTGGTTTGATGACTGCATTTTCGATTGCCTGACGGATAAATTCCGACTGGCTAATCCCACAAAGCTTTACGCGCTCGGTGAAGTCGGCGTATTCTTCATCAGTCATACGAGTTTTGACAACGATTTTCCTCTTAGGCGTGTTGTATTTCTTTGGCATATTAAAGCCTCCTTTCATCTTTAACGGACATTTTTTTTCACGAATGTGACACCTGAAATGTAAATTTTATATGAACAGAACTTACCCTCCCCTCTCTTTACAACGTACATTTTTTCGGAAAATTTTAACCCTCACTCAAAAATTTTTATTTCTCTCACTTTACAACGGACAATTTTTCGACAGATGATCGGGTATAAGAATTGTAAAATTTTCGTGAACAACATTCTCCCACATTACCCTCAACGCAAATTTTTTGATTTTGCAAACCCTCAGTGCCTTCCACACCGAAAAACTATTTTTTGCCAATTTTTTGGCAATCTAATCAGAAAAAATATTTCTACTTTATAACGGACATCTCAAGGCGGGTTTGTCTACTAATGTTGCAAAATTATTTTTCCTCTCACCTTTAACGGACAAATTTTCGCCAAATGACCGGGTATGCGAATGTAAACTTTTTGTTAATTTTTCTCGCTCTCTGAAAAGCCAAACAGCGTTTTGATGATTCCTTTCACTTTACAAACGGACAAATTTTCGGCAAATGGTGACCCCCCATTTGTATAATTTCTGTAAATTTTTCAACGAGAAGAAATGCAGCAACTGCAAGCAGAAAGGGGCAAACTGACCGCTGAACAGGATAGGCTGTATGCCGAGCGAGAGCGGATTAAAAAGCAGCTCAAAGAGGTGGAAACGGTAAAGGGAAATGTGGATAGGATTCTCAAAACCGAGGTCAGAGAAGCGGAAAGAGCAGTCATAATCTAATCAAAAGGACAGGCAGTATTTCCGCCTGTCCGCGTTTTTCCCAAAAACCGCCTTATCTCATTCTACCCGTTTAACAAGCTTAGCGTGTTAAGCATTTTGACGGTCAACTCCGTCGGCATAGAGTGGATTTCTTTAAGCCCACAAAAGCCTTGCTTTTCCTCCATCCCGATCTTTCGAGCTGGAGGAAGTCCTTATACACACGATTTACCCCTAATTCTTATACCCATCAAAAAAATTGATTGAAAGTCATTGACTTTTATTCATCGAATGTGCTATAATGAAATCGTCAAAGGAGATGATGGCGTGGAAAAGAAAATGACGAATCGGAAGATTGCAGCGCTGGAAACCAGGCGAAAGCTTTTGGAGACGGCGAAAAAGCTGATATGTGAAAAAGGCTTGGGCAACACATCTATCGAAGAGATCACAAAAGCCTGCGGCGTTTCAAACGGCACGTTCTACACCTATTTCAAGCGCAAGGAGGACGTGATTTTTGAATTGAGCCGGGAGATGTATCAGGGGATTTACGAGGAGGCGCAGGCACATGACGGTCCGATTATGGAGCGGCTGATATTTTACATGGTTAATTTTTCAGGGCATATTGAACGCGATGGGCTGAAGCTCTGCCAGGAATGGGTGCGCAACACCGTTGACCCCGATTTTGTTGAGGCTCCGTACAGCACGGACAAACTCCGCATGGATATTGATTCCATGAAAGGCATGATCGAAACGGGAATCGAGCGGGGCGAACTGACGGACGGTACGCCCGTAGACGCGCTCGCTGGCGCACTGATTGATGTGATCTACGGCGAAATGCTTTGTTGGGATATGTCGGGCGGCGCGTATAGTTTTGAGGAACGCACAAAAGAATTTTGCAGGCTGTTTTTACCGACCATGATACAACCATATATCATCAATAAATAACAGGAGGAACCGACAATGATTTACAAGAATTTTCAAAATTTAAAATTATCCGCTCTCGGCATGGGCGCCATGCGGCTCCCGGTATTGGACGGAGATGATTCCAAAATCGACGAGACAGCCGTGAAAGAAATGGTTGCTTACGCGATGGAGCATGGCGTGAATTATTACGACACCGCCTGGGGATATCATGACGGCAATTCGGAAATCGTGATGGGAAGGGCATTAAAAGAATATCCGAGGGACCGCTTCTATCTGGCAACCAAATTTCCCGGGTATGATCTGTCCAATATGACAAAAGTGGAAGAAATTTTTGAGAAGCAGCTAAATAAATGCCAAGTTGAGTACTTTGACTTCTATCTGTTCCACAACGTCTGCGAGATGAATATTGAGCAGTATCTTGACGAAAAATACGGTATCTATGACTACCTGATGAAGCAGAAAGAAAACGGCAGGATTCGTCATCTCGGATTTTCCGCGCATGGAAGTTATGATGTGATGGAGCGCTTCCTGCAAAAATACGGCAGTAGCATGGAATTTTGTCAGATTCAGCTGAATTATCTTGACTGGAGTTTTCAGGACGCCAAAGCAAAGGTGGAGCTTCTGAAAAAATACCGTATTCCCGTTTGGGTGATGGAGCCGCTGCGGGGCGGTCGTCTGGCAAATCTTTCAGACGAGGAAGAGGCAAGACTAAAAACAATGCGTCCCGATGAAAAAATCCCCGCCTGGGCGTTCCGCTTCTTGCAGTCTATCCCCGAGGTGACGGTCGTGCTGTCCGGCATGTCCGACATGGAGCAGATGAAAGAAAATATCCGGACTTTCCAAGAACAAAAGCCCCTTTCCGAGAAAGAAATGAAAAATCTTTTGGCTATGGCGGACGAAATGGTGCGGAAGATCGTCCTGCCCTGCACCGCTTGTCGGTACTGCGTGAGCCACTGTCCGCAGGGATTGGATATCCCGACTTTGCTTTCTCTTTACAACGAACACTGCTTCACCGAAGGCGGATTTATCGCGCCGATGGCACTGTCCTCGTATTCAAGCGACAAGCTGCCGAGCGCCTGTTTAGGTTGCAGGAGCTGCGAAGCCGTCTGCCCGCAGCAAATCAAGGTTTCCGAAGCTATGGCTGATTTTGCGGATAAATTAGGCATGTAAAACGATTTGCAAAGGAAAGAATTTACATATAGGAGAGATCACAATGAAACAAAATATCAAAAATACGGTTTTAGCGGCGATGTTTTTAGCACTCGGGCTGGTGCTGCCATTCCTGACGGGGCAGATACCACGAATCGGGAGCATGCTCCTGCCGATGCACATTCCCGTGTTCTTATGCGGGCTTATCTGCGGCTGGCAGTACGGTGCTGCGGTCGGGCTGATTACACCGCTTCTGCGCTCGTTTTTGTTCGGCATGCCCCCGCTCTACCCGACTGCGGTCGCGATGGCTGCGGAGCTCCTGACATACGGTCTCATAGTCGGGCTGATGTACTCAAAATCCCGTTGGCAGTGCGTTATCTCGCTTTACAGGTCGCTTTTAGTCGCGATGATAGCGGGTCGCGCGGTCTGGGGCGTGACCGAAATAATAATCCTCGGCATAGGCGGCGAAGCCTTCACTTGGGAAGCATTCATGGCGGGCGCGCTGATCAACGCGATACCCGGAATAATTATCCAACTGATTCTTATCCCGATGATCATGGTCGCGCTCAATCGGACGGGACTTGTCCGTTTTCACCGCGCAAAGCAGCCGTCAGATATTTTGGAGAATTTAAAATGAGAGACATCATTCTGGAAGAAATTCAGAGGATAATTCAAACAAATGCCGCTCCTCTGATTGCCGTGGACGGGCGCTGCGCTGCCGGAAAAACCACTCTTGCGGCGCAGCTGCAAAAGGATTTGGGCTGTGATGTTATTCACATGGACGACTTTTTCCTCCGCCCGGAGCAGCGAACCGAGGAGCGTTTGCGTCAGCCGGGAGGCAATATTGATTGGGAGCGTTTTCGGGAGGAGGTGCTGACCCCATTTCGACAGGGTGCCCCATTTTCCTACCGTCCCTACGACTGCCAAGTGCAGACTTTCGTGAGCCGATTTCGATTATACCAAACCGGCTCACCGTGGTGGAGGGCTCTTATAGCTGTCACCCGAAATTATGGGGCGATTACGACCTGCATATCTTCCTATCCGTTTCACCGGACGAGCAACTGCGCCGCATTCGGGCAAGAAATGGGCATGACCAAGCGAGGATTTTTCAGCAAAAATGGATTCCGCTGGAAGAACGGTATTTTCAGGCATTCCAAATCGACAAAAGGTGTGAGCTTTGTTTTGATGAAAAATGTTGGTGAGATAGTTCCAAATATTTGAAAATGACATATGACCTCTTGAACAACATCTCCATCGACTGCGACTGTGACGGCAACCCCGCCGAGCCGGACATTCACGATATTGGGATTTTAGCGGTCGCTATAGACCAAGCAAGTATCGATATCTGTTTCGCGGCTGAGGGCAGCGAGAGCTTGCATCAGCGAGTTGAGCGGCAAAACGGACTTCACACTCTCGAACACGCCGAGGAAATCGGTTTAGGCAGCCGCACCTATGATTTGGTGGATATAGATGAGTGAGATCGCCCAAGTTCTTCAAAGAGAGTTTGTCTACATTCAATATTACTTCCTGCTCCAGCTCCGGCAGATCGCCGGTTACTGGATTTTAGGCATGGTCGTCGGCTCGCTTGTTTTTGTCTTCGCCAAAGACGCTATCCACGGTGCTTTCGGGAAGATTCGCGACAAAAAGTGGGGGCTGTGGGGCGTCGTCCCGGCAAGCCTTTTGGGGATAGCTTCACCGCTTTGTATGTACGGCACCATCCCGATTGCCGCCTCGTTTTCGCAGAATGGTATGCGCGACGGCTGGCTGGCGGCGTTTATGATGTCCAGCGTACTTCTGAACCCGCAACTCATCATGTACTCCACCGCTTTAGGCGTGACGGCGCTGGTGATCCGCATCGTGTCCTCACGGTCTGTGGCATTGTGGCGGGCGTTGTGGTACATATCT
>CANQKF010000047.1 GCA_947624445.1 uncultured Clostridia bacterium | reverse complement strand
CTGCAATCCCGCCGAGAGGCCGACCCCTCAAACGAGAATCTTGAAAAGCAGCTTCGGGCGGTGCAGAGGGAGCTCTCAAATACTGAGAGCAGCCTTGAATCAATTGAGAGCGAATACGAATCGGCAAGCAATCAGATCGCCGGGCTCAACGGTTCGCTCGACGAGAGTTCAAAAAAACACAGCACCTTCGGGGGCTGGGTTGCAAATGCCGTTTCGAGGCTGAAAGATTTTGTTACCGGCAACAAGGGAGCCTCCGACAGCGTGAGCGAGTCTGCCGTCACGCTGGAAGCGAAGATTGAGATATTCACCCGCTTTGCCGATGCCGTCGGCAACGCCGCAAAAAAGCTTTTCAGCTTTGTGTCCGATTCGGCTGAAAAGGCCGATAACTTCAACATTCTTTCGGCAAAAACCGGAATCGCGACCGAAGAGCTTCAAAAGCTGACCTATGCCGCTGAATTTGTCGACGTCAGCGTCGACACGATGACCGGCTCGATATCGAAGCTGATCAACAATATGGACAACGCCAAAAAAGGAACCGGCACGGCCGCCGAGGCGTTTTCAAAGCTTCGGATCAACGTCACCGACGCGCACGGTCAGCTCAGAGACAGCAACGAGGTTTTCTATGAGGTAATCGACAAGCTCGGCCAAGTCTCAAACGAGACCGAGCGGGACGCCATTGCGATGGACCTCTTCGGAAAGTCGGCGCGCGAGCTGAATCCGCTGATCCTTGAAGGCTCGGCGCGCTTGAAGGAGCTCGGAGTCGAAGCCGAAAACGCCGGAATCATTATGTCGCAGGACACTCTCGACGGCGCGGCGAATTTCAACGACACTATGGACAGGCTGAGGCTCACGCTTGAAGGCGTTGCGACATCAGTCAGCGCCGAGCTCGCCGACAGCCTCACCGGGCTTTTAGAAGCGATTACCCCGATAATCCTCGCGATTGCAAAGGTTATCAAGCTGATCGCAGGAGTCCCCGCGCCGGTGCTCTATGTCATCGCGATAATCATCATACTGGTGACGACGTTTGCGCAGGTGACAAAGGGCGTAAGCGCGGCGAAAAGCGTGATCGAGCTCATGAATCCGACAATGTGGAAGACTGTCGGAATCATAATGGCGATCGTGACCGCGCTCGTTGCGGTGCTGGCGCTTATAGTCGCCATATCCGGAAAGGCGGACAGCCTCGACGGAATCGGACAGTCGATTGGCCAGATCACCGAGTCGGTAGGCGCGAACGACGTTCCGCGCTATGCTAACGGGACAAATTATCACCGAGGCGGTCCGGCATATATCACCGAATACGCTCCGGAGCAGCTTTCGCTCCCGAGCGGGACGAATATGGTCGTTATGCCCCGCGGGACAAAAGTCACGCCGAACGTCAGCGTCGGAGCAGGCGGCGGAGACGTGTTCAACATCAGCATAAACGCGAAGGACGTCCGCGAGTTCAATGACATTGTCAGGCTTGCGGAGAATGCAAGGCAGCAAAGGAGGGCGAAGTAATGGCGACAACTAAAAGAAGACGATACATCAAAGTTCAGCAATATGTATCAGGCAAATTGAAAGACGTTGAGGGCAGCACTTGCATATTAGACACGACATCGTTTCCCAATTATGTTGCCGGCACCACGTTCCATTGCAAAGAAGGCAGCTATCAGCCCTCTAAAAAAATGCTAGTCAGCGAGAAAAGTCAAAATCTTATGATAGCATTTCAAGGATATAACGGTGATCAAAATGCAACTATCAGACAATGCGGAAAATATTATTATCCACCTTCGGGTGGTGGCGAGTATCTCAGTACGCAAGTCAGTTATGACCTCGTCCAATGCAGCAAATTAGTTGCAAATAGATATTACAGTATTTATTCATACCGCAAATATCAAAACGATCAATATGGTGGCTATATAGGGATAGCCGCTATATTGCCCTCATCATATTCGCCTACAACTCAGGTATATCTTTATACGCACAACAGCGATTATCCGCCTTACATAGAAGATACTCTCGAAGATATAAAAATCGAAAGTCGCAACCATTATCCTACGAGTTTCGTCGATGTCGCAAAAAAGACCGAGTTCGGCTGGCAGCCCATGCAGGTCGGCTCCGGTCTTGCAGAGGACAATAAATGGCGCGACCAAAAATCTGCGGTTATCGAGTGGAAAGAGGTCGGAAAAGAAGGCGTTCACACTATACAGGTCAACAAAGAGGCAAGCACTTACGTCGCAAATGCGTCTGCCATGATTGAAGTGCCTGCAAACACTTTTCCGAACAATTCATCTTTCCAATGGCGGGTCAAGATAACTTCCGACGACAATGTTGTGGGCGATTTCTCCGACTGGATAACCGTCTCGACGACCGACGTCGCCGGAACTGTCCGTGCGCTGTCTCCCGATAACGCTATAATCGACATCGACGTCGACAACCGTTTTTCGTGGGTATATAACAATCCCTACGGCACCGAGCCGACCGGATATGAGATCGAAATATCCTCAAACGGCGGTGTCAGCTGGCAGCAGATCAAAAAGGCGACTACTTCGGACTGCTTCGCGGATATTCCGGCGGGAACTCTGTCGGCCGGAAACATTCAGTACCGCATCAGAGCTTTCAGCCAGAGCGGGATCGCGAGCGAGTGGGCCGTCGCGAATATCACGGTCCGTGCGCGGCCGCAGATACCTTCTATCTACCGAGTCGACACAAGCGCCGACCGCCCGACGGTCTGGTGGGAAAGCGTCGATCAGGAAGCCTATGAGCTCAAAATCCTCGATTCAAGCGGCAGCGTTATCTACACGCATTACGCCGCGCTGCCCGACCGCTCGCACAGAATCACTAAGCGGCTCGACAATGCTCAGTACACGGCAGCGCTGACGATCTGGAACGGCTTCGGCCTCGACAGCCCGACAGCTCAGCGGCAGTTTACGCTTGCGGCGATCAAGCCCGGCAAGCCGACAGCCTCGGGAACCGCATTTTCGACCCACAACAGCCTGATGTTTGTCCACACGACATCGAAATCAATTCTTTTGCGCGGCGGCGTCGCCATTGCCGACGTCAGCGGCCTCGGGACATACGACGACTACACCGCTCCGGCGAGCTGCGAATACCGCCTCAGAGCCTTAAGCGACACCGCATTTTGCGACAGCGACCCGCTGGCCCTTACATATCCGGGCTCCGGCAGAGCCGCCGCAATGTCGCTTGCGAGCGATCACAATGTGCGCGTCTCGCTTATCTACAAAGAGGGCTCGCCACCCGAGAGGTCTTCGGTGCTCAATGCGGAATACGCGCTCATGCAGTTCGCCGGCCGAAAGCTGCCGGTCGCTGAATACGGCGATCAGCTCACGCGGACAAAGTCGCTTTCCTATTCGCTGAGAAATACCGACGATCTCAGAGTCCTGCGCTCAATGGTCGGGCAGACGGTTGTCTGGAACGACCGGCAGGATCACATGGTTGCCTGCCTTTCAAATCTCAGTTGGAGCGAGCGTCGGGGATTTGTCGACGTTTCCTTCACGATAACCGAGATCGACAGCAACGAGGGAATTGACTATGAGTAATCAGAAATTTCAGGGCGGGTCGCGCCGGATATCATTCAGATATGACATCTTCCGCGGGCTGATAAAAGTCGGCGAGGCGGAATGCCTGAGCTGCTCTATCAAGTACGATTCCGAAAGCACGATCAAGCGGACGGCCTCGTTCTCGCTTTCGTCCACTTCCGGCATTGACTTTCTGAAAGACAAGATCAGGGCGAATATGTTGATCGGCAGTGAGGAATACCCGGTCGGGACATTCGTTCTCTCAACGCCCTCGCTGAATCAGACCTCCGCCGGCGGGAGCTATTCCGTCGAAGCATATGACACGACGATAATTCTTAAGGAAGACTGTTTCACCGAGCGGGCATATTTCGAGGCGGGGCGAAAATATTCCGACGTGATCGGCGAGATCGTGCTGTCAGCCGGAATCACCGACTACAGCATTCCCCAGACCGAGACGGGCCTGCCGGCCGACCGCGAGTTTGAATTCGGCAAGTCTAAGCTTGAAGCCTGCAACGAGCTTTTGGACGAAATCAACTACAATCCGCTCATTGCCGACGAGAACGGCAGAATAACGACTTCAAAGTATGTCGAACCGAGCGCCGCGCTGATATCCCACGAATACTATGACGACGAGCTGAGCGTGATTTTGCCCGAGCTGGAATCCGAGGAGGATTATTATAACGTCCCGAACGTATTCATCGCCAAGTGCGACAATCCCGAGCTTGAGCAGGAATATTACAGCGTCTACACCAACGACAACCCCGGCTCAAAGCTGTCGACAGTCGCAAGAGGCCGCCGGATTGTAAGCGAAATATATCAGCCCGACTACATTGAATCGCAGGAGGCTCTCGACGAGTATATAAGCCGAAAGGCGGCCGAGGCGTCGGCGGTATTCAACAAGTGCAATATTAAAACCGCGCTCATGCCGGGGCATGGCTATCGGGATATTGTCCGAATACGCTGCAAAAGAGCAGCGGGAATCTACATTGAAAAATCGTGGAGCATGGAGCTGAAAGCCGGCGCTCTGATGTCTCACGACCTTGTGGGGGTGTATCAGGCATGATCGACAGCGAGCTTTTCACCGGCGTGTCTTCGCCGAAAAAAGAGCAGGCGCAGTCTTTTCTCGCAACCGTCGAGGGCGTATATTCCGACGGCGTAACTCTTAAAATCAACGGTGCTGTCACCCAAAAGCATTATCTCACCAACGCCGCGCTCTCCCTCAGCAAGGGCGATCGGGTGAAGGTGGCAAGAATAAGCGGCACATATATCGTTGAATATAAAATCAGCCGGCCGCATTAGAAAGGAGCAGATATGACAGTTGTTGAAGAGCTGGTTCTGGACGTAGCTCAAAAAAATATCCTCCAGACAGTAATCGTCAAGCAGTTCGATTACAACGCACGATTTCTGAAAATCCGCCTGAAAAACGACGGCGAGCCGATCTATATCGACCGCGACGCTTATGTGACCATTAACGCATTGCGAGCCGACGGCAAATCGAGAATCTTTCGAGGATCAGTCAATTCCGACGGCACCGTCTGCGTGCCGATCACAAACTGGCTGCTGAGGCTTGCAGAAAAAGCCAAGTGCGACGTTTCAATCATCAGCCCCGCCCCTGAGCAGAAATATACGACGATGACCTTTAATGTTCTCGTCGAGGAAGCCTGCGCGCCGGGCTGCGATCTTCCCGAAGACGATAATTATGACATTCTCGTCAGTCTGATCGCCGACTGCGACGCCGCAAAAGACGGGTGCGACGAATCGGCAAAAAAAGCTGACGAAGCAGCCGAAGCGGCAAAAGCAGCCGCAAACGGTGCAGGAGAAGCAGCGGAAAGAGCGCTTGATGCCGCGAGCGCAGCACAGTCGGCAGCTCAATTAACCGCAGGAGCAATCGCAGAAGCGAACAAAGCCGCTGTCGGCGCGCTGAGTGCCGCCGATGCGGCACTGGCTTCAAAGCAGCTCGCCGACATGGCCACCATAGAGGCCAGCGAAGCCGCAGAGGCGGCGAACGGTGCCGCCGAATCGGCAACATCTGCCGCCGGGGAAGCCACCGGCGCCGCGGAAAACGCCGACAGAGCGGCAAGCGATGCCAATACCGCCAAAGCCGCTGCCGATAAAGCCGCTGAAGCCGCAACCTCCTCCGCCGGAAAGGCCGACACAGCCGCCGCAAATGCCGATGCCAAAGCAAAGACCGCCGAGGAAAAGGCAAACGAAGCAAAAGCCGCCGCCGACAGTGCCAACGAAAAGGCAGCGCT
>CANQKF010000046.1 GCA_947624445.1 uncultured Clostridia bacterium | reverse complement strand
TGAACACCTTTTGCCCGGTGATTGTCTGCGCCGTTCCGAGTGTGACGTAGTTCCCTTCGATCGTTGTGACGCGCGTCTCCAAGCCACTTTCAATGCCCTTTGCACGGTTCGTTTCCTCTGCGATTGCATTCTTGTTGGCATCGATTTGCGCCACACTACCCGCAGTGATGCCACTGTTGAGGGCATCTACCTGCGCCTGTGTGAGCGAGGTGTTGTTGACGATGTATTGGAAATCCCATTGCCCGCTCGGATAGGTGCCGCCCTGATAGGAATAACGGGTTGTCGGATAACTGCCGTCCACGCCCTTTGCTTGGCTCTCATCGGCGAGGACGATCGCATAGTCATTCTGCGTCGGAACGCGTGTAGCCCCGCCGCTGTAAAATGTTTTTGCTTCAAGAAGTGCCTTACGGGAAGCCCATGCTTTGTCCCCCGTTGCCGTCGGTGTGATGAAGAACGCCGCCAATGCGTTTATCGAGGAATTGATGAAGTTTCTCGTCCCGAGCAGGTTGTCTTCACTTGCATCGGTCGGGATTATGTTTTCAATTGCCTTGACGCGTGTATCGAGCCCACTCTCTACGCCTTCTGCACGCGCTCTCTCCGTCGCGATTGCTTGGGCGTTCGTTGCGATGCCGCCCGCATTCTCCTGCTCCGCTGCTTTCGCCCGAGCTACCTCGGTTTCGATTGCGGACTTGTTCGCCTGCTCCGCTTCCTTTGCACGGTTGGCCTCGACCGCTATTGCTTCGGAGTTGGCTTGCTCTGCCGCTTTTGCACGATTATCGGCAGTCACAATAGCCTCCGCGTTTTCTTTCTCTGCCGCCATCGCGCGTTCGGTCTCGTCTTGAAGGCTCTTTTCCGTCGAAAACGGGCTTGTACCGTCTCCATCATTGACGAGTTCGCTCGTCTTTGTCGGAACGCCACCCGCGCCGACTGAATAGAAAACCGTATGCTCACCGTCTGTGTATGTAATCGTGACGCGGACCCAAAGGTACTGCCCTGCTTTCAAAGCGGGAATTTCCGTGCCCCACCCGTTCTTCGGCGGTTCGGATGAGGTTGTGCTCCCCACTGCGTACTCCGTAACGACTGTGGAGATTCCCACGCCGTTCAAAAGCGCCATCCAAACATCTTTCCAGCTTGTTGCCTCGAGCGGAGCGATGCCCTTGTTGGCACGTTTGGCAATGAATGTGCCTCCCTTATGCGTGACGATATTCAGCTTCTCATAGGAAATCTCGGCGTTCCACTCGCTCATCGGGACTTCGGAAACAATGCCGAGCTGTTTCGCCTGCGACGAAGGCAGTGTAGTTTGCCGTTCCCTGACTTTCACATTGTTGTATGCCATAGATTTTCTCCTTAAATGCTCCAATCTGCGTTCTGCATGACGACGCCGTTTGAGAGCGATTGATAGTACCAAACAAACACCGTTTTCCCGACCGTCAAATCACCCGTAGGGATATTGGGGTTGTACGGAAACGTCATAGGGGCAATATCCGCGTTGAAGAGGTCAGGCAAAAACTTTATCGCCACCGTGTGTGCGGAAGTGTCGGGCGCCGCCTGCACGACCGCCTTCTGCGCTTTTATCGCCGACTTTACGAGCGGGTGATTTTCTATACACTTGTTGATGATAGGCTTCAATTGTCGCATGATAGTTTCTGCTTCGTTGTATGTTGCCATTAGCTATTGCCTCCTAAAAGGTTTTCGTCGAGTGGGATCAATTTTGGAGTCGGGTAATCCTGCACACTTGTCGCCGTAATCTGCATCGCACCCTTTTGGCTCAACGGAATCGAAATTGCCTGTATCAAGTGTTTCTCTATCGGATTGTTCGGCTTGTCCGAGCGGAGCACCGAGATGATGTTGTTCTCCCGCAAGTGAAACATCTGCGAGCACGAAATCGTGACCGATTTTTGCAATACCGTTTTCCGCTTCAAATACCATTCTGCAAGGGCGGCGCACTGCTTGTTTGTATAGTTGATTTCGCTACTTTCAACGAAAGTTTTTCTTCCGATTCGGTTGACACTCGTGTCACTCGTCGGGTCCTCGTTGACCGCCCGGGCGCCCACAATGGCGCCGTCAACGCTTTCACCCCAAATAATGACGTCGTTGTAGACCTGTGCAGGGTTCGCCGTCTCCTCCAATCCGAAAAACGTCTTGCTATTTTCGGTGAAACTCCAGATGACGGGCTTTTTATTGTCCTCGATGTCGTCTGCGGACGCGTCCACACGGAGCGCGCCCGTGCTGTCGTACCCGATCCACCCCGCGATAATCGCATTGAGATCGAGCATCACGTTGGCATAGGTACCGCCCATTGCCGTCGTAACGGTTTTCGGAGTGAGATTCATCTGCACTTCTTCGCCATTGATGACGACGACTTTCTTTGGATCGTTATAGTAGTCCGTGAAAACAGGCGTGATGCCGTCTATCTTTTTGGTGTAGTCCGATGTCGCTTTGTGGTCATAGATCGAGAGGTTGAGGATTCCTTGCATCGCCGCGAAAATGTTCGTGCGGCTCTTGACCTCGTAGGTATTTTCGAGGTTCCCAAAGAGCGTGCCGTCGAGATACGCCCACTTATCCACGAGTTGATATTCTGCCGTGCGGCTGTTCGGTTTCCAACCTGTCTTTGGTGAATTGAAATAAAACACGCCCTGCGGAATATAATACGGCGTGCCATCGCTCAAAACCGCGCCCTTAAAAAGTCTCACGCGGCGCCCAAACCACAGCTTGTTGATGGCGAAGTCAAACGCATTGTCGAGGTTTTCAAAGCGCACGGAGGCCGCTCTGCGCTGTCCGTTATTGAGCGAGATGTTGAGGGCGCCGTCCTGTATGAACGCCCGGCTATCGAAATAACCATATCGCCGCTTATAATTTCCGTCAATGACATATGCAACCGTGTCGTTTGGATTAAGAAACTCGAGCTTCGTAAGCGGCACCATGCGATCGGGGTCGGCAACAATTTTCAAATAGTCAAGATACCGATCTTGTGGTGTGAGAAGTGCCATGCGTTAATCCCCCTCTTCCACGTTGATTTTTGCCGTCGCAGTGACTATACCGTCGTCTGGCTTTGTTGCCGTTTCACTCAATTTGAATTGCGCAGGCGTTATACCGATTGGCGTCTTGGCGGCAAGAATTTCCTTGTGCACGCCCGTCAAATAGAACCTCGTCCCATCATAGGGTTTAGGATAATACGCCGAGAGAACGCCCGTTGTCGGGTCTGCATCGAGACGAACGTCAAGCACCTGTTCATCGTTGTTCCATCCGTAGTCGTCGGGCGTTTGAATGATCGTCACGTCGCTTGCGTCGCCGATCTCCACCCAAGGGAATGAGATCGACTTCGGAATTTGCCGTTTCTTCAAATCAGGCGTCATTCCAATTTGATTGCTTGTCGAGATCATGCGCAGATGCCCCGCCATATCCCGCAGAAAGAGCTGATAGGGAGCCGTGGATAGTGCGTAGAGTTCCTTTTCGAGGTCTACGCTGTCGAAGTAGTCGAGCGTCGAGGGTTTCGCTGTATGCTTGAAACCGCCGATCTGCTCCACGAGCGCGGGGACGGTGTAGATCGCACCTATGAGTCCTTGGAGCGTGCCGCTTATATAATTGGCCGTATCGGGCATCCGCGTTGGGTATGGCGTGAAGTTTTTGTTGAGCGTAGGGGTATTATTGTTGCCCTCGCTGCCTGCCGAAAGATTGAGTGCAAAGAGGTACTGCTTTCGGACATGGTATGCGTCGTTTACGCTATCGTAGTCGCAAACAAGCAAAGAATAATTCTTGAAACTGGTCGAGATTGTCGCCGCTACGTCACTCCCCGGAAACTTGCATTGCGAGCCCTTCAAGTAAGCATCGTTTTTGTCGTATTCATAGAGCCAATAGGTGTAAGATTTTCGACTGACAATTCCGTAATCTTTGACCTGTAAAATACTTGCATCCTTAGCATAAAAAATGGGCTGAAGACTGTTTTTCCCCACTTCCTGCCGATAAAGGCGGAACTTCGCAACTTCCCCGCCGTCAATATTGCCGTCAAAGTTTGCAGTCATGTAAAGTTTATAATTGGCCGCATACCACGATGGCTTAAAATCGGCATCGGAATATAAGCTGTCTAAAACCTCATCCGATACGCTCCCTTTATATACGGTAATGCAACGAAATCTCGCTCCATCTACCCCACCGCTTATTGCGATGTCTTTTATCGAATTGTAGGAGCCTAAAAAGAGTTGAGACTGTCCAAACAGCATTCCACCTTTATAAATTCTCAGGTATTCTTGATCGCTACGCAAAATGACCGTGATTTTATCTGAGCGATTCTGCCAAGACACATTAAGCATGTAGGAGGGAGGAATGGATATATAGTAATTTCTGTTCTCGTCAAGAACTCCCGCGAGAGACAAACTCGTCTCCCCCATATTGACAGTTAGTAAAGGCCCCGTGGGTCCAAAAGGCGTTTCTTCGAGTACTACTTGTCCAAAAGTCACGCTCGAATTGGGATTTATGGTCACGGTGCAACTTTTTTTATCGGGACTTATAACGGGATCGCTATAACTACCACCACTCAAACCGACAGTCGCTTTTTGAATCAAGCCTTTTGCCTGGAAAGTCCTTGAATAGGGCTGAAGCCCAGAGCCCGCAATTTGGAATGTCTCTGTCGTTTGCAGATCATATTCTATTGCAATGGCCCAATGTAAATCGAACCCACCTTCTATCCCCCACTTTATTGTGGTATACGGGTCCAAATTTACGGCGCCATCCGTTAAAGAATAGCGGCCGTCCGCAACGGCATGTATTTCAGAAGACGTCCATTTCAAAAGAGCGGCATTCTCTTTTGGTATACACGTCAAAGTAAAATCACCGTTATACTGACCTTGATCCACAATTGCAATGGAAAAGAATATCCATCCATCAAGTGAAGAAAGTGGATTTTTTGCGAGTTGCCCGCTCTCGCTTTCTATCATGCATCGGACAGCGTACATGCCTTCATTAAAGAAGCCGTTAAACTCAAACTGAAGCGTTGGCGTAGGGACTTCTCCAGTGTCCGAAATAATTTCACCTATCTGCCATTGATTGTTGGAATGCGACGCGGTCGCAATCTGCCAACGGACATTCCGTACAGCGTCTCCTTGTTCTTGCGTATAGTCCGCTCTGAAGTATCCGATAGATGTATCCAGCACTTTTCCGTCGTCTAACGGCGTATCTCCATCGTGATATGTACTATCGGTCAAATAGATAAGGACTTGGGGTGTTGTTCTTGTTTTGAACGCATTAAATTCTATCTGCTTTACTTCCCCGCCCAAATATCTCTGCTCGATTTTGAATTTATACTCTTTCCCGTTTGTAAAAGCATTATTGTAATCGTGCCACGTTTTTCCGTTGTCCGCTTCCCAAGTGAACATCTTCGGGTGCCCGAAGCGATCCGTGCCGTAGAAACCGCTCATAGTCTGTACAACCACATCTGCTCCCTTTATGCGCGTGGACTGCTCATTGTTCTCATAGAACTCAATGCTAAAACTATTCAAAGCAGAATCGCCATTGACTTGCCATGATATCTGCATGGGATCGTTTACATCCACAACCCCCACGGTAAAAGACGAAGGTATGATGTTCATCGGTTGAAAGAGTGCCATTGTGTTACTCCTTTTATACGTTCGGGACGATTCCGCCGAGAGCGAGGACTTCGTCTATGCTTGAGCCGCGTTTGTCCGCGCCGACAGTAAGCCCTCCGCCGAAGATGATTTGCCCGCTGTTGTCTACGCGGTTATCCGTGTTCCCGCCCACGCGCTCTACGACGGGAGCTTGCGCGTACTGCCGCGAGGTCTCGAAGAGGATACCCATGTCGCGGATATAGCGGTGGAAATGCTCATTTGAGACGGGCGAGAGGATCTTCGCTGTGAGATCGGGATTATTGACGGTCTCGGGCTTGTCCGTGGCCTTTGGCATATAG
>CANQKF010000045.1 GCA_947624445.1 uncultured Clostridia bacterium | reverse complement strand
GCGGATTCCCCGTAAGCAGGAGCCGGCGTGCCTTTGATGGTAAGCGTCGTGTCCGACGCAGTGACTTTTTCCATAACAGCAACCGTGCCATTGAAGCCTAAGTTGCCACCCGTCGCAAGCTGTCTTGCTTCGAGCGAGAAGTCTGCCGACGTGACTTCGCCCGTGAATGTTGCACTGTCGGGGATGTTGATGACAACAGGCGCGCCAAGACCCGCACGGATTTCACCTGCATTGACCGAGGACGTGAAGTTTGACGAGCTGATCCTGTTGGAGTAACCGATAAGATCACCCGTGGCAATATCATGCACCCAAATTTCCGAAGTCCCTTTGAGATAGATGGGCGCCTTGTCCATTTTTACAGCCATAATACTGTTTCTCCTTGTTTAGATTTTTTGGTCTGTGTTTTGAGTTGCTTGACCCACCGCTTGCTCAATGTCGCCGATTGCTGCAAGTTTATATTTGAGCTCGCTCGTCGTTTTCAGCGCGGGAGACAGCCCTTTTTCATTGTCGAAACACCACGACTGATAGGGGTTGCCATCCTTGAATTTCACCATTCCCATCTGAACTAACGGAGTATAAATTGAGTAATTCAGAGAGCGCTCTATCGCTTGTCTGCGCCTCTCAAACTCCGTTACGGTCCACTTATCGATGTCGCTCTCCCGTAGCCCGCTTGCATGCGCTACAGACGCTATGAGGGTGTCAATGTCGAAGTGGAGCTTCGCCGACTTGTCTTGCGCGATGTTTTGTTCCTCTTCGACAAGTTCGGGGTTGAAGCTCTCGTCCGGGAGCTCGATTCCGTTCTGCTCGGCAATGAGCGGACGGACGGTCGTGGTAAAATCCACAGGGTCGATCTGGACGGTCTTTCCGTCCTGCGTGACCTCTACATGGTGGAGATTTCGGGGGTTGGAGCGGTCGCAGTAAACGCCGTGGAGCAACTCGTTCTGTTCGTCGTGTCCGAGCCGCAAAGATAGACACAACAAGCGAACAATTCTCTCCGTCATTCCCACGGGCTTCCCCGTTGCACGTGCGGTGTCATAATCGACCGCCCACAGCGCCGAGAGAAATGGCATTGTGATGTACTCGAATGACTGTTTCGCCAAGCTCGTCATTCTCAACGCCAAAACGCCCTTACACTCCAAAAACTCCTCATAATCGGCCATTGTGATGGGATAGAATTGCAAGCCTAACGCTTCGATAGGTTGTCCTCGGCGTATTCTCGCTTTTCTTTCCCGTTTTGTTAGTGTCTCGCTCATGTTTTCTCTCCTGCAAGCCCTAACAGCTATATCAAAGCCCTATTCGGGCTGTGATAACCTGAAACATTGCTTTGCGTAGTCGGAATTGACCGCACGCATTTCGTTATTGCACCACCGCTGGTGCGGGCACATGATCGCCGCTTGATTTTGCAAGAGGTTGTAGTCAACCCCCTCCTGCATTTGCTTCTTACAGCCAAGGTATTTGAACCCCTTGAATCGGGTCGCATAGGGACAGGTATAGGACATAGGTGTCGCCTCATTCCTTATCGGGCAATGACATGAGCATTACCCGCCCTTTGGAAATTTCGGGAGCAACTTTCATATATCCGTTCCGCACGAGTTCACAGGCTATCTCTTCGCGGACGTCCACAGAGCCAATGCCGCTCATATCGTGAATCATTTGCTCCGCTCTCTTTTGCATTAAAGGGTTCAACTCCGTTATTTTCATATGGATTTCTCCTCTTCGTAGTCGGCGACTTTCGCCTCCGCCGCGTTCTCACGCTTCTTGCGGTTATGAAGCCGCCCTTCGGTCGCGTAACTATCCGAGCCGTGGTTTCGGCAAGTCCGATCAAATTCTCGGCTGTCGTAGTACGGCTTCCGATGCTCTTTCCCGTATTTGATTGCCTTATCCAAACTCATATCAAAGTCCCCAAAGTTCAATGGTCGCGGTCACGCTTTTCCCTTCGCAGGTCGCTGTCACGGTGAGCGGCGTGTCGTCTCCCAAGTAACAGTAGATTTCCACGGAGTTGCCCTTGACGGTCGCCGCGTAACTGCGCTTGTCCGCGCCGCCGAACGACCATTCAATGGGCTTGTCCGTCGCCGCGCCGCCCTCGTAGTAGGTCGCCGAGAGTGTCACCGTTTCGTACTGCTCAATGCTTTGCGGAATAACGCCCTCAAATGCCACATAGGGCGTTGTGACGGCTTCCTTGACTGCTAACTCGACCGTCGCCGCGATTGCCGCATTCTGCGCCAAACGCGCGGTAATCCGAGCCGTTCCGTCCGACTTCGCCGTCACTCGTCCGCTCTTGTCAACCTCCGCGACGTCGGGACTGTCGCTCTCCCACGTCCATGTCACGGGGCGTTCGTCCGTTCCTGCGGTCTCTGCTCCGTTTTTGAGGAAAACTGCCGTGAGGTCAAACGTGTCGCCCGCGTTGAGCTCCCTCTGCCCTTCCGTGATCTCTGCCGCGAAAGAATAGGTCTTGCCATTTGCGATGTGGTTTGCCACATCGTCGTTCTCCTGCGGTTCCTCAATGCGTGCGGTGAAGTAGAGAATGTGCGTGCTGTCGTAATCGCCCGAGAACTCCTGATAGAAGTCGTTGAAGCCCGTGATGAAGTAAGCCGTTTTGCCGAGGATAATGCGCTGGTTCAAGCCAAGCTGCCGTGTGTTTTCGTTGAGCTGGCAGATGACGTTGAAATAGCCGTCCATCATCACGAGGTTCTGCGGCTTCTCGGCGTTGTCGTTCCCCATCATCGTCACCTTCTCTAAAATGATCGGTTCGGTAACGATATTGCCGTAGTAGTCGTATAGGTTGTATGAGACGTTGCACCGACGCACGACCGCCGTCGTCAACGTGCTTGACATGTTCGACGGGTTCGTGCAGATCCACACATTCCCCATTGTTTCGATCTTCGCGCCGATCGGGAAGTAGTCGATTTTCGGTTCGTCAAACAGCACGATTTTGGTGTCATCTGTCTGCTGCGTGAGTGTCGGCGTGGAGTGTATATCCGAGAGGCGGACGTGCGTCCTATACCACTTGAAAAAGTCGGTTTTGGAAATACCCTGCACCGTCGCCTTCACATAGTCGGTGGAGAACTTTGCGCGGACAGCGGGAAATTGACGGGTGCGCCCCGCCATGTACTGACGCTCGCGGTCGGCGTACTGCACGGGCTTGTTGTTCGGCACATAAGGTGTGTCCCCTCCCTGCAATATCGCGCCGCTTATGTACTTTTCGCTGTCGTTCTGCGCCATGTTTTAGTCCTCGGAATATTGCACAAATTTGACTATATCCGCCCTGCAATTCGGGCAGTAGCGGATGGGGAAACGCACTTTGAGAAGCCGTCCCTCTTGCGTAAAATTGGCACTTGCTGTTACGCTCGTCCCGCATTCACTGCACATACAGTGAAAGTCGTGATCTTTGTCGGTATGCGGGTGATCGGGCTTCAACTCTACCATTGCGCATGTTTTTGATTCGTCCATTTCTCTCACCCAAAATACAGCCCTCTACCGATCTGCACCTCGTTGTTTTCCACGGGACCGTTGAGCGTCGTGCTCATGAGCTCCAACCCCATTGTCAAGCTGTACCCAACGTTATCCTGCTTATCCGTCAGCGGCACGGCGCCGCAGTCTGGGTGCTTCGAGCGGTTGAAGTAGAACGTCCCAACGCCCGCCATGTTCACGCCGTGGAATGCCTGTATGAGACACTGCACCATAGACCATGTGCGGGAGTACGCCTCGTTGAGCTTTGTGTTGCTCTCCTGCGTGTAGTTCGTCCATATGTCGAAGATGATCGACAGTTGCATCGCAAAGTCGTTCTCCGCTATGGGACGCCCCAAGTAGCAGTAAATCCTCGTCTGCGCGTTCTCCTGCGCAGGCTTGCTGTATATCTGCGGGAAGAGCCTGTACCCCTTCTCCGTCGGTTTCTCGGGATGGTCGGGGTCAAACAAAACCGCTTTCTTCTCTTGCGGGGTAGGCAACGGGTTCTCGGTCGGACGTGCCCCGTCGTAGTAAAGGAGCTTCCAAAGTCGGCAACGCGGGTAAGCGTTATCGTCTTTCGGCGTGTACCCGTTCCCATCGGGCATATCGAGAATGTAGTTCATGATTTTACGCAGGAGTTCGTCGCTGTCTGAAGCGTCGTAAAATCCCTCCTGAACCTTGTTGTATGGGTACCATTTATTCTCAAAATCTGCCATGAGCGGTTATGCCTCCGCCGGTTTCTCTTCGGTCGGCTTCTCCTCTTCCTGCTTCTCTTCGGTATGAGCTTCCCCTCTCTTCTCGGCGAGTTTCTTCTGCGCCGCCTCCAACTCGCCCAAGTTCTTCTGCATGAGCTCGTTGAGTTTTGCGACATTCTCGGGGGTTGAGAAAAGCGCGATGCTGTCCTGCAGACGGTCGAGCGCGGAGTTCTTCGCCTCTTTGAGGTTGTAGATCTCGACTTCAAGCATGGATTTTAACTGCTTGTAGTCGAAAAGAAGGTCGAAAACTTTGTTCTTTATCTCCGTGTCGTGGCTCTTGAAGCGTTCAAGCTGGTTGAATATGTGCGACGAGGCGTAATAGTCGTATTCCTCATCGTTCCACGCATCCGAATCGATGTCGAGATGAAGATAGCGCGTGAGGAAGTAGTACATGAGGAAGTACTGCTTTGCGCCGCTCCGCTCCTTGTAGAGTTGGGGGATGGGGAGCTGTGTCTCCGTGGCGATTCCCGCCGTTTCCCTGTCAACGGGTTCGAGACACGCTTCCGCCGTCTCGGAAACAATCGTGAGCTTATCCACAAACGGAATGTAGCTCTCCGCCCCGCGTATCATCTCGTCCGTGATGATGAATTTTTCTCTGTTTGCCATAATCTCGGTATCTCCTTTTGGTTCCTTGATTTTGGGTTTATATCAATCCCCGCGTGGGGAAGGTTTTTCGGAAGTAAAGGTTTTGCTCATAGCGGCGCATTTCCTCTGCGAGAATGGTTCTCATCTCCCGCAGCCGCTCTGTATCTGCTTTGATTTTGTTGGCTCGGTTCTGCTCGTAGAAGGACTTGTCCTCCACTTTGCTCACGTTCGAGAGCCAATCGTTCATGAAACGCGTTTGCCAAACAATTTGAAAGCAAAGTCCCAAGATGTGCATTTCCTCGGGGGTGAGCGTTTCGGTAAATGAGCCGTCTGTGTAGAAGTCCATGTCGAAGTTCGTGCCCTTGGGTATGGGGTTTTCGGACGAGGCAGTGAATGTAACCGTGCCCGCGTCTTTGTCGTAGGAGATTCCGCTCGTGGGGAGTAAAATCACGTTGTCGAAGTCATCTACCTCGCGCAGTCGGCAGCAGAAAAGGTCATAACCCTTTCCGTTCTCGTCGAGCGTAAGGGTGAAAGTATCCGTGATGTCCTCGGTGGTCGTGTATGTAAGATTGCCGTATACGGGATCCGTGAGCTTTGGATTGTCCTTCGTACCGACAAGGTAGAGCTGAATGTTTGCGGGCAAGGAAAAGAGCGGAATTGCCGCACGAAAGTAGCCCCACATACGTCTTGCGTAGAGCGGTTTATCTTCCACCGCGAGCGATTGCAGATTGATGTCGTCCACATAAATGTCGCAGTATTCGGTTATGACTTTCAAAATCGGCGTCATTGTTTGCCCCTTTGTGTCTATGAGCCGTATCTGACGGCAGGGACTTTCGCCCCCGCCGTCTTACGGTTCTTTTGGTTTACGAAACCGTGGTAGTAGTGTCCGTGGGTGCCTCTGCGGGATTTCCCTCGGGCGGCTCTACCGTCGATTCGTTGACGGTCTTGTCAACGCTTTCCTCGGTATTGAGTTGTTCTTGCGCCTCGAACGCTTCCGCCGCGCGCGCCAATTCCTCTTGGTTCATTGTTGTTTCCTTTTACTCTGCGTCCCTGCGCCCCATATCCTCGATAATCGGCGTAAACAAGCCGTCCTTATCCACGGACTTGGAAAGGCTGTTGAGAGCCTTTACCGTGTCGCGGTGGACGCGCTTGTCTTGCTTCTCAAAGTAGGCGGTGAGGTAGACTTTTGCGACGATACGCTTGTGCTCGTCGCATAGCTTTGTGAAGATGTCGCAGACCTTTTCCGTGTCGTAGCCGATGAGTTCATAGAGAGCCTTATCGGTGAGGTACTCGCCCTCCTTGTAGTCCACGCCGAAGCGCCGCCTCTCCTCGTCCGTCAAGCCCGACAGGACGATGATTTGACGCTCGCGCAGGAGCGCGTTGTTGACCTGTACGCCGATGCCCTGCAAGAACTCCTTCTTGGGAATATCGAGCATACCGCCCGCGTAGTTGATCTGCCCCCACTTCGGCATGGAAACGGTCGTTCCGCTTGCGATTGCGCCGAT
>CANQKF010000044.1 GCA_947624445.1 uncultured Clostridia bacterium | reverse complement strand
CTCTTCTCCTAAACCTCATTTCCCCAACAGTCCCAGCCCTGCCGCTCGGCGCGGGCATACATTTCAAGTCGCATTGCGTTCGGGTACAACGCTTCTATCATCTCGTAGGCACACAACGGCTTTTTGCTATGTACTGTCGCCCGCTCCCGCAAAACCGTTGTAAACTTGCCCCGTTGCTCTACCGCTATCGGCGGCAGTTTCGCCTTGTAAAACCACAGCAGGTATTCGTGCGAAAATCTGACTGTGAATGCGGGTGCGATTCCGTTCTCCTTGTCCCAAATAAAACGAGCGTGAAGCCGATAGCCGAGCGCGGTCATCATTTCCTCTGCTTTGAAAAGGAACTTGTCTATCGTCCATAGAAAGACAGAATGATTTTCCGTTGCGGTTTCCGCCGCTTGCCGTTGATACTCCGCTATGTCGTCCATAGACAGCGTTTGATAGTCGAGCGTTCTGTCCTGATTCGGTCTGCATTTTCGCAAGCCGCCTTTCTGCTGTTTCCATGGCGGGTCGGAGTAAATCACGCTGTACCGTTTGTCCGTGTTGTAAAGGTCGATTTTCATTCGCTTTTCCCTTAAAAATCGAAATCGTCGTCATCGTCGGGGTTGCTCTCGGCTTCCACCTGCCCGCCGCTCGCCCCAATCGGCTGTATGTACTCGACCGTGCAGTAGGTCGTCTTGCGGGTTCTCCCTGCTTCGTCGGCGAACTTGCTACTCGTAATCGCTCCGTACAAAAACAAGAGACTACCGATTTCGAGGTTCTTAACTATGGGGGCGAACGGGCTATCGCCGTCCACCCTGCACCACATTCTCTGCGACTTCCACATCGGCGAGCCGTCCTTCTTGACAACCTGCTTCGACGCGCCCTTAACTTTGAAGCGGTACTGCACACCGCCGTTTTCAAACTTCGTTTCCGAGACTGCCACGCCGTTCTTGTCGGGTATCACCTTTACCACGCCAATGACGGCATAGCCAATTTTGTCCTTTATCTTCGCTATCCGCATTTCCGCCCTCAATACCGAATAAAGTTCTTGCCGTAGATTTTGTTTACTTCTTCAAAGACGTGCCTCATGCCAAGCCCCTGCGCCGTCGGCTTCCACAGCCCGTCGGTGTCGTATGCGCCGCCCTCCATGCAGTATTCGTACTGTCGCGGGTGGGTGCGCTTCAATCGCTCAAATCGGCTCTCACGCTTTTCGAGGTGCGTTCCAAATCCGCAGAAAATACAGCCCGTCCTGTCGCAGCCCGTCGTGCAAAGTTTCCCGCCACAGTCGCATAGCGTATCGGCGTACTCACCGCCGTCATGCTTGTAGACCACTTCGCCGTAGACGCTCGCAATCGGCACGTTGTAGGCTTTTATGTAGGCGAGGACGTCCTGCTCCGTCCAAAAACTCATCGGCTTTGATACGCCCGCGTTGAAGGCATTGCACCCTGTTTTGAGCCACGCTTTCTGTCTGCGTTCGCTTTCATCGGTAGTCGTCGCAACAATATCCACCGCGCCCGTCTTTCTCTTGTATTCATCAAGGGTGCGCTCTTTCATGATTTCGCAACACCGCGCTGAAATATTGAAGTCAATGCCAACAAGCGGCTTATACTTGCCGTACATATTGGCTTTATACTCATACGCCTTCCCTTTGTTGTCTTTCCCGTCAAGGTTGTATATCGCCCATTGACTTCCTTTCCGCGCATACTCTATGCGGAGGGCAACTTCCTTGCTGATCATCGGATAACCGAACTTTCTTATAACCTCGTCAAACCGCATTTTGGGGCGCACCATGATAACGTCGCCGAATGACTTGACGAACGCCCTGATTTCGGGGTACTCCAAGCCCGTGTCAGCAAAGACTTTCTGAATTGGTAAGCCCATTTTCGAGATAATGTGCGCGAGAACCGTGCTGTCCTTTCCACCGCTGAATGAGAGATACACGCCGTCCACGCCGTAGTAGTCCACCCACTCGCGGATACGCTGTTGCGTTCTCCGTATCTTCATGTCGAGCGGAAGCGCTTGTAACATTCTCAATTCGTCTATTGTTGGCATCTTCGCTCCTATATGTCAATGTCGGAGAAGTCATCTTCTCGCTTCTTCTTCGCCGCAGGAAGCGTCGGTTGTACCGAAACCCACTCCACGACGACCTGCTCTTTCATTTCCCCGTTGTACTCCCGCTCTTCCCACCTGCCGCAGATAAGCAATGTCGGTTTTGCGTTATCCGTCACCGCCGCTATGTAGTCCGCTTTCTCGCCGAAAGCAACGCAGGTGAAGTAGAGTTGTTCCTTGTCGCCGAACTCATCGGTTTTGAACCCATAATTGAGCCGAAGTCGGCAAAAAGAGTTCTCCCGTCCGTCGTCTACGCCGTAGTACTTCACGCCGTATGCCGTCCCTACGAACAAGGCGGGGTTGTTTTCCTTGTCGAGGATTATCATTTCTTCCCCGTTTTCTTTCTGATTTCCCGCTGTATCGCGGCGATCTTCGTCTTGTTCCCCGCTTCGGGGAGCGCGGCGAGAACTTCCTGCAATTCCTCCACCGTCGCCCGTTGCAACGCGCCTTTGAAGTTGATGTCTCCCGCCGGCACTGAATAGAGCCAAGATTGATTATCGTTATTTTCAAACATCTCCTCACCTCTCGTTAAGGCAATACACCATGCAAACGCGTGAAAGATTGATAATCATATCGCGTTTGTGTCCGCCGTTTTCGCATTGAATCAATAAAGGTTTGCTCCAATCTGCCGTGTGAATCGCTTGAAAAACCGCATTCCTTTCTTCCTCTGTCTCATAAGGCACGACAGTTGAGACGCCTTCTCCAAAATGAATTTTAATCTTGAATACCATATCTCACCTCTCAATATCCCACGGGAGCTTGTCCTGTCGGAAGTCGTCGCCCATGAGCTGGCGCAGGCTTTCTTTCATGAATACCGCGCTCTCTTGCGCGTCCGCTTGCCTCACAAGGTCGTCTATCCACTCCTTTTTCGGAATGACCTTGCCCTTGCGGTTGCCCGTCTCCGCGCCGATGATAAGCGAGCGCATCATATCTTTCGGTATCATTATCGGCTCCAAGATAGGCTCAATGCTGTAAAAATGCGGAACCACAAGACTATCCCATAACTGTGCCTGTGTAGTAACGCTTCTCCCAATAAAAAGCGTTTTAAGGATGCCATATTGTGTCATGTTTATTTTGTTCATGAGCCATTCAATGCGCTTCGTCAATGCTATGTAGCGATGTTGAGGGTTATCCTTGATTGCCTTCATAACGGCGTTGAGCCACTCCTGCTCCCAAGTGCCGATGTCGCTCATGCTGTCGATGAAAATGCTCCTCGACTTCTTGCTGTAAAACTCTTTCAAGTGTTCAGGCTTCCACTCGGGGACTTTCCAATCTTTACAGAAGTGGAAACGCTTGTTGAGTACGTTTCCGTAGCAGTACTCGCAGTTGTTCGGGCAGCCGTAAACGCAGTTGATTGTCGCGTCACACCAATCTATCTTCGTCTTGTTCATTGTTTGCCCCCTTCAAATATAAACTTAATGCCGTAAGGTCATTTATTGTTGCATCGATGCGTTCAAATATCCAACTCAAATGAAGATTGCGAAACGCCTCAAATTCTTTGATCGCTTCTTCGATATTGTCCGAACGCCAAATGTGGAGCCGATTTAGTAAATTGTCGTACTTTTCGATTTTATCGGCTTCCTTTTGTACCCTCTCCCTCATGTAATTTGTACGCCACTCGTCACTTTCCTTTTCGTCTTTACGCCCTCTTTCGTATGCGGCTCGAAGTTCTTGCTCTGACGGTTGCTTACCTTGTATAGCCCGTGTTATCGAAGCGAGAAACGCTCGCGGGACGGGTTTATCAGCCTTTCTATCTTCAAGGGCGAGCGGCTTACGCTTATACCGCGTACTTCCGTTCTCATCTACGATCAAAATTCCCCACTTCTTTGGTATAATATCCATTAGTGGCTCTATCACGCCATTGGGAGCGGCGAGGGTGTAATAATCAATAACGTCAAAAAAGGCAATGTGTTTTTCGGGGTCTTCAAGCTCCCGGCGCAAATCCGACGTGCTAACTTTTATCTCGAAGCCGTCAATCCTGAACCCGTTGGAGTTATAGCAATCAAGAACCATCATATCAAGGCGACGGTGCGAAAACCCCGTAGTCAAACCTACTTCTTCCGCTATTGCATACTGTCTATGGTCGTTGTATTTTTTCCGAAGTGCCACTCTTATGTCATCTGCGTTCATTTCGCTGTTTATTTTCACTCCTTAAAATATTTTTCTATTTCCTTTATGGCTTCACCTGCACCGTAGCAGATTAAAGCCTTGTAGCCTTGCTTGTTCAGATAAACCCGCCACGCCTTTTGCTCTGGGCGCACCCGACTGCTTTTATCGACTTTCATCTCAATAAACAAGCCGTGAAAGCCTTGCCGAGCTGTCGGGATAAATAGGTCGGGAAAGCCTTTCTGCAAGCCCATACGCTTCATTTTCGCGCCATAGGCTACGCTCCGCTTGCTTTCGTTCGGGATATGTACCGCGACTATGTGTTTTAGCTCGCAGTATTCGATTACCGCTTCCTGCTCGTTATCTTCCGTAGTCTGCGGTTTTGGTTTACCCGCTTTCGGGTTCTTGCTCGTAGGCTTGAATAGCGGGCAGTCAAACATCAGGTTACAGTTGCCGTGTTCCGAGCATTGTGTGTTGCCGCAGTAGGTCATTTTGCTTTAGAATACGGTTCGAGTATTTGATCTATTTCTGATTGTGCCGCAATCGAAATGACATACACTTGTCCGTCAATGATAAAACTAACTTGATCACAACTCTTGCCGTAGATATAGCCCTCGTGCTTCCACTCGCCTATGATTTTCTTCTTAATGCACTCGGTGATCACCTCCACGATGTCTACCTTTTTCATTACTCTTTTCCTCCGTTTAAAATCTTTGCAAGTTGTTCTATTATCGCTTTCGCTCGCAGGTCGCCTATGTCGTAGGTCGATTTAAGGACAGCGGCGAGCGAGGCGACGAACGCCTCTTCCGAAGTTAGCGAGGCTTTACCCGCTTTTACGCCCTTTGCGAAAAGGTCTGCCGCCCACTTCGCCAAGTCCTCATAATTCATCTTTTTGACGTCGCTGTACGTTGACAGCGGTAAGATATAATCTTTCATAATGGCACTCCTCTTTAAAACGGAATATCGGGCAGATTAAAGTTTTCTTTTAATTTAAAAAACAAGTCAATTAGTGCTTTTGTTTCACTACGAGAAAACACAGTTATAATGTCCTCATTTTGATTGCACTCTGACTTTTGCCGAAGCGTCAGCACCCCGTCCGAGTTGAAACTCGCTTGACAAGAGGTGTAATCACTTTCTATCTTTTCCTTTTCAACTTCCATTTTCCTTTTTATGATTTGCATAGTCTTTACTCCGTAAAAATTGTTATTTGTCCGTTTGCCTGAATATTGTTCAGGCGGTCTGTTGCGATTTTGTGCCATTTCCGGTCAATCTCGAAGCCGAGATAATGTCGGTTAAGGTTTTTAGCCGCCACCGCCGTCGTTCCGCTCCCCATAAATGGGTCAAATACCACGTCGCCCTCCTTACTGCTGTTGCGAATAATCGCCGAGATGATTTCCAACGGCTTAATTGTCGGATGAGCAAACTTATCTTTATCGCGCTTGTTTATCGGCAAGTCCCATACTGTTTTTGCGTCCTCGTAGGTTTGCGGATTGCAATAACCACCTTTGCGGAAATATAGGCAATATTCCTTGTCGGTCAAATACTTGTTATTGAATAGCGGCATGGCGTTTGTTTTCCTCCACACAATAATGTCAAATTCGCACCGTTGCTCCTTGACGAAGTAGTCAAGATACATTGGAATCTGCTTGCCATTACACCATACATACAAGTTGATTGCTTTCATCACCCTTACAAGCTGTGGTAAAAGTACTCCCCCCCGTACACTTTCCGTAAATCTGCCGTCCTCCAACTCATTCAACATATACTGCATAGACTTTGAAAAATCACTTTTGCCTCTTGTCTGCGTATTCGTTATTTGATACGGCGGATCCATTACGATAAGGTCAACGGAGCGGTCGGGAATATCCTTAATCGCCTCGTAGCAGTCGGCGCAGTAGATGTTGTCAAGTTCGTAGTTCATTTTTCCTCTTTCGCGTTTCTCTCAAAGTAGAAAACCATTTTGTGCGGGTTCGGTATTACAAGCCCAAAACGCACCGCGTTCTTGTATGTAACACTGTCGCGCAATAGTACCGAAGGGAATCGCTCTATTTGCCGTCTAAAACTTTCAAGCGAGGATGCACCCTTTCTGTGATTGCAACTACGGCAAGCGGGGAGCATATTTGAAAGCTCATCCTCACCTTTGCCGAATGCAAGAGGCACAACGTGGTCTATCTGCATATCCTTGTATTCAAGCTCGCACCCACAATAGGCGCAATGCCCGCCGCATTTGTTGTAAACTTCGCGCCGCTCCGCGCTTGTAAGTTTTCTTCGTTTCATCTTTCGTCCTTTTCCACTTTGACGGTGATCGTCTTTTTGTCGCCCGCGATACGACGCAGGAAGGCGCGGATGTCGTATGTAGTATTGAGCGGCTTTCCGTCCACGATGATGATCCCCGTGAGCGCCCGCGCGTTCTTCCCGATTGCTTCTACGTTCAGCTCAAAAGATTTCATTCGTTCTCCTTATGTGAAATCGCTTATCTGCGTTGCGTCCCAAAACGCTTGGGTCGGAGATTGTATCCCGCTTGTGCTTGT
>CANQKF010000043.1 GCA_947624445.1 uncultured Clostridia bacterium | reverse complement strand
AAGAGCTCACCGACGGGACGGTAACGCCCCGTGCCATGTAAACCCCGTCCGATGCAAGTTTGGGGCTTCTTCACATAGGGCTGCCCGTCCGAAGAAGTCCGTGAATAACGCTGGAGCCTATCGGCGACGGTAGGCGTAGATAAATGACCGCGCTCGACAGAACCCGGCTTACAGGTCCGCCTCGGATCCCTTGCGCCCCGCCCCGCGGGGCGCACCGCTTTTTCGTTGCGCGTCGTGAGCGCACGCCCGCAGCGCTCTTGCCCCTTGTTCTTGCCCTTGGCGGGGCGGGAGAATCTTCCGAAATTCGCGGTTTTGGGGCGCATTTTCTTGACTTTCCGCCCGCGAAGGCTTACAATAAAAGAAAAACGTCTTACGAGGCATATATGCACTACAGAACGCACAACTGCGGCGAACTCCGCGAGGGGGACGTCGGCAAAAAAGTCACGCTCGCGGGCTGGCTGGATTCCAAGCGCGATAAGGGAGGGCTGCTCTTTGCGGTGCTCCGCGATTTCTACGGCGTGACGCAGGTCGTTTGCTCGGAAGAGCCGCTCCTTTCGCAGCTGCGGGAGATCCCCACGGAGTCGACGGTCGCCGTCACGGGGACGGTCGCCCTTCGCTCCGCCCCCAACGACAAACTGCCCACGGGGAAGATCGAGATCGTGCCCGAGCGGGTGGAAGTGCTCGGCCGCCGCGTCACGCAGGCGCTGCCCTTCGAGATCTCCCATTCCACCGAAGCGGGCGAGGACGCGCGCCTACGCTATCGTTTTCTCGACCTGCGCAACCCCGCCGTCAAGGAGAAGATCATCCTCCGCGCGAAGATCGTCGCCGACCTGCGCCGTCTCATGACGGAGGAGGGCTTCTACGAACTCACGACGCCCATTCTGACCTCGTCTTCGCCCGAGGGCGCGCGGGATTACATCGTGCCGAGCCGCGTCTACCCCGGGGAGTTCTATGCGCTCCCGCAGGCGCCGCAGCAGTACAAACAGCTGCTGATGTGCGCGGGATTCGATAAATATTTCCAGATCGCGCCCTGCTTCCGCGACGAGGACGCCCGCGCCGACCGTTCGCCCGGGGAATTCTACCAGCTCGATATCGAGATGGCGTTCGCCTCGCAGGAGGACGTCTTTGCGGTTCTGGAGCGCGTGCTCCCGCCCGTCTTTGCGAAGTACAGCGGCAAGACGGCCGACCGTCCGCCCTTCCGCCGCATTCCCTATCTCACCGCCCTCGAGGACTACGGCACCGATAAGCCCGATCTTCGCAACCCGCTCCGCATCAAGGACGTGACCGATCTCACCGTGAATTGCGGCTTCGATCCCCTCATGCTCAAGCACGTGAAGGCGATCTGCGTTTCGGGCGTGAACGTCCCGCGCAAGTGGATCGACAAGACCTGCGAGGAGTTCAAGGTCAAGACGGAGGGCGGCGCCATGTATTGGTTCAAGCTCGACGAAAACGGCGCGCCCGCGGGCGGGATCGCAAAGTTCGTCGCGCCCGCCGCCGAGGATTGGAAGAAGGCGCTCGGCGCGGAGAAGGATTGCTTCGTCGCCCTCGTCGCCGAGGATAAACTGCAGGACGCACAGAAGCGCGCGGGGATCCTCCGCACCATGCTCGGTACGGGGCTGGATCTTCTCGAGAAGGACGTTTTCCGCTTCTGCTGGATCGTCGACTTCCCGATGTACGAGATCGGTGAGGAGAGCGGACAGCTCGAGTTCTGCCACAATCCCTTCTCGATGCCGCAGGGGGGGCTCGAAGCCCTCGAGACCAAGGATCCTTTGGAGATCCTCGCCTATCAATACGATATCGTCTGCAACGGCGTGGAGCTCTCCTCGGGCGCCGTGCGCAACCACGACCCCGCGATCATGCTCAAAGCGTTCTCGCTCGTCGGGATCGGGGAGGAGGAGGTCCGCAAGAAATTCCCCGCCCTCTATAACGCCTTCGAATACGGCGCGCCCCCGCATGCGGGCGTTGCCCCGGGCGTGGACCGCATGGTCATGCTCATCGCCGATACGACGAACATCCGCGAGGTCATCGCCTTCCCGATGAACGCCAAGGCGCGCGACCTCATGATGAACGCGCCCTCGCCCGTGGAGCAAAAACAGCTCGACGAAGTGCATATCGCGCTCAAGAAAAAGTAAACCTTTGCACACGCCCCGCGGCGATCCGTCGGGGGATGTAGTAGATCTTTCGGGCAGAGAAGCAATTCTCCGCCCGTTTTTTTGTTGCGAAAATCGAACGTTTGGCGCCGCTCGGGATTGGCGCGGATCCACCTTTGAAAGCTACAGGATCCCGAGAAAATTTTTTTGAAAAAATTCGACTTGACAATTCCGCCGATTTTGTGGTATAATATCCTTGCCAAACAAGTTTATATTTTGATAGAGGAGGCGTACAGTTTTTTCATGATTTTTTGAGTTGAAGGGGGCGGTATACTCTGCCCCTGCGATGTTCATATTTGGATTTGGCAATAACGCAAATTCTAATATATGGGCATCGTAAAACTGTTCCCTATATAAACTTGTTTGGCGACAATCGGAGTTTGCGTTTTGCAGTGCGCTTAACTTCGGTTGGCGCACTTTTTTATTGTCACCGCCCAAACGTTCGCGATCATGCTCATGCTCCTCCATTTTTCTTCCCGTTTTCGATAAGATCACTGTGGGACATCGCTAAAATCAGGGGTCTCTCTGCGACCGAAGGGAAAGCGCAAGAGGCATCGACGCAAGGCGCAAATACAAAACCGAAAACGTGGCAGGGGTTCCCCCCGGACTTTCAACTTTGAAATATACGAAAAAACGGTGGATTTTTCAAGGGAAAACGGCGGAGTTGGGCGGAAGAAGCGCAATAAAATACCATAAAACTCAATAAAATATCATAAAAAAGGAGAAAAACAATGCAAGACATCCCAAAAACCATTCTTTTCTGCGGCAAGGACTGCGGCACAAACAGCAAAGAGATTTACGAAAAGTATGCCCAAATGTTCGATTGGGATACGTTCCAAAGAACCCAATTCGGAGCGCAAAGGCAGCCCCTCTATGCGCGCGACGCCACGCCCGAGGGGTACAGCGTATGGTGTATCGCCTACAGCAACTTAAACGGCAGGAAGGGCGGACATTGGAGAAACCGATTTACCGGCGGATACGATGTGACCGAAGGATACGATCTGATCGAGGAGTTTTGGGAAATCCGTACTCATGATCATCTCCATGATTTTTCCGAAATGACGACCCGCGTCGTTTTTGCGAAAAATCAAAAAGGGCACTATCAATTTTTCGGCGTTTACGAATGCGTCTCACGCACGGAACGGCAACAATGGGTCGATTGGGCCAACGATTTCGGCTATCTCAAAACCTACCGCCGTGTTTCCAAGGGGTATCCGCGCAAAATGAATTGAGCGCTCGGGCAGGTTCATTTCCGCGCTCCGCGTTTCCCGCGTTTCCCGCCCCCGCCCGCCGAATACTTCGGCGGGCGGGGGCGGGGCATTTTTTGCGTATTGTGTATTTTCGCGCCGCAGCTTTGCGCGCGTGCATTTTCATCGCCGCGGGTCTCGCGCGGGATAGGACAAAATCCCCGCCGCATATACTGATGTGAGGTGATGTATGCTGGGATTTCTCTACGCGCTGCTTGCGCGGCTGTTCTTCTTTACGGGCGCCGTCGAGGACGGCAGTTCCTACCCGAAGCCCCTCTCCCGCGAAGAGGAGGAGGAATGCCTTTCGCGCGCGCGGGCGGGCGACGCGGCGGCGAAGGAAAAGCTCATCCGCCACAACATGCGGCTCGTGGCGCACATCGCGAAGAAATACAGCGGCGCGGCGGAGACCGACGACATGATCTCCGTGGGCGCGATCGGGCTCATCAAGGCGATCAATACCTTCGAGCCCGGGCGGGGGACCCGCCTCGCCACGTATACCGCGCGGTGCATCGAAAACGAGATCCTCATGCTCATCCGCGCGGGCAAAAAACATCGGGGGACGGTATCGCTTTCCGACCCCGTCGGCACCGATAAGGACGGCAACGAGCTCACGATCATGGACCTGCTCTTCGAGAAGGAAGAGAAGGTGTTCGCGGGCGTCGAGCGCAGCCTCATGCAGGAGAAATTCCTCTCCGCCGTAAAAAAGCTGCTCTGCGAGCGAGAGACCGAGGTCATCTGCATGCGCTATGCCCTGAACGGGGGGACGCCCCTCGCCCAGCGGGAGGTCGCGCGCGCCCTCGGGATCTCGCGTTCCTACGTCTCCCGCATCGAAAAGAAGGCGCTCGCAAAGCTCAAGGCGGGGCTCAAACGGGAGGATTTTTTGGAGTAAGGCCGCCCCGTTGCAGTAGTTGCAGAATGCCCTCGTCCGCGGGGCAGAAGGCGTAGCCGGGGATCTCGGCGGGGGTGATCCAGCGGAGATCGGCGTGTTCGAGGCACTGCGGTTCGCCCGCCGTGAGCGTGCAGCAAAAGAGGGTGAGATGTACGGTGACGTCGGGGTAGTCGTGCGTGACCTCCGTGAACACGTCGCCGACGCGGATCCCGATGCCGAGCTCCTCCATACATTCGCGCATGAGCGCCTGCTGCTTTGTCTCGCCCGCCTCGACCTTCCCGCCCACGAACTCCCAGAGCAGGGCGCGCGCCTTGTTTGCGGGGCGGCGGCAGATGAGGAAGGTATCGCCGCGCCACAGGAGCGCCGCAACGACTTCGAGCGCTTTCTTTTCGGCATTGATCGGTGTTTCCATAGGGTCCTTTTGTGCGTGCCCGCGCCGCGTTCGGCGGGGGACGTATATCGATGTAATACCCGCGGTAGCGGAACGGGTTCTCCGCGAAAAATCGCTGCGGATCCGCTTGCAACAGCTCCTTCCGCAGATCGGTTTCAGTATACTCCGAATTTGTTCATTTGTCAAACCTATTTTTTGGGCGTCACCGATAAAGTCGGAGTTTATGACATCAAAAAATCAACAAGAGGAGAAGGCCGAAGTCCTCTCCTCATCTTATGCTTCTTCTCCTTAAAGATCCGCTCCTTAATTGCCGACATCGTCATGATAAATTTGCGATAAAATCGTTCCGTTTTTATCAATCATCGTTATGCAAAAGATTCTATCATTTGATAACATTTCGGATATTTTATCAACTTCGCATTTTTTGATCGTGTATGCTGCCATGATCGTTCTTTTTCTTCGCATTTTTCTAAATTGTTTCGCGTAATCTTTCAAGAAAAATCTTCCATCCCGATATTTGATCTTAACAGAAACCGAATATTTGCTATTCTGCCACTCATTGAAATTCAATGAGATTCTTGAAATATCAGATCGTTTGATCACCTTTATCCGAAAGTCGGGAATAAAGAGAATATTCCCCTTCTTCGTTATGTACATCCCATGAAAAGGTATGGATATTAGCCCCAAACAAATGATGGATAATAATGTTATGCCCATGATTCTGAGAACGATAGGACATTCGCTCCAATAAGAAACCATTACCCATATGCAGGGAATCAGGATAGCCGATAGCAAGATAGGCACGAAAACCAATACTTTCTTGTTTATGAAATTCATTGCCTTATTCGTACGAATCGTAAAACCATTGTTTGATCCCATCCAACCACCCCCATTTTTCGTTTGTCCGATTTCGAACATTATACCACGCTTTTGCGGCGCATGGCAAGGCTTTGCGCGGGGCAAAAAGAAATTTTTCCCGCGGGCCGTTTTCGGTTGACTTTTTCGCGGGGAAGGCGTATAATCAACCTACAATGTGTTGCCGGAAAGGGGCGTAAATCCGATTGGGTTTCCGCCCCTTTTTTGTGCAAAAGGAGCTGAAAAATGGAACACGAAAATAAAATGGCGCACGGTTCCGTGCTGCGGCTGATCGTCCGCATGGGGCTGCCGATGGTCGTCTCCATGGTGTTGCAGGCGGTCTACAACATCGTGGATACGGCGTTTGTCATCAACATGGGCGCGGAGGGCGCGGCGGGGAATCTCGCGCTCACCTATGCTTTCCCCGTCCAACTGCTCATCATCGCAGTGGGCGTCGGGACGGGCGTGGGGATCAACGCGCTGCTCTCCAAGAGCCTCGGCGCGGGCGCGCGGGAAACGGCGGACAGGACGGTGGGCAACGGCATCTTTTTGGGCGCCGCGATCTACGCCGTGTTCCTGCTCTTTGGGATCTTCGGCGCGCGGCCCTTCATCGCGATGCAGGCGCGGGACGCCCGCGTCGCCGAACTCGGGACGCAGTATCTCACGATCTGCTGCACATGCTCCTTCGGCGCGATCGGATTCACCGTCTTTGAGCGCTTCTTGCAGAGCACGGGCAAGACGCTGCTCTCGACGGTCGCGCAGATCTCGGGGGCGGCGGCGAACATGATCCTCGACTACGTATTCATTTATCCGCTCGGCATGGGCGTCGCGGGGGCGGCTTGGGCGACGGTCATCGGGCAGATGCTTTCGCTCGCCGTCGCGATGATCTTCCACTACGGTTGGAACAAAGAGCTGGGGAACGGGGTCAAAAATCTCGTCCCGCGCGCGAAAATCATCCGAGAGATCTACCGCATCGGCGTCTCCGCCGCGCTCATGCAGGGGCTGCTTGCCGTCATGATGCTCGGCGTCAACCTCATTCTCGGCGGGGCGGCACAGGCCGAGCTCTTGCAGAACAGCTTCGGCATCTACTACAAGATCATGCAGTTCGCGCTGTTCGCCTGCTTCGGGCTCTCGAATACGATCATCTCCGTGCTCTCCTTCAACTACGGAATGCGCGACGGCGCGCGCTCGCGGGCCTGCATTTTGTGGGGGATCGTGCTCACGCTCATCGTTTCCGCCGCGGTGACCCTCCTCTTCGAAGTCCTCGCCCGTCCTCTTGCGCGCCTCTTCGGCATTGCGAGCGGCACGGGCGGCGAGGAGATCGTCTCCACGGTCGCCACCGCCATCCGCATCGCGTGCGCGGGCTATCTCTGCATGGGCTTCTGCGTCGCGGTGCAGGGCGTGTTGCAGGCCTTCGGCTACGCGCTCTTCCCGCTGCTCATCTCCCTTTTGCGCCTTGCCGTCTTTGTCTTTCCCGCCGTGGCGCTGTTCTCGCGTTCGCCCTCTGCGGCGACGCTCGTGTGGTGGGCGTTTCCCATCGCGGAGCTTTTGACGGCGGGCGTCTCTGCGTTTCTGCTCGCCGTGGCGATGCGCCGCAAACTGCCCTGCGCTGCGGACGGAACGCTGCGGGACGTTGCCGCCGCCCCGAAAGCGGGATAACGCTGCGGGGCGCACAGAGGGGAGGCGGGCGCAAAGCGACCGTTTTTCGGCGGCTTTTCGCGCGAATCAGAAAAAATTCGATTTTGCACGCGAAAACGCTTGCAATTTGCTTTGATTTTTCATATAATAGAGGAGCGCTTGTGTGAGGGCGCTTCCGCTACTGTGGCTCAGTCGGTAGAGCAGCTGATTCGTAATCAGCAGGTCGCCGGTTCAAGTCCGGCCAGTAGCTCCA
>CANQKF010000042.1 GCA_947624445.1 uncultured Clostridia bacterium | reverse complement strand
CCGCTTGCAATGCCTCCGCTGTCGTAGGATTTGACGGGTTGGTCGAGGTCAACGTTCGTTTCATCTTGGAAGGCTTGTTTGATTTTGTCAACGAAGCCTGTCCCCAAATACTCTTCCAACCCGTCCAAGAGATCGACAAGCTGCTCATTTGTAGGCGGGTCCTCTTTGTCAAATAAGTCTATGATCGCTTTGTAGGCTTGCTCTTCGAGGTTTTCTTTGGCCTCTGCGATCCTCTTCTCGTCTACCTGCCATTCCCATTGCCCCGTCTCCGTGTTGTATCTACGGACGGTCGCCTCATTCTGCGCATTCTCAAGCTCACGCTTCGCCTTTTCAAGGTCAAGGCTTTCTTTCTGTACGTCACGGAGCTCTTCGAGCCTCTTGATAAGGGCATCGTAAGCATCTATTTGATCTTGGATATTGTTATTCTGCTTTGCGGTTTCTGCGGTAACTTTTTGCTCAATTCCCAAAAATCCCGCTATATCTCCATTGAGGAGTTTTTCAATTCTCTTGTCGTAATCGTAAATATCCTTGTTTTGCTGATATGCTTCCGTATAAACACTGTTATAGGCCTCAGAAAGCATTCTTTTCAGAAGGTCCAACTCCTCCTGCGTAACGCCGATTCCTAAGCCGTTTTCGTTGACGTATGAGTTTATCTCTTCGATTTGTTTGATGATTTCATCTTTCTGCCCTTCAAAGGAAAATCGCCCCGTTGCATATTCGTTACCATGTTGCCCGTGTCCAATCCCTGCAGAAAAATAATCGCCATATCCAGCGTTGTCCAATGCTTTTTCTATGTGACTGAATGAAGTATCGTCCTCATTATCAAAAGCACGAAAACTGCTAACTTTAGCACTCTCCTCAACGTCCTTCGTCGCTTCCCGAATCGCTTCGTCATTCACCATCCGCCAACGCAGAGCCTCTTGTATTGCAGCTTGACGAGTCGCTTCAGATGTAAGGTCGATATTGTCTTGAAGTTCGCCGTTTGACTTGCCGATAGCCTCGGCGACACCCTCATATTTCTTCTTTAATTCATCCTGTACTTTGGCAAGATCAGCAACAACATCCTTCCCTTCTACCTGCTTTGACTTCAATTCATCGAGTTTGTCAATATATTCGTTGAGGGCGGATACTGTATCGTTTACATCGCTAATGGAAGATTGCGCCGCAATTCTTCTTTCTTCCTCGGCTCTCTTCGCTTCCTCTGCGGCTTGCCGCACAGCACCGGACACAGCGGAAATGACAGTAACGGCAAGCATAGCGTAAGTTATAACGCTACCGATCGCCGCCGCTTGTGCTTTTTTCGCCGCAGTATTGGTTTGTGTAACGGCGGTTTCCGCCTTTGTGACGGCCGCTTCTGCTTCGGTAATTCCAACGCCTTTTTGTTTTGCAAGATTGAGACGTTCCTGCGCCAATGTAAGTTGATTATTTGCGATAGAAGCGTTTATCTGCGCCGAAATAAGATCCCCAAAATTCTTTCGGATAGCGAGAGCACCTGACGACAATTTACTGTTGAATGCCGTAATCTTCTCAACGATTTTCGCGCCGAAGAGTGCTGTCACCGCCGTTCCAGCCGCCAAGAATGCAGTCGTTAGGCCACCCGTCCACTTTGTAGCGGAAAGAATCGCGGAACCGACGTCAACAAAGAACTTTTTGATTCCCAAAAGTCCTTGTGCGCTATTGGCAATATCTTCCCACTGCGCCTTGAGAGAGTTGAGCTTCGCGGTGTATGTATTGAGGTATTTTTCGTTCTCGGTCTGCGAGTAGCCCGCCGCATCGCCAAGCGTCCCCATCGCCTCTTCGACGGTATCCATGTTGCCAAGCAAGGCGATGAAGTAGTTCTTACGGAAGGTATTCGCGGTATCATAAACGCCGCCGAGTTCGGTGTAAATATCTTCGAGCTCACCGTCGAGTGCGTCTTTCAGTGCTTCCCCATCCTCGGTGGAGAAGTATTGGTCGAGGAGGTCGGCTTGGTCGGATTTGAGGTTTTTAATCTCTGCGGAGACTTGCCGCCATACGTCGAGAATATTTTTGCTGCCCTGTCGGAATTGTTCAACGACATCAGCGCTATCCTCGCTCAATCCCGCGAACGTATCGAGCGCGGAAGCCTTCGAGCTGTACTGAATGAGAGAGTTGAGAGCAGTACCGATATTCTCGCCGCTCCTTCCCGTCGCCTTCGACAACGCCGTGATGAGCGCGATCGTTTGGTCGAGGGAGAGGTTGGCATTGCTTGCCGCCGAACCTGTGCGTTGAAGCGCCGCCAAAATTTTCTCCGTCGTTACGGGGAAGTTATCGGCGGTTTTATTCAGCTTATCGATGACCGTTTCGAGGTCGCTTGCTTCAAGGTTGAACTGCGAGAGAATGGCGATGAGCCCTGTCGTCGCCTCCTCGGCATCAAGTTCTGCGACGTTGAGGGCGAGGACAGCCGCTTTCGTCGCCGTGATCGTGTCCGCCCACGACATGCCTGTGCGGGCAAAATTTTGGGCGATTTGAGAGACGTTCTCGAAGGTCTGCCCGTAATCTTCCGCAATCTTATAAAGACGGCTCGAGATTTCGCTGTCAGACGCGCTTCCCGTCGGCAAAACACGTTGCAGGGCGATAACCGCATCCTCGGTCTTGACGAGGGTATCGTTGATCGACGAGAGCGCAGAGCGAATCCACTGCAACGGCTTCATGACGAGCATTGCCGAAAGCTGGAACTTTGCAAAGCCCGTCACGATGTCAAGCAAGCCGCCTTTGCTCGACTTCATCGTCGAGGTCGTCTGCGCTATGCTTGCATTGAGTTGATTGTATCCGTTTGCAAGGTTGTTGAGCTTGACTTGACTGTCTTGGGAAAGCGTCCCCGTGGTGAGGAACTCTTGGTTAAGGGCTTGGAGTTCCTGCTGCCCCTGCGTCAAGTCTGCTTTGAATGTATCAAACGTGCTTTTCGGGTAGTACTTCTCCGTATTCCGCAGGGCGGTGAGGAGCGTGGAGTACTGCTTAATAAGGCGCGGAATTTGCTGTGCTTGTGTTACGGTGAAAGGATTTGCCGCAACGATCTTGTCGTTTTTTGCCTTGACAGTGGCGAGATCGGCGGAGAGCCTTTTGAGCTTTTGAGAGAGATTTGCGTATGCCTTTGCTTGCCCTTCCGTGAGCGTTTTGTTCTTTTGGAATGCGACAGAAATTTCCTGTATTCTTCTAAAAGAGCGTTCTGCATCCTTCGGCAACCTGCCGAATACGCCGTCCGCATATTGCGATTTGAGGGTTTTGAGCGTTGTGATGAGGTTGGCATACCCTTTCCTCGTCGTCTCGACGCCCGAGGAATTAACCTTTATCGAGGACAGCGATTTAGAAAGCGCTTGCACTTCCATCTTGAGCGTCTGTACGCTCTTCAGTGCGCCTTCATCTTTCGGCTGTATTGATAATACGAGTTTTGCCATAGCTCAATCGCTCTCCGTTGTTTTCGTACTTATGCGTTCTTTACTTCGTAGGTAGGCTCTAACTGATAGTCGCCTTCTTCCCGAATGACATTGCCGTCCTTCACGGCTCGCAAATCGCGAGAATATTCGTTGAAGCCCGAGACAAACCACATGTCTGATTCCTTGGCGACCTCATCAACAAAGTTATCCCAAAAACGTCTTTCTTTTCCGATTCCGTCCATGCCCCGCCATAGATAACCTCGGTCGTTTTGCAAAACATCGATAATGGTGTCGCCGTCGGGATAATATCGGGAGCTCGGATAGTGTGTATTTCGCCCGTTCGGCTCGTAGGCAAATTCGATGCTATCTCTCCTCCCGATTCGGGTGAGGTTCCAATTCATTTTGCCGATATCAAAAAGCGAGCGTCCGTATTCAGGATGATCGTATCTCCTTTGGTATCGTTCGGGGGTGTATGCCTCGTAAACGTCCTGTCGGATATGCCTTTGCAGGGCAGGGGCAAGTTCACTTGCGACGGTTTTCAAGCCGTATCCCGTGGCGATGGAGACATCGCGATTGAAATCACTGAAGTCTGTATCAATGCCTTCCGCTCCCTCAACCTTGAAAGTGAACATTCCTCCCTCCGAAACAATGTGCCATTCCCCGATCGGCGAAAGTCGGTCGGGGAGGCATTCTTTTGTTTTACGCCGCCGTGACGGTGACGTTCGCCGTCGCTGTGAGCTCGGGCTTTGCAGTCACCTTGACGGTGATCGTGGTTGAACCTGCGGACGCGCCGTTGATGATGCCCGTATGCTCGCCGACGCTTGCATACGAGCCGCCGTCCTCCGCAACCGTGAAGGTGAGGTCGGCGTAGTTCGGCGTGACGAGTTCGTTGTCCTCCATGACGTAGTGTACGGGGGTCTGCGCAGTTTCGCCCTGTTTTACGGTGACAATGCCGCCGACGATTGCGAGAGCCTTGACCGCCCGCGTCGCCGCGTCGGTGCCGCACGGTACATAGACCATGTAGCCGAGAACGGATCCGTCGGTATCGCATTCCGAGCAGGACGCCTCTACGTCTTCGTAAGGCAACGCTGTAAACGACCATGTCGTGTTTGCGTTTTCCGTCTGCGAGCCGTTCACGCCGGCATTGCCATTGATGAACTGTGCGCGAGGGATCACGATATAGAGGAAGCCAACGAGGGAACCGTTCATTGCGGAGCTGCCCTGTGCGCTGTAGGCCGCCATTTTGATTGTGACGTGCGCCACGGTCGGGTTGAATACAGTCGGAATGCTGAGCTCTTGCGCGGATGCGAGCCTTGCGAAGTACATCACGCAGTAGGTCTGCCCCACTTTCGCCGTGAAACCCTGTACCGTCTTGGTCTTGGGGTCTACGCCATAGTTCACGCCATCTTTCCCGACATAGCAGGAATATGTAGCCGCATCTTCCGCTTCGCCGTAGTTTGCAATGGGCTCGCCCGTTACTTTGAGCGTCGTATCCGTGGCGGTGACGTACTCTTTGACCGGCACTATGCCGTTATAGCGCAGTCTGCCGCCCGTTGCGAATTGACGCGCCTCAAGCGAGAAGTCTGCCGACGTAACCTCACCCGTAAAGGTCGCGCTGTCGGGAATGTTGATGGCGATCGGTGCGCCAAGTCCCGCGCGAAGTTCGCCCGCATTGACCGAGGACGTAAGGTTGGATGTGTCGATTCTGTTCGAGTAACCGATGAGGTTCCTCGTAACAATATCGCGCACCGTCATCTCCGCCGTACCCTTGACATAGACGCTGGTCTTGTTGAGTTGTACAGGCATAATACTGTTTCTCCTTGTTTAGATTTATTGGTCGGTGTTTTGGGTTGTCCCCTGCGCGAGTGCTTGCTCGATATCGCCGAGCGCGGCGAGTTTGCTTTTGAGTTCGCCTGTCGTCTTGAGCGCGGGAGACAGTCCCTTTTCACTGTCGAAACACCACGACTGATAGGGATTGCCCTTGGGGAATTTCACCATGCCGCCCATCTCCGCTTGCGTGTATATCTTGTAGTGCAACGCGCGGTCGATCGCCTGTCTGCGGCGCTCGAACTCTGTAACGGTCCACTCGTCAATGTCCTGTTCCCGCAGTCCGCTTGCGTTTGCTACGGACGCGATAAGCGTGTCAATGTCAAAGTGAAGTTTCGCCGCCTTCTCTTGTGCGATATTTTGCTCTTCTTCCACAAGTTCAGGATTAAAACTCTCGTCCGGAAGTTCGATTCCGTTTTGCTCGGCGATGAGCGGACGGACGGTCGTGGTAAAATCCACGGGGTTGATTTGGACGGTTTTGCCGTCCTGCGTGACCTCTATATGGTGGAGATTTCGGGGATTGGAGCGGTCGCAGTAAACGCCGTGAAGCAACTTGTCCTGTTCGTCGTGCCCGAGCCGCAAAGATAGGCACAACAACAAAACAATTCTCTGTAGCATTCCCACGGGCTTCCCCGTCGCGCGGGCGGTATCGTAATCAACCGCCCATAATGCGGCAAGGAATGGCATTGTGATATACTCAAATGACTGTTTCGCCAAGCTCGTCATCCTCAACGCCAAAACGCCCTTGCACTCCAAAAACTCCTCATAATCGGTCATTGTGATGGGATAGAATTGCAAACCCAACGCCTCAATAGGTTGTCCTCGGCGTATTCTTGCTTTCCTCTCCCGTTTTGTTAGCTTCTCGCCCATTTTTATCTCCTACGAGTTCTAACAGCTATATCCAAGCCCTATTGGGGCTGTGATATCCTCAAACATTGCTTCGCGTAATCTGAATTGACTGCGCGCCCTTCGTTGTTGCACCACCGTTGGTGCGGGCACATTACCGCCGTCTGATTCTGCAAGAGGTTGTAGTCCACACCCTCTTGCATCTGCTTCTTGCAACAAAGGTATTTGAAACCCGTAAAGCGGGTCGCATAGGGACATGTGTATGACATGGCTCACCCCTCTTTCGCCTCAAATTCCGCCACTACCTTATCTGCAAAATCATCGGCGATTTGTTCAATGGCGTTTTCGTCATCGAAGCCGTCGAGCACGCCGACATCTTGTAAGAAATGGGCGTATTCGTGCGCAAGATTGTGTAATACGAAATTGTGCGTAAGCTCCTCGTCGTTGAGTTCCAAGATGCCCTGCGGAACTTCCGTCGGCAGAAGAATGGTTTTCAACGGAGGCAGATATACCGCAAAGCCTTTTCCACCCGTCTCGTCCGAACTCACCGCATCATACCCGTGCAATACGGAAAGACATACCTCTTCCTTTGCGCCGTAGTTTGCGTTCAAAAAGTCCACAAAACGCCGTGTCCGCTCATCCAAAATCTTTATCATATGATTCTCACCTTACAGTCCCCAAAGTTCAATGGTCGCGGTCGCGCTCTTCCCCTCGCAGGTCGCCGTCACCGTGAGCGGCGTGTCGTCTCCCAAGTAGCAGTAAATCTCCACGGAGTTGCCCTTGACGGTCGCCGAATAGCTGCGCTTGTCCGCGCCGCCGAACGTCCACTCAATGGGCTTGTCCGTCGCCGCGCCGTCCTCGTAGTAGGTCGCCGTGAACGTCACCGTATCGTACTGTTCAACGCTTTGCGGAATCACGCCCTCAAACGCCACATACGGCTCCGTGACTGCTTCCTTGACTACAAACTCGACCAACGCCGTGATTGCTGTATTTTGCGCCAAACGCGCGGTAATTCGAGCCGTTCCGTCCGACTTGGCCGTCACCCGCCCGTTTCCATCCACTTCTGCGACGTCGGGGCGGTCGCTCTCCCACGTCCACGTCACGGGGTGCGCGTCTGTCCCTGCGGTCTCCGCTCCGTTTTTTAGGAAAACCGCCGTGAGGTCGAGCGTGTCGCCCGCGTTGAGCTCCCTCTGCCCTTCCGCGATCTCCGCCGCGAAGGAATAGGTCTTGCCGTTTGCGATGTGGTTCGGTACGTCGTCGTTCTCCTGCGGTTCCTCGATGCGCGCGGTGAAGTGGAGAATGTGCGTGCTGCCGTAGTCGCCAGAGAACTCTTGATAAAAGTCATTGAAGCCCGTGATGAAGTACGCTTTCGTGCCGAGGATGATGCGTTGGTTCAAGCCGAGCTGCCGCGTATTCTCGTTGAGCTGGCAGATGACGTTGAAGTAGCCGTCCATAAGCACAAGGTTCTGCGGCTTTTCGGCGTTATCGTTCCCCATCATCGTCACTTTTTCCAAAACAATCGGCTCGGTGACAATATTTCCGTAGTAGTCGTATAGGTTGTAGGAGATATTGCAGCGACGCACAACCGCCGTCGTCAACGTGCTCGAGATGTTCGACGGGTTCGTGCAGATCCACACGTTCCCCATGGTCTCAATCTTCGCGCCAATCGGGAAGTAGTCGATTTTCGGCTCATCAAAGAGCACGATTTTCGTGTCGTCGGTCTGCTGCGTGAGCGTTGGCGTGGAGTGCATATCCGAGAGGCGGACGTG
>CANQKF010000041.1 GCA_947624445.1 uncultured Clostridia bacterium | reverse complement strand
GGGGAATGTGTGGATCTGCACGAACCCGTCGAATATCTCGAGCACGTTGACAACGGCGGTCGTACGTCGGTGCAACGCCTCCTACAATCTCTATGATTACTACGGAAATATCGTCACCGAGCCCATTGTTTTGGAAAAAGTGACGATGATGGGGAACGACAACGCCGAGAAAGCGCAAAACCTCGTGTTAATGGACGGCTATTTCAACGTCATCTGCCAGCTTAACGAAAATACGCGGCGGCTTGGTCTCAATCAACGCATCATTCTCGGGAGCAAGGCGTATTTCATCACAGGCTTCATGGACTTTTATCAAGAGTTCTCGTGCGACTACGACAGCACGCACATTCTCTACTTCACCGTGCGCATTGAAGAGCCGAAAGAGAACGATGACGTGCTGAACCGCATCGCAAACGGCAAGACTTATTCTTTTGCGGCAGAAATCGCGGGAGGGCAGAGGGAACTCAACGCGGGCGACGCGCTCGGCCTCACGGCAGTTTTTCTCAAAAGCGGCGCAGAGACCGCAGGGACGGACGAGCGCCCCGTGACGTGGCTATGGGAGAGCGACACCCCCGACGTCGCAGAGGTGGACGAGAACGGACGCGTGACGGCGAGGTCAAGCGGAACGGCTCGAATTACCGCGCGTTTGGCGCAGAATACGGCAATCGCGGCGACGGTCGAGTTGGAAGTCAATGGAACCGCCACGGAGCCGTATGTGGCGTTCAACGGCGTTATTCCGAAAAGTATAGAGGCGTTGGAGACGGCGACATTGACGGCGGCCTACTACGAGGGCGGCGCCGCGACGGACAAGCCCATTGAATGGTCGTTCGTCGGCGCAGATAAGCGTAGTTATGCGGCGACCGTCAAGGGCAATTCTGCGGAGATCTACTGCTACTTGGGAGACAACACGCCGCTCACCGTGACAGCGGCCTGTGGAGGAAAGAGCGCGACCGCGACCATTGAACTTTGGGGGATTTAAGGAGAGAACCATATGAAAATAACGGAATTGAACCTTGTAATGCGAAAGAGGGCGGAGCAAATGATTCACGATATGTGCGGCGTCGGCTCTGTCGAAATTCGCGAAGAGATAGCTTGTGAACTCGTGCGGCAGGGATATATGAAAGTTGCTCCAGAAATTTCCAAAGGGCGGGTAATGCTCATGTCATTGCCCGATAAGGAATGAGGGGTGAGTTATGTCATACACATGTCCCCATGCGACCCGTTTCACGGGGTTCAGATACATTTGTTGCAAGAAACAAATGCAGGAGGGGGTTGACTACAACCTCTTGCAAAATCGAGCAGCAATCATGTGTCCGCACCAAAGGTGGTGCAACAATGAAGGGCGCGCAGTCAATTCCGACTACGCGAGGCAATGTTTAATGATATCACGGTCCGAATAGGGCTTTGATATAGATGTTAGGGCTTGCAGGAGAGAAAACATGAGCGAGACACTAACAAAACGGGAGCGAAAAGCGAGAGTGCGCAGAGGACAACCGATCGAAGCGTTGGGCTTGCAATTCTATCCCATAACAATGACCGACTATGAGGAGTTTTTGGAGTGCAAGGGCGTTTTGGCGTTGAGAATGACGAGTTTGGCGAAACAGTCAATAGAGTACATTTCAATGCCATTCCTTGCCGCGCTGTTTGCGGTCGATTACGACACCGCGCTCGCAACGGGAAAACCCGTAGGAATGTTGCATAGGATCTTTCGATTGTTGTGCCTATCTTTGCGGCTCGGGCATGATGAATGGGAAAGATTGCTTCACAGCATTTACTGCGACCGCTCCAGCCCCCGAAATCTTCGCTACATAGAGGTCACGCAGGACGGGAAAACCGTCCAAATCGACCCTGTGGATTTTACCACGACCGTCCGTCCGCTCATTGCAGAGCAGAACGGAATCGAACTCCCGGACGAGAGTTTCAATCCCGATATTCTCCGAACCGAGCAGAAGATGCAGGAGGAGCAGGAGAGCAAGATTAAATTTGATCTCGACACGATGATTGCCTCCGTCGCAAGCGCAAGTCATGTTCGACAGCGAGATATCGACGATTGGACAGTTTTGGAATTCGAAATGCGGAAGCAAGCGTTAGACAGAAAAATGAACTATATGGTCTATTCGCAAGCGAAATTGAGCGGAATGGTGAAATTCCCTCGCGGGGATCCATATCCGTCATGGTGTTTCGACAGGGTGGAAGCACTAACAAACGCGCTCATTCCCATAGACGAAATGCAGGAGAAGTATAGGGGAGTTGGCGACGTAAAACAGACTGTGGCACAAGGCAGTCAAGAATGAAATCTAAAAGGAGAATACCATTATGTCTTTTAAGAAAGGCAAAGCCCCACTCTACGCAAAAGGTTATTCCGAGGCCTCCGTTTACGACTTTAGGACGGGAGAATTGCTCTATTGGACGAATAAGCTCAAGACGGGCAACACCTCTACCTCTATGAATGACGGCGCGGTTGAGGGTGGCTTTGGGAACAAGTTGCTCATCAATCTTCCCGACAGCACGCGGCTTACGGGTTCGTTTGAGGCGGCAGACTTCTCTTTGGAGGCGCGAGGGCTTCAAATGGGGTCTGTTGTGAAGTACAACGCAAAAACTTTGATTCGGCGAAAAATCACTGCGGAAACCAATACGCTCACGTTGCCCGACGATGCTACGCCCGCTCCCGCATATGGCCAACCGAGCGATGCGGCGAGCTATTTTTGCTACGTTGGGGATGATGGCGTGAACTACGGCGTTGACCCCGCAACAAAAAAGATCCAAGGGTTCACCGCGCAGGTGGGGAAAGAATACTGTGTGCAGTTCTACACCAATATTCTCAACGCAGAACAGTTGGCGATTCCCGCCAATTTCTCGCCGACCGTTGCGTACTTGGTTATCAAAACGCCCATGTTTTCCGAAAACGGGGCAAATGCCAAAAACAGCACACTCGCAGGCTATCTCTACGGGTTCTATCCGAGGGTGCAGTTTATCGGGGATGCGGGCATGAACGGCTCGCAAACCGAGGCTTCGTCCACGAGCGTGAACTTTGTTGCTCTTGCCTACGATGAGCAAACCGATGGGGTCTGCACCGACTGCGAAAATGGTAGCTCGGTCTACGGCTGGCTCACCTATGTTCCTTGCACAGATGACGAATTTTCTTCCGTCAAGGCGCTTGCAATCGTCGGCGGCGTGGTTGTCGTTAAGGCGCAAGAAACGGCGCAGGTCCCCGTTTTCTACGTCATGCAGAACGATGAACTTGTCACGCCGAAGTATTCAGATCTCACGTTCGCCGTCGCGGAAGATGGCGGCTCTTATGCGAGCGTCGGAGAGAACACGGGGATCATCCAAGGCAAGTCACAAGGAAAGACCACGGTCACAGTGAAAGTGACCTCGAAGCCGGACCTCACAGCGACCGCGAACGTCTCCGTCGAGGCGGCGTAACGCAGAACACAGTACCGCCCCGACCGACTATCTGCCGGTCGGGGTCGGGAATTTTGCATTTATGGGGTGAAATATGCTTACTTCGAAGGTCGAGGGAGAGGAGAATCTACAGAGAGATTTCGACGAATTCAATCGCGACGTGAGCGTTGCCGCAAGCTATGGCTTGAGAACGGTCGCAAGCGAACTTACCCCCGCCCTGCAAAGACACATACAAAAAGATGTTTACGAAACATACATGCCCGCGCGATACCAAAGGCGGCACGATCACCCGCAATATGGACGTTCGATCTATGACGCAGACAACATGAGTTTGGCGTTAAGCCGAAGCGGCGGGAGGGAAAGCGTAGAATTCACCTACGAACCCAACGGCTACAATGCACATTATCCGACCTCCGATTACTATGCAGACGGCGACAGCCTCATCAAGGTTTTGCAAGAAGATAGGTATTATCTATGGTTGGACGGCGGAGGGATCGGGAAAGAGCGGCGTTTTTGGGATAACTTTGTTGAAGAGGTCATCAAGGAAGGCGATCAGTGGTTTGTGCAAGGGTTCAATCAATATGACCCGTCGATACAAGCAACGGCCGATGGCGCCGTTATGCGGGAGATGCGCGACTATCAGTTGGATCCTACGGGAGAAGTAAAAAGAGGCTGAATTACGAAAACAACGGAGAGCGGTTGATTTATGGCAAAACTTATATTGACAATCGAAGCGAAAAATGAAAGCGCGATAAAGGGCGTGCAGGCTCTTGAACAAGAGGTAACGACGCTTTCCAAATCGCTGTCGTCGATCAAGGCCAACAAAGATTTGACCGCGCAGATCAACGCGCTCACGAGACATTATACAGCGCTTGCAAATGCGCAGGCGAAGATTACTGCGAGCACAAACAAGCAAGCGATTTCCGATGAAAAGTTGCGGCAACAGTGGCTTAAATCCGAACGTGAAGCCGCAAAGCTCGCAGCAGAACAAAAAAAGGTGGAAGCGGAGGAGAACAGGCTCGCGTTGACACAGGCACGGCTTGATAAGGCAACGCAGAAAACCTCAACCACAACAGAGCAGCTTCAAAAGCGATTTGCAAATTTGCTTTCTACCATAAAAAGTCTTAAAGGCTCATATCCAAAGGGAACGTTTGACGATATCGAGCAGAGCGTTCGGGAAAATCTTCAAGCGGCAAAAGATGGCACAAAAAGCGTTGATGATTTAGGTACCGCCTGCGAAACGCTTTCTACGAAAGTCGCCATTGCAAAAGCGGAGACGGAAAAGGTCACAACGGCGGTCGTAAAGAGCGGAGATAGCATTGCTTCGCTCGCCAAGAAGTTTCTCCTGTGGCAGGTGACGGCAACGCTTGTTATGAAGCCTTTGCGTCTCCTTCAAGATATGCTTTCCTCGATCGATGATACGCTCGTTAAAACCGAGGACACAGTTATTGCCCTGCAACGCGTTCTGCCGAGCGGGAGCGCAACCGATGAGGAAATTTCGAGCCGCCTTTACAAGATAGCGGCAGATTACGGGCAGACCTTCGAGAACGTCTCTACAATCGCCCAAAACTTTGCTCGTTCGGGAATGAATTGGGCGGACACAATAAAAGCGACCGAGGCGGCCGTCCTCGCCCTCAACGTTGCCGAACTCGACGCGGAAGAAGCGACGACGGGGCTCATCGCCATTCTCTCACAGTTTGATCTTACCGCAGACGACCTCGAGGGGACCATCGATAAACTCAACAAAACCGCCGATAACTATCCCGTGACGAGCGAAAAGATTTTAGCGGCGCTTCAACGTACGGGCTCGTCGGCAAAGAACGCCAACCTTTCGCTTGAGCAAACGATCGCGCTCATAACGGCTTTGTCGAAAGCGACCGGGCGGAGTGGTGAAAATATCGGTACTGCGCTCAATTCTCTCATTCAGTATAGCCGAAAAGAATCCGCGCTCGATACGTTCGCGGGGTTGAGCGAGGAAAGCGCGGCAGTTGTCGAACAGTTCAGGCAAGGCAGTGCAACCATACTCGACGTATGGCGGCAGGTCTCCAAGGAGATCCAAAATCTCAAATCTGACCAAGCCGACCTGCTCGATCAATACTTCGCCACGGAGGACGGGAAAGCCCTCAAAGACGCGCTCGACGGCGAATTACAGGACATCTATACCGAGCTCGGAGGTGTTTACGACACCGCGAATACCTTCCGAAAGAACTACTTCATCGCCCTGCTCGGCAACATGGATACCGTCGAACAGGTAATGGGGACGCTCGGTGATGCGGCGGGATATTCCCAAGAGGAAAATAAAAAATACCTCGATACATATACGGCGCGGGTCAATAAGCTCAATGCGAAGTGGGAAGATCTCGTCAACAATGAGCAAGGGTGGCTCGGGTTCAAGAAAGGGCTGGTAAGCATAGGTTCCGATTTACTCGACCTTATAAAACACACGGGCGGCTTAACGACGGCATTTTCTGCGGCGGGAACAGCGATAGTAGCGTTGTTCGGGCCTGCTATAATCGCGAAGTTACAAAAATTTTCATTGGGGCTAAAAGGCGCAGACGGTTCCGCGCTGAATTTGTCTGCCCGCATAGGTAATCTTACCAGCGCGGAATTGAACCTCTCCTTTGCACAAGATCAAGAAAGAATTGCGCAAGAAGCCTTGAATGCGGCGCGGGCAAGCGGGGTTGGGGTTATAGAGGCGGAAGCCAACGCTGAAAAAGCGGCGGCAGTGGTGGCAGAGGCATCGGCGAAAAAAGCGCAGGCAAGCGCGGCGGCTTGGGCAAGCGCGCTCACGGTGGTTATGCTTGTTTTAACTGTCGCCAGCTCGCTTGATTCAACGATACGAAATGCCATAGAAAGAGAAGCCGAAGCGGAGCGCAAGGCAAGAGAAGAGCAGGACGCGGCAATCGCGAAGTCCAATGAGAAAGTAGATGCACAGAAGAAAGAAGTGCAGTCCATGGAGGACGTAGCCGCTTCGGTAGAAAACCTGCGCAATGTCCTCGACAGTAGTATCGCTTCGGAAGAAGAAAAGCGTACGGCGCAGGAAAAACTCCTGCAAACTCAAAATTCCCTCGTCGAAAGCAACAGCTCCTACAAAGACAGTCTCGACCTCACGAACGGAAGCCTCAAAGAACAGTTGGAGCTTATCGAACAACTCACGACCGCGCAGCTGAAGCAGAATGCGCGAGACTTCCTTAAACAAAATCAGTCTCAAATAGAAATTGCTCAAAGTCGTCTCGAAAGCCAATCTACGACAAATACGGAAGAGGTTTTGAGCGGGACCGCCAATGACAGATTTCGCTTCCGCGACATAATCGACAAAGCAATTCAAGGTGCAGGCGTCGGTGATTTTGCAGGCATAACCGAAGATAATGTTTATGGCATGATCCATAAATATTACAAAGAAGTTTTTGAAAGTGGAAGTTTCGCAGAAGGGATTGGGAATCTTTTCAACTTCTTTGACGACTTTTTTACTGCAGAAGGATGGACAGGAAGCGCTTCGGCGGGCTTTTCTTTCTTTGGTACCATAGAAGAGCAAATCAACGCCATAAAAGAGCTTCAAACATACATAGCAGAAAATCGTGATGAACTCGGTTTAACTGCAGAAGAGCACACCCGCATCAGTGAAGAGTTGGATAAGCAACTTGGCATACTCAACTCCACAGAATATCAGCAAGCAAAACTTCTCGATGAGCGGGCGCAACTCGCCGAGGGGCTGTTAAACGGGACTGTCACCGAAGCCGAGTACCTCGAAAAGGTCTACGGCATAACAAAGGCGACCGCCGACGAAACAGGCGAATGGCACAACAATATTGCCAAGGTAACGGAAGAGTACGACAAGCTCATTGACGCACTCGAAAAGCTCCGCGATGCGGAGAAGGAGAGCCTCGACCTTGAAGAGATGAAGCAAGCCGTCCTTGAAGCGCAAAAGGCGTTGGAAAACGCGCAGAATGAGGCGATCGTCCGCCGCTACAATACGGAAACGGGTCAGTGGGAATGGCAGACAGATGAGAAAAAAATCGCCGAAGCCGAAGAGAATCTCGCAAAGGCGCGCGACGACCTCGAAAGGCAGACTTACGATACAATCATCGACCAACTCAAAAACAAGACAGCCACGAACGAGGGGATCGAAAAGATTGTCAAAGACGTCGTTCCGATTTTGGGGGAACAATTCGGGAATACAATCCGCGAGGCATTCAAGCAGGCGGTGGGTGTTGACATTTCGTTGCCGCCATACACGCCGCCGACAGAAGGGTCCTACGATCAAGGCGGCATCGCAAACGGTATAGGGCTCATGCGGAAAGGGACAATGAGCCCTGAAATCGTGTTGCCGCCCAGCCTTACCGAGAAAATCCTATCACCCGTTTCAAGTGAGCAATTCCACAGATTCGTGAAAGACGCAGGGATCATCTTCGAGGCGCAGCGGAATGCGCAAGCACAACCCGTCATAGAGCGCGTAGGGGGCGCCACCGACAACAGCGTCAACAACAGCGGGCAGATCATCATGAACGGTGTAACAATCGGCTCCGACAGGCGCGCAAGCCCTCT
>CANQKF010000040.1 GCA_947624445.1 uncultured Clostridia bacterium | reverse complement strand
GGAAGTCGACGGTGATTTGGTCGCCGTCGAAGAACGCGATCTCGCCGTCCGGCTCTGTTGCCCAGCCCAAAAATCTCTTGTCGCCGTTCGTGAATCTGTTCAGCCACAATGTGAACGTCTCACCAAATCTTCGCTCCAATTCCACAACTTCCCCTGATCCGTTGTTTGGATTGAAGTAGAATGTCACCCTCGAGTTGTCCGTCTCTGCCGTGAGCATAAACTCTTGCGCAATCACGCTGAACAAATATCCCGTCTCCGCAGATGAGTTCTCCAACTTCCTCTTCGTGTTCCCTTGCGTCAGCGACCACCCCGTGAAGTCATATCCATACTCCGTCACAACCGTCAGTTTCAACATCTTCGTGTATTTCGCCCTGTAATAAAGCACGTTCGCTGAAGTGTTTCCGCTCGTCAGAATCAGCCCGCTGTCACCCAAATAGCCTTCCACATTCACTCTCGCGATTCCGGCCTCATACGCCACTCTGAAATCCACCCAGATCACTGCGTAATACAGCCTTACTGTCGTCGAACCGTCGCCTGAAACTGTATAGCGAATGTTCTCAGATCGCTCTTTGTCATATGTGTATCCGTCATATTCTTTTGCGTAGTCACTTGGCGTAATCACACTCTCCGTCACTGCGTCCAGCACCGGCACGGTCTCCCTTAACTCGTCTCCGTTTCCGTCCACTACTTCAAAATAATACTCGACCGTAAAGTTCGCTGTCCCGACATCCGAAAGAATCTCAATCGTTACGTCCGTTATGTAATTCAATGTCAATGTCAGCGTCTGCACCTTGCCATCTTTCACAACGCTTTGAGCATCGACAGCAACCCCGTCAACTGCCCAGCCTGTTATCACATAACCTGGCATCTCGGTCGCTCGCACCTCAATCACTGAACCAAATTGGTATTGCTCGGCTTCCGGCTCAACCACAACTTCTGTCACATGATTGTTGTTGTATTCAAACCCTACCGAAATCATTACCAGATTGAAATACAGCCTGATTACTGTGTCTCCTTCCCCAGAAATGTATACGTCCGTCGAAATGTCACTCTCGCCAATGCTTGCATCAAAATTGTTGAACATATATCCAAAAAAGTCCGCTTCTCTGTATTGCTCGCCCAAAAATTCCGCCATGTTCTCAGCATATGCCTCGACAATCTCTTCACTTCCAATATGAGAGTTCGTCTTGCCTTGACTCGCCTTCGAAAGCAGCCTGCGATACGTCCCTTCACCTCGCACTTCTCGCCAGTATTCAACCGTAAACGCCGTGTCTTCATTCGCATCCACCTTGATCTCAATTTCAAGCGCCTCCAAGCCCATCGTGAACATTACCTTCGTGCCTGAAACCTCAAATCCGGCTTTGCCAGAAACATCCTCTCCGTCAATGAAGAACCCGGCAAACGTAAAGCCTTTGAATATGTCAAGCGAAACTTCAACTTTTTGCCCGTATGCCGCCGACCATCTTATCGGTGGCTCAATCCCGACAACGTCTTTGCCTTCAACTTTCACCTGTATAGACTCCATATCCAGCCCGTTCATCTCGTCATTGAACTTCAATGTAAACTCAACAATCGTCCTGTCAAAATAGATGTCCACAACAGTGTCGTCATTGCCGGAAATCGTTATGCTGCCCTCTTCAAGCTCTGTGCGCATCGTCCCAAAGCCAAGCTCTGCTGCCGACAATGCCATCGCATCAAAACTCTCAAATCTCTCTTTGTCAAACAGCATCTCTTCCGTGATCTCTGTCCCGGTCAGCCCTTTCAAGTCCGCTTGAGCAAAATCTCCACTGCCAAGCTCATACCCATCCAACTCTGCGTTCTGGAACCAATAGAACACCTCGTATTTCGCTTCCAAACGCTTCGGCGTTACTTCAACTTTGACCCCTTTGGCTGGCATCTTGAACTTCACAATCACTATCGTCTTCATCAAGTTTTGTTTGTCGGCAGAGAAGTCTGTCAGCTCAACCGGCTCTCCATCTTCGTCTGTCACAACAAAACTCTCCTCCAAAAGGTCATATCCGCGCTTAACAACAAATCTCAGCATCACTTCGCTCTCATATACAAACTCTCCGCCTTCGTCAAAGCCATAGTCAGTCTCGTCCTCTTCCGTCGTCGCAAACGCTTCAAGCATGTCTGTGGTCACTTCGACTGTAAAGCGTCTCCTTGCATATCTCAGCTCAATCACACTGCTGCCGTCTCCCAAAATTCGTCCTTCGCCTACAGTGAAATCACTGGACACAAATGTGAACCCTGCAAGCAGGTCTTCCAATCCTTCCGTGATTGACGCCATCTCGGCAACATATTCTTGCACTTTCTCAACATCTATCTCTGTGGCCGTCGTCCCTGTGCCAGTAAGAAGAATTGGCTCCTCTGCATATTCCAAATCAACCGTCTCTTTGAACACCTTGATCGTGTATTTCGTGTTGTCATCCGCAAGCGCACTCGCAACAATCTCAATGTCGCCCAAAATTTTCAAACTGCCACCATCTTGACTCTCAGTGTCTTTGCCATCAAAAGCGGTAAATTTCACTTTCGCATCGTGATAGCCTTTCGCTGCAATCACCTCAAATGTGATCTCATCCTCATACGCCACAAGCCATATGCCGTCCTCTTCCAACTCAAACTTGTTCGACAAACTTGACTTGATCCCCACTTTCTCAATGCTGTCGTCTTTCTGGAAGATCACTCTGTATCTGATTCGTGAATAGTGAATCACAATCTCGTTGTCAGGATTTGCAACTCCGCCCAGCCCAACAATCGTCGTGTCAACAAATGTCCTGTCAAACTCAAACCCCTCAAGGTTGTAGAACTTGTGTCCCTTCCCCGTCTCCGAAACAATGAAGTTCTCATATGCAAGCTCACTCGTCAATTCTTGGTCAACATCAAATTCATCCACAAATTCAATCAGATTTGAGTCTTGCGGGTCTTCAAAACTGCCACCAAGCATCTCTTTGTAAATCTTCACCTTCACAGATGACTTTCCATTGCTCCAAATCACATAAATTTGAACTTCTTTGCCGTCTGTCGCCGTCAAATATCCGTCAAGAGCAAACTCTTCATCCGCTTTGCATCTAAGCGTCTGCTCCTCACCTTCGTCATTCGTGAATTTCCAGCCATAGAACTCATATCCTTCCATAGGCGCAGCCCACTTCAACGTCTCAAATGCCGGAAGTGTGACAGGATCTGAATATGAAAATTCATATCTCTCCTTCGCCGTGTTGTAAACTTTTTGACTTTGCTTTGTCTCTTGTGAGTTCACTGTGACTGTGTATGTGATCTCTTCCCATACCGCATAGATTGTCACTGTGTCGCCATCAATGCTGCTCAAATTGCGTGCATAATATTTGCCAGACTTGTCAATGAAAATTCCTGCACCTGTGATCTGATCCTTCGTCTCAACCTCTTGAACTTCAACATTTTCACCGTCTGTCGACCAGCCTACAAACTTGTAACCTGTCCTTGGAATGTAATATGTCCCCCATTCAATCAATTCAAATGTTTCATCAAACTTGTGCGTCAAAGATGCTGGGTCTGGAATCTCTGGCCTCTGACTTGCCCCACCTCGATTGTAGGTCACCGTGTAGGCATGCGCCGTCCAACGACCATATAACGTCATGTTCTCCGCATTCTCATATCTGTCAAATTGGTCTCCGTTGTGATACAACTTCTCTTCGCTTTGCACTTCCTTCATCTCCGCCCAGCCAAGGAAACTGTATCCCACTACATTCGTAAATTCATTGTCGGCATTCAGCTCATATGGCAAGTCATACTCAACTTCTTGGGTCGTTTGAATCTCCTCTTTGTCTGTCGGCAGGTTTCGAACAAAGAAAATTGTATATCTCGATGGTTTTGTCACAACCTCAATCTCAACATCCGCAACAACCATTGTGTATCCAAAGGTGAATGTCAAAACTTTCTCGGTGCTCTCTCCACTTATTATTTGCCCCATTTGCCCGTCCGGCGTGATTGTGACATGATCAAGCTCAAACCCTTTTTCAAATGTCACTGTCACACTGATCTTCGCCGTGTTCTCTACATCCAACGCGTTCTCCACTTCAAATGAGTCAAATGCCACCTTCCCGTCTTCCAGTCCGCTGCGCTGATACGTGACTTCAATCTTGCTTACTCCAACTCTCGCGCCCTCTTTGCCACTCACAACAAACTGTGCCTCAAACTTCTTCAATACATAATACGCTCTCACTCTTCTTGAACCATCTCCAAGAATCGTCAGCTTCTTGTCTCCAACTTCGTTGCCTTCGCCGTCTGTGTATTTCTCATATTCATATCCGACACTCTCTGGCTCCCTCTCAAAAGCAGTCTTGACTGTTTCTTCCAAAATCTCGGAATCCGTTCGGCCTGTCATCTCAATCGCATAACTTTGGTCATAACTGCCATTTATGTTCTTCAAGAACACATCCACATACCATGTGGTGGTCTCGCTTGGCTTCCATGTCGCCTTTGCAACATAGTCCTTCGCATTCGCAAATGTGAAGTCTTGGCTTGGAAGATAGATCTCTCCGTCAATCTCCCAGCCCTCAAATGTATAGCCTGTCCTCGTAAAGCCATTTTCGTTGAGAATGATTGTGTCAAGATATTTCGCAGTTTGAGACTCTGTCGAACCTTCAATCTTGCTCGTTCCCTCTTCCTCGTCACCTTTCTCAAAGCTGAGTGTAAACGTCCTTGGCGTCGTTGAAATGAAAATCTCAACACTCTTCTGGTCAAGATATGGAACCGTGAAGAATGTCCCGTCTTCGCCTACGGTGGAAACTCCGCTGATTGTCGCTTTCTCATAGCCTTCGACCCCAAGTGAGTCTCTTGTGTATGCCCATGTCTTGAACTTGATTGTCGCCCCATACAATGCCTGAACAACAACCTTTCTTTCCCCTTCAACTTGAGGTTGCACAACAAACCCATATGATGCCTTTGTCTGGTCATCAAAATCTAGACCGCTGAGTCCTTCGTCATATGAAATCTCAATTGTGTACGCCTGACGAACATAATAAACTTTCAAAACAAGCATGGATGGATTCTCTGGATCGTTGTCGTTGAAAACAACCGTTCCCGAAAGCTCAGATCGCTCCATGTCCACATCAAAACCTTCTTCGAGATGGAACTGCGAAACTGAAACAACATCGTCCACATATGCCTCATATGTGTCCTCATGCTTCATCTCAAAATCTTTTTCAAGATCGTTGCCCGTCACCTTCTGGTAGTAGTGCTCAACCTTGTATTTTGCACTGTTTGCTCTCCAAACTGCATACAAATATACATCCTGCGTCAGAAGGAAGTTTGGAGTGAATCGCGCATCACCATCAAAGTCATATGCCATCAAGCCATCACGATTCTCTTGCCCAAGTTCCTCGAGTGAGAGCGCCCAGCCAATGAATTCATATCCCTCTTTCGTCCAAGAAGTCTCCTCAATTGTCAGAACTTGGAACTCTTCGTTGTAAGTGGCTTGTTTGGTGATTGTCTTTTCGTCACCCTCTTCTTTTGGATCGTTCTTGAAATAGTTTACATTAAACTTCCTTGCCGTTGTCTTTGGCTTGATCACAATCTTCTGGTAGGCCGGCATGGACTCAAATCCAAACAAGAAGTCTCCATCCAATGCCCCATCTTTTTTCAAGATGAGCGAGAACAATTCCTCTTTCGCGCCGTCTGCTTGCAAAGAATATCTATATCCTGTTTGCCCTTCCAGAGCCTCTTTGTTCGCATCCGTCAGTTTGTAAACTTCTTCTTCGGAAATTATCGTGATCTCAAAGTCAAATGCATTAAATTCATATCCCGGATGAACCGAAAGCGCAATGTCAAATTGACTTCCAAACCAAATATTGTAAACCCCGTCTTCAAGCGAGCCAATCTCGCCCATGCCTTCTCGCTCTTGCGGCTCAAAGTTTGTTATGCCAGAAACGCCTTCCAAGTCAAGCTCCAACAAATAGTGTTGACGCTCATACAAAATGACAACAACGGAATATTCCTCTGCCTTTTCTTTATACAGAACTTGCACCTCGCCCTCAATTTGAACCGGAACAAATCCCTCGATTGGCTTGACGATTGTTGCGCCATCTTTCGCTGTCAAACTTGAAAGGTCAGAAAGGTCTCGAATCCAGCTGTCTGTCGTGCCAAAAGCTGTCAGCTCATACACTTCTTCACCTTCATACACAAAGTCATATCCATCATGTGTGAGATTTTGAAGTTTGTATTGAACTTTGAATGGCGTGTCTGTGTTTGGTGTCGCCGTGATTTCAATTGCGGCATCTCCAACAACTTTGTGTGTGAGACTTCTTGTTTCTGCGCTTTGCGCCTCAGAATTGACAACAAAGCCTGCAAATGTATATCCGCCCAAAATGTTCTCGTCCACAATGTTGATTGTCAAAACTTGGTCATATCTCACTTGAAGTGAAATTTCTTTCTCTCCGTCCTGGAACTTGGAAACAACTCCATCTACATCAATTTGAAGTTTGGATGTGTCAATTCCGGCTGTCACCGAAACAGAAATGTTGTGCCCGTCTGCTTCCCAAACAGCATAAAGGTCAACCACTCCACTTTCTGGATAGGTCTTCAAGCAGAATTCTCCGCCATCCTCATATTGCGCTTCCGTCCCTTCTTCTTCCATTGTCCAGCCAATCAGGTGATAGCCCGTGCGGGTGAAGTTCAATTCTTCGTTTGAAAGAAGTTTGAATGATGTGTTGTAATATATCTTGTCTCCGTCTGCGCCCTGAGTTGCCGTGTCTTCTTCATTAAATGTGTTGTGATAGGTTATGGTGAATGTTCGGTTCTGTTTTGAAATTGAAACAATCGTCTCTTCATCTGGCATTATGAAGGTCGCTTCCCCCGTCGCTCCACTTGTGGACGCTTTCCATGTTTCCGTCTTTGGAACAATGTCAAACACAATTTCATAGCCTATGTTCAAAGATTCGGCCGTCACCTTCACTTCCGCACCAAAACGAACAGAATAGTTTCCATCTTTGTTGTCCACAATGTATGTCACTTTTCCGCCTTTGCTTGTGCTTGTTGCGGACATGACAATGTCTTCGTCAGCAGCATCTTTTCTGAGCGACAAAGAGATGAATGCACGCAGATATTTGATCGTCACAATCGTCATCTGCTTGCCAGATTCAAGTTCAATGTTTGGAAGTGCCACTTCGTTGTCAACTTCAAAACTTGTTGGCGTCGTGTAGCCCTTTCTTTCCATAAATGCTGCATCTGCTTCAAGCCCAAGTGCCTCTTTGACATCTTCCAGTGTGATTGGAGCATCTGTCGTCGCCTTGCCGGTATATGTCTTGTCTTCCGTCTCAAATGATTCGCCATCCAAAGATTCCAGTTGAATCTGAACCTTGAATTCCGATTCGTCCGCTGTCCATTTTGCAACATATTCCGTCTCAGATTCCGCTTGCGTGTCGGAAAGAACTGCGCTTGTCACCTTTGTTGTCCCTTCAATCTTGGAATCGCCAAAATGCCAGCCATCAAACTTATAGCCAACGCGCTTTGCTTCCGCCCAGCCAACAACATCCTTCTCTGTGCCTTTCAAAACATATGCCTGTGAAAATGTGCTGTCATATTCGACATACACCGTCTCGTTTTCAAGTGTCGCGCGAGATGTGCCAATGTCATCATTGAGATTGAATGTGATTGTATATCTGTTCGCCACATAGTTGACCGTGATTGTCAACGTCTTGGTCTCCATGTCCATGCCATCTTCCGCTTCGTTCATTGTTCCGCTGACAACAAGCGTTTGTGCTGTGTAGCCGACAACAGCCGGAGAGGCAACATTGAAGGCTTGGTCATAGTCCAGATCGTCGCGGTGCTCATCTGGAGTCTTTGAGCTTGCCCCCTCTGGAAGCACGTATTTTATGACCAAAGTATATTTGTCTGGCGCCCAAAGTGCGTTCAGTGTGATGTTTCCATATCTTCCGCGATTCACTTTGACATTCGTGCCAAGTTCAATGTTTCCACTGAATTGTTCGCGCCAGTTGCCTTCCACGCTTTGGCCTTCGTCTGTCACAAACTCAAAGCCCGTCAAAACATATCCGTCAAGTTTGAAGTCGTCTGCCCCAAACAAGTCGATCGACTCGTCTGCAATGGTGTAGGTTTGTGTCGCGCTGCCGGCAGCCTCATATGTTTCGTTTGTGAACGCGCCGTTCTTTGTTTCGCCGCTTGGGGTTGTCACTTGCCCCGCCGTGTAGGTGATTGTGTAAGAAATCACTTTCCAAACGGCATACAAGGTGATGGTCTCTTTCCCCT
>CANQKF010000039.1 GCA_947624445.1 uncultured Clostridia bacterium | reverse complement strand
ACCCCCGCGCACCCGCCCCCCCGGACGGACACCCGCACGGCACTGCCGCCACCGCACGACGACGGCACCGAGAGCCAAGCGCGGCGCCGCAAAGACAAGACCAAGACAAGCGGAGAGACAGAGAGACGCGAGCCAAGCACCGCCACCCCCGAGAGCGGGAGAGAGAGGAAGCCAAAGCCCGCGCCCCTTTTCTTTTTTCTCTTATTCTTTTTTCTTTCTTGAAAATATGGGAATTGATGAAGCCTATTTATATATACAAGCTATCTAAAATATAAATTTAATTATATAGTGTAGTTTAGTATAACAATATATAAGAGCATAACGCCTGAAAGCAAAGAAAAAAAGAAGAGGGAGGAGAAACAAGCCAAAACAGAAGAAGAGACACGAAGAGGAGAGAGACCACGCCAAGCGGATATATAAGCGAGAAGGACGAAGAGCACCCGAAACCGCAAAAAGGATGGGAGAATGTCATCACAGCGGCGGCCTGTTCATAGAGACATAGCAGCCCCGCCAAGATCGGGAGCAAATCCCGCCCCGCTTGCGTTCCAGCGTTGCCGCCAAGGGAGAGTGGGAAAGGGGGAAAACAGCCCGAACACATTACCATTATATGGTATAATGGAAACAGGTTGACCGCTTGCAAGGGGTGGGGTACTTTTTTCGATGGGGATTTCCCAAAAGGAATTGTATATCCCGTATTGCCCATCTCACCCACCTCTTGTTCAGTTTTTGGTTGCTCCTCTTCCTCATGTTCAAATTTATGATTTTGTATGGCAGTTTATCGTTGTTGAAGAAGAAAATCTTTCTTGAAACGCTTGACATAATGCGTATAAATGCGTATAATATAGAGTGTAAAGAGATTGCAGATGAAAAGGAAAGACTTGATAAAACTGTTTGAGCGAAACGGCTGGCGATTGGAGCGCGAGGGCGGCAATCACACCGTTTACACCAACGGCGAAAAGAGCGAAGCGATCCCGCGACACGGCGAGATCAACGAACGGCTCGCAAAAGCTCTCATCAAAAAGCACAACCTGAAATAAAACGAGGTGAAGAACAATGAAAAGTATTTACGCAATCATCATCACACCCCCCGAAAACGGGGAGAAATATTTTTCGGTGTATGTTCCCGATCTGGACTTGTATACGCAAGGCAAGGACATCGAGGACTGCATTGCTATGGCGAAGGACTGTATCGGTATTTGGGGGATCAGCGAAGAGGACGCAAAGCGGGAGATCCCGAAGGGCGTTACCATGAAACCCGAAGCCGCAGAAAATGAAATCGTGACGCTCGTCGAGGTCGATTTTACCGCCTATCGGGAAAAGAACGACAACCGCAGCATTCGGAAGAACTGCACCATTCCCGCATGGCTCGATAAGAAAGCGACGGCGCAAGGCGTGAACTTCTCCGCAGTTCTCCAAAAGGCACTTGTCGAGATAATCGAAGAGTAGGCGAACCCATCAAGGATAGAGATTATTCGGAATTTCCGATTTTCCTATCATCAACCGTATCAAATTCGGCACGGTTACAAAGGAGAGCATTATGGCAAGCAAAGAGATAAACGTAAATGGATTAAGTGTAAGATACAAACGAATCGATAAAGATGATTATATATCGCTTACAGACTTAGCGAAATATTACAATCCCAATGACCCATCCGGAGTCGTCAGGAATTGGATGTCCAATAAGGATTCTTTCGCTTTTTACAGCCTTTGGGAAGAGATAAACAATCCCGATTTTAATTCCGTGGAAATGCGCAGAATTAAAATCGAGGAAGTGGGATATAACCGTTTTACAATGACTCCGAAACGTTGGAAAGAGGGATTCAATGCTATCGGAATAGTTCCGGGTGCGGGGAAATACAGTGTAGGTACATTTGCTCATCGAGATATTGCCTTCGAGTTCGCAAGTTGGTTGAGTCCCGAGTTCAAGTTATATCTGATCACCGAATTTCAGCGTCTCAAATCGCAGGAACAGAAAGAACTCGAATGGTCCGCCAAGCGGGAACTCGCCAAGGTCAACTATCGCATCCACACTGACGCGATCAAGGAGAACATTGTTCCGACGCTTACCGAAGAACAGCTCAAATACGTTTATGCCGATGAAGCGGACCTTCTCAACGTCGCTCTCTTCGGGATGAGGGCTGCCGAGTGGCGCAAGAAGAATCCGACACTCAAGGGCAACATCCGCGATTACGCCACGATAGAGCAGCTTTTGGTGATTGCCAACATGGAAAGCTACAATGCGATCCTCATCGAGCAAGGGATTTCGCAGGCAGAGCGGCTTGTCCAGCTCAACAACATGGCCCGTTCGCAACTTCGGGTCCTGCAACAAATCGACACCTCTCATCTGTTGAGCGATAAAAAAGATTGAATCGTGGCATAGGATATTGAAACCGAAAAAGTCGGGGCAAAGGAGCCTCGGCTTTTTATTTTGTGATAATCAAAAACTTTTTTCTTTTTCTTATAAATTTTTGGCAGTTTGCGCAAGCGGGGCCCCAAAAGAGTTGGTAGAATAGTGCCACAAGTTCAGCGGGAGGAATTGAAAATGAAAGTGAAGAAGAAAATCACGCGGCATCCCTACGACTTTGTGGCAGCGGAAGAGTACTTTAACGAGGCAAAAATATGTCCAAATTGCGGAGCCTCCTCGTCTCCACAATGCGTTTGTACGACTATCACTACGAAAGGAGTTACTAAAATCGAATTTCAGTGTAAATGCGGATGTGAATGGGAAGTGAAGCCCTATCGGGAAAAGAAATTCTGTGGGAGACGTAAATATGTACAAAATCGGAGATAAGGTTATCATTCGCGATTGGCACGAGGTAGCGAAAGAGCGCGGGCAAGAGAAGGGGAAAATCTATTGCGAGGCGCATTGCGTTTACGACTTCAGTATGAACGACTATGCGGGAGAGCGCGCTGTCATCGAAGAAGTGCAGGAGTATAAGAACTCGGGCGAAAATTGGTATCGGCTCGCGTCGGGGAGCGGAGAACTTCTCCCGTACCATTGGACGGACAGTATGCTTGTTCGTCGGGATGTGAGTATGGCTGAAGAGAAGTTCGCGGACAGACCGCAAATTCAGAAGGGCGATATTATACGCGTAGTGGGAGAGTTTTCAAAAGAAGAGAGTTGTCATGTCGTTTCTGCCGTGAGGGACACGGGCGTATATTCCGACCACCCGAATTACCATTACAACGAGGAGATCCTCGCCGTCTATCGCTTCGACGGGCGCGACTTCAAGTGCGTTTGGGAGAGTGTGGGATATCAGTTCGACAGATTCAAAAGGATCATTGACGGGATAAACAAAACGCAACTCACTCTCTCGGTAAAATTGAAATCCGTAAATGGGGCAATGGAAAAATTGGCGAAGGAAACGGGGGACGACAAACATGGTTCTGAATAAGCGAATTAAGATCAAGCCGCGCGACATGGACAACAAAGATAAATACTACGGAGCCGCCGCGCTCTGTCCCATCTGCGGAACGAACATTCGCGAGGAAGAGGAAAGCCGTCCGTTGTTGCTTTGTGACTTCACGATTCCCCCGAAAGTTCTCTATGTTGCGACCCGCAAGAAAGTCACTTTCTTCTGCCCGACGTGCGGTTGCTCGTGGAACGTCAAGCAGTTCAATAGCGGCGAGACGAGCGAGTAGGGGATTATAACTGTACTTACAATCTTTGCCCGCAAAAATGCTATTTTGCGCCTTGAAAGTAGCATTGTTGTGGTTCGGTAGCAGGTGTCTATCGGCATGGGTGCAACTTACCGGCAACTTAAAATCAGCCGCATTTCGCCCCCAAACCGCCTTTTTTGCGCCGAAAACGGTCAATTTCAGCGGTATGCACGGGCGACGGGAAACTTACCGAAACTTAAAACTGAAATGCAAAAGTGAAGTATTTCAGAAATCGAACGTGAAATTTAAGAGAATCTCTAATTTTCTCTAATTATCTATGACAAATTCAAAAATACGGGAGAAAATCATGTTTGACAGCAGACTGAATCAACTTGAGAGGAATCATTATGGCAGAATCTTCGTCGAAAAAGAAGAGGACATCGCGGTCGTTAAAGAGGTCATGCGTGAAATCGACGAGGACGAATTTGAGCATTACTATCCAAACGGCGTGACGCCCCAAGATGAGTTTATTGCGGTTTTCAGCGAAGAGAACCTGCATTCCGTCTACGGCTGGAAATTTGAAATGGACCTTGCCGAAGTCTGCATCAGAGCGTGGAAGCGCGGTGTAAAGTGCTTTTACGTTAAGGGCAGGGTCACGGGCTTCGAGGAATAAAGGGGGCGAGGAAATGCAGAGCGAAACGAGACTGCACGGCGACGAGGGCTATACGATCCACCTCGAACTGAAAGATTTTGACGACGTACTTGAGCTCGTGACTGGCATACATGCAACTATTGTGCATCGATTCTGCGAGGGGGCAGACTGTGATAAGTGCCGCGCGGCATCGGAGAAAGGACTTTGCAAGTCGGGCTCCTGCGCGGCGGCGATTGTAGACTATCTTCGGAGCGAAAGCAAGAGGCAGAAACAATGAGCAGGGAAGAACTCGCGGTAGCGATCCTCAAAGTCGCCCTCGGCATTGACTACGATGAGATTAAGAAGTCGCTCAAAAAAAATTTTTAGATTTTTTTCAATTTTTGGCAGTTCACTTCGGCAAGCTATTTTTCTTTTTGCTATAATCTGTGGCGAACGGCGGGGGATGCGTCCGTCGCCGCTCATCGCACGATACCTTTCCGTCGGTGAAGCGTGCCGGAAGGATAGACGAGAAGGGCGGAGAAAACCGTCCAAAGCAGAGCCCTGTTTCTCCCGCACGGGCTTTTACCTGCAAAAATCCGCGATCATCGATCATCAAAGAGGTGCGTCAATCCTCTTCATGGAGAACAATACTGAACGAAGCACGGCGGGGAAAACCGCTGTGCGGGCGGGGTCAAAACCCGCGTTCTTCACCACCGACAATGCTCTTTCCCATGGCGGTTGTAGCCGCCGAGCGACGTCGGGCCTCCTTCCCCCCCCGGGTGCGCACAGCACCCTCGGTTTCAATCCGACGAGCTCCCTGCGATAGTGGGAAACCTTCGAATCCAAAAAAATAAAAAATATAAGGAGAAACAACACCATGACACAGGAACAGAAGCAATTCATCATCAAAGCGTTGCAGACAGGCATTCCCGCACTCGCCAAGGACCACATCGCGGCTCTCGAAGAGGTAGCGGAGATCGCCGAGGCAAAACAAGAAGACCTCGACGGACAGGAAGGGTGGAAAGTCCTCAATCAGACACGTCACGAGAACATCATTAACGTGCTCTACGGATCTCTTCCCTTCATGGCGGAGGAATATGTCAAAGCATATTTTGACGCCGTCAACGCAGGTCAAGCGAAGTTCAACGAGAACAGAAAGACCCGCGAAGAGAAAGAAAAGGCCGATGCCGAAAAGGAGCAGGGCGATGAGGCGCCCGTCGCCAAAGAGAAAACGCCCGCCTGAAGGAGCACGGCATGGACATCAAAACAGTAGAGGCCCCGCTCCGCGTCGTCCGCGTTTACGCCCACTGCGGAAAATGCGGCACACGGCTCGGAGAGCCGATTCCACTCTACGATGGACTTGCACTCTGCAACGACGGAACGTGGAAACGCGTCAACGATCACTCGTATTTGTACAAATGTCCGCAGTGCGGTGAAAAGACGGAATCCGATGAGCTCTTTCCACGCATTGAATACCGGGAAATAGAGGAAACATAGGGGAGTAGCCAAGCGGTCAAAGGCACGGGACTTTGATTCCCGCATTCGGAGGTCCGATTCCTTTCTCCCCTGCCAACGGTTTTCAGAGAAAATGGGCGTTTACCGAGCCACCTTTAGGGATACGAGTGCACTCGCCCCGCCGAAGGCTAACAAAACGCGATGTCATCTCCTGCGCGGTAAGAGAAGCGCTGAATGCTTCAATAGCTCAATCGGCAGAGCAATCGCCTTGTAAGCGATAGGCTGTGGGTCCAAGTCCCGCTTGAAGCCACACACGAGGAAACCCATGGAAGATAAAGTGTCCTGCTGCTTCAACTGCAGATGGCAAGTCACCTGTAATAAGCAGACAAAACATACCGTCCGCCGCTCGGAAATATATCCCGACAGCGTCTTCATCGACAGTTGCGAGAGCTATGAGCCGATGTTCATTACAGAGAGCCGCCTCGCAAAGATCTGCGGGACCACGAAGCGAACGATCGACTACGCCATGTCAAGGGGCGACGAGTATGCGGTGAAGAGCATAAGGGAACGCTTCGGGGTAGAGATCGAGATCGTGCGCGAGCCAACGGACCCGACGGGCCGCACGCGCATCGTCTTGAAAGGAAGGAGCTGAAATGTCATTCCCCGAATTTATACCCAACGTTCAGCTCTCGGAGTTCGCCTTGAAGCTCCGCCGGTATCGGCGCGACAATGGGCTCACCCCGGGCGAGGTTTGCCGTCAACTCGGCGTGAGCCTCGAGCGGCTCGGCATGCTCGAACTCGACAGAGCCAAGCCGACCGCCCTCGAAAAATTTCGGCTCAACCGTCTCCTTGCCAAACAAAAAACCGCCTCAACGAAGTGAAGCGGCTCTGCGCAATGGGTTTTGGTACAAATTTGGTACAACAAGAAATGCGTTTCTTTGTGCATTGACTGTATTTTGCGTTTTTCAGCAAAAAACGGCGGGATTTTCGCTGAAATCTCACCGTTTTTTGCTTGGTGCGGTCGACAGGAGTTGAACCTGCACGGTCATCCCACAAGATCCTTAGTCTTGAATTTTGTGGGAATTTCCACATATTGTAGTGAGATTTTATTATTTGACACAATATCTTGTATTACACACGCTTCTCTTCTGATCTTCTCTTTGGTAAATCCTTGGTAAAAAGTTACTTTTCGCTTCCGATAAACCCTTCAATGAGCATTAAAATGCCGCCGTATCTCTCACGATAAACGGCGGTTTTCTCTTCTTCGCTCATATCGCCCCGTAGGAACATACCAATATCTAACTGCTCGGGGTGGTCGTATGTGTCGAGGGTCGTTTTTGTCGTAGAATGTCCCATCCACAGCGAGACGGTTTTTATATCCACCTTCTCGACAATATGTTGAACTGTGCCAAAAGTATGGCGCAGGTCGTGTGGCTTGTGTCCCTTCGAGGTCACCCATACTTTTCGGAAGTAGCGGTCCGCTGCGTCCTTTTTGAAGGGGAAATAAATGCCACGCTTGGGTTTCACCGATAATAACAACTTCTCAACGAGCGGAGTGAGCGGTACTCGTCTGTCAGAACCGTCCGTTTTCGTGCCGCAAATATGCAAAACTTTGTTCTTGAAGTCCACGTCCTCGAATCGAACCGTAAGTCCCTCGGTGCGTCTCGCCCCCGTCAGATACAGGAAGGTGAAGTAACACTTCTGCGCATAGGTGAGCTTTTCATTTTGGAATAGCAGAGGGAAGAACTCTTCTTGTTCATCGAAAGAGAACGCCTTCCCCTGCTCGCCGTCGTGTTGCACCGTTTCTACGGCGTCGCACGGGTTTATTTTGATAATTCCAACGGCAACGGCTCGTTTGAATATGTTGTTGAAAACCCCTCGAACTTTCTTCCTCTTGCTTGTTGACGGAATGGAGTATAGGAAGTCCTCGATCATCTTCGGAGTGTATTCCGTGAGTCGCTTATCGAGCTTATGTTCCACGATGAAACGGAACTGCACATCAATTTCATTGAGAGAACCCTCTACTAAATTTTGTTTCTTCTTATAGGGGAAGTACTCTGCCTTGTAGTACTCCGAGAGGAGAGGGGACTTTGCCTTCGCGGTTTTTTGTTTTGCCTTTTGCGGATGTTTTGCAAGTTGTTTGATTTTCTCTGTTAGCTTCTTTTCAAAATCCTCCTTCGAGCGTCCGTAGACGCATCCGAACACAGGGCTTGTAAATTTGAGAAGCCCGTCCCTGTGTTCCCGAACGGATCCCTTTATTTTGAGTTCAATAATCAATTTCTTCACCTCTTCGATAATCTCGGCTACCGTCTTTCCGACGATAGCAGGTTCAGAAACGATTTCTTGAAACCCATTGCCTGAATTGTACTGCGGCGGGGGAGAGGCAGTAAAGTCCGACATTGCCGCCGCATAGCCCATGCAAACGCCTCGTATGGCTTCCACGTCCCGTAGCGTCTGCCGTGCGCTTTGCTCGATGCTTTCGAGCTTCTGCGCGATGATCTGACCGAGCTGGTTCATTGGTATTTCCTCCTAAATAGTGGTAAGGAGAATTATACCAAAATCGGTAAATTTGCTCAATCGGGATTGACGTTGGTTTCGTCATTTGTATCGAGGCTTGCTGTGACCTCATTGTTTGTCTTGGTGTTTTCTTTTCTCTCTTTCCGTTCTTCATAAGCGACAATTGCGCCGCCTAATGTTGCCATGAATAGACCCGTACAGATGAATATTGCCTGCGTTGTTTCGGCGGCTACAATTTTGCTCCCAACAATTTCTGCACCTATTATGTAGTTGTAGGCATCGCCCTCGATATATTTCTCGATTTGGCTTGCGTCATCATTGTAGGAATAATATGACAGCTTTTCACTCGGTATTTTAATGGTGCAACCATAAATAAAAAGTACTATCCCAGCAATCATCATAATGGCAAAGCCGATAGATAAAGCCTTATTTTTCATATGCGCCTCACTTTTTGAAGTAATCTTTTTTTAGTATGTTAAATTGCTCATTTATTCCGTCTATGTATGTTTGGGTTAAGGGGCTAATTGGCGTTTCGGTAGAGTTTCCATGCGTATCAATTGTGAAATTGAACTCGGTTTGAAGATATTCCTGTGCGCGTAACGCTCCAAGTTTTTGAAATGGAAGATAGAATTTTACCATTTCTCTCGCACCGTCTTCATCGTCAGCCAAATAATAAGACATCGCAAGTTCATCAATTTTTGACGTTATCTTCGTAGCGACGCTTGATGAGATTTTGTCATTCTCGATATAAAGTTTTTGGTTGCACTCTTCTTTGAAGTGCTTATAAAAGTCATTGCAATAATCTATGAGGAAGTTTGAAAATTCTATATCGTCAATCTTGGAAACAATCTCATCGGTAAATTCAAAATCTGCCTCTGCGTGGTCCTTATCTCCGCACCCAACAAGCGCACAGCACAGTGCGAACACCATGACAAGTGCAAAGAGAGGGGAAAGTTTCTTCAAAAGGTTTTTCATATCATTATCTCCTTAAAATATTTTCAATGTTTAGACCAATGCCAATAGCAATGCCGCAAATTAACCCATAAGCTCTTTCGCGCATTTCATCGGGCAACTCGTGGTATATCTTCGCCGTATTGACGAAACGCTCCTCGGAGAGCAGGTCGGGCATTTCACCGAACACGGCGGGAACGGAAGAGGTGGGGGAATCGACTTGTCCGACATCGCGGCATTCAAGCGACTTTCTCTCGTCTGTCAAGCCGAGCAGGTAGTCCGCCGATACGTTGAAGTAGCGGGCGAGCTTGACGATAGAATCGATGCCGGGACTTGATTCGACTATTTCTCCGTTTTTGCGTTTTTTTCCTTTTGTCCACGCCTGAACGCTTGATACTGGGAGACCAACGCCTACTTCAAGTTGGTGGTCGTTCAATCCGTTTTCCTTTTGCAGGGCAACGATTCTTTTTGTCGTTTCAGTCATAATCTTCTCCTTTTATCTATTGACAATTATGGAAATTTCCTATATAATAAAATCAAATTCTATTTGTGAGGTGAGTGAGGTGACGCTTGTTGGGATTTTTGCAATAGTTCTTTTGTGCAGTGGAGTTTTGGCAATCGTTGACTTTTTTGTTATTTATACTAATCAATTTGAATTTTCCGATGTGGTTCTCCGTGTCTTTTCTGTCGTTTTTTATATACTTGCAACTTGCATGGCGGCGTGCGTAATCGGGATGCTCGTCCTCGCTTTTATGGCAGGATTTTAGGCGTTATCAGATAAGAAAATGTCTTTTTCCCGATTGTTACACGTAAATCGAGCTTGCCCTTGAACTCAAATCCGCAAAGCACAAAAACAGAACAAAGAAGATTGATCGGTTCGTAAGGCTC
>CANQKF010000038.1 GCA_947624445.1 uncultured Clostridia bacterium | reverse complement strand
AACAACGTCAATTTCTTCATTCCACTTCTCCATATAAAAGGATTTTTATATTTCAATTATAATATACCCCCCCCCCCGTGTCAAGAAGTTTGAACAACATTTTTTCACATTCGGTGGATTTTTTTGATTCGATCGTGAAAAGCGGCGGGTGCGGGCGGGGCTTGGGCCGAACGGCGCGCGCACATTCAGTTTCCCGCTTCGGACGGCATTTCGCCGTGCAGCCTGAAAAATTCGAGCGCGTATTCGATTTCGGGGATCCCGGGCGTCAGGAGCACTTTCATGGAATCGACCGACGTGCCGTCGAACGAGCCGACGACCAAAATCAGATTCTCCTTCAAATCCATCCCGAGCGCCTCGGAAAGGACCGCGCGGTCGATCACCAACGTGAGCGCACTTTCATCCGTCGGGCGGCCGTCCGCAAGATACGAGAAAAATTTGCCGCTCTCCTCCGCGAGCAGCTCGATATCCGAATCGCCGCCGATCGTGGGCTCCGTGAGATCGAACAGTTTTGCGGCATCGGTGTTGCAATAGTTATAAAATTGCGTATAACCGATTGGGTAGGCATGGTAGGAAAGGTGGAAATATCGATATACGTCCTGCACCGAATAGAAATTTTTCTGCCCGAGAAGTCGGGTTATTTTTTGGGCAATATCATCGAAATATTGGGGATCGAAAGGCTGCTCGATCCCCCATCTTTCCCGCGTCCATTTCCTGTCGCAAAAGTGATTTTTCCTGTGAAATGCGCCGATGAACATTCTCTCCTCCCTCCGTGCCATGCCTTCATATATGCGCATTATAGCACATCCCCATGAAAAAATCTACCCGAAACAAGGTCAATTCCGGAAGAAAGCGACGCCGACGGCGTTCGGGCCGACGTGGGAGCCGATCGTGCTGCCGATGAGGCGGGCGGGGATCTTCTCCGCCTCGTCGATATGGCCTTCCCAGAGCACCTTGCTATCCTGCAGATATTTTTTGAGATATTCATCCGAAAGCCCCGAATACATGAGGCCGTAGGGCATGGTAAAATCGATCCCGCCGCATTTTTGGACAAGCTGCATGAGCAGGTTATTGCTTCTTCTGCTGCCGATGGCCTTACCCACGAGCTTGACTTCGCCTCCCACGACGGAGACGACGGGCTTCACCGAGAGCATCTCCCCCGCAAAGGCCGCCACGCCCGAGATCCTTCCCCCCTTGCGCAGAAATTTGAGGGTATCGACGACGGCGATGACCTGTATCTTCTTCTTTGCCTCGTCGAGCTCGGCTGCGATCGAAGCCGCATCGCCTCCCTTTTCGATGAGACGGAGGGCGTATTCGCAGAGGACGCGCTCCCCCATGCTTGCGTTGAGGCTGTCGACCGCAAACACCTGCCCCGCGAAGTGCGACGCCGCCTTTTTGGCACAGGAAAACGTCCCCGAGAGCTTGGAAGAGAGCGTGATCGCGATCACTTGGTCGCCGTTTTTCGTGAGCTCCGCGAAAGCCTCTTCCCAGCGATATGCGTTGATCTGGCTCGTCTTGGGAAACTCGGCGCTCTCGATGAGCTTCTCGAAAAACTGCCTGTGGGAGAGGTTGACGCCGTCGAAGAAGACTTCCTCGCCGAAGCGGATCTCCATGGGGATCATCGCGATGCCCATCTCCTCTGCCTCATTCTGCTCGATGTCCGAGGCGCTGTCGATAAGTAATTTTATCATAAAAACCTCCGATGCCCCGCGTTTTCCGTGGGGCATGTGTGCTTTTTTATTATTGAAGGAAGAGTCCCTCGTCTCCTGCATCGAGGACGAGCTTTCCGTGGATATCGCCCTCCAAGATCCTGCGGGCGACGAGGGTCTCCGCCCGCGCGCGCAGGAAGCGCTTTAGGGGTCGGGCGCCGAACACGCTATCGTAGCCGTTATCCGAAATGTACGCCCGCGCGCGCTTCGTGATCTCGAGCTCCACGGGCTTCACGCGCGCGATGAGCGCGTCGCACAGAAGGTCGACGATCCGGTCGATCTGCTCCCGCGAGAGCGGTTTGAAGGTGATGATCTCATCGAGACGGTTCAAAAACTCGGGGCGGAAGGCGCGGCGGAGCACTTCCTCGACGCCGCGGCGCGCCTGCTCGGTGAGTTCGCCGTCTTCGATGCCCTCGGCGATGATCTCTGAGCCGAGATTGGAGGTGAGGATGACGATCGTGTTGCGGAAGTCCACCGTTCTGCCCTGCGAATCGGTCAGTCTGCCGTCGTCGAGCAGCTGCAACAGGAGGTTGAATACCTCGGGGTGCGCCTTTTCGACTTCATCGAACAGGATGATGGAATAGGGCTTTCTGCGGACCGCCTCGGTGAGGGTGCCGCCCTCCTCGTAGCCGACGTACCCGGGAGGCGCCCCGATGAGCCGCGAGACCGAGAATTTCTCCATGTACTCGCTCATGTCGATGCGGATGAGGTTCTTTTCGTCGTCGAAGAGGTTCTCGGCGAGGGACTTGCAGAGCTCGGTCTTGCCGACGCCCGTCGGCCCCAAAAACAGGAAGGAGCCGATGGGACGGTTGGGATCGCAGATGCCCGCCCGCGCGCGCTGGATGGCCTCGGCGACCTTCTTCACCGCCTCGTCCTGCCCGACGACCCGCTTATGAAGGTCCTCTTCGAGGCGCAGCAGTTTTTCGCGCTCCCCCTCTTTCAGCCGCGCGACGGGGATGCCCGTCCAGCGGGAGACGATGCGGTGGATCTCCTCCTCGGTGACTTCGTCCTGCAAGAGGGCGTCGTCGCCGCGGTCGGTGACGCTCTTCTTCGCCTCCTCGAGCTTCTTCGTGAGGGCGGGCAGCTCGCCGTAGCGCAGGCGCGAGGCCTTCTCGAGCTCGCCGCGGGTCATCGCGCTCTCGATTTCCCCGTTCAGGCGGTCGATCTCGGCTTTGAGCTCCTTTTCGGCGCGGATGGAACGCTTCTCGTCCTCCCACTTCGCCTTCATGGCGGTGAAGCGCTCCTTGCAATCGGCGAGCTCCTTTTTGAGGCTCCCGAGGCGGGCGACGGAGAGGCTGTCCTGCTCCTTGGCGAGCGCCTTCTCCTCCACCTCGAGCTGGATGATCTTGCGGTTCAGAGCGTCCATTTCGGCGGGCATGGAGTCGATCTCCGTGCGGATCATCGCCGCCGCCTCGTCGACGAGGTCGATCGCCTTATCGGGCAGGAAGCGGTCGGTGATGTAGCGGTTGGAGAGCGTCGCCGCCGCGATGAGGGCGTCATCGTGGATGCGCACGCCGTGGAAGATCTCGAAGCGCTCTTTGAGCCCGCGGAGGATGGAGACGGTATCCTCGACGGTCGGCTCCCCGATGAGCACGGGCTGGAACCTGCGCTCGAGAGCGGCGTCCTTTTCGATGTATTTGCGGTATTCGTCGAGCGTGGTCGCGCCGATGCAGTGCAGCTCGCCCCGCGCGAGCAGCGGCTTCAAGAGGTTGCCCGCGTCCATCGCGCCCTCGCTCTTGCCCGCGCCGACGACGGTGTGCAGTTCGTCGATGAACAGAAGGATGCCCCCCTTCGACTTGGTGACCTCGCCGAGGACGGCTTTGAGGCGCTCCTCGAACTCCCCGCGGTACTTGGCGCCCGCGATGAGCGCGCCCATATCGAGGGAGAACAGCGTCTTGCCCTTCAAGCCCTCGGGGACGTCGCCGCGCGCGATGCGCTGGGCGAGCCCTTCGGCGATCGCCGTCTTGCCGACGCCCGGCTCGCCGATGAGCACGGGGTTGTTCTTGGTCTTGCGGGAGAGGATGCGGATGACGTTGCGGATCTCCTCGTCCCGCCCGATGACGGGCTCGAGGCTGTGCTCCGCCGCCCGCTTGGTGAGGTCGGTGCCGTATTTTTCGAGCGCCTCGTAGGTCGCCTCGGGGGTGTCGCTCGTCACGTTCTGGTTGCCGCGGACCTCCTTCATCCCCTCCAAAAATCCGTCCTTTCCGAGCCCGAAGCGGCGGAACACCTCTTTGAGGCGCGCCTCGCCCTCCTCGAAGAGGCAGAGGAAGAGATGCTCGACGGAGACATATTCATCGTGCATGCTCTCGGCGAGCTTTTCGGCAGACGCGAGCGTGCGGGCGAGCGCGGACGTCGGGGTGAGATTGCCCGCCGCCGCACCCGAGACGCGGGGCAGACGGTCGAGCTCTTCGCCGACCGCCCGCCGCAGTTCCTCGGGCGCCAACCCTCTGCGGGCGAGGATCCGCGCGCAGATCCCGTCCTTTTCGAGCAGTGCATGGGCAAGATGCAGGGTCGTGAGCTCGGCATTGCCCCGCTCCGCCGCCTCCTGCTGCGCCGCGCCGAGCGCCTGGATCGATCTCTGGGTATAATTATTTGCGTTCATTTCCTTCCTCGATGCGGAAAATACCGCAGATTTTTTTCGTATTTATTATACCGCATTTCTTTTTCCGTAAAACAGCGCCCCGCCGCCTTGCGCGAAATTTCGCGCAAGGCGGCGGGGCGCACAAACGGGCAGCCCGCGCCAAACGGCGCGGGCTGCACGCCAAACAAGCCGCTATTTTGCGAATCTGCCGTAGACCTCGGAGGCGGGCGAGAAGTAGGCGAACGTATCGGGATACTGCTTGATGATGCGCTGGAGCTCGGCGATCTGGCGCTTGCGGATGAGGCAGACGAGCATGCTCCTGTCGGTGTGCGAATACATGCCCGTCGCGTGGACGAGGGTGACGCCGTGGTGGGTGCGCGCCATGATCTCCCGCGCGACCTCTTCGGGGTGCGTCGTGATGATCTCGAATTTGTACGCCGTCTGGAAGCCATGCATGATGACGTCGCACGTCTTGCTCGTGACGAACAGCGAGACGAGGGCGAGCAGGATGGGATCGAGCTTGACCATGAACGACGCGCCGCGGTTGTAGACGAAGAAGGACGCGATCACGACGACGGCGTCGAATGCCGAAGTCATCCAGCTGACGCTCAAATACTTCCACTTCTTCTTGACGACGGAGGCGAGGATGCCCGTTCCCCCCGCCGTGCCGCAGCTGCGGAGCATGATGGCGAGCGCCGCGCCGAGCAGGATCCCGCTCGCAACGGCCGCGAGCAGCCCCGTCACCGTCGCGGGGCCGTCCTCCCCCGTGCCGTAGACGGGAAAGCCTTCGATGTAGTCAAAGACGATGAGCAGCCCCGAGGTGAGCAGCATCGAGCAGGTGGAGAGGATCGCCTCCCGCTTCCCGAGCATGAAAAAGGCGAGAAAAAAGAGCGGCACGTTGATCATGAGGAGGAACCAGCCCGAATTGAGGCCTGTTCCGTAGTCGAGCATAACGGCGATGCCGTTGATCCCGCCCGGGGCGAAGTTGTTGGGCGAGACGAAGATATAGATGCCGAGCGCGCGGACGACGCCCGAGAGCAGGATCGGCAGAATATATAGGAACATGGCGCGCGAAACGCCTGCGCGGAGCTTTTGCTTCTCCATGGATCCTCCGAAGAGCGGAACTTTTCCGCACTATCTTACCACATTCCGTGCGAGAAAGCAACGTTTGCCGCGGCATTTTTCGCGAAAAACATGAAAAAAGCCCGCCGAGCGGCGGGCAGAGAGATTGAATGGTGCAGATCACGCTTTCCCGGGGATGAGCCCGATGAGGTTCTGATAGGTCCCGGGGAAGAACATGAACACGACGCACAGCGCGAGCAGCACGGCGAAGATGATGAAAAACACGATGTGGCGCTTGACCATCGCTTCGAGCCCGACGACCCCGATCAGCACGAATCCGCCGATGTTGTGGATGTAGGTGAGCGCACGGAGCAGCGCGGGAACGCCGTCGAGGAAGTGGAAATTCGCGTTGATGATGAGCAGCGCGAACACGAGCACCAAAAGGACGGCGAGGATCTGACCGATGACGTCCAGAATTTTGCTTAAAGTTTCTTTCATGAGGCTCTCTCCTTTTATCGGAAATTTTCTGTTTGACACCGATATTATACCGGCGGGGTGGGAATTTGTCAAGACGCTCGGAGATCTTTTCACATGATGTTCTTCACGCTGCGGGGGAAGAGCGTGACGTCGCGGATGTTCTCGATGCCCGTGCAGTACATCACGAAACGCTCGAAGCCCAGCCCGAAGCCCCCGTGCGGCACGCTGCCGAACTTGCGCAGGTCGAGATACTGGGCGTAGGCCGCCTCGTCCATCCCGCGCTCACGCATGGCGGCGCGCAGTTTTTCAAGGTCCGCCTCTCTTTCGCTCCCGCCGATGATCTCGCCGATGCCGGGGACCAGAAGGTCGGTCGCGGCGACCGTCTTTCGGTCGGCGTTCTGCTTCATGTAGAAGGACTTGATCTCCTTGGGGTAGTCGGTGACGAACACGGGGCGACGGAACACGACCTCCGTGAGATACTTCTCGTGCTCGGATTGCAGATCGCTCCCCCAATGCACGGGGAACTTGAACTGCGCGTTCTGCTGTTCGAGGATGGAGATCGCCTCGGTGTAGGTGCAGACGGCGAAGCTCGAATTTGCGACGTGCTCCAGCTTCTCGCGCAATCCGTGCTCGACGAAATGATCGAAGAAGTCGATCTCCTGCCCGCACTCGGCGAGCATCGCGCGGATGAGATATTTGAGGAGATCCTCCGCGAGCTCGATGACTTCGGGGAGCTCGGCGAAGGCGACCTCGGGCTCGACGTGCCAGAACTCGGCGAGGTGGCGGGTCGTATTGGAATTCTCGGCGCGGAAGGAGGGACCGAAGGTGTAGATCCTGCCGAGCGCGCACGCCGCGACCTCCCCCTCGAGCTGCCCCGAGACGGAGAGCCCCGCCTTCACGCCGAAAAAGTCGTTTTTGAAGTATTCTTCCTCGGTGGCGTATTTCGCGTTCCACGGCTGCGTCGTCACGCGGAACATCTCGCCCGCGCCCTCGCAGTCGCTCGCGGTGATGAGCGGCGCGTTGATGTAGTAGAACCCGTGCTCGTGGAAGTAGCGGTGGATCGCCTGCGCCGCCGCCGAGCGGACGCGGAACACGGCCTGGAAGGTGTTCGTGCGCAGCCGCAGATGCGGGATCCCCCGCAGGAAATCGAGGGTGGTGCGCTTCTTCTGGATGGGATACTCCGCGGGGCACTTGCCGAGCAGGAGGATCTCGCGCGCGTTGAGCTCGTTGCCCTCCCCCTTATAGGCCTTGACGACCGTCCCCTTGACCGCGACCGAGGCGCCGAGCTTGGTGCACTCGGGATCGAAGGCGAGCGAGGACTTATCGATGACGACTTGCAGCCGCGAAAAGCTCGTCCCGTCGGAGAGCTCCAAAAAGGCGACCTGCGCCGAATCGCGGAAGGTGCGCACCCAGCCGCACACGGCGACCTCGGCACCCACCATGCCCGCATCGGACAAAACAACTTTGATGTCGGTATGTTTCATAGCGATTCCCTCTTGTCCCTTTAATAGGCTCTTGCAAAGAACACGGTGTGCTCGGCCTTCTTGCCGCAGCAGACGCAGACGGGCATATCGTTCTTTTCGTCCAAAACGCGCGCCGTTGCCTGCGCGAACGTCTTGACCTGATCTTCGCAGGCGCGCGCGCCGCACCAGCCCGCGCGCACGAAGTTGCCGCCGTCCACGCCCGCGAGCAGTTCCCCGAGGTTCGCCGCGGGGACGATCCGCCCGTGCATCCGCGCTTCCGCCCGCGCATAGAGCGTTTCGCCGATCTGCCCCAGCAGCCCGCCGACGACGTTCTCCGCTTCGGCGAGGGGCGCTTCGGACTTTTCGAGCGTATCGCGGCGGAACACGGTGAAGTTGCCGTTCTCGATGTCGCGCGGGCCGAGCTCGATGCGCAGCGGCACTCCCTTCATCTCCCACTCGTTGAACTTCCAGCCGGGGGAATTATCGGTGTCGTCGAGCTTCACGCGGAATCCCGCGGCTTTGAGGCGGTCGGCAAGGGCGTTGCATGCCGCGAGCACCCCCTCTTTCTTCATCGCGATGGGCACGATGACGACCTGCACGGGCGCGGCGGGGGGCGGCAGAATGAGCCCGCGGGCGTCGCCGTGCGTCATGATGAGGGCGCCGATGAGACGGGTCGAGACGCCGTAGCTCATCGTGTAGCCGTATTCGAGGGCGCCGTCCTTGCCCGTGAACTGTATGTTGAACGCCTTGGCGAAATTCTGCCCCATGTAGTGCGTGGTGCCCGCCTGGAGGCTCTTGCCGTCGTGCATCATCGCCTCCATGCCGTAGGTCGCGACGGCGCCCGCGAACTTCTCCTTCTCCGTCTTGCGGCCCGTGAGGACGGGCATGCACAGCACGGTCTTGCAGAATTCGGCGTAGCAGGCGAGCATGCGGAGGGTCTCCTCCTCGGCCGCTTGCGCCGTCTCGTGGACGGAATGCCCCTCTTGCCACAGGAATTCGCTCGTGCGCAGGAAGGGGCGGGTCGTCTTTTCCCAGCGCATGACGTTGCACCACTGGTTGAGGCGGAGCGGGAGATCCCGCCAGCTCTCCACCCACTTGCCGTACATGTGGCCGATGATCGTCTCGGACGTCGGGCGGACGACGAGGGGCTCCTCGAGCTTTGCCCCGCCCGCATGGGTGACGACGGCGACTTCGGGCGCAAAGCCCTCGACGTGCTCGGCTTCCTTCGTCAAAAACGACATGGGAATGAGCATGGGGAAATACGCGTTTTCCACCCCCATCTGCCCGAAGCGGGCGTTGAGCTCGCGCTGGATGATCTCCCAAATCGCGTAGCCGTAGGGGCGGATGACCATGGTCCCCTTCACGGGGCCGTAGTCGACGAGTTTTGTCTTGATCACGACGTCGGTATACCACTGCGGGAAATCCGCCTCGATATCGGCGATCTCTTTCACGAATTGTTCGTTCTTTGCCATATCGGCTCCTTTCGGTCTCGGAATGATAAGCAATTATAGCATATCTTTTCAGGTTTGTCGATTGTTTGGGGCCGTCCTTTTGAAAAAATCTCGGGAAATGTTGCCGCACGGGAGTTGATTTTTTCGCCCGCGCATGCTATAATGCCACAAAGAAATGAAGGAAAACTTGCAAAGATCATGAAACTTTGGGTCGTGCGGCATTGCAGCACGGAAAACAGCGAAAAAAAGATCTTCAGCGGGCGCACGGACGTCCCCCTCTCGGCGCGCGGGATCGCGGAGGCGGCGCGGCTCGCCGAAGCGCTCGGCGGCACGGCGTTCGGGCTCGTGCTCTCCTCCCCCCTGCTGCGGGCGCGGGCGACGGCGGAGGCCATCGCGGGCGGGCGGATCCCCATCCGCTTCGACGACCGCCTGAAAGAGCGGGACTTCGGCGACTTCGAGATGACGAGCTGCGCGCGGGAGGACGGGCGCGCCTTCCGCTACAATTTCGCCATGCGCTATCCGCACGGGGAATCCAACCTCGAGGTCGCGGCGCGCGTCTATCCTCTGCTCGATGAATTGAAGAAAAATTGCACGGAAAAGGATATTTTGCTCGTCACGCACGGGAGCGTGTGCCGCGTCATCCGCAGCTACTTTTGCGCGTTGACCGACGAAGAATTTTACGCCTATTCGCAGCCCAACGGCACCTTCGAGATCTACGATTTCTGACCTGCCGCAACGCTCCAAATGCTTTTCGCCCGCTTGATTTTCGTGTCGGTTTGATGATTGTACGATAAACAGAAATTTAACGGAGAAAAACCATGACACATCATATGAATTTAGTCCCATCCGCTTTTCAGTCTGTCCGCTTGGGGAAAAAGACGATAGAAATGCGCCTTTATGACGAAAAGCGCGCAAACATACAAATCGGTGACAAAATTGAATTTGAGAATCGGATTACTCATCAAAAAATCAATTGTCTTGTGATAAACCTTACCCGCTATAAAGATTTTTTTGAATTATATTCGAACTTTGATAAGACTGCGATCGGATATGCCGAGAACGAAACCGCCAACGCGGCAGATATGTACGCATTTTATACGTCCGAACAAATTGAAACGTATGGCGTATTGGCAATCGAAATAAAAGTCGTATAAATTCTAATTTAGCGGAGTATAAAGAAGGCGAGGGCTGTTATCCTCGCTTTTTGCATAAAAAATGGAACGCAAGCCGTTCAACTTACGTCCCACTTGGCGCGCCAAGAGCAATCGCGTTTGAACCAAGCGGAGAATGTATTGAAGTATATCTTCGTCAATGGTATTGCGGGCGTGA
>CANQKF010000037.1 GCA_947624445.1 uncultured Clostridia bacterium | reverse complement strand
AGAAGTTTTCCGAGATGTTCAAACACCCCGAGGAATTTATCCGCATAAACGGCGAGATCTGCGCCATGCCAATATGACCAATTTTAGGAGGTAAAACACTATGAAACCAAAAGCACCAACCCAATCAACCACAACCCACGTCTGCTGTTACTGCGAGAAGACACTCCCAGAGTCCCAGCTTCATTTCATCGAAGAGGAATACTGGTTATGCGACAGCTGTATGCGAGAGTACACCACAACCTGTTCACACTGCGGTGAGCCCATCCTGCTCGAAAACAACGCAGGAAGTTCAGAGACTCCGCTCTGCAACGCCTGCTACGACGACCATTATAACACCTGCACCCGTTGCGGCAGGGTCATTCACACTGACGACACCTACTACCGCGACCGCTATGATGACGAGCCATATTGCTACGATTGTTACAGTCGCTTTGAGCGTGACGGCGGGATTCAGGACTACTATTATAAGCCTGATCCAATCTTCTATGGCAACGGCAGCAGGTATTTTGGCGTAGAGTTGGAGATTGATGAGGCGGGCGAAAGCGATGACAATGCGGAGCAGGTTATGTCCGTAGGCAATCACGATGCGGAACACATCTATTGCAAACACGACGGGTCACTCCACGACGGCTTTGAAATCGTCACCCACCCAATGACTCTCGACTACCATATGAACAAAATGCCGTGGGCGGAAGTCTTGAAAGAAGCTCGGAGCATGGGCTACATATCTCATCAGGCAGGAACCTGCGGACTTCACATTCATGTCAACAGAGATTCATTCGGAGATACGAACGAAGATCAAGAAGCAAGCATCGGTCGCTTGCTTTTCTTCTTTGAAAAGCATTGGGACGAGCTGCTCAAATTCAGCCGCAGAACACAGAGGCAGTTGGATAGCTGGGCGGCAAGGTACGGTTACAAGGACAACCCGAAAGTTATGTTGGAACACGCCAAAAAGGGTTCAAACAGGGGCAGATACGCTTGCATCAACCTGCTCAACTTCAATACGGTTGAGTTCAGAATCTTCCGCGGAACGCTCAAGCTGAATACCCTGCTCGCAACTTTGCAGTTAGTCAATAAAATCTGCGACCTCGCAACCTGCCTGTCTGATGATGAGATACAAAATGTTTCGTGGACTACTTTCGCTAAGTCCTGCACATCACCGGAGTTGGTTCAGTACCTAAAAGAGCGGCAAATATACGTCAATGAACCTGTTAATGGAGAGGAGGAAGTCTAATGTGCTGTTTATTTGGAGTCTTAGATTATAATCGGTCACTCAGCAAGAGACAGATGAACCGCATTCTCAACGTGCTTTCCACTGCCTGTGAGGTGCGAGGTACTGACGCCACCGGCATCGCTTACAACCATAACGGAAAACTTCGCATTTACAAGCGACCTATTCCGGCGCATCTTATGAGGTTCAATGTCCCTGATGGGGTCAATGCAGTTATGGGTCATACCCGTATGACCACTCAAGGCTCAGAGAAGCTGAACTTCAACAACCACCCGTTCTACGGCAAAGCTGATACACCTTTCGCCCTCGCTCACAATGGGGTAATTTACAACGATGAGCGGGTCAGGGAAAATGAGCATCTTCCGAACACTCACATCAAGACGGATTCGTACATTGCTGTTCAACTCATCGAGAATAAGAAACGGCTCGATTTTGATAGTCTGAAGTATATGGCGGAGCAGCTTCAAGGAAGTATGACCATCACGGTCATGGATTCTGCGGACAACCTGTATATTGTGAAAGGTGACAATCCTTTGTGCATCTACCACTATCCCGAAAGAGGTCTTTATATCTACGCTTCCACTGAGGAGATTTTGAAAGCCGGCTTGAAGAAGCTGTATCTCAACTTCGGCAAGTGCGAAAAGATTTCAATCGAGAGTGGTGAGATTCTGAGGATTGACAGCTCGGGCTACAGAACGAGGTCAGAGTTCAATGATTCCGGGTTGTACTATAATTATTGCTTTCCATATCGCCACGGCTGGGACGATGACTGGTGGACATCATCATCGAAAACAATTTCGGACAAAATGGCTCCTGCAGAGAAGCAATATTTTGATGACCTCAAAGGTGTTGCATGTCACTGCGGCTATATGCCCGAGGACATCGAGGAGCTTTACGAGGACGGATATACCCTCGATGAGATTGAGGAGTTTTTATTCGCCACTTAATGTTACTGCCAATAGGGTCGGCTTGCAAAATGTCATATGCCAAAATGCGAAATCCGACCCCAGTGGCACACTTTTTGAATGTGACTTTAGGGTACACCTCAATGGCAGAGAGGAGGAGCTATGAAAATAGGTTATATTAGAATCAGTACAGTTGACCAAAACACGGCTCGGCAGGAAGTGCTGATGAAGGAGCTTGGGGTCAATCAGGTTTACATCGACAAGATGAGCGGCAAGAATACCGACCGCCCGCAGCTCAGGAAGATGATGTCGTTTGTCCGTGAGGGCGATACGGTCATCGTTGAATCCATAAGCAGGTTTGCTCGCAATACAAGAGACCTCTTGGACTTGGTGGAACAGCTCACAAAGAAAAAGGTCGAGTTTGTGTCGAAAAAGGAAGCTATTGATACCACTACTCCTACGGGCAAATTTATGCTTACGATTTTCGGAGCCGTCGCAGAATTGGAGCGGGAATACATTTTACAGCGCCAGCGCGAGGGAATAGCCATCGCAAAGGAGAACGGCATCTACAAAGGTCGCAAACCTATAGACTGCCCGGAGCTTGAGGTGGTAGTAGGTCAGTGGCGTAGAGGCGAGCTTACAGCAGTCGAGGCGATGAAGCGGCTGAACCTGAAGCCGAGGACGTTCTACAGGAAAGCAAAACAGGTCTGCCCATAAAAGGCAGGCCTGCGTTCGCTATTTTTTTATGTCATTAGATGAGAACATTAAGGCTTTAAAAAGAGAAAATATATTATCATTGACATTTGATGTAGAATATATTATAATATAGCAGGAGAAGATATATCCAACGCATTAAAAAGGAGGGCGATGTATGAGCCTGTTGACGTATTTGACTGAAACCTACGGGGTAAACGAGCCTATTCTCTCATCGGAAATAAGCTATAAAAACTATTCCAAGCCGTGGCTTGCAAAGGAACTTGCAAGGCTTTGCGGAACCGGAGAGCTTTGCAGATTCGGGCGCGGCGTGTATTATATTCCGACAACTACTCCGTTCGGACCAAGCGTTCTTAGTCCGCAAAAGGTTGTCGAAAAGCTGTATATCAGTAACGGCACTTCTGTAAACGGATTTTATTCCGGTCAGACCGCTCTGAATATCTTTGGGCTGTCCTCACAGATGCCTAATACGCTGGAGGTATGCACAAACAATGAGCCGTCAAACCGCAGGAATATAAAGGTGGGGAATCAAAGCGTGATTCTAAGACGTTCAAGGGTGACTGTGACTAACGAGAACAGCAAGGTTCTCAGGTTTTTAGAGCTTATGAACGATATCCCCGAGGACTATCTTGACGATGAAAGAAAGAATATTCTTCAAAAGCTGATCGTTGACGAGGGGATAACAAAGGAGCAGATCCTGCGTTACTCAAAAAGCTACCCGGATAAGACATTCAGAATTTTGGTTGAGAGCGAGGCGATATACTATGCTGCACAATGAGAAGAGTTTGTTTGAGCAGGTCATATTGCGAGCGTCCGAATATCTCGGAATATCAGAAGCTATTATTGAGAAGGACTACTATGTGACTTTATTTCTCAAAGAGCTTGTAAAAACTGCCCCGAATATTATTTTCAAAGGCGGCACCTCTCTTTCAAAATGTCATCATCTGATAAAATCGATCAATATGCTTGAGGGCAACCTGCCGTCAAAGGCGCTGGCGCTTGTCAAGGAATGGGCGGAGCAGCACCGCGACGAGCTTATGAAAAAAGCAAGATTAACAGAAAGCAAAGCAGGTCTGCCCATAAAGGGCAGGCCTGTACTTTTTGCACGACTGCATCGTGATGCAATTTTGGGTATTGCATTTTTTCAAAGTATTTGATACACTGTCAATGAGAAATTCCAACTTTCTAACAGAGAGATATTACCATGATAGTAGAATTCAGAACAAAGTCGCAGATCACCATCCCGAAAGAGATTGTTAAGAGCTTGGGTCTTACAGAAGGTGACAAGGTTGAGATTTTTGAAAAAGACGGCGAGATACACATCGTTCCTGTTGTGGTTTATCCAAAGAAATATATTGACGAGCTGCGCACAGAGATAAACGAAGCGAAGGCAAAAATCGCCTCTGGCGAGCAACCTGTTTTTGACAGCGTTGATAAGCTTTTTGCAAGTCTTGAGGAGAAATGATGGCATATATACCTGCTTTTAGAAACAAATCGGGTATTATTCTGTAATACGACATTTAAAAAGAAGCCTCCCATGCAGGCTTCCTTTTGCTCTTATTCAGATATATAATTTTGCTCGTCCCCGAGCCTCTCAAAGAATTCTTCCGGCGCGAAAACCGGAATCTCCGACGCGCTGTAATTTTTGGCATTTCTCTAAGATTTCAGACGTTTACCATCTCCTTGACTTTCAATTTATCTGATGATATAATATCTATATAGGAGAAGATTGATATGAGTCAAAAATTTGAAGATGTAATCTCAGCTGCCGTCATGGAAGATTTCGATAAGGCTGAAAACCTTGATGAATTTCTTGAGCGCGATAAGAATAAAATGCTTGATATTACGTTGTCTAAATATCTCAATAGGATGCTCTATGAAAAGGATCTCAGCGTCGCCGACGTAATACGAGGCTCAGGGCTGACGAAATCATATGTCCACCAGATCTTCAACGGCGACAGAAACCCCTCGCGGGAGAAGCTGATCGCTGTCGGGTTCGGTCTAAAGCTCAAAGAGGTCGAAATGCAGAGAATGCTCCGCATCGGCGGGTGCAGCGAGCTTTATATCAAGAATTCGCGGGACGCGGCAATTCTGTTTTGTGTGAGAAGGGGTTTTAATCTTGATGAAACGAACGATGTTCTTTATGAACATAAGATGGATATTATAGACGAAGAGAAATGAATTTTGTTAATAAAGCAGCCCCTGCGGCTGCTTTATTTTATATTTTATCACTGTCATTCTGCTTTCTTTCCGACTTTTATGGCTATCTTTTTCATCTGCTCATATGCGTCATATCCGTTCAATTTGCAAGCGGTGCAAGGATTTACCGGCGTAGTGACCTGCCCGAGCTTATACGGGCATTTTGCGCAGGGAGGGATAATTCTTTTTGACATAACATACCTCCAAATACAAAGAGCAGGAGAGCGGACGCGCCGCCCTCCTAAATCATTTCTTATAGATTCGTCTTACAGTTTTTTACCGCAGCTTGAGCAGAAAGCACTGTCTGAGACCAGTTCATTTCCGCAATATGGACAGCGTTTCTTTTCAGACCCAGGTCTTTCAAGTTTTTCTCCGCACGTCATGCAGAACATATTGTTGAGATCGTTTTTTGCACCGCACTTTTTGCAGATGACGGTGCTTGCAATCTCCGCTGCAACAGCTTCGTCATGGCTGTAGTAACCGCCGGTAGCAGGCTTGTCCTTTTTGTATACCGGTGCAGAGCTGTAAGCTTTGGCCAATCCGTTTTTGTAACCCATAACTGTAAATCCGTAGCAGAAATAAGCAACGCCGGTGGCGATAAAGGCTATTCCGAAAACGGCATTCACAAATAATGTGATGAATCCGATAAGAGCAAACAAAACTCCGCAAGCCATAGAGAACATGGAACTCCCTTTGACCGGTTCTGACAGACCGGCTGCCGATGCGACAGGACCGAACGCAAGAATTTTGGCAAATGTGTTTTCAGAATATCGATTGTTTTCGTCCGCTTCGCATTCCTCTACGCCCGAGAGCACCCAGCCGGCAATTTTGTTGAACAGAAGCTTTACCAATATCAGTATTCCATCTAAAAAGGCAATACATACCGATACTATAGGAGTAAAGTCATACTCATCATTTGATGACGCAAACGCGGCAATGGTGACAATTACTGCAAGAGCGGTAAAAACGATTTGCGCGATAATTGCTATTCTGAAAAATCGTGCTCCTGAAAGATCTGCCTCATCGGGTTCACTGCTTCTGACTGACAAGCATATTTTCCACAGGCCGATTGCAACAAATACACCGGGTATTACGACAGTCAGAGACTGAGCGAAAATAAGTGCTGTTCTACCAAACGAATCAACAAATTCCGCACTGTTCGACAAAGCCGCAATTCCGAAAGGCAAAAGAAGCAGACAGAGCGTATATGCAACGAGCCCGACCAGAACAAACGGTGACGCCAGCACTTGCTTGCGAACATTCTGGATCTCATAGGTTGAAAGGCTGCGGCCTATTTTGGGCGCGCCCTCGCTGTTTCCCGACGGCGAAGAAGCTGTTCTCCCTCCGCACTCCGGACAGATAAGTGTGCCGTCTGCAACTACAGCACCGCATTTTTGACAAATCATAATAATTCCTCGCTTTCTGATTGTAAATATGTAAAACCGTTGAAGGGTTTACAGTGCCGTGATCATTTCCTCTATTTCGTCAAGCTCTTCTTCGGAACCGGCTGCTGTGGAAATAAATAATAATATACCATCTTTTACAGCAAAATAATCTCTTACGGTTTCAAAGCGCCCATCATAATAGTTATATTCGATTTCAATGGTCAGATAATCTGTTTCGCCAATGGTAAGCGGTCTCCCATATTTATAAGGATCAGTACTTGCATTACAGTTATCCATTTCAATGAGATTTGCGCTGATATTTCCCATAAATTCTCTGATGATTTCTTCGTCAGTATAATCATCTAAAATTCCGTTTGAGTTGCGTAAATATACAAAATTAACCAGTACACAGTTGCCGGTATAGTGTTCGCTTGCCATCACATCAGAAAATGCGTCGCCATAATCAAGATGAGATAAATCTTCTATAGATTTTTTTGAGGGATTACCATAGTCTTCTATAGTTGAATCTTCCTCAAAGTGCCAATCTGTATTGTCATTTTTGGGAACAGTTATCTTGAAGCCAAAATAATTGTTAACGTATTCCGTGCCAATAGCTATACCTCCGTTAGTTCGGCCGCAGAATTCCGGAAAAGTTGAAGGAATAAAATCTTTATTCGACATATAAGCATCGGCCATATCGAGCATGAATTTGCCTATTTCATCGCTGTCAGTAAAAGTCTTTTTGTCACATTCTATTCTGTAGGGAAGAGAAGATTGATCATTGAAGTAAATATTTATGGCTTGACGGGAATAATACACTTTTCCAGAAACCGTAAGTTCACCTGTAGCAGGATCAGTTACTTTCCAATCCAACAAGGTTAAGGCATAGTCAAAAATTTCACCATAAGTAGGTGTGTCCAATGTCTGCCAGCGTTCCTGACTTATTTCGCTGTCAAAAGGTCTGCATTCTTTAGTGTTGGTCAAAATGTTTTCGATTTTTGTTTCGGTATTATGGCGAGAAATTGCGGGTATCGCAATCGCCACAGTCACTATCAAAACAACGACCGCCACGCACACCGCTATGATTATAGGGGCTTTACTGCGCTTCGGCGCTGCCGCCGCCATCGGCCCGACATAGACCTGCTCAGGCTCGGGCGTGGGTTCTTCTTTCTTTTTGAGCTGCGCCCCGCACTTTTGGCAGAACTCAGCTCCGTCGATTAAATTAGCTCCACACTTTGGACAAAACATAATCTTTCCTCCTATTATCAGTATTCTTCATAAACGTCATCAAGCAACGAGGCCAGCATCAGCGCGCCCATATCTACCCCGTTAATCTCAAGACTGTCGGCTCTAAATTGCTGACCTGTAATCTTGAAGACTATTCTTGCATCGGCGGGCTCGTCCGCAAACATACACGAGCCGGTAAATACCACATATTTATACCCCTCAGACTTATATGTGCTCCATTTTCCGTTGGAAAAGTAATTGTCAAAAGCCTCCTCAATAGTTACACGGTCGCTGTACTGTGAAAAATGTGAGTCTCTCACCGTATATCCAGGTTTTATAATATCAAGAATAATACCTTCGTCGAGCGTTCCGTTATTGAAAGCGAAAATTATCCCGCCGAATATTGCAATCTCGACCACAATGGAAACGATCCCCATTATCGCTCTGCGTGCTATGCTCTTTTCTTCCTTTGAACCGGTAAATATTGCGACAATGAAGCCTATCGCCAAAACAAGCCCGATGAGTATCAATCCGGCTTTAAACAGAGTGGAGCCGAGAAGCGCCAATACAAGAATAACAGCTGCGACAGTGCCGATGATGATAAGCGCTTTTTTCAATCCGGTAAGATCCTGCCACCATGCTTTGAAACCGGAAGCCTTTGATTCATAAGATGAATATGCAGGAGCAGGATCCTGTTTCACATATGGCTCACTGTAGACGGGTCTTATCTCCGGCTCAGTCTCTTCAGCATATATGTGGTTCGGAGGTATATAAGCCGCTGATTGGTTATCATTAACGAAATATGTATCTCGCGAATAATCGGGTTTAGGTTCTTCCTCCGGAGCTTCATTCTGATGTTCGGGCTTAGGATCTTCCGTTTGGGCTTCCGTGGCAGCCTTAAGGGCGTCCATATCCGCACCGCATTCGGAGCAAATCTTTGCGAAGCCGTTATTGCCTTACACGCAGGGCATCTTCTTAGGATGCCGCCGCTGTCAGGAGGATTTTCTGTGGTTGAAGAAGGTGTACTCAGCTCTAAAGATGTGCCTTCATCATAAACCATTTTTGTTCCGCACTTGTGGCAGAACATTTGACCGTCTTCTAACTGCGTACCGCATTTATGGCAAAACATAACAATTCTCCTCTGCAACTGTGATGAAATTTAAATAATTATATCATAATAACCCCTATTTGTCAATATCAATACCCCTTACAGATAATTTTTTGACATATCACTTTCGGTTATAATAATATGGGTGATAATTATGACCATTGACTACACTCGTCTTGGTGAGCGGATACGCGAGGAGCGGCTTCATTTGAGGCTTACACAGGCACAGCTCGCCGAGGCAGTTGATATTTCTGACACATACATGGGTGCGATTGAACGCGGCGAGCGCGGAATGTCGCTTGATACCCTTGTCGCGCTTGCCTCACGCCTCGGCGTAACGGTTGACTATCTGCTCTCGGATTCCGTTGCCGAAACCGACATGAACATCTTAGAACAGTTCAAGCAGATCATGGACGATCAGCCGCTTGAGCGCAAGCAGATGGCGATTAATGTCCTGCGGGCGGTGTTTGCCTATTTTGAGGATAAGTGAGCGGTTCGGAGTGACCTGAACAGCTCCATATCCTCTACCAACCTTTTCACAGCAAGCTCTGTCAGCTTTTCGACCGGCAGGGAGTATTCTCGTGCGTATCGGTGCAGTTCATCGTAGAGCATGCCGTTTGAGATGTGCAGGGAGAAGTCCTGCGTGTCCTGTTTTTCTGTTTTCATATAATGTCCTTTCCGCCGTTCCTTCGGGAGCGGCTTTTTTAAACATAAAATTCTTCCATCGTGTCAAGGCAAAGGCATCCGAGCACGCTGCCGTAAACGCAGCCGCAGTCGATATCGATAAATCCGTCGCCGTGATAGATTTTTCCGGAATGATCGAGCGATATAATCGTCGGCGAGTGTCCCACAATCACCGTCTTGTCGTTGAAATATTTCGTACTCGTCTTAGGCCGCTCCCAGACAAGATCATGCTGAGAATAATCCTTCAAAGATTTATCCGGCGAGAAGTTGCCGAGCGCACCATGAACGAGAACATATTTCTCGCCATTCACCTCAATCTCACGGTAAAGCGGCAACGACTTCATGTACCTAAAAATGCGGTTTCTCTCCGATTTTGGCAGTTTCATGTATGCCCTGGCCGTCGGTTTGCAGCCGTTGTCATACCAGAGATTCACCTTGTATACGTCGTCCGCCGTGATGTGTGTTCCGTCTTTTGCCCTGCCGTTATAGATCTCCTTGATGGTTTCCAAAACCGGCAGCGCGTCGAGAGCCATAGCCTCATGGTTGCCGAGTATCGCGTGAATGTTCGGGCGTTCCATTATATCGAGCATGATTTTTATCCCGTCAGGCCCGCGGTCGATGGCGTCGCCGAGGAAATAGAGTGTGTCTTCTGGGCTGAAGTCGATTTCTTTAAGCATTTCCATGTACTTGTCATAACACCCATGAAGATCAGACATGACGTAAGTTTTGCCCTTTTTGATATTTGACTCCTCCTGTTCTTTCAGCACAGTTTTTGCGATTTCGTTGATGTTCGGGATTTTCCCGCCGTTTTTATCTGCCGTCTCTTTTAAATCGTGAATCTCCCGAGACAATCTGTCTGCCGAATTCTGTGCGCCTGAGATTGCGGCTTTGAGGCGATTTAAAGAGTCCTTTGGGTCGGTAAGCTCGGTGGAAGTCAATATATCCTTCAGGGCGAATTCATGTTTTTCACAGAAATCTCTGTCAGATCGGTCAATTGGCTCGGAAGATTTTTCTTTCGACGGATTGATACCGAGCATACGCTTTTCCTCGGGGGACATGGGTACATCTACGGTGACATAACCATTTTCGTCGCCCAGCAGCATGAGCCTATCCCACGCCTTGTCAAACGCAGCCACTACATCTCTAATATACTGCTCCTGCTCCTCCCGTGTGATGGGTTCATCAACCGTTTTTACATTTTTGCTTTCTTTTGATTTTTTAATTTTTTTCATAGCTATCGTCCTTTCTTTTTTAACTTACGACATAATTATACCGCTCCCGGCGACGGTTATCGTCAACTGGGAGCGGATTTTTGAGTTAGAGTAATCTATAAGTCTTAATACAAGTGCAAACTAAAAGGAAGCCCACAAGAGACTTCCTTCCGACTTATATTCAGATATACCTTTCAAGCTCGGCTTTAAGCTTCGGCAGATCGCATTTGATTGTATCCCACACGACTTGCATATTCACGCCCGAATAGCCGTGAACGATTCGGTTTCTCATTCCGTAAAGCTGATTCCATGGGATTGATACTAT
>CANQKF010000036.1 GCA_947624445.1 uncultured Clostridia bacterium | reverse complement strand
CGCGGCTTCTATTTGTACACCAAGCGCGGCACGAGCACGAAGTGCGAAGTAAGGATCCCGAGGTACGAAGTCCGAATTCCAACAGCGACCATCGGGATTCTTCGGGGGCTGCGCCCCCTCTGAATGACACGGAGAGCGGGGCGACTACGCTACTTCGTGCGCCGCTGCGCGTCGGGCGACATGACAGTTTAGAGATGTCTCCACTGCGGCTACGCCTTCGGTCGACATGGTAAATTAGAAAGGTCTACTTCATGCGCCGTTTCTCCGCAGTTCGCCTTTGCGAAGTCCAGACACAAACTATAGGCGGCACAAGAAAACCGCCCCCGTTGAAATCTTCGGGGACGGTCTTGTTTTTGGCCTTGCTATACGCGGTCAACAAAGTCGGGCTCCGCGCCACGAGGTCCTGTTAATTGGAGACCCACCAACCGTATAGCGTTGTTCCGTATTCACCGTAATAATTTTCCGAGCTCTCCCAGCGCCGAAAGATCAACCGGCTGTGTTCCGCATCGGCATACCAGCCCATAAAGGTATAACCGGGGCGGCTTTCACATTCCTCCATATGCGCCTCATCCATAGAGATCCCATACCCTTCGACGGAATCGAATGTGAGTTCGCAATCGGTGACAAAGGTATAGGTCTTGGGGGAGAGATCTGCATTCCAGACGACAGTCGTATTCCGATCCCAATCCTTCATCCACTTGCTCTGCGCTTCAGACGCCGCGCAGTAGACCTTTGTGCAGTAGCCGAAGGCATCGGAGCCGATCATGACCACGCCGGCGGGAACAAAGACGACCGAATACGTGGCGTAGAATGCCTCCGCCCCGATGGAGTTGAGCCCCTCGGGCAGCGCGATAAACGAGAGCCCGGAATCATATTGGAACGCCTGCTGGCCGATCGAACGGAGCTTGCTCTCTGCGCCGAAGATGACCTCCGTGATTTGAGAACGGCCGGAGAAGGCATAGTTGGGGATCGTGGCCAAGGCGTCGGGAATGTGGATCTTGCCCGAGAGCCGACCAGGCACAATCAACAGACTCGTCTGCTCCTTGTTGTAGAGAACGCCATCGACGCTGCTATAATTGGGATTTTCCGCCTGCACATCAATGCGCTCCAAATCGCCTCCGAATGCCTCTTGCCCGATTTGCATGACGCCCGCAAAAAGTTTGACCTGCTTCATTGCCGTCCCGTAAAATGCGTAATCGCCGATCGTTTTCACCGAAGCCGGGAGTTCACATTCGGATAACTTATAGCAGTAGCTAAACGCCGAGCTTTCGATCGTCTCTAATTGCGATTCTCCCGAGAATACTACCTGTTGGAGCGATTCACAGGAATAGAAAGCAGAGTAGTTTATTCTGAGGAGACTGCTCGGGAACGACACAGACATGAGCATTTTGCAGTTTTCAAACGCGCCGTTTCCGATATACGTCACGCCATCGAGGCAAGTAACGGAAATGATCTCTTTGTTTGAGAAAGCGTAAGCCGCAACAGGCAATGCAAGGGTGAGCATGGTTTCCTTGCAATCGCCCATGCCTGTGATCACCCCATTGGTGATCTCAAGCCCTTTGGTCTGCTTGGAGATGTCGATCCACTTCGCATAGAGCTCAAGACCCTGTTCGCCAAAGTAGAAAGAATCATAAATCGCTTCTCCCGAATAATCGGGCGTCGTGTACCAACCGCCGAATGCCCAATCTTCCGTCAGCTCATACGTAGGAAGCTCCACGTAGACATTGTTCTCTACTTTCCAGGTGTCATCTTTGGAGTGGAAGGTGAAGGTCTTTTCCGAAAGATCGACGCCGTAAGTGACATTAGAATTCCAACTGTTCCAGTAGCCATCCCATGTGCTCGGCTGTTCGCTCTCCGTGCAGTAGACTTGCGCATTGATGGCACAATAACCAATATATCCGATGCCTTTTCCGATGAATGCATAGTTCAAATTCGAACAACTATCAAACGCATAGTCCCCGACAAAGGAGACGCCTGAATGGAACCATACTTCAGTGATCTGCTCATTGCTTCGGAAAGCATGGCCTACAACAGGCAGGTAGATATGCAACACGGAATCCGTGCACTCACCCATGCCTGTAATACAATAACCTGATTGATGATCAAAAATCCAATACTCTGTCCACTCGATTTTGAGGCCCTTCGACTGCTTGGAGATATCGATCCATTTTGCGTAGAGTTCGGTTCCCTGTTCGCCAAAGTAATAATTCGGAGGATAATGAGAACTCGCGATGAGTGTTCCTTCTTTGGTATACCATCCGCAGAAAAGATGTCCTTCCCAAGTCGGCTCTTCGGGGGAATAGAGGCAAATCGCCTCCACAGGATCCATGGGATCGCTACCCATCGTATCGAATGTGAACGTCTTCATGGAGAAATCGACACCGTAAGAGACAAAGTACCAGAGATGCCAACCGCCATCCCATGCACTCGGTTTCTCACGCTCTGCACAATAAATATTTTTTGCACCAATGCCATGATAGCCAATATAATCGACGCCTTTTTCGATGAATGCATAGTTCAAATTCGTGCAGTTGTCGAACGCATAATTCCCAATATAATTGACCGTATCATGGATCCAAACCTCGGTAATCTGGTCGTTACCCTGGAAGGCATATTCTACGACCGGCAAGCATATGTGGAGCACACTGTCCGTGCACTCACCCATGTCGACAATGTAATAACCGGATTCAACAATCGCACCACCGTATCCTCCCGGCATAGAAGGCTCGATCCATTGCAAGGTAAGGCCCTTCGACTGCTTGGAGATGTCGATCCACTTGGCATAGAGCTCGGTTCCGTAATCGCCAAAATACAACACCTCGCCAGTCTCGCTCACAAGGGGGATACCGACCGCAAAATCATGAGGTTCCGTGTACCAACCACCAAACACCAAATCATCCGTTATCGGATATATAGGGAGAAGCGTATAGCTTGCCGTTTTTGTCCACGTTTCGTCCTTGGAGTGGAAAGTAAACGTCTTTTCGGAGAGATCGACCCCAAATATCACATGATCCGAATAATTCCAATCGAGCTCCCAATCGCTCGGTGCCTCGCGCTCCTCGCAAAAGATATACGGATTAAAAACTGAATAATACTCGTGCTCATAAAAACTCGACCGCGCAATGAAACCTACACCCTGCTTGATGAAGGCATATTTCAGATTCGAACAGCTAAATGCTTCACTTCCGACATAAAGCACGTCGGAATGGATCCAAACTTCGGTGATCTGGTCGTTGCCTTGGAATGCTCCGTCCGCAACCGACATGTAAATATGCAATACGGTATCTTCGCATGTGCCCATACCTGTGATGCAATAGCCGGTGTTGGTGCCATAGTTGCACCACTCGATCTGAAGCCCTTTCGACTGTTTGGAGATGTCGATCCACTTCGCATACAACTTCGTTCCCTGTTCTCCGAAATAAGGCGCTGCTACCCTTGTGCCATTTTGATAATCTTCCGTCGTATACCAACCTGCAAATACAAGATTATCGGTGATCTCATACTTGGGAATCGAAGTGATCGCACCGGTCGTCACAGTTTTCGTTTGGCCCTTGGAATAGAGCGTGAAGGTCTTTTCCGAAAGATCGACGCCGTAAGTGATATCGTGCCAACCAAACCAACCAACATCCCATGCACTCGGCTGCTCGCTTTCTGCACAATAGACATGTTGCACATTGATGGCACAATAACCAATATACCCGATGCCTTTTCCGATGAATGCATGGTTCAAATTCGAACAGCTGTCGAACGCATAGCTTCCGATATAGGGGACTCCGGAATGGATCCAAAGCTCGGTAATTTGGTCATTGTATTGGAAAGCATTGTTTATGACGGGCAAGCAAATGTGGAGCACGCTGTCCGTGCACTCGCCCATGCCTGTGATGTAGTAGCCGAACTCACTGAAATCATTTCTCCACTCGATTTTGAGGCCCTTCGACTGCTTGGAGATGTCGATCCACTTCGCGTAGAGCTCGGTTCCCTGCTCGCCAAAGTAAGCCCCGCTACGCAGCGCGTTCCCCGTATAGTCGGGCGTTGTGTACCAACCGCCGAATGCCCAATCATCCGTGAGCTCATACGAAGGAAGTTCTACATAGGCGCAGTTCTCCTCTTTCCACGTCTCATCCTTGGAGTGGAATGTGAACGTGAGCGGCGCAAACCGATTGCCCCAAACGACCTTGGATTCTTCGGTTTTCCAATTATACGCCCATGTGGTGGGTTCTTCCTCCACCTCGCAGTAGATAACGGCCTCCGAACTGAGATAGCTGAAAGCATACTCGCCAACCTTGATGACGGAGGCGGGAATGGAGACGACCCGAAGAGAATAGCAGCTTTGGAAGGCATAGTTGCCGATCTCTGTAACGCTCCCCGGAATGAGAACAGCGGTAATCGAGCAATTATTAAATGCATTGCTGCCAATATAGGTGAGATGCTCTGGAAGCACCAACCCGGTGAGTTTGCAGGAAGAGAATGCGCTGTCGTCAATCACCGTCACGGTATCGGGGATCTCGATCGACGTCAAAACATAGCAAGATTCGAATGCGCCGTAGCCGATCTCCGTGATGCCGCTTCCGAGCGTGACGTTTGCAAGACGCTCGCAACCATAGAAGATTTCATCGCCGAGTTTCCCTGCCGTCTTCCCGATTTTCACCGTCTGCAGAGAATTGCAACTCTGGAAAATGCCGCTTGCGCTGAGGTCGATGCCGTCCTCGATGATGACCGTCTGCAAACGGTCGCAATCGTAGAACGCTGACCCTCCGAGATAGCCCGCACTCGAAAGGATCGTGACCTTGGTGATGACATCGTTATCTTGGAGAGCTCCGTATGCCACGGGGAGCGCAATGACAAGTTCCGTCGCATCCGCGGTGCCCATGCCCGTGATGTAATAGCCGGACACCAAAATGGATTCGCCGGCCTCAAGCCACTCGATCTGAAGCCCTTCGGTCTGCGCGGAGATATCCATCCACTTGGCGTAGAGCGTCGTGCCCTGCTCGCCGTAGTAGGGGAGAGATGCTCTCTTCGTGCGTGCCGCATCGGTATACCATCCCTCGAGGAAGAATCCCTTGCGCGCGACTGCGGGGAATTCGGAGAGCCACTTGGCCTCAACGGGTTCCGCCGTGACGGAGGAGTCGCCCGTTTCGAACGTAAAGGTCTTTGTGCCGAAATTCACACCCCAAACGACGCGGCAACCGCTCGTGTTCCAATCGTCGGGCCAGCTGGAGGGCTTGGAAGCTACTTCACAGAAAATAGTCAATTGATTGCAAGAACTGAAAGCATTCGATCCGATATAGCCGCAGCTCTTGGGAATATTGATACTCTTCAGCGAACGACAATCATAGAACGCACACCATTCGATGCGCTCGACCGTGGTGGGAAGCTCGATGATCGTGAGAGAAGGACACCATCCAAAGGCGTATCCCCCGATTATCTTAAGATTTTCGGGAAATACGACTTGGATAAGCCCCGAACAGCTCTCAAAGACGCTGTCGCTGAGAACTGTGAGCCCGATAGGCAGTTCGATGCGCGTGAGCGCATAGCAATTCTGGAATGCGTGATCTCCGATCTCGGTGATGGTATCTGCAAAGACGATGTCGGAAAGCATGGTGCAGTTCTGGAATGCGCATCTTCCGATGGAGACAAAACCATCGGCGCTCTCAAACGTCGTAAGGCTGTCGCAATTAGCAAATGCGCTTTCTCCAAGCTCGACGCATCCTTCGTGGGTGTAGACCTTGACGAGCTTGTCGCAGCCCTCAAAGGCGCCTTCACCCACGTTCGCATAGAGGTGTACTTCCGTGATCGTCTGATTATCTCGGAAGGCATGTGGCGCAACGGGCAGATGAAGCTCGAGAACAGAAGCCTTGCAATCGCCGATCCCCGTGATCACTCCATCGGTGATCTCGAGACCCTCGGTCTGCTCGCTGTAATCCACCCACTTGGCGTAGAAGGTCATATCCTCCTTCGCAAAGACCGGCGCAGTGACCGGGCTGCCCTTGCACGACTCATTCGCATACCAACCAGCAAAGTAGTGCATATCCCACACGGGAATGGGAAGCTCTTTGAGGAACGGCGCCGTGACGGTCGGGACAGCGGGTGCATCCCCCGTCTCAAACATGAAGCGATAGGTGGGAAGTTCTTCCCATACCGACTGCTGCTCGGGCGCAACGTAGTGTTTGAGCGTGGGATGGCCCTTGGCGAGGACCTCGAAGTTCCACACGTTGCCGTCCCAAACGGAGCGGACTGCCTCGAGAAGCTCGGAAACGGACATCTTACGCTGCAACCCGCGCGCGGAGGAAAGCGCCGACGAAGCCATATAGTAGCAATCCGTCGCCGTATAGGAATTTTCGCTCCAATAGTTCATGGATCCGACGAGCTCCTTGGGTGCGCCCGTCGTCACGAAATAGCTGTTCTTGATGCGGATCTTGGAAGAGCCGTTCTCTTCTCCGACGAACTCGCCGCCCGAAGTTCCGATCTCCCCGATATTGTAGGAGTTCGTAATGGTGAGCGCTTCGCGGTCGGAGCCGTAATAATTTTCATAGCGGCCGAGGAATCCGCCGATGCGATAGCCGAGCGCGGTGATCTTGCCCGCATTGTAGCTGTCGCGGATGATAAATTCGCGCGCCTTTGCATCCCCGACCAATCCGCCGACATAGAAGTCGCCCGCTTCAAGCGCGGCGAGGTTGCGCGACTGCGTGATCTCGAAATAGCCATCTCCGCTTTCCTGTGTGCCGACCAACCCGCCGACAGAACCGTATTGATAGTTGTTCGTTGCGACTTTCACAGAGATGCGGGCCTCGTTGGTGCAGTCGATGATCTTGTTCTTCTGCCCGTTGAGCGTGCCGACGAGGCCGCCGACCCTGGCGGTGTAATCGGGATCGATCGAGACGGATATGTTCCCCGAGACCTTGACATTCTGCAAGACGAGATCTGCCGCATTGGTCGCGATGCCGCCGAAGTTGAAGTTGCCGCTCTGCATGGTGACATCGACGTCCACCACAACGTTGAGGTTGCGGATGATGCCCGTCGCCGTATTGAACAAACCGGCATTGACGTCGAAATTCTTGAACGTCGTGACGAGTTTGAGATTCTTGAGCGTGAAGTTGTTCCCTTCGAAAATGCCCATGAACGGTGCAATGATATGATCGTTCGCATCGGATTCCGAGCTCGCGCGGAAGAAGTTATACCCCGCGAGATCGAGATCGTTTTGCAGGCTGTAGATCTTGTTGCCGTTCATGTTCTTGAGGTCTTCCACGCGGGTGACTTTAACGACCTCGGCTTCCGTGCCGTTTGTGCCGTCGAGGCGGTAGATGTGCGCCTCGAGCGGAAGGGTAGGCACGGCCTCCTTGATCTCGCCCTCCTTGCCTCCCCAAGGCGTGTAATCGAAGGAGTAGTAGAATTGCCTGAGTGTGAAGTGGACGCAATTCTCCGGGAAATTCCCGAGGGGCACGAGGACATGGTTGCTGTCGAATTGGATAAATTGATCTTGCCCCAATTCGATATCCGAAGAGGATTGATAGAAAGAGCTATCCCAGCTGCTCCAGGAAGAATTGTAGAGATAGATGCAATTAAAATAGAGACGGAGGATATCGTAGCCCGTGCTGTTATCGAAGGTCAAGAGGAGGTAGCTGTCGTCGCGGTAGGCGAGTTCGCGCTCGTAGCCGTCGATATCTACGATGCGCATGGAATCCGCCGTGATGAAGCCGTGAACGAAGTAGGTGAGCGCATTGTTGGCTCCGAGGCGGAAGGTAAACGTTTCGCCGTTCAGGATGCCCTGCAATTCCTCGACGAGGAAATCCGTTTCACCGCCTTCGAATTGTCCGTTGATGGGAATATTGATCCGAACGATCGAGGGATCCGCATTGGGCATGACTTCGTACCATGCGCCGTTGACCTTGCCTTTCCGGATCTCGATCCCGGAGGGGTTATTGACTTTGAGGCTGATCGTGAGGCTCTCTTCGAGCGCGACGGGGCGGGTGTTGGCGCACGTCGTCTCGACTGCGGAGAAGATCGGCACGGTGTGGAACGTTTTCTCGCGGGTGACCGTCTGGGGGCCGCTTCCGTCCCCGAGATCGTAGATATACGTCACGCGAAGAGTATATTCGGTATATGCCGTAAGGCCGTCGAATCCCTGCACGCTGCCGTCCTTTTCAAAGAGCACCTCGCCCTCCAGAAGGAGCTCGGTCTTGACGACCTCTCCCCTCTCGTCGGGGTCTGTCTCGCTGAATTCGAACGTCATGCGCTCGGTCTCGACGGCGATCGCGCCCAACGAGACCTCGGGTCTGGTCCATGCCGCCGTTTTTACGGCGATCTCCCGAACAAGCGTTTTGGGTTCCGAACCGTCGCGAAGATCGTAGGTGTAGGTGGCGCGGACGGTATAGCGATTATCGGCAAGCAACCCATCGACGGAGGTAGCATCGAGCGGAAGCGCCCGCGGCGCGTCGTCCCCGTGAAGGAGTTCGAGCGCGGTGAGACGTCCCGTTTGATCGGGATCTTCGAAAGCAAACGTAAACGCAAACCCTTCGTGCGTCACCTCGCCGTGTTCCGCCGTGACGACCTTCGGCGCCTGCTTGGCAAGCGTACGGAATTGGGTCTCCACCGTCGCTTCCTGCGCACCGCTGCCATCGTTGAGGTCGTAGGTATAGACGCAGCGGAGGGTATATTCATTATCGGAAAGAAGATCGCCGACCGACGCCGCATCGTTCTCCAGAACGCGGGGCGCATCCGCACCGTGGAGAAGCAGCATTTCTTTCACCCGGAAAATGCCGTCGGGGTCATCGGTCGTCAGCTCGATCGCGGCATCCGTCTTGCCCGCCTCGACCGAAGCCGTGACGGTGGGCACGGCCAACGCATATGTATGGAATCCGAGCGAGATCTCTTCCGACGCGCCGCGGTTAGTATAGACGCCGACAAGCGTATAATCGGTATCGGAGCGCAACCCGTCGACGGCGAGGTCGGTCGGCTGAAGTTCGCGTTCGACCTTCCCCGCGCGGTAGAGCGTGAGCGAATCAAGCGAAGTCACGGGCGTTCCGTCGTGCCACCACAGGGAGAAACCGATCCCCGTCTTGGTGACTTGCACCTGATCGAAAAGCACGATGGATTCGGTGTAGAATGCTTTCTTGGCGAGCACATTCATGCCGAATCCCGTGACGAAATCGTCGTAATAACCGACGATGGCGTATTGGTAGAGCGTACCTGTCGTGAGCCCGTCGAACGTGACGTCGTTTTGCCCGACCGAAAGGTCTTTTTCCCCGATGATTGTCTCGCCGTCGTAGAGGACGGCTTTCAGGGCTCCGCTGCTGAAAGCGACGAGCCCGTCGTCGTCGCGGATATCGACGGAAAGTTGCGTATCGTTGAACCCGATCGTTTCCGTGACGGCAGCCGTCACTTGGTCGGGCACATGTACACCGGCGCGCACCGTCTTGTCGCCGCCAATCTGTACGTCTTTGATTTCGGTCCCGTCGATATATTTGATCGCGTCGATGGTAAACTCGACAACGCCCGACCGATCGCCCACGTTGACCTTGAGAATGAGATTCTCCATGTCGGAACCGTATTCAAACATGTAGTTGGAATACTTTACGCCGTTGAGCGTGAAGGAAACGATCTCGAAACTATCGGGATTCTTGAGATGAACGGTGATATAGATCTCCTGGCTGAGCTCGGCATAGTAGATCTCTTTTCCCCCGCCCACGACTTCGAGCGTGCTCTCTACCACCTCCTCGATGGGTTCAGACGGCGTCGTGGGCACATTCTCCGATGCGTCCTCGTTTCCGTTGAAGGGATCGTCGGGATCGATCTTATCATCCTTTCCGTGCCAATCCCCGTGATAATGATCGTCGTCGTCATCATCATCGTCATCGTCGTCGTCATCATCGTCGTCATCATCGTCGTCATCTTCCTTTTTGAGCGACGCGATGGCGGCGGATTCCGTTTTTGAGATGGTCATGCCCTCATAGACGGGAACCGTCTTTGCCGTATTATTGGGGAGATTTGTGCACGCTGCGCCGCAAATGAGCACGAAGCAAAGTACAAGTACAGTAAAAATCGTATGCCACAGTTTCTTGTTCATAACTTCCTCCGGTCGGGTCCCGAAAATTATTTTCCTACGTATAAATTATATCACAAGATCGTTCGGACTGCAACTGTTTTTCCCAAAAAATCCACAATTCTCCATAGATGGTTGAAACGCGTGCCCGCGCAAGACGCGCGGGCACGAAACTTTTTCACAATATTGCGTATTTTTTTATCTAATAATATGTTTTTTCTCACTCTATGCTGCGCCCGATCAATGCCGCCTGCGATGTAAAAATCACACGGATGCGCCCATATGATAGGCTTCTTCGAGCTTTTTGTTGCCTTCGATGGCGCCGACGCCCGTCACGCCGCCGCAAAACACATAGCCCGCAAGGTGCGCCTTTTCATAGCAAACGACCCAGCCGTCAAAATTGCCCAGAACCCGCTTTGCGACGTCCTCATCCTCCTCCGCCGCCGTAAAGAGCAGATATGTATCGCGGAATCGATAGTCCGAGCGGTAGAGCGGATTGCAGCGGTCGAGCAGGGTTTTGAGCTGCCCGCTGATCCCGTAGTAGTAAACGGGCGTAGCAAAGACGACAACGTCGGCGCGGAGCATTTTCTCGCGGATCGCGTCGGCATCATCGGAAAGAGCGCACTTGTTCGTGGTCTGGCAGGCAAGGCACCCGCGGCAGAAGGCGATCTTTTTGTCGTGCAGGGAGATGAGTTCGACGTCGTTCCCCCCATCTCTCGCGCCCCGCGCAAATTCCTCGGCAAGCCGTGCCGAATTGCCCTTCGTTCTGAAACTCGACGAGATGACCAAAACTTTTTTCTTCATGATTATTCTCCTGAAATGTTATTGTGAATTTATTGCAGCCCGATCGTCACCGCAACGGGGTCGGACGCGGTAAGTATGGCGCATATTTCCGCAGTGGAAACGTTCTGCATTTCGCCGAGTTTTGTGTAGCTCCACGAATTGCTGCCGTAGAACAGAACGATCTGATCGCCCGAATAAAGCATGACATCCCCCGCCTTTGTCGTCATCTGCCGATCCTCGCGGGGAAGAGCGTGCCCCAACGCCCCCACCTTTTCAAAGCCGCCGTAGCCGTGCGCGGTGAAGGAAATATCGCCCGCTTTCAGCAGGTCGACGAGCGCGGTGACCGCCGAATTCTTTTCGAGTTTTACGGAAATTTTATGGCTGCCGATTTGCAAAAAAATTACGTCCGTCATTTTGTCCTCCTTCCCGTCCGGGAGCTCTTGTTCGTTCGGAACCTCTTGCCCGCGCGGCGGTTCCTTCACGCCCTGCGGCAAGGTCGGCCCGCCGCAGGCGGCGAGCAGAAACAGAATACAGCTCATCCCCAAAAAGATGGCCCGTTTGATGCGCTTCATCCTACTTTTCCTCGCTGAATTTCTGCACCCGCATTCTGAGGTGATACTTCTCCCGAAGAGCGGCGATTTCGGACATCATGGGGCTTTTGTGGTGGAAGTCAAGGGCTTCTTCGTTCTCCCAAGCGTCGATGAGCAGCACCGTTTCGGGATCGTCCATCGGCAGAAAATATTCATAGCGAAGATTGCCC
>CANQKF010000035.1 GCA_947624445.1 uncultured Clostridia bacterium | reverse complement strand
TTGCCCACCCCTCGAGGGGTGGGGCTTGGGTCGCGGAACGTTTTCCAACATCGACCATCGGGATTCTTCGGGGGCTACGCCCCCTCTGAATGACGCGTGTCCTCAGCGCGGCGCATGGGCTGCCTGTGCGCGCTTGATTTTTCTGTCGGTTTTACCTTTTTCGGCCACCGCATCATGCCGCTTTTCGCCGCGCGAGTGCGTCACAATCAAGTCCGCTTTTCCGCGTACCGATCTTCGCGCCCCGCCGCGCAAAAATGCCGTTACTTTTCCTCGAGGACGGGTTCAAGATAGTCCACGGGGTCCACGAAATCGCCCTTCAACTCCATCTCGAGGTGCAGATGCGTGCCGTCCGCCGCCTCCGAGCCGTAGCTTTCGGCGACCGTGCCGATCTTCTGCCCCATCTCCACGCTCGCGCCCTCCTTGAGGGTATCGGTGGGCTCGATGAAGCGGTAGTAGGATTTGAGCCCGTTGCCGTGGTCGATGACGACGAGATTGCCAAGCTCCTTGCTCACGCTCACCGTCTCCACCGTCCCTTTCGCCATGCTGACGACCGAGGTCCCCGCCGCCGCGGCGAAGTCGATCGCCTTGTGGCGATACCACCAGCCGAGCGTGCGGTTGTTGTAGATCGTGTCGTAGACGACGCTATACTCCTCATACTCGATGGGCTTGCAGAACGTGGCGACATTATCGCCCCCCGAGGGCTCATCCTTGCCGCTGTCGTCGGGCGGATCCTGCGTATCGTCCACGGGCGGATCCTGGGTGTCATCGACGGGCGGATCCTGCGTATCGTCCACAGGCGGGAGATTGACGACGGGATCGGTGCTCCGCGTCGCGAAGTACACCGTAAGTACGGTCGCCGCAATGAGCATGAGCGCGCAGATCCCCACGATCACAGAGTAGATAATGCTTTTCTTGCTTTTGGTCTTTTCTTCTTTCATATCATCCTCCGAAATGAGATATGTAGATGCTTGCCCGCGGTGCGGTTTTTTATACGCGCTTTTTCAAAAACCGCCGAAGATGAGGGGCGTCCCCGCCGCCGTCTGCCCGTGCGAGAGCGCGATGTGGAGGTTGATATACCCTTCCTTTAAGAATACGCCCGCCCCGAGCATGGGCGAATAGAGGTAATAATTGACCACATCCCCCGCCGTTTCCGTAAAAACGACCTCGGCGCGGTAGGCCTTGCAGAGCTCCGAAAGGCGGTCGCCCTCGTAGCGGACGCTCTCGCCAACGGTGGGATAACGCAGTTTATCGATCGCAGGGTGCGACGTTTCGACGATCTGCCCCGAAGAGGTGCCGAGGTAGAGTTCATAATAGGCGCCCTGCGCAAAGACAGGCTGCGCGGTGAGCGCGACCGCGAGCAACACGGCCGCCGCGGCGCCCGCGAGCACGGCGATCAGGCGGATGGCATGAAAAAAGCGGCGCATCGGTCCCTCCTTTTCGGAGAGAGTATTGACGCCGCCTCCGCGTTTTATACGCGGCCGATATGCAGATCCGCCCGCTTCCAACGCTTGCTTTTGTTTGGCTTGGTTTATTCAGTTTAATTTGTTATGCTTTGGTTTATTACGCGCGGTCACTTTTCCCAGCCGAGCGGCTCGCCGCCGAGCAGATGAAGGTGCAGGTGCGGCACCGTCTGCCCCGCGTTCTCCCCCTGGTTGATGACAACGCGGTATCCCTCGCCGAGCCCGAGATCCTCCGCGATCTTGCCGATCTTCTGCATGGTCCTTCCGAGGAGCGCGGCGCGCTTGGGCGTGACTTCCGCGAGCACCCTGAAGTGCTCCTTCGGCACGCAGAGCAGATGGATCTTCGTCAGCGGATGGATATCCGAGAAGATGAGGATCTCGTCGTCCTCATATACCTTGCTTGCGGGGATCTCCCCCGCGACAATCTTGCAAAAAATGCAGCTGCTTTCCATATTTTCCATATATGTCCCCCCTCTTTTTTCGTTTATCGGAGAATTTCGCACGCCGCGCCCTGCGCGGTCGGCTTTGTGAGACGCACCCGCTCGAGCGCGCCCTCCCGCCCCTCGGGGCAGCTCACGCGGATGTAATTTTCGGTATACCCCCCGTCCGCTTCGAAGAGCGCCGTCATCGTCGTGCCCAAAAACCGCGCGACGAACTCCCGCCCGCTCTGTTTCCCCGCGGCGATGAGCATGCGCACGCGCTCCTTTTTGACCTCGGCGGGGAGATCGTCGAGCTTCGCCGCCGCCGTCCCCTCCCGCGCCGAAAACGGGAAGGCGTGGACCCGCAGAAAGCCCGCCTCGCCGATGATCGAGAGGGAAGCGCGGAAGTCCTCCTCCGTCTCGGTGGGAAAGCCCGCGATGATGTCCGTCGTGATCGACGCCTCGGGAAAGACGGCGTAGATCTTTCTGCACGCCTCGAGGTACTGCGCCCGCGTGTAGCGGCGGTTCATCTTGGCGAGCACGGCGTCCGAGCCGCTCTGGAGCGAGAGATGGAAGTGCGCGCAGACGTTCCCCGCCGCCCGCAACTTCCGCAAGAAATCCTCCGTGACGCAACTCACCTCCAAAGAGCCGAGGCGGATGCGCGCGGGCAGACCCGCGAGGGAGGCGACGAGCTCGCCGAGCCCGTTTTCGCCGTCGCGGTAGGAGGAGAGGTCGACGCCCGTGAGCACGATCTCCTTCGCGCCGCATGCCTCCGCTTCTTGGCGGACGCTCTCCATGCTCCGCGAACGGGACCGTCCGCGCAGGTAGGGAATGAGGCAATAGCTGCAAAAGCGGTTGCAGCCGTCCTGCACGCGAAGATACGCCCGCGTTTTGGTCTGTTTGGGCGCGGGAAGTTCGCAGAACGCCGTCTCGCTCTCCACGCAGATCCCGTGCAGAACGCCGTCGACGGCGGCGAGCACGGCGTCCTTTTTCATCGCGCCCGCAACGAACGTCACCCCCTCCCGCGCGCGGAACGCCGCGGCGTCGTGCCCCGCGGCACAGCCGAACACGAACACGGGCGCGGCGGGATTATAGCGGCGCATGCGCGCGACCGCCTGGCGGCTCTTCTTCTCGGCTTCCGCCGTGACCGCGCAGGTGTTGAGCAGGTATAGATCGGCGGGGCCGAGCTCGGAAGTCGTCTCGTAGCCGCGCTGTTCGAGCCCCCGCATGACGGAGGCGGATTCCACTTCGTTGAGCTTGCACCCGAGGGTGAACACGCATGCCTTCATCCGAGTTCCCCCACCGCATACGCGATCACCGCAAGACAGGCGATCGCCGCCGTCTCGGCGCGGAGGATGCGCTTGCCGAGCGAGATCCCGCGGAAGCCCGCCGCCTGCGCGAGCGCGAATTCTTCTTCGCAAAATCCCCCTTCGCTGCCCACCATGACGGCGCAGGAACCCTCGATTTTCGATAGCGTCCCCTCGCTTTCCTGCAAAAATTCGCACGCGAAGAGCTTTGTATCGTAGGCCTTCGCCGCCGCGAGCGCCGCGGGAAATTCGAAGTACTCCACGGGCGGGGCGAAGGTCCTGAGGCACTGCTTCGCCGCCTCGCGGGAGACGCGGGCGAGCCGCTCGAGCTTGTTTTCGTTCATATACGCCGCGCAGTAGCGAGAGGAAAAGACGCACACGCGCGAGACGCCGAGCTCCACCGCCTTCTGGACGACGAGCTCCGTCTTGTCCCCCTTCAGCGCGCCGAGGAAGAGGCAGATCTCCCGCTTGGGTTCGCGGTCGGAGGGGCGCTCCCCCGTCACGTGCAAGAGCATCCGCGTCCGCTCGACGCGGGTGACGATCGCCGAAAACTCCTTTCCGCTGCCGTCGAGGAGGGTCACTTCGTCGCCCGTGCCCAACCGCAGCGCGTTTTTGGCGTGGCGCAGTTCTTCCCCCGTGAGCGCAACTTCCTCTTCCACGCGGTCGATAAAGAATCGTTTAGGCGCCGCCATTGCTCCCCTCCTTGAGGACAAAGGCATACCACTCCCCCCGCTTTTCTTCGCGAACGGGAGAGAGCCCGGCCGCACAAAACGCCTCTTTCACGAGCGCGGTGCGCCCCTCGATGACGCCCGAAAGAATGACGGTCCCCCCCTTCTTGAGGTGGGCGGGGATGGCGGGCGCGAGCATGGCGAGGACTTCCGCCGTGATGTTTGCGAGAATGAGATCGGCCTTCATGGCCGTATCGTCGACGAGGTTGCACTCGGAGACAACGACTTTGGCTTCCACGCCGTTCTTTTGGGCGTTATGTTTGGCGCTCGCGACGGCGACGGGGTCGATGTCGGTGAGGTCGCAGCGCTTTGCGCCGAGCTTGGCGGCCGCGATGCCCAGGATCCCGCTCCCGCAGCCGACGTCGAGGACGGTATCGCCCTCTTTGAGGTAGTCCTGCATGAGCTGCACGCACATCGCCGTCGTCTCGTGTTCGCCCGTGCCGAACGCCATGTTGGAATCGAGGAGGATGACCTTCTCTCCCGCCGCTTCGCGGTATCCGATCCACGCGGGCACGACGACGATCTCCCCCAAATGAATGGGGCGGAAGTGCCGCTTCCAGATCTCGATCCAGTCGTCGCCGTCGATCTCGCGGGTGCTCTCCTCGAGGGTGCCGAAGTCGATGGCGCCCGCCGCACGGTCGCGGCAGGCACGGATCTCGCGCATGATCCCGGGGATCTTCTCCGCCGCCCCGGGCACGAGGAACGCCTTCACGAGCGCGCCCGTCCTCTGGGTGAGCCCGTCGTCGAGGTAGTCCCAATAGACGCCCATCTTGCCCGTCTGGAGGGCGATGACGTCGGCCACGTCCGAGACGGCGACGCCCCCCTCGGTAACGTTCCAGAGCACGTCCGCGACGATCTCGCTCGCTTCCGAAGTCGTGCGGACGGTGAGTTCGATGTATTTCATGCGATTCATTATAGGGGCTCGCGGGGCGTTTGTCAAGTAAATGCACAGAACTCGTCCGCGGGACGGAAATTCACAAAACGGACCCTGCAAAAAAGAGCGCGGGCGCAGCCCTCCGCACAAAAGAAAACAGCCGCGCAAACGGCGGCTGCACCCTCAATGGTTCAGGCGGTAATAGCGGACTTTCAGCGTAGCGCCCTTCCCGCTCGGCGGGGCATAGAGCACTTTGTCGTCCCCGCGCATGCAATTCTTCATGGCCTGGCAGCACATCGGCATGCGGTGATTGCGCCCGGGGTAGCCGCCGACGGTGCGGTGCACGTCCCCCGAGGTCACGTCCACATACGGACCGTCCATGTTCTTGATCCTGCGGAGGATCTCCGCTTCGAACACTCCCGTTTTCATTGATTCTCTCCTCTCGATGATCCTATCTTTATTATAAAGGATTGGAATGTTTCAAGTCAAGGATTTTCGGCACAAAAATGTTGCGCATTTTTTGGGCGGGACCCGCGCGGAAAACAGGCCGCCGCATAAATAAACGCACCCATGGGTGCGTTTATTTTGGTTTCTTACTTTTTATAGGCGTCTTTGCCGTAGAGGGCGGAGAGATTATCCGAATATTTCTTGGCGCGGGAGAACTGCTTCAGATCGTATTCCTCCGTCGCCTCGGCGAGCTTCTTCTTCTGCTCGCGGGTGAGGTGCGTGGGCACTTCGACGAACACGGTGAGATACAGATTGCCCGTGCCGTTCCGCGATTTGATGCCCCTGCCGCGGATGGTGAAGGTATCGCCCGACTGCGTTCCCTCGGGGATGTTGTAGTCGAAGGCGTCGTCGAGGTCGGGCACTTTCACGCTGCCGCCGAGCGCCGCCGTCGCGAACGGGATGGGCAAATCGACGTAGAGATCCATGTTCTTGCGGCGGAAGATCTTGTGGGGCTCGACGCGGAACACGACGATGAGGTCGCCCGCTTCGCCCCCCTCCGCGCTCGCCTGCCCGTAGCCGCGGCGCTTCATATACGAATTGGTGTCCGCGCCCGCGGGGATATCGAGGGTGACCGTCGTCTCGCGGCGGAGGTACCCCTTCCCCTTGCATTCGGGGCACTTCTCGGTGACGATCTTGCCCCTGCCGCCGCAGCGGTTGCATGCGCCGACGCGGACCGTCCGCCCGAAGATGGTCTCCTGCGTGAACTTTACCTGCCCTTTGCCACCGCAGGCGTCGCACGTCTTGAAGGCGGTGCCGTCCTTCGCGCCCGTGCCCCCGCACGCCCTGCAGGGCTCGTTGCGCATATAAGTAATATCTTTGCGGCAGCCCTTGGCGGCGTCCATGAAGGAGAGCGTCATGTTGAGCTCGATGTCCTCGCCGCGCGTGTCGCGCTGCATGGAGGCGCCGCCGCCGAAGCCCTGGAAGATGGAGCCGAAGATGTCCTCGAAGCCGCCGAAGCCCGAAAATCCGCCGCCCATGCCGCCGGGGCCTCCCATGCCGGGGTGCTCCTGCTCGTAGTCGTATGCGGCGCGCTTCTGCTTATCCGAAAGGACCTCGTTCGCCTCGTTGATCTCCTTGAACTTCTCCGCGGCGAGCTTATCGCCGGGGTGAAGATCGGGGTGATACTGCTTCACGAGCTTCTTGTAAGCCGCCTTGATCTCGTCCTCCGTCGCGTCCTTCTTGACGCCGAGGATCTCATAGTAATTTTTCTTATCAGCCATAAGTCATTTCTTTGTCGACGGGCAAAACGGCGGGGGATGTGGTCGGTCATTTCAAGAAACGCACCGCTTGCCCCTCGCGGCGGCTTGTTGTCCGTGGCAACAATCCGCGCGGATCTCGTTACTGATGGAACTCGTCGCCGCCGGCGTTCGGATCGCCGCCCTGCGCGCCGCCCGCCTGCTGGTAGAGCTTGGCGATCACGGGTTGGATCTTCTTCGAGAGCTCCTCGAAGGCGGCGTCGTACTGCGCCTCGTCGTCGGATTCGAGCGCCTTCTTCGCCTCGTCCGCGGCGGATTGCAGCGTCGCTTTGTCCTCGTCGGAGAGCTTGCCCTCGGAATCCTTGATGGTCTGCTCGACCGAGAAGATCAGCCCGTCGAGCTTGTTCTTCGCGTCGACCTTCGCCTTGCGCTTCTTATCTTCCTCGGCGTACTGCTCGGCTTCCTTCACCGCCTTGTTGATCTCGTCCTCGGAGAGATTGGTCGAGGAGGTGATGGTGATATCGGTGGACTTGCCCGTGCCGAGGTCCTTCGCCTCGACGTGCACGATGCCGTTCGCGTCGACGTCGAACGTGACTTCGATCTGCGGGATGCCGCGGGGCGCGGGCGCGATGCCCGTGAGCATGAATCTGCCCATCGTCTTGTTGTCGCGGCAGAATTCGCGCTCGCCCTGCAAAATGTGAATCTCCACGCTCGTCTGGTTGTCGGCAGCCGTCGAGAACACCTGCGACTTCTTGACGGGGATGGTCGTATTCCTGTCGATGAGGCGGGTGAACACGCCGCCGAGCGTCTCGATGCCGAGGGAGAGCGGCATGACGTCGAGAAGGAGCACGTCCTTCACTTCGCCCGTCAGAACGCCGCCCTGGATGGCCGCGCCGACCGCCACGCACTCATCGGGGTTGATGCCCTTGAAGGGCTCCTTGCCCGTGAGCTCCTTGACTTTGGCGACGACGGCGGGAACGCGCGTCGATCCGCCGACGAGGATCACCTTGTCGATATCGTTGTAGGAGAGCCCCGCGTCCTTCATCGCAAGGCGCATGGGTTCGGCCGTCTTTTCGATGAGGTCGGAGATGAGCGCCTCGAACTTCTGGCGGGTGATCTCGAGCTCGAGATGGGCGGGGCCTGCGTCGGTCATCGAGATGAAGGGCAGGGAGACGGAGGTCGAATTCATGCCCGAGAGCTCGATCTTGGCCTTCTCCGCGGCCTCTTTGAGGCGCTGCATCGCCATCTTATCCTTGGAGAGATCGACGCCGTGGCTCTTCTTGAATTCGCCGACCATGTAGTCCATGAGGCGCTTATCGAAGTCGTCGCCGCCGAGCATGTTGTTGCCGTTGGTCGCGAGCACTTCAAAGACGCCGTCCGAGATTTCCAGAATGGAGACGTCGAAGGTACCGCCGCCGAGGTCGTAGATCATGACCTTGCTGTTCTCCTTCTCCTTGTCGAGCCCATAGGAGAGGGCCGCCGCCGTGGGCTCGTTGATGATGCGGAGCACGTTGAGCCCCGCGATCTTGCCCGCGTCCTTGGTCGCCTGGCGCTGTGCGTCGGTGAAGTACGCGGGGCAGGTGATGACGGCGTCTGTCACCTTGCCGCCGAGATAGGCCTCGGCGTCCTGCTTGAGTTTGGAGAGGATCATCGCCGAGATCTCCTGCGGGGAGTAGCTCTTCTCGTCGATCTTCACCTTGTAATCCGATCCCATCTTCCGCTTGATGGAGATGACCGTCTTATCGGGGTTGGCGACCGCCTGGCGCTTTGCCACCTGCCCGACGACGCGGGAACCGTCCTTCTGGAATGCGACGACGGAGGGGGTCGTTCTCGAACCCTCCGCGTTTGCGATGACGACGGGCTCGCCGCCCTCCATCACTGCCACGCACGAATTGGTCGTGCCTAAATCGATACCGATAACCTTTGCCATAATATACTCCTTGATTGTTTTTTATTTGGGAACTGTGGATAGGCGGCGCATTCCTTCGTCGCGCTTACGTTTTCCTCGGTCATGTACGTCCTTGTACACTCCCTTCGGAAAGCCGCGCGCTCCTTGTTCTGCTTGCCTCTCCGCAGTTTAACGTTTACAGGGTTGCGAATTTCCTTTCCCGCGCCCCTCCGAAGGGGGGAAGCCCTACCCCCTGCGGGGGGAGGGTGGCACGAGCCTCGCGCGTGACGGATGGGGGGCAATCCGTTGCGTCGCTCCCCTCACCGCGCGCTACTTCACGACGACAACTTGCGCGAAACGCAGCACCTTGCCGTCCTGCACATACCCCTTGCGGTAGACCTCTTTCACGGTGCCGCTCTCCAGCCCCTCCGCAGGCTCGACCGCCATGATCGCCTCCTGCGTTTCCGCGTCGAAGGGCTCGCCCACGGGGTCGACGACTTCGATGCGCTCCTCTTCGAGCAGCTTTTCAAAGGCCTTCACGACCATCTCCAATCCCTTGCGCGTCCCCTCTTCCTTGCAGCTCGAGAGCGCGCGCTCGAGGTTATCCGCGATGGGAAAGAGCTTGGAAACGACGTCCGCCCGCCCCTCGGCATAGCGCTTGGCGCTGTCCCGCGCGGTGCGTTTGCGGTAGTTCTCGTATTCCGCGGTCACGGCGTACCATTTGCGCTTGAAATCCTCTGCCGCCGCCTGCGCGCATTCGAGCTCGCTCGGCCCCTCCTGCGGCGCCTCTTGTTGCTTGCGATCCGCCGCTTCCCCGGGCTGTGCGTCCTCTTGCGCTTTGTTCTCCTTCCGATCGTCCACGTGTTCACCTGCGTTGATTTTTTTGACATCTTACATATAATGTAAAACGCGGCTTTCTAAACGCCTTTTCCGAAAAATCCCGAAATTTTTCCGAAAAAATTCCCCTTGCGCTCTTTACAAGCAGGGCGTTTTATATTAAAATATTGCTATACGGAGGGAACCAATGGAAACCAACGCCTATGAACTGTTCGCAAAACGCAACCGCATGGTGAGCATCCGCGTGATCCCCGGCCACTTCGTCACGCAGCATTCCCATGTCAATTACTGCATCGACATGACCCGCCTCAAAACCGAGACGAGCCGCGCCCGCGCCTGCGCAAAGCTCTTTGCGGAGAGCTTCCGCGACGTCACCGTCGATACCATCATCACCCTCGAGCGCATGAAGATGGTCGGCGCGTTCATCGCCGAGGAGTTCACCGCGGGCCCCGGGATCAACATGAACCAGGAGATCGCCGTCATCTCGCCCGAATTCACGGCCGATGAAAAGCTCATCCTGCGCGATAACCTCGTCCCCTATGTGAAAAACCGCCACGTGCTCATCCTCGCCGCCACCGCGACGACGGGCATCACCGCCATGGGCGCCATCCGCGGCATCCGCTACTACGACGGCGACCCCGTCGGCCTCGCGACGGTGTTCGGCGGAAATTTCGAGATCCCGGGCGTGCCCGTGAAGCGCATCATCGGCACCGAGGACCTCACGGCATACGCCTCCTACCGCCCGGGCGAGTGCCCGCTCTGCCAGAGCGGCGTGAAGATCGACGCCCTCATCAATTCCTACGGCTATTCGAAGATATGAAAAAAGGCACCCCCGTGGGTGCTTTTTTTTCTGGACTTCGTAATGGCGAACTGCGGATAAGCGGCGCAATACTACGTCGAACTGTGCTTTCCTTGGTCACGTACATTTTAGTACGCTCCCTGCGGAAATGCTCGTTCTCCTTGTCTTGCTTGCTTCTCCGCAGTTTAACGGTGACGGCGCCCAAGCCCTACCCCTACTGGGGGGAGGCTCCGCGCAGCGGTGGTGGGGGGAATGCCTGTCCCCTCGCGCGGGCGCATTCAAAACCGCCCGCCCTTCCTACATGTCATTCAGAGGGGGCGCAGCCCCCGAAGAATCCCGTTGGCCGATGTTGGAAAGCGGACTTCGTACTTCGGGATCCTTCACATTCGTTCAGGATGACGGGAAACCCCCAAGGCCGACCCCCACTGGGGGGAACCAAGGGGTTCACCCCATTAGATTTCTCGACTTCGCTGCGCTCCGCTCGAAATGACAGTTCTATCGAAATGACATCTCTAAATTGTCATGTCGACCGAAGGCGTAGCCGAAGTGGAGACATCTCTACCTTATTTTGAGATTACTACTTCGCCTGCGGCTCGTGCCAACCTTAGTATAACAATAGAAGCCTCGGTTGGGGCGACTGCGCTTCGCTCCGCTCGAAATGACAGTTTGGTACTCCCCCCCCCCAAAAAAAAGGGGTAGGGCTTGCGGGGGGCAAAAGGGCAAAAAAAAGCAAAAAAAAGGCCCCCGAACGAGGGATTCGGTCGGGGGATGTGGTCGTTTATTTCAGTTTTGCGATAAGATCAAGGGCATTAGCCAGCGGAGCTGACAGGCGTTGCATCTTTGCCCGTTAAAACCGTATCTGCCTTAATTGTAACATTAACACCTTTATCGGAAGTAAAATTGATTGATCCCTTATTACTTTCATATTTAATTTCAATTTTCCCCGCTTCAAAGTGAATGAAATCACCAAAGGTGCTCGACGGGCTCGTCTCGTTATATCCATCCATGTCCTTAATTATCAAAGTAGTATTGGAGGCTATTGTGGTAACAGATGTACCACGTTTCTTCTCAGTAAAATCCTTGCAGTATTCATCAAAGTTGCCTTCATAAAGAGTAAGGATCTCAGTCTTGAGGTTGGTGGCTTCCTGCAAAGCAGCGGACTTATTGGCGTTGTCGACAACGGTCACGAACGTCGGGATCAGGACGGCGGCGAGGATCGCAATGACCGCGATCACGATGACGAGTTCGACGAGCGTGAACCCTTTGTTGCGCTTTGTTTTTTTCATGGTTCTCTCCTTTTTTGTTGGTTTTTCGGCCGCGTTTGCGGACATAGCCCCATTCTATTTTTTTTTGTTTGCTTTGTCAAGCATTTTTCGTCACAAAATTTTCACATATTTGTAAGAATTTCGCTTTTCCCTCGAAATTTATAATAATTTGAATGCTTTTCGGGTGGATTTTGCGGCGATTTGGCAGGATTTGGAAAGGGAGTGGCTCTTTCGGGGGGCGGGACGTTTTTTGAAGGGGGCGGGCGGGGGACTTTCGCCCCGGGGACGCGCCTTGCGCGTCATCCTGAGCCGCCGCCGAAGGCGGCGTGTCGAAGGATCTCGCGGGCATTTGCTATGGCGATGGTTCGACGGGCTCTCCATGACGCGATC
>CANQKF010000034.1 GCA_947624445.1 uncultured Clostridia bacterium | reverse complement strand
CGCCGTCGGCCGAGGGCTGGCAGTTGCGCGCGCGCACAAATCCGTAGCCCGCAGAAGTGATCTCGAGGATCCCCGTATTCACGCTGCTCTCATAGGTCGAGGGGCGCGCCGCAACGGGCGATTCCACCGTCATCCTGTCCGCAGGCCCGCTGCGGAAGCGCTCCAACGTCGAAACGATCTCGGGATCGACGTACGTCGATTTTGCGGGCGCCCCGCGCTTGGAACGCGGCGAGGGCTCGATCTTGCCCGTCAGGATATCGCAGAGCGCGTCGATCAGGGCGTCCTTATGGGAGGAGCACGCCTGTGCGGTGCCGTATCTCCTCCCGAGAATGCGCAGTGTGGAGAGCGGCATCGTCTCCAGATATTCGCGGAGTTTTTCTCCCGATTCATTCAGCTCCAACATATTGGCACCTCTCCAAAGTTATAATTTGCGTCGCCGCGTCCTGCGCGGCGGTTCCTGCAATAAATTCGCGCATGTTGCGCACGGTATAGCCCTCTTTCCCCGCAAAATACGCGAGAAATTCCTCGAGCCCCGCGATCCCGATGTTGAGATCGGGCGTTTTATAGTGCATCGGGATGACGACGGGCGGCCGCAGTGCGCGGACATACTGCGCCGCCTGCGCGGCGTCGATCGTATATCTCCCGCCGACGGGGATCAGAAGGACGTCCGCACCCCGCACAAACTCTTTCACGCGCGGCGCGTCGGGCTCCCCGAGATCGCCGAGATGCACGACGCGCACGCCGTCTGCAGTAAAGGAAAAGATGAGATTTCTCCCGCGGAGCCGCCCCGCTGCGTCATCGTGGAAAGAAGCGAACGCGGAGATCGCAAGATCGGCGCCCGCCTTGCTCTCCCCCGCGCGGCGGTACACGACGGGATCGCCCCCGACCGCCGCAACATTGCAGTGATCGTAGTGATCGTGGCTCACCGTGACAAAATCCGCAGAGAGCGAAGGCATCGGATAGCCGATGTCGCCGTAAGGATCGGTGACGACCCGCGTTCCCGCCTTCGTCGTAAGCAAAAAGCAGGAGTGCCCGAGATAATTTATTTGCATGATACCTCAGAAATGACGATAAAAATGCGCAATTTGTAAAAAACTTCGGAATCGGAAAAAGATAATTTGTAAACAAGATCGCAAATGCGCCCGCAATTCGTGCGGCGGACCGAATATTGCATACAATCGGCGGGGATCTCAAAAAACTGCCCGCCGTATTCCGAACGGAGAAAACTGCCCGCTCCGACTTGAAAGCGGGAAGAAAGCCCGACGCCGCCCCGCCGCATTTCAAGCGCTTCGCGGCCGAACGTGAGCGACGCGTCGTCGCCTTCAATGACGTATTCGGCGCGCCCGATCCCCTCTTGCACCCAAAAGACGCCTCTTGCGGAAAAGATCTGCTTTCCGCCCTCGGTCTCGGTGAAGATCGTGACGCGACAAGGCTTTCTGTGCTCCATTATAATACATTCCTCCGCATTTGTAAACCCACTTTGGGAAAAATCACGCGAAATCGGCGCAAAAATGTGCAAAAAGGCGCTGTTTGCGAAATATTATGCGACGCATAGTACTTCGCACATCGGAAAAATTCCGTTCAAAAACAGCGCATCGCCCAGAGATACTGTTTGAGCGCATGCCGCCGTTGCAGATAATCGGGCAGGATGGCCCGCACCTCATTCCAAAACGCCGCGCTGTGATCGAGGTGGCGGGTATGGCAGAGCTCGTGCACGGCGAGATACTCCGCGAGCGCATCGGGAAGCAGCGCCGCGCGGAAGGTGAAGGAGATCGTCCCGTTGGCGCCGCACGATCCCCACCTGCTGCGCGCGGAAGTCACGCGCAATTTCGCATAGGAAAAGCCGTACGCCGCGCAGAGGCACGCAAGCAGCCCCTCCATCCGCATGCAGGTGGCGCGTTTCAAGAACGCGGCAAGGGCTTCGGTGCGGTTCTTTCGGGGAAGATACAGTTCGCCGTCGTCGAGCATGGCGCGCGCGCCGCTGCGGATGACCGCCCGCCTTCCGCAGATCTCGATCGCGTCGCCGTCCTCAAAACGGGGAAGCGCCGCGATCTCCTCCTGTTTTTTGCGGATCCAGCCGAGATTCCGCGCGACGAACCGGTCGATCTGCGCGATCGACGCCCGCGGGGGCGCGAGGACGACGACGGTGCCGTCGTTCTCCACTTTGAGCGTGAGGTTTTTTCTCTTTTTACGGATGATTTTATACATGGGCGTTGCGCGCGAATCGGTTGACAACCTTCTCGGAATCAAGTATACTTTTTTTATGGAAATTTACCGCGTAAAACCGCTGAAACGGCGGCAGATCGAAGTCGAAGTTCCCGCTTCCAAGAGCATTCTGAACCGCGCGCTGATCCTTTCCGCCTTTTCCGCGCGGGACGTGCGCCTGATCTGCGGGGAGATCGCGGACGACACGCGCGACCTGCTCGGCGCGCTCGCGGCGCTCGGCGCGGAGACTGCCCGCACGCCGTATGGGATCGCGGTGCACGGCGTGCGCGTTCCAAACGCGGCAAACGTGTATGTCGGGAGCGCGGGCACCGCAGCGCGGTTTCTCACCGCGGTCCTCGCATGCAGCGGCGGGACCTTCGAACTGCACGCTTCGCCGCAGATGACGCGCCGCCCGATGGAGCTCTTATCCGATCTCGCCCGCGCGGGCGTGGAATTCGAATTTCTCGGCGCGCCGCAGCACTTTCCCTTCCGCATGCGCTCCAAGGGGCTGGGCGGCAGAGTGACCGTCTCCACCGATTCGAGCACCCAATATGCGAGCGGCATGCTGCTCGCGGCGGCGCTCGGGCAGACCGCGATGACGGTCTGCCTCACGGGCGGCAGAACGCACGGGAGCTATCTCCAAACGACCTGCGCCGTGATCGAAGCGTTCGGCGGGCATGCGGTGCGCCGCGGCGACGAGATCGCCGTCTCCCCCATCGTCCCGCCCGCGGAATATGCGGTCGAGCCCGACATCTCGGGCGCATGCTATTTCTACGCCCTCTCCCTCTTCGGGTGCCGCGTGTGCGTGCGCGGCGCGCACTTCACCGCCCATCAGGCCGATCTGAAATTCCTCGGCGTGCTCGCGGCGCGGGGCGTTGCCGTCGAAGATACGCCCGCGGGCATCGTTGCGAACGGGCGAAGCGTACGGAGCTACGCGGGATTCGAGCTCGATCTTTCGGGCTTCTCCGACCAAGCGCTCACGCTCGCCGCGCTCGCTCCCTTCGCCGCCTCCCCCACCCATCTTTGGGGGCTCGGACACATCCGCGGGCAGGAATGCGACCGCCTCGAGGCGATGCGGCAAAACCTCCTCGCGCTCGGCGTGCCCTGCACCGTCGGCGCGGACGAGATCTCCATCTCCCCCGCCCCCGTGCGCCCCGCGACGATCCGCACCTTCGGGGATCACCGCGTCGCCATGGCGTTCGCCCTCACGGGGCTCAAAGCGGGCGGGATCGCCATCGAGGACCCCGCGTGCTGCCAAAAGACGTTCGGGAATTACTTTTCGCTGATCGACGCGCTCTCCGAATAGACCGCAAGGGGCTCGAAGAGGCGGGCGCTCTCGCCGTCTCCGCCCGTGAAACAGACGTCGACGACCTGCACGGTCTCGCCGTTCACTGTCTTTTGCCGCACGGCGCGGCGGACGAGCTCGGGCGGGAGCGCGATCTCGCGCGCGTATTCCTCCTCCCCCATCGTGTAGCACAGCCGTTCGAAGAACACCTCCTCTCCGCCGAGGAGGACGCGGAGCGGTTTGCCGTTATCTTCCCTGCGCAAGGTCAGACGCAGGGAATTTTTTTGTGCGGGATCGACGCGCAGATCGTAGCCGAAGAACCCGCCCGCGCGGGCATAGCGGTATGTGCCGTCGGAAGTCACGCCCACCGAATCTTTCTCCCGCATCGCGTGGAGGGCGTCCATCTCGTATTGTCCGTAGCCGGGCTGCACGGTGTCGAGCTGCTCCCGCGCGCCGCGTTCCTCCCGCTTGACGCGCACGCCGTTCTCCCATGCGTACTCTGCAAAGCGCAAATAGATCGCATAGCGCCCGCGGGACCTGCGATAGTGCAGCCCGAATTCGATCGGGCGGTCGGCGCCGCGGAGCACGAACTTCTCCCCCTGCCGCACGAGGAAGCGGGCGGGATCGCGCAGAACGTCCCCGACGCGCTCGAACCAAACCGCCTCGGAGCCCAGCTTCCGCTTCGGGATGGAGACGTCGACGCCCGTCGTCGTCTCCTCCATCGCCTCGCTGCCGAAGTCGGCGGAGAGCACGGCGCCGCCGTATTTGAAGGCAAAGACGTCGCGGCTGTCGGGAAGCCCCGCGAGCGTGACCGTCACGGGGAAATGCACGTCGATCGCGTCGCCGTCGCGGGCGGAGATCGCGCAAAACGCCCCCGCTACGGGAACTTTTATCCCGTTTTGCAGGATCTCGGGCTCCCCCGCGCACCAATCGGGGACGCGGAGCAGGAGCTCGGCGTTTCCCGCGACGGTGAGCCGCGCGCGGTCGTCGAGCGGGAAATTGCAGGAGAGCCGGACGGTTGCGCCCGCAAAGGTCACGGAGGAAGCCGTCCAGCGCGCAACGAGCAGGCGCGCCCCGTCGGTATAGTAGATCCCGTCCCCGAGCCCCGAGAAGTTCTCCATGCCGCTGCCCGTGCAGCACCAGAAGCAGTCGAACGGGCGGGAAAACACCTTGAAAAACCCGCTCGCCATGGGCTGGAAGTAGGTCGTCATGCCCGTTTCGGGGTCCTGCGAGGAGAGGATCGCGTTCGTGAACGCATTTTCGTCGTAGTCGAGATAGGCGCGCTCGCCCGTGGCGCAGAAGAGCCCGCATGCAAGTTTGCGCATGTTATATACGTTGCAGGTCTCCGCGTTGCAGTTGGTGCGCTCGGCGTCGAGCACGCCGTCCCGCCCGAAGTGTTCCCACTCGGAATTCCCGCCCGTGACGTAGGTATGGCTGCCGACGACGGTCTCGAAGAAGGCGCGCGCGGCGAGAAGATACCGCGAAGCGTCGACGGTCTCGCCGCGGAAGCGCTTCCCGTGCAAGACGAAGTAGCGGCGGAGCGCGCCGAGGAACTTGGGGATCGTCGTGTTGGCGTGTTTTCCATTCAGGAAGTCCTTGCGGCGGGCGAGAACGCCTTCGAACAGCGGAATTTCGTCGAACGCGTGCGCGGCGTCGGCATAAGACTCCTTGCCCGTCGCCGCATAGAGCGCATAGAGCGCGTCGTTCATTCCGCCGTATTCGACGGAGAGCACCGTGCGGCGGGTCGCCTCGTCCCACGTCTGCACCCTGCGGACGACCCAATCGCCGAGCTTTTTCGCGACTTCGAGCGCGCGGGGACGGAGTTCGCCCGCGGCGGTGCAGGCGGCGCAATCGAGCAGCCCGGCGAGCAGCTTGTGCAGCGTATACCACGGCACCCACGCCTCGCTGCGGAGATCGGTCTCGCCCGCCTCCACATGGTCGAACTGCGCTTCGATGCCCCCCGCGACGGGCAAGGCGCCCCAGATGAGCCCCGTGCCGACGGCGTTTTGCGCAGCTTCGAGCCCCGCGAGCGCCGCGCCCATGCGCGCAAGTAAATTCGCCCGCACTTCCCCCTCCGCCGCGCAGGCGGCGCGGGAGAGCGCGGAGAGATAGTGCCCGAGCGTGTGCCCGCCGATGAGCGAATTTTCCCAACCGCCGTAGCGGACGTAGGGCGTTTTCAGCCCTGCGTTGGAATAGAAGCCTGAAAGGAGCCGCCCCGTCTCCAATGCGAGCAGGTAGTTTACCTCCTTAGCGAAGGCGTTTTTGAGATATTCGTCGCCGAGCCGTACACAGCCGATCGGCACTTTGGTCCACATGCGCATGCCCTCCTCTCCGGTTCAGATGAGCTTCGGGATCTTGCCCGCTTCGTAAAGGCGGGCGACCAGCGCGTCGATCCCGATCTGCAAGTCGCGGTAAGTTTGTTCGAAATCCCCCGTGTACCACGGATCGGCGACGTCGCGCGGGTGCGGCGTTCCGTCGAGGAGCAGCGAGATCTTCGCTTCGTACCCGTTCAGGATACGGCGCATCCACCTGCGGTTCTCCTCGTCCATCCCGAAAATATAGTCGTACTTTGCGCCGTCGGCGCGGGTGAGCAGCCGCGCGCGGTGCGGAACGAGCGGAATGCCCTCCCGCTGCAATTTTTCGCGGGTGCCGCGGTGCGGCGGTTCCCCGAGCGCGTCGGGATGCGTCGCCGCGGAGGAGACGAAGAGCGTCTCCCCGAGCCCGCCGCGGGCGACGCGGAACGAGAGCATGCTCTCCGCCATCGTCGACCTGCATATATTGCCGTGACACACAAATAAGATCCCAATCATAGAAAGAACGACCCATTCCCGCGGAAATTCCGATGTAAATCGGGAATTGTAAAAAAAAATTTACAGTTTTTATCCGTAAAATGCAAAATAAACTCGAAAAACCCTTGCATTTTATTTGCATATACAGTATAATAAAGCCATGAAGATTTTTGCAGAAAGGCTCATGGAGCTGAGGAAAGAAAGAGGTTTGTCTCAGGCGACCGTAGCGAGAGATTTGAGCGTAAGTTTGGGCATCGTTTGCTACTGGGAGAACAACAAGAGTGATCCCACCGCTTCCAATATTGCAAAAATTGCACGCTATTTCAACGTTACGTCGGACTACCTTCTCGGTCTCTCGGATTGAGCGTCTGACTTACAACTGCATATTTCTTTTGGCTGACTGCCCGATAAAACGATTCGTCCGCCGCAACGCGGGGACTTTGTGCGATCAAAAGAGAGTTTTCATTCTGCCGTATCCGCGGCAGAAAATTTTTTTTCTTGCGCGGCGGCGAGCGCCCCTTCGAGGTGGTCGATCCCCGCGAATCCGCTCTTTTCCGCGCGGAATGCGCCGCGGAAATAGTCGAGATAGCGCGCCGCGCTCTTGAGTGTTTCGCGGTCGGTCTCGGAGGATCCGCAGAGCCGCTCGAGGATCGCTTTGGCGCCGTCCTCCTCCCACTCCGCGAGCAGATACTGCGCCCGCAGGATCCGCAGCGCGCCGAACGCGGGAAGATCTTCCCGCACGACGGGAGCTTCGAAGAGAAGCTCCTTTTTGATTTCCGTAAAATCCCCGCAGTAGAGGATCCCCTGCGCCGCCGTCACGCGGAGCAAAATCTCCTCCTCGGGGGCGCCCTTCAAAAGCCCGAGGAGCACGGCACCGTCCGTTTTCCCCTCGGGAAGATCGGCGGGCAGGAGCGCGGCGATCCCCTCGAAGAGCAGAAAGACCGAGAGTAGCCCGCAAAAGAAGAGCGCGGGATGATAGGGAAGCGCGAGGCAGAGCGCAAGCAGCCCCCCGCCGAGCGCGAGATTGATCGCGATCCCGCCGAGCGTGAACGCGATCAGCTTTGCGCGGACGCGGCGGCCGTTCTTCGGGAACGCCGCGACGGCGCCCGCGTAGCTATTCCCCGCAAAATGCACGCCGTCCGCATCGAAGCGAAGATAGCAGAGCGTCACGGAGGCGCATTTCATCCCCGCGCACTTGCCGAACAGCAGGTGCCCCAGCTCGTGGACTGCCGCGGGAACGCGCAGCGCGACGCAGAGCACGAAGGCGCTCGCGACGTCGTATTCCCGCCAGCCGTATTTCGCCCCCGGGACATAGAAGATCGCAAGCAAAACGGCGCCCGCGATCGCCGCGACGGCGAAGAGCAGCGTGAAAATGCGATAGAAATTTTTCTTTGCGCGTCCGCTCATGCAAGCCCCCGCATAGAGAGATACCCCTCCAGATTGTCCCGATCCGAAAAGAGGACTTCGCGGACCGACAGTTTTTTCAAGACCTCCGCAAGGAGCAGGGCGCCGCCCGCGATCACATCGGCGCGCCGCGGATCCATGCCTGGGATCCCCTTTCGCGCCTCGTGCGTCATCGGGAGCAGCCGCTCCGCCGTCTCCCCGAGCCATGCGCGGGAGAGCGCAAGCCCGTGGAGCAGAGCGGCGTCGTATTCCGCCAGCCCGAGCTTGACCGAGGCGAGCGTCGCGGCGGTCCCGCCGACCGCATACATCAGGGGCGGGCAGTTTACCCCTTCGAGAGGCAGGAGCGCTTCCCCGATCGTGCGCCCGAGCTCCGCCCGCACCTCGCGGCACTGCGCATACAGCTTCACGCAGCCGAGCGGAATGCTCACCGCGGCCGCGATCTTTCCGCCGCGGCGGACGCACACCTCCGTGCTCGCGCCGCCCAAATCGACGATCCCGCCGTCCTTTTCGCCCAACGCGCCGCAAAGCCCCGCTTCCGCCTCTTCTTTCCCCGAGAGGACGTCCACCTCGAGCCCGCATGCGGCGCGGACCCTTCTGCAAAATTCGCCGCCGTTCGCATTAGCGCGGACGGCCGCCGTCGCAAAGGCGCAGACTTCCGCCCCCTCCCGCGCGGCGGTGCGAAAGAGTTCGAGGATCGCTTGCAGGGTGCGTTGCATCGGGATCTCCCCGAGTTCCCCCGCCGCGCCCTCGGCGAGCCGCGTCGTCAAAACTTTTTTATATAAAGTTTTTCCGTCCGCCCAAAGCATAAGGCGAACGGAATTCGAACCGATATCGAGAACTGCGCGTTTCATCTGGAAGGAGTGCCCCATCCCTGCTCGAGCGCCAAGTGATACATCCCGACCTCCGTCTCGTAGAATTCGAGCTCGCTCGTCTTATTCTCGAGCAGCGCCTCGTAGGATTCGATCTCCTGCTGCAAGCGGTTTTTCTCCCGCTGCGTGACGCCGATCTGCACGAATTGAACGATGAGGATCGCAACAAGGAACATCAAAAGGAGCACACCGCCGATCGTCGCGCCGACAGCGATGCGTTTCGCCTTTTCTTCAGTCATCTTTGCTTTTTCCATTGCTGTGTTTCCTTACTGTATCTGTATATTTATTATACACCATTTTTATGGGAATTGCAACAATTTTGTGGAAAGTTTTTGCATAGAGCAAAAATCCCGCCAAAATCCCCAAAAACATATAGGATCGGAAGCCCGGGAAGCCGTTTTTTACGGAAATCAAGAGGAAGAGCGCCGAAAAACAGACCGAAAAGAGCAAGTCCAGCGCAATGCGGAGAGGCAATTTGGGAAACAATATGCGCGGAAGGCGGAAGAATTCGTAGATCGCGCCCCCCAGCATGCCGAGAAGCGCGCACCTGCAAAAGAGGACGATCTGCCCGATCACGTGCGGAACAGCTTCCCGAAGGAGCCCTTTGCGCCGTAGCGCACGCTGTGCACTTCGCCGCTCGCCGCGAAATTCCCGCTCCCCTCCGAAAAGGAAAGTACTTTGAGGCGGCTGCCCGAGATCGTGACACGCTTCCCCTGCACCGTGAGCACGATGGAGGATTCGCTGAAACTATCGACCGAGGCGACGCCGCTCATGGTGAGCTTGCCCGGCTGTTCGATGGTGAGAACGCTCTGCTTGATTTCCTGCATGCTCCAAGATATGCGCGGAATGGGCGGTTTATGCCCCGCCGCAGCGTTCCAAGCGACTTACATGCTTTGGGCGTCTACTGCCCTTGGGCGACGCTCTGCATTTTCTCCGCAAGCGCGCGGAGGGCGGAGAGAAAACCCTCGGGATCTGAAAGCTCCGCAAAGATCTCCTCCTCGCGGCGGTAGAGGTCGGATAGGATCCCTTCGGCATATTCCTTGCCGCGCGGCGTGAGCGAAATGAGCAGCTCGCGGCGGGTTCCCTTGATCTGCGAGAGGCAGACGTAGCCCTCCGATTCGAGTTCTTTGACGATCGTGTTCGCCGTGCTGCGCGGGATCGCCCAATCCTCGGAGATCTGCTTCTGGCTGTGCCCCTTGCCGTCGTTCAGGGCGTAGAGGATCCAGAGGAGATTCGCCGAGCGGACCTTGCAGGCGCGGCCGTAGGCATCATAGGCGCCGCCGATCTGATCGACGAGCTTTCCGAGCGCATAAAAGAAACTCCGTGCTTCCATGGGACTTCGTGTTTCCATGGGACCTCCAAAAATTTGATTTCGGATTTTTATTGTAATTCGATTTCGTACTATTATTATAATCCCCTTTCGGATTTTTGTCAACAGATTTTGCACGGAAATTTTTGAAAATTATTTTCAGAACGGCTCCCCTGCACGCTGCGCGGGAGAATTTATAAATCCGATTTTGGATTTTAATTATAATCCGAAATCGGATTCTTATGCGACTATCCCCCATTTTTACTTTCTGTTTGCGAATTTATCACAACTAATATTTTGATTTGGGAATTATGTGCAGATATTCGCAACTGTACATATATAAATTCCATTTCGGATTATTATAATAATCCGTTTTCGTATTATAAAATGAAAATAATTTTCATGAACAATTATCCTCGCGTAGAAAGCGCGACACGAGCTCGAAGTGCGAAGTAAGGATCCCGAGGTACGAAGTCCGTTTTCCAACATCGACCAACGGGATTCTTCGGGGGCTGCGCCCCCTCAGAATGACAAGGGAACAGGGCTCCCCTCTGAATGACGCGTGTGCCTCTGCGGGCCTTCCCCCCATCCGTCACGGCTGCGCCGTGCCACCCTCCCCCCGAAAGGGGTAGAGCTTGGCGAGGGACATCCTCCCTTCATTGCGCTACTTATCTTTCCTGTTCATCGGAAAAGTCTTTCTTGCACCGCGCGGCGAGCGCGTGGTTTTCGTTTCAACAGAAAAAGCGGCAACCGAAGTTGCCGCCCTATGTTCTGCGATTGATTCTGCGATTTGTTCTGCAATTTATTCGGCGAGCTTGGCCTTCGCGCGCGCCTTGGCGCGGAGTTCGCCGTCGAGAATGCGCTTGCGGATGCGGATGTTCTGCGGCGTAACTTCCAAAAGTTCGTCGTCGCCGATGAATTCAAGCGCCTCCTCGAGCGAGAGTTTCTTGGGCGGGATGAGGCGGAGCGCTTCGTCTGCGGAGGAAGAGCGCGTGTTGGTGAGGTGCTTCTGCTTGCAGACGTTGACATTGATATCCCCCTCCTTGGGCGATACGCCGATCACCATGCCTTCATAGACGGGCGTGCCCGGCGTAATGAAGAGCGTGCCGCGCCCCTGCGCGTTAAAGAGGCCGTAGGTGACGGCTTCCCCTGCCTCGAAGGCGACGAGCGAGCCCGTGAGTTTGCGTTGGATCTCACCCTTATAGGGCTGGTATTCGTAGAACACCGCGTTCATCACGCCTTCGCCCTTGGTGTCCGTGAGGAATTCGCTCTTGTAGCCGAAGAGCCCGCGCTCGGGCACGAGGAATTCGAGACGCATCCGCGAGCCCATGGCGCTCATGTGGACGAGTTCGCCCTTGCGCGTGCCCATTTTCTCGAATACGGCGCCCGTGCCGCTCTCGGGGACGTCGATGATGAGCCGTTCGATGGGTTCGCACTTCACGCCGTCGAGCATGCGGAAGAGCACCTTGGGCGAGCTCACCTGGAATTCGTAGCCCTCGCGGCGCATCGTCTCGATAAGGATGGAGAGGTGCATCTCCCCTCTGCCCGAAACGCGGAAGGCGTCGGCGCTGTCGGTATCCTCGACGCGCAGCGAGACGTCGCGCAGAAGTTCGCGGTATAACCTGTCGCGCAGGTGCCGCGTCGTGACCCACTTACCCTCTTTGCCCGCAAACGGGGAATCGTTGACCGAGAAGATCATCTCGACCGTGGGCTCGGTGATCTTGACGAAAGCAACGGGCTCCGCGCACTCCGTACAACAGACCGTATCGCCGATGTTGATCTTCTCGAGACCCGAGAAGCAGACGATATCGCCCGCCTGCGCCGTCTCGCAAGGGACGCGCTCGAGCCCTTCGATCTCATAGAGGTTGACGATCTTGCCCTTGAAGTTCACATCCTTGTGGTTGGCGTTGCAGACGACGACTTCCTGCCCCTGCTTTACGACGCCGCGCTCGATCCTGCCGATGCCGATCCGCCCGACGTAGTCGTTGTAGTCGATCGAGGAGACAAGCAGCTGCAAGGGTGCGGTCTCGTCCATTTCGAGGGGCGGGAAGTGCTCGAGGATCATATCGAAGAGCGGCTTTAAGTCCGAACCCGGCTCGCTCTCGTCGAGCGAAGAGGTACCGTCCCTGCCCGAGCAGAACACAAACGGGCTCTCGAGCTGCTCATCGGTGGCGTTGAGGTCCATCAAGAG
>CANQKF010000033.1 GCA_947624445.1 uncultured Clostridia bacterium | reverse complement strand
AATCAAAAGGAGAGAACTATGAAACGTAACAACAAAACGCTTGCGAAAATCAAGCGCGGTTTCACGCTCGTCGAGCTCGTGATCGTCATCGCAGTCATCGCCATCCTCGCGGCTGTCCTGATCCCGACGTTCATCACCGTCATCGACAGCGCGAACAACAGCGCGGATGTCCAGCTCGTGGCGAACATGAACAGCGTGTTCGTCACCGATATCGACGCCGATTCCACCGCCACGGCGGAGAACCTGCGCAAGCTGCTCAAGGATAACGGCATCACCAACTTCGAGACCAAGAAGTCGGATAACGTCATCGTTTATAATCAAGCGAAGCAGCGGTTTCAGCTGGTGAATTTGAGCAATGCGGAGGTCGTTTCCGAGGCGGAAGCGGCAGTGCACAAAGCGGCGGGGACGAAGAAAAACCTCGGCAAGACTTCTTTGGACGAGGAGGTCATGAGCACCGAAAATCAGCTCGTCGTGGCGGAGAATCCGTTTTCGTTTGCGGATATTTTCAAGGGCTACACGATCGTGAGCACGGGCGGAAACAGCTTTGCGGAAGCGATATATAAATGCCAAGGGTCTACGAAGGATTCCATCAAAGAAGGGTTAATGTGGCTGTGCAATAAGAGCAAGCAAAAGGAAACTCTTGTAAATGCGTTAAAAAATCTTGTTGGCTATGTGGGCGAATATACTTCGTCTTCTAAGCCGGGAATATCAGGATCAGCCGCATTTGTTATAAAAGGTGATGTAACCGGCACGAATAAAGTAGGCAAATTTCTTATCCAGTTCTCAGATTCAAATGCCGCTAAAACCTTAGTTGATGACACGGTGCAAAAGCACCCTGATACTAAAAAGGACTGGGCGAATGCAGAAAAAGTATTGATCAGTGAAGATATCACCGAGCTCGATTTGGGGATTTTCAACGTTGGAAAGAGCATGACGGTCATTTTGCCCAATACCGTTGAAAAAGTAACGATTCCCGAATCGGCTGCTTCAAACCTCGACCTCAGCCGTGTATTTTTCTATGGAAATACAGAACTTATGCACGAATCTGCCAAGCCGCTCATTACGAAGGAAAATACGGAAGAAGCAATTTTGGGCGGGGCGCGAGTGATCGACGACAAGACGATCAATGAAATTAAGGTCGCCGTGGCGGAATTCGGAGACCTGATCCATGAGACGGAATTTTATCTGAATAAGGAAGGAGCTTCAAATATAAACCAAGAACATAAAACCGCACATGAAGATCGTTATTATACCGATATTAAAGAGGCCTTGAAGGACGCGGAGAACGCCGCGCTTTATTCGGGTCTGCCGCGCGAGGTGGTACTCGCAAGCGACTACATCATTACGGAGGATATTGAGATCCCCGCGGGCGTGACCTTGCAAATACCTTATTATTATGGTAACGCTTATTATTATGATAACGATGGAAAACTTGAAAACAGTGAGCAAATGTTTTTTACGGGCATTGGCGAGGGCGCAAAGAATAGGGATGATGGATCATATCATAAAGGGGATTATTACTTCAAAGCTCAATCAAGCATTGTCGATGATGATTTGAAGGGGCAAAGCGGGTATACGTATGGCGATAGTTGCAAGTATCGACTCACGATCCAATCGGGCACATTGACGATTTGCAACGGCGGTGCGGTACAAATCGGAGCCGTGTTGTCGACTACTGATGTAGAAAAGACCTATCAAGGCCATGTTTCCGGATATTACGGCGAAATCAAAATGGAAGGGAATGCCTCGATTGTTGTGGAAGAAGGAGGTACCCTGCACGCCTACGGATATGTGAAGGGCGGCACCGTAACTGCCAAAGATGGCGGTACCGTATATGAGCCGTTGATTATTACCGATATAGGTTTGACCCCGGGCTTAGCGAATAGTGATTTGCTCTATCTACTCATCAATCAAAAAAACGCTCCATTTATGGGATATTCGGTGTTAAATATCCAAAGTAAATTCACGGTCAACTATGGTGCAGTCATTTATATGCGCGCCGCATTGTCTTCGAACTCCTCCACTACCTCGTGTAATGTGGTATTCATCGGGAATAAAGCAAGTAAAGACAATAATGGGCTTATCAATCTGAAAGAAAAGGCTTCGATTGAGCTTACCTATTCCAAGACCAATGGTAATATTTCAAATTTGATTGTCGGGGGAAATGATGTCTCCAATCTCAAAGGCGATATCGGCAAAACGATCGTCACGATCAATGGCGAGGCAGATACCGGCGCTCTTATGATAACGGATCCTGCGTATATAGATACCTCCATTGCACTCTTCCCGATCCCGTATAACTTCGAATATATCATCAAGGGTACGTTTAATGTGCATAACCGCTTCGCCGTGCTGCCGGGCGCGACCGTTCAGGTAGCAAGCACGGGCACGTTAAATATTACGGACGATACGAAGTTTTATGTGGCCGACTACCTCTATCAGGACGCCCCGATGAGCGGCCATAAATACCCCACGGCCGAGCAGCTCACAAGTGCAGGCTACGAAGAGAGCGGCGTGCTCATCGTGAACGGCACCCTGAACGTTGCGGCAAGCGCCACCATGGGCGGCATTGTGCGCTCGACCGAGGCGGGCGGCAAGGTTGATATTAAATCTGGCGCAAAGGTTTCGGATATCACGCTTGATTTGGGCGGCTGGGGATATAATTCTTGCAACCTCTGCATGTATACCTGCAACTTGCGGATTTATAACGGCACCGAACTTGTGCAGGCCGAAGCGGGAACGACGTATACTTCGGAGGGGAGCACGAGCGAAGTTTCGCAAAGCATTACCGTGAAATATGCACAGGCAGCGGGAGATGTGACAGAAGGATTATTGAGCAAACCGGATGGTTATAGGTCTGCTGGTGGTATTGCAGGCAACTATGTTTTGGCCGATAAAACGGATACCATTACTTTCAACACGCTGAAGTTTACGGCCTCCGTCGAATAACTTTTCGAGCGCGCAAAACTTAAACCCCGCCCCCGACGGATCCATCCGTCGGGGGCGTACAAATCCGCCCGAATCGAACAAACGGATCCCGTATAAAACAAAAGCGCCTGAATCGAACACTTGCGTGTTCCATTCAGGCGCTTCGTGGTTGAGCACCTTGTGCGTAAATTAAATTATTTCCGCTTATGTCTATTTAACCAACTGACTCGCCTTTTCTTCAAATCTCCGTCTGCGCAATGGACCGTATAATCGGGAGTGCCGTCATCCCAAGCACCGCCTTTGTATATTGTTTCCCATTGCTGTGTGGTTTGCTCAATAGAAAAAGACTTCGGCTTCTGCAAGTTTTTCGCCTGCATCTACTGAAGTCTTTTTGTTATTGCAAAAATGTTGTAAAGATTACGAGATATGATAGTTTGAATCTATTTGGGCTCCCCAATGGACTTGAGTACTTTGCAACGTCCTGGCCCAATCTATATCCCAGCCATCGGGTTGCCGTTTGGCTGCACAATAAATTTGCAAATCTTTAGAGCACCCTATAAAAACATCTTGCTCCATATAGCTTACTCCGCTTGGAATAAAAACCTTTCGCAAACCATAACAATTAGCAAAAGCCCATCGTTTTATACTACAAACAGTTCGAGGTATAAATAAGGCATTTTCAGTGTATGATTCGGTACTAAGCACCAATTTCTCACACCCGGCAAAAGCCGCTTGTTCTATTGATGTTAAATGATTATTCTTCTGCCAAACAATCCACTCAAAATTTTTGGTGTAAATATCCTCACTGGTAATCTTGTCTATGTCTTTAATGAAACAAACTTTTGAAGCAATCTCTACTATGGCATTTTTTGCATTTCCTCCTTGCATATCCATGCCTCTGTGGTCTTTCCCCGCGAGCTGTTCAATCTGATTGCCATTAAAATTGCTACCATAATCACCAGCCGCACCTTTGCGCATTGCCAAACTACGAGAAGCAATAATTGTTATTTCCTCTTTAGGTAATGAGCCGCCGACAATAGGTAACTTATATCGAAATTGCACTTCCTGCGGATGTACTACGTATATCCCTTGTGAATTAAGAGTATAAGCATAAGCTTTACCGGCATCGACGGTCCCGCGGGCAGTTAGCTCCTCGTAGGGGATATACACCGAATAATTCTTATAACGAGCCACAACTCCATTATTATCGTTATGGCCATTTTCTACCATAATAGGCATCTTTGCTTCTAAAATGGCGCGAAGATCAATAGGAAATTTCACAAAATTGCAGTTGCCTTCTTTATCTCCGTATTGTTCCACATTTTTTTGAATGCTTTCCCGCTTCCCTGACGGAAGCCCTTCGTCCGACGACTTTTTAGGCTCGACAATCTTTCTTTTTTGCAAACCCGCCGCATAGCCCTCATCGTATCCCTGCTTATATCCCTTCTCGTGCTCTAAAGTTTCTCTTTCTTGCAAGCCCGCTGCATGTCCTGCCTTGTATCCTTCGGCCTGCCCCCGTTTAAAACCTTCTTGGTCTCCTTCATGTTTGCCCTTCGCATAAACCTCGTCGAACTGCTCGGAAGTATATTTTGCGCTAGTCCTACGTCCAACAACGGGAATATGTGAAACTATATTTTGATAAAAAATATTATCAGATATACCAGAAGCTGGCGTGTTTACATTTAGATCGTTCAAATACTCCACGTCTTCCTCGGTAAGCCCCTGCCAACCAATTAAGGTCGACTTCATCTTATCAAGATCCAATCTTGCCCCATGAAGGTTAATACCAATAAGATGTACTTCGCGCTTTTTTTCTTTGATTGTTTTTAACACGCAAGCAATTTCTTTGGCGGCAACGGGTTTAAGGCCTCCATTGCCCATACGAAAAAAATCATCCGTAAAATTGCTTTCGATGAATATTATAAAATACTCCACTTCTGACAGCAAGTCCATAATTGCCTCGTAAGTATCGAACTTCCCCTCTAGTTCATCACGAGAACGCCATATCTTTCCAAGTCGCCGTTTTGATCCTATGCTTTCACTCTATTTGACCTCCTTTCGGTTATTGTTTTTGTTCTTGAAGTTTTTTTTGCTCGTCCGTTTTATCGCATTCTTCTCTTTCTGCTTTCGAACGGTCCAAAATCTTATTTAGTCGTTTTTCGCTTATTTAGTCGTTTTTCGCTTAACGCTCTTGGACTGTTAAGCTCGAGCTTCAGATATCTGTCTTTATCAGTTTTAGCATCGTGATCCTGATAAAGATGCATGAAAACCGCGTTTTGTTTGCTTCCTTCACCCTCTGTTTCCTTGATCCTTCCGAGACATACCGTACCGTGGCAAGGCACCTCCACAAGACGACAACCCGCTCTTAAAATCCCATGTTCGAAAATTGTTTTATTCTTTTGCTTCTTCTTGGCTGTGCCCGCGTTATCCCCCGTGCATGCGAACGTTTTTGTATGAAAAACATTCACACATTGTGCTGAACGGATGCATATAAATCCCATCATTCCCATTGAATTTGGTTTCGCTCTCAATTTTTTTAAAGAATTGGTCGTCTTCTATCGCAAAATCGACGATGCAAGATGATTGCTTGCTCGTCACAATGTTGTGCTTTTTGATTTCTCTCCATAACCATAATGCCGCGTTATGGTTAACAATGTCATCTCCCAGTGCAACAAGATAGCGTTGTGCTTCTTCTGCTTTTTGCCCATGAAATTCTCGGACAAATTCTTCGGAGAGGAAATCGACATCGAAAAATTTTGCTTCACAATCGGATTCAAAAAGTTCTTTGCACTCTCCTCTCAATTGCTGTTCCAGTTGCCTTGCATCTTTCGCAAAAACCATGATCCGAATGGGGATCGTTTTGTATTCTTTTTCCACGTCTTGACCTTGGTCTCGTCTTAAATTCTGCAACATTTGAAGATGCCAGGACGCCGTTTTAATATACTCCCTTGCCAAACGGCCGGCACCCAATATAACGATCCGCATTTCTTTCTTGTCCGATTGTCTGAAAGAGTCCCACACCGATAAGAGGGGCGATTGCGTCGGCTCGTCCTTTGTGAGCAAAGAAGTAATCAGCTTCCTATCGTCAAACATTTTATTTATAACATTCTGCGCAATGAAAAATATTCGGGCGTGTATATGCACGGAGATGAGGTCGTAGACAATATGTATCCGCAAATCGTTCCGAGGGAGATTTACGACATCGTGAGAGCCAAAATAGATAAAAACAAATACGGCAGAAAATGCGTAAAGGTCGATTTCCTGTTACGGCAAAAATTGATATGTGGTTACTGCGGACATTCCGTCAACGGCGAGAGCGGCACTTCGCACACAGGCGCGGTCGCTTATTATTACAAATGCCGCGGGCGGAAAAAGCATTTGGCGGATTGTCACAAAACAATGATGCGCAAAGAAGAACTCGAATCGCTTGTACTCGACGCGGTAATTCAAGCGTTGACAGAAAAGAACACGATGAAAACCATTGTCAGCGGCTTGCTCGCCGTACAGGAAAATCTGATTACGGCAAGCTCGGATTTATACTTCTTGGAGAAACAGAAAAAGCAAGTCGAAACCGCATTAAACAATTTAGTTGCGGCAATCGAGCGCGGGATCTTATCAAACGCCACAAATCAACGTCTGCATGACCTCGAAAAACAGCAGGAGGAATTGGAAAGGAAAATCCTCGTAGAACGCAGTAAAACCGTTGTAAAGCTAAATGAGGACGATATACGGGCATTTTACGAGCAAGCATTACGGTTAGAGCCGAAATTGCTTATCAATTTTCTGATAAAAGAAATCGTCCTCTATAACGACCACATAGATATTTACTTCAACAGCCCCATAAGGACAAGTCCTGACGACAACAGTCAGGGCTTTTCTTTTTATTCGAAAACGGTACTGCTTCACGGCGAACGGATTGGCATAAAATTGATTGCATGAAATCAACGGCTATTTATTCCACAGTCCGCTTGACATGAGCCTCGCAGGCGTGCGGTATTCAGGCAAAGAGCCAAACACGAACGCCCCTGCGGGGCTTTTTTCTTGCCTTTGGCAAATAGCCTACCGCACGTCTTTCTCATGTCAAGAGCCTTTACTTCGCCTATGGCTCGTGCCGCCCTTCGACAACAAAATATGTGCGGGCGGGGCGCGGCATAAACCGCCGTTTGAAAAGACAAAACCACGAATATAACGAAAGAACCTGAATCGAACACTTGCGTGTTCCATTCAGGCGCTTCGTGGTTGAGGTGACGGGACTTGAACCCACGACCTCTTGGTCCCTAACCCGCCCAAGGTAACCGCGCCAAAGGCAAAAACAGAGGAATTTTGCTTCAAAATTGCCGTTTCCGTAGGGTTTTTTCCGTTTCGCCAATTGTTTGCTGCCCGCCTTCCTACCCAATGCGCGTGGCGCGGCCGCGGGCGAGGTCGCACGGGCGGGGGCGGCGCGGAGCTCGCCCCCGTTTCCGTCAGCCCGGGGAGAGAGGTGAGTTCGAAGCGCAGTTTCACACTCGAAAGTGACCGAAGCGGCCGATATTTTTCGCGGCGGCGCGGATCTGTTTAATCGTGACGTCAGAACGTCACGGCTTGCGCGCGCGCCGATTAGCTGCCCTGCACGCAACATCTTCGAGCAAGCTCGTGATGTGCGGGTAGGGCAGCAGGCGCGCGCGGTGATGCGATCTGGCTTCTAAATACGCCAGACCGCTTTCATAATCTCGAAAATTTGCTTTATGGCAAATTTTCGAGCCGTTCTGATCTCATACCGCAGTGATCATTCTGATATGGCGGCGCTTGCGCCGCACCGCATCCGAAAGACGGAGCGCCCCAATGGCCGGGCGCGAAGTACTATATCCTATGAAAATGATATTTATAATATAGATATCGTATCCGCCGGGCTACTTTTGCGTATAGCAGTGGGCGAAAGTTGAAGGGAATATCGGGCGATTTATGATAGGCCGAAACAATCAATATTATCCCGCCTTGCGGAAAAGAGAGATCCGCCCGGGCGAGACGCCGGGCGGATCGAAAGTTCGGAATATGGAAACAGACGCGGGGACACGCGCCTTCTAAAATCTATTCGGTTGGGTTCGATGTGGGGCAGTGACGGGTTACGCTTTGCGCCGCGGCGGGGCGCCGGGATAGCAGTCGCAGATCTTCCCGTCCGAGAGGCGGAAGCCTGTATCGTGGCAAGCGCTGCAAAGATAGCGGGGCTCCAGATCTTCGGGAAGATATCCGAGCGCTGCGATCCTCCGGACGAGCTCCTTGTGCGTGAGCTCCTTCTCGCGGGAGAGCTGCCCGATGCGCCTTGTATCCGCGTGCCTCGCTTCCTCTTGGGCGAGCCGTATCATGAGTTCGTTGTCTTTGCGCTCGAGCTCGCGGTAGCGGGGATCCGCGCGGAGGGTCGTATGTATCGCGGAGATGCGGGCTTCATCGCGGCTGCGAAGGTCGCCGTAGTAGCGTTCGCGTGCCGTTTTTTCGTCCTCATGTATGTATTTTGCGCTTTCTGCACGAAGTTCCTTCTCGTAGGATCTGCGGTATTTCCGCAGGATCTTGTCGTTGACGTGGTAGGTGCTGCGTACGTAATTATTCTTGCCGCGGCGGGGGCGGAAGAGGAGCCCGAGGCGCAGGCAGGTCGTGATCGCAGACGTCACCGTACGCTTCGAGAGGTTGAGGGTCTTTGCGATCCCGCGCAGGCTCGAAGTGAAATCTTCGTCGCGCTTCGGGTTATCCTGATGCGTGATGATGAGCGAGAGGACGAGGACGGCAGCGCTTGAGAGGACGATCTCGGCTTGTCCGCCGTAGCAATGCCGATACACCTCCGGGACGGGGAAGCGGGCCGAGTAGAGGAAATGCGGCACGAGGATGAAGGACTTTCCCACGGAGAGCCCGGAGACGTCCTTATACGCAGCGCGGCTGCGGTTGCTCTTATCCTGTACGATAAATCCCGCACCGACGAGATCCCGCACGGCGCGGGCGACGGTGGCGCTCGAGATCCGAAGCGTGTGTTCGAAGTCCGAATAAGACATGTTGCACGTCGCATCCGGGTCCTTCTTTTTATTGGAGAAGCCCGAGACGACGCCGAAGAGCGCGATCAGATTGGGTCGCGGTTTGCGTCCCAAAACGGGCTTCTTCAGCGCATCGTAGCTGATGCGGCTGTAGCGTTCGAAAGGATGCGGATCTGTTGCGGTCATGATTTTCTCCTTGTGGCGGGGATATAGAGCTTACCTTGATTATCGATCTTTACGAGATCTTGCTTGAGGAACTTTCGGATATGATAGCTGACGGTGGAGCGCGCGCATCCGATCTCGAGTGCGATCTCATCGTAGCTCAAGCGTGCATGCGCACCGTTTTTGAGGCGCACATCGAGGGCGCGGTAGACGCGCTCTTTACGGCTTCTCAAGCGGTTTTGGATCGTTCGGTTCATGGTGTGCCTCCTCGGGCGCGGAGCCGTTCGTTGGGTCAAGGAAGGCGCGGTCGATCTTTGTGAAGAAATGGCTGTGCTGCATATCGTTTTCCCGTAACGTCTGATGCAGCCCGGCATAGGTGGGCATATCGTTGATCCCTGTGCCGCTCCGTGCTGCTTTTGCGTCGTAATACATCGCATAGGCATCGGTGGCGAAGCGCTGTGAGTGCGCTTTGACGTTCGCGATGAAGATGCGTTCCTTTCGGATCTTCTCATCTCTCGTGCCGACTTCGATGCGCGCATCGACGCGGTAGCCGCCGTAGGTGCTCTTTATGCGCATAAAATGGTCGAAGATCTTCTTGTGGATCTGTTGCAGCAGGTAGAGGGAGAGGGTCGTATCGCCGCGGTATTCGCGGTAGACGTCCTCAAGTGTGCCGTAGAGCTTATCCGAGATCCGGAAGAGCGCCTCGTCGATCGAGGAAAACGGCAGGAGGATCTTTTCGGCGGATTTCTCCGCGAGCGTGACGATGTGGCAGAGATCCCGCCCGTCGGCGCCCCAATTATCCGGGCGCTGCTCGTCGCATACAAAGCGGATGTAGGGGAAGTAGTAGACGGTCGCGGAGTGGCCGATCAGCTTGAGATTGGGGTTGAAGAGATCGTTGACCTGGTTGACGTTGTCATCCTTCATGGAAAGATACTTGAGGTCGTTTTGGTTGCCGCGCTCTTTGCCGATCTCCGTCATGCCGATCGTGCCGAATTCGATCGCGTTGCGGAAGGTCCCGTTCGGATCCCGCACCTTTCCGAGGCGTAGCGCGTCTTGATCGAGGATATGAGAGAAGCAGGAGCCCGCGGAGTGCGTGCGGTAGAAGTCATCCTTCCACTGCGGGAAGTTGCCGCGCGTGCTGCGATCCTTGTCCATGCGCACCGAGTAGTTCGAGATGATCAGCGAAGAGGGGACGTCGTAGATGAAGAAGAGCTGCACGTAGAACGTGAGCGTGTCCGCGAGGGACTCTTCGCCGAGCCCGCAATCGTATTTTGTGGGATAGCGGTTCGTATCGTACCCGAAAAGGATGTTCGGGAAGCGCAGTTTATACTTTTTTTGGAGCTCTTTGCGCCGTTTCCGCGTCGCCGCGAGATCTCCGCGGAGGCGCATATGGTCGTCGTAGATCCCGGCGATCCATTTTCTTGCCGTGTGCAGGCTGTAGATCTCATGGCTTGCCATGGCCCGTCCGATGCACTTCTCGAGACACGCCCACGGGAAATCCGGGAACTTCATGCGCAGCTCATACATATCCGTCTTTGCCTGCGCGCGGAAGATCTTCTCAAGTGACATGAGCATGCAGGTGACGAACGTCGTCTTCCCCTCGCGCATGGGGGCGCAGACCATTGTGACGATGCGCAGATCCATGATGAGATCCCGAAACTTCTCTTCGTGGCGCTCGAGGAGCCGGTAGCCGATCTCTTTGCGGATCTTATCCACGATCCAGAGCGCGACGAAGATCCAGATCCACAGCGGCAGGAAGCGCAGTGTGAGGGAGAGGTCGAAGATGAGCTTCAAGATCTGGATGCCGAGCGTCATGCCCGAATAATCGAATGTAAAGTACCAAGCGAAAAATTCGAGCAGCACGGTGTGCGCATTCAGGAAGAAGGCGAGGAGAACGACGCACGGGATGAAGTAGCGGCGATGCGTCCGGAAGAAGCGGAAAAAGCCGCGGATGAAGCGCCGCACGGGGCGATACACCTTTTCCACGAAGGCGAGGTAGATCCTGAGCGGCTTGGTCTTTGCGCCCGTCCTATGGTTTTCATCCGTCGAAGAGAGATAGAGGAAGAGCCCGTAGGGCAGCACGACGGTGAGGCCGAAAATGGTGGCAAATACGAGGAGCGCGAGCAGGATCTGCGCGACGACATCCAGATATCCGACCAGATTTTCCCATGTGAAGAGGCGTGCGCCGGCGTTTTTTAAGATCTCGACGAGCTCCGAGAACACGCGGGGGAAGGCCTCGGTGAGCCCTTCGGGAAGGCGGTTGACGGTGGGCGCGATCTTCGGGGCAAAGCAGGAGGCGATCGTGATCGCGAAGTCGCGGACCGCCTCCCATGTGCGGAGGAAAATATCCGATGAGCGAAAGACGCCGAAGAGGGCAAGCGCGAGCAGCACAAACACGGAAAGGACGTGATAGACCGCGCTGCGGATCTTATAGCGGCGCGGGATCCTCCGCCGCTTTTCACGGCGGAGGCGGCTGCGTTCTTTGCGTTGGGCGCTGCGGGTCGCGCGGCGCCGTGCGGCTTGCTCTTTTTTCTGCTTGCGGTCGTCTTTTGTCATGGTTCAAATCACGGCGGCGATCGTGTAGATAACATACCCGATCGCGAGCACTATGGCGGCGATGCCGAGGATCCTGAAAAGCAGAGAGATCATTGGAAAAATGCCTCCATGAGGTGAGAAAACGCCGAAAGGCTCTGGGCTACGTCGAAGCGGATCTCTTGCCCGTTCTGCGCCGCGAATTTGTAGCAGTTGATGCTGCTTCGGCAGAGCAGAACGCACTTTGTGCGCCCGGGCGTGACGCCGCGGGGCACGGCAAGAAGGTATGTCTCATTGCAGTCGCCGCAAAGGAAGAACGGGGAGCGCTCGACGGTCGGCGGCTGCTCATTGAGGAACAGCGTGCCGCCTTCGAGTTCGAACCTCGAAAATCCCTTCAGCGAAAACGTGGATTGGATCTTCATCAGAAAATGATATCACCTTCCTCTGTGAATTCGATGCGGGGTATTTCGCTCGGCGCTTCCCGTCTCGTGCATTGGATCAGAAGCCCGATGAGCGTCATCGCAATGATCACCGTGAGCGCAATGATCAGAACGGGAGCTCCTTTTCTTTTTTTGGCTTTGTTCATGTGCAGATTTCTCCCGTTTTATCGGGCACGGCGTGCCCGTGCTTCATCAGAAGGTGATATCCCCCGCGCCGAGCGAAAGGGAGGTTGCAAGGGTGCCGAGGGTGCTCTGGTCGAAGCTCAAGAGGTAGTTTTTCGTTTTTTCTTCTCCATTGACAGTTACTTTAATAAGAAAACTGATGCAGGGATTCCGTTTCGCATTTATTGCTGTATTCATTGTTTGTTTGAATTTCGTTAAATCGATCGTTTCAGCAAAGTCAAAATGGAAAGCTTTAACGAAATCGAATCCGGTCATGGTGGCGTTTGCGCCCGTGCCGGTAGCAATGATTTTCTGTTGCTCTTCGGTTGTAAGTCCTTCGTTGTTCGCTGATTGTTTATAGACCAGTACGTAATTTGCATCGCCGCCTACGCGGAGCTGTACATCTGTCACGCTTGCCGCAACGGTATAGACGGAGGAGCCGATCGTCTGGACGGTGACGGCATAGGTGCCCTTGTTGCTGCCGCTTGCGCCATACATATTCTTAAATTCGTCTGACGTCTTGGCATATCCGGGGAAGGTAGCGCCGGAGACGGTTGTTGATCCCGCAGGGAAGGTCCATGTGACGTTGGCAGCCGTGGTCGTATGGGTGAACTTCACGCTCGCGGACATATCGCTGTATTTCTGCTGATATTGCACGTTTTTGGTGGCCGAGACGCTCGGGTTGCCGTCGATCGCGGCCGTCACGACGATGACCTCGCCGAAGGCCTGTTTGCAGGAGAGGGTATAGGTGAGGGTATCCTGCGACGCGGAGCCCGAGACGTATTCCGTGACCGTCTTGCCGTTGCCCCACTGCCCGGAGGCGCCGGATTTCCAAGCGATCGACCACACGAGCTTTTTATCCTCGGCGTTCGCGGGAGTGACGGTCGCGGTGATCGTCTGGGCGCTCTCGGCGATCGGCATGATGCCGTATTCATCGAAGTCCTCGCGGGCGATCTGCTTGGTGACGAGAGAGATCTTCCTGTCGCCTTCGGAAGTTTTGCCGTCCTCGATGAACATGCCGCCCGCAGAGGCCTGCACGTCTTCGGACTTCTTGCCCCAGGTAGAGGGGCCTTTGTCGGTCCACAATTCGAGGGCGGAAAAGACGAACCCGACGCTCAAAGCCAG
>CANQKF010000032.1 GCA_947624445.1 uncultured Clostridia bacterium | reverse complement strand
CCCTTGCCGCCCTTGAACTTCATCGTCACGGGCCAGATGTGCCCGATGATGACGAACACGCCGCAGAAGTAGCGGGTGAAATCCGAGATGACGACCTGCGTCCCCGCAAAGACATATCCGCGGAAGATGAAGTAGCTGATCACGGCGGGGATCCCCCCCTTGCAGGCGTCGAGCAAAAAGTTCATGAGGCCGACTTTGAGCCCGAACTCGCGGCTGATGTTCATCGTCCCGGGGTTGCCGCTGCCGATCTTGTGCACATCCTTGTGCTTGACCCTCGCGATGATCACGGCGAAGTTGAAACAGCCGATGAAGTAGCAGATTACGGCCATGAGCAGCAGCCAATACCACAGCCCGGAAAACGCGATCTCCTTCATTCTCCCTCCTTCTTCGCCCGCGCGATGATGCGGATGGGCGTTCCCGTGAAATCATAGGCGCCGCGGATCACGTTCTCGAGATACCGCTCGTAGGAAAAGTGCATGAGCTTCTCGTCGTTGACCATAAAGACGAACGTCGGCGGGTGCACCGAGGGCTGGGAGACGTAATAAAGCTTCATGCGTCTGCCGAGGTAGCTCGGCGGCTCGGAGATGCGCATGGCGTCGATGATGAGGTCGTTGAGGGTGCCCGTGGGGACGCGGAAGCCCGCATGGGCGTAGACCTCCTCGGCGAGATCCAAAAGCCTGTCGACCCGCTGCCCCGTCTTGGCGGAGATGTAGACGGACTTATAGTAGTCCATGAATTTGAGATCCTCTTTGAGCTTTTTCTCAAAGGTGAGGATGGTGTTCGTATCCTTCTCGATGAGGTCCCACTTGTTCATGACGACGACGGAGGGTTTGCCCTGCTCGTGGACGTAGCCGATGATGCGCACGTCCTGCTCGGTGAGCCCTTCGTTGCTGTCGACGACGAGCAGACAAACGTCGGCGCGGTTCACGGCGTCGAAGGCGCGGAGCACGGAGTAGTACTCCACGTCGTCGTCGACCGAGCGCTTCCTGCGGATGCCCGCCGTGTCGATGATGGTATAGGTGCGCTCCCCGCGGGTGAAGCGGGTATCGATGGCGTCGCGCGTCGTCCCCGCGATGGGGGTGACGATCGTGCGCTCCTGCCCGAGCAGACGGTTGACGATCGAGCTCTTGCCCGCATTGGGCTTTCCGACGACGGCAATTTTGAGGCCCGTCTCCTCGGCGTCGTCCCCTGTGGGGAGCTGCGCGATCGCGGCGTCGAGCACATCGCCGATCCCGCGGGAATGCTCGGAGGAGACGCCGTAGGGCTCCCCCAGCCCGAGCTCCCAGAACTCGGCGAGCTTCTCGGGGGCGTAGTCGTCGACCTTGTTGACGACGAGCACGACGGGCTTCTTGCTGCGGCGGAGCAGGTCGGCGACGTCCGCGTCCGCGGAGGTCAGCCCCTCGCGGGCGTCGGTGAAGAACAGGATGACGTCGGCGGTATCGACGGCGAGGGAGGCCTGCAGGGCGATGTGCTTCCACATGGTATCCTCGCTCTTGAGCTCGATGCCGCCCGTATCCACGAGCGTAAACCGCTTGCCCCGCCATTCGGCCTGCGCGGTGATGCGGTCCCGCGTGACGCCGGGGCGGTTTTCGGTGATGGAGATGCGGCGCCCCGCGACCTTGTTGAAGAAGGTGCTCTTCCCCACGTTGGGGCGCCCGACAATGGCAATGGTTGGCAACATATGTAGTCCTTTTTTCTGAAAATTCAACGGATCGCGATCCCGAGGATGGTGCCCGTGAAGTAGATGAGCAGGCAGACGAGATAGAAGATCTTAAAGCCCCAGCCCTTGTTGCGCACGAAGGCGTAGGCGGGCAGGGCGATCGCGAGGAGCAGGCTGTATTGGGCGATCAGCCCCAGAACGTTCGCGGTCCGCGGATTCCATTTCCCGAGGATGGGGCCGATCACGAGCAGGATCGCAGAGACCGCGAGCCCGAAGAAGGCGACGAAATCAATGAACCGCGCGGGCTTGCCCCGCTTTTCCCGCTTGCCCTTCTCGGGCGCGTCGTCGGGTGCGGGCGGCCCCTCGTCCTGTTGCTTCTTTTTGCGTTTCATGGGGGTACCTCCCTTTATTTTTCGAGATAGACGGCGTCCTCGCCGTCGGTTTCTTTCAGGCAGACGCGCACCCGCTCCGTCCGCGCGGTGGGGACGTTTTTCCCCACGCCCTCCGCGGAGAAGGGCAGTTCGCGGTGGCCGCGGTCGATGAGGCAGTAGAAGCGGATGGAACTCGCCCGCCCGAGCGCGCAGAGCGCACTGAGCGCGGCGCGCACCGTCCTGCCCGTGTAGAGCACATCGTCGATGAGGGCGATGTGCTTCCCTTCGAGGTCGAATCCGATCTCGCTGCCGCGGAACACGGCGTCGCACCCGCCCGAGAGCAGATCGTCGCGGTAGAGGGCGATATCGAGGATGCCGAGCGGCACTTCCACGCCCTCGGCGCGGAGGATCTCCGCCTGCATCCTGCGCGCGAGCACGGCGCCCCGCGTGCGGATCCCGATGAGCGCCAGCCCCTCCGTGCCCTTGTTGCGTTCGACCGCCTGCAGGGAGAGCCTTCTCACGGCGCGGGCGATCTCTTCGGCGGTGTAGATGATCATGTTTCCCTCCGTACGATCCCGAGAACGCGCAGAAAATCATCGGGCAGGGGCGCCTCGAACGTCATTTCCTCCCCCGTCGCGGGGTGCGTGAGGGTGAGGCGGAAGGCGTGCAGGAGCTGCCCCTTGAGCGCGAACCGCTGCGTCTTATAGCCGTAGAGTGGGTCCCCCACGACGGGATGCCCCATGTATTTCGCATGGACGCGGATCTGGTGCGTCCTGCCCGTCTTGAGGGAAAACCGCATGAGCGTGTTGCGCTTGAAGCGCTCAGCGACCTCGAAATCGGTCTCCGCCCTGCGCCCCTCCCCCGCGGGCAGCACGGCCTGGCGGAGCCTGTCGCGCGGATCCCTGCCGATCCGGGTGACGATCGTCCCCCGATCTTCGCGCACGACCCCCTCGAGGAGGGCGACGTATTCCCGCTTCGCCGTCTTTTCGGCGATCTGGCGGGAGAGCGAAAGATGGGCGCGATCGTTCTTGGCGACGACGAGCAGCCCCGAGGTATCCTTATCCAGCCTGTGCACGATACCCGGGCGGAGCTCCCCGTTGATGCCGCTCAAATGGTCGAGGTGATACAGGAGAGCGTTGACGAGCGTCCCCGCGCGGTTGCCCGCGCCCGCATGGACCGTCATGCCCTGCGGCTTGTTGACGACGGCGATGTCGTCGTCCTGGTAGACGATCTCGAGGGGGATCTCCTCGGGCATTGCCGCGATCGGAACAGGATCGGGAAGCGAAATTTCCACTACATCCCCCGACTTAATGCGCTCTCCCGCCTTCGCGGGGCGCCCGCCGACGGTAAGATTTCCCTCGTCTGCGAGCTTCTTGATCGCCGAGCGGGTGAGCTGCGTGCGCGCGGCGAGGAACACGTCTGCGCGGCATGCCGTCTCGGCCGTGAAACTACGCCGCTCCATGCTTCTCCTCTTCCTCGCGCTGCGCCTGCTCCCGCCACGATTTTTTGAGCGGGAAGGCGGAGGCGGGCCCGATAAAGAGCAGGATGACGATGAGCGCGACCGCCCCGCCCGTGATGCAGAAATCGGCGATGTTGCAGATGCCGAAGCCCGTGGGCGAAACATCGAGAAAATCGCGCACGTACCCCAGGCAAATGCGGTCGATGAAGTTCCCGATCGCCCCCGCTTCGACGAAGGCGAGCGCGATTTGCGCCGCGAGATTTTTGCGGAACACGGTCGCGTAGAGCGCCGCGATGCCGAGGATCAGCACCGCCGTGATCCCCGTGATGATGTACATGGCGACCGCGTTGTCGTTGAAGATGCCGAACGCCATGCCGTAGTTGGGCGAATAGGAGAGACGGATGATCCCCAAAAAATATTTTTGCTGCGCGACCTGAAGAAAATCGGCGAAGAGCTTGGAGATCTGGTCGCAAAGGAGCAGCAATAGCACGATGAGCGCGCCGAGCGTGAGGCGCTTTGCCCGCTTGATGTCCTTCATCCTTCCTCCTCCATGAGCCCGAGGTCGCGGCAGATCTTGCCGAGGTCAAGCGGCTGCTTGGGGGCGAGGACCTCCTCTAGATCGAAGCCCGATTCCTGCGGCTCCTCCCCGAGCGCGCGCACGAATTGCGCAAACTCGCGCACGTCCGTCTCCATGGGGTATTTGGCGAGCAGCGCCTCCGAGAGCGCGCGGCACTTCGCGGCGAGCAGTTCGCCCTCGCGGGCGCCGTTCTCCCGTTCGCGCTGCGCCTCCTCGCGGATGCGTCCGCCCTCCTGTTCCGCGCGGATGAGCGCCGCGGCGACTTCCCCCCGCTCCGCTTCGAGCTCGAGGTTGCGCGCCTTCAAGACGCGGTTCTCCTCTTTCAGCTGCGCGATCGCCGTCTTTTGGGCGGAAAAAGCGGCTTCGTACTCCGCTTTGAGCCGCTCGATGACCTTCTTGACCTGTTTTTCGCGGTACAGCCCGAGCATCAGTCCTCCTTCCCCGCACGGACCATCTCGGATTTGAGCGCGTGGAGCGCGGGCGAGAGATCGACTTTATAGATGTGCGGCATATCGCGGCGGGTGTATTCCTCCCAGAACCTCGCCTTTTCGGCGCGGAAGTACGCCGCGTGCTCTGAGAGCGGCGGCTCGGGCGCGACCCGTTTGCCCGCCCTGATGAGCGGCGCGCGGAGATTGCGGGCCGAGAAATTCTCGATCTTCATGCGCTTCCACGTCTCCACGGGATGGAAGAGCTCCAAAGGCGCGGCCTCGTCGACGGTCTCGCCGCCCCGCGTGATGTAGTCCGCGATCGCCTTGCCCGTCGCTTTGTCGTAGAGGCGGTAGACCTCCTTGACCCCCGGGTTGGTGATCTTCTCCGTCGTATCCGAGAGCTTGATCTTGGGGATCTCGACGCCGTTCTCAAAGACGGCGGCGAGCTTATAGACCCCGCCGAGCGCGGGAAGATCGGCGCTCGTGATGAGCTTGGTGCCCACCCCCCAGCTGTCGATCTTCGCCCCCTGTTCCTTCAAGGAAGCGATGGAATATTCGTCGAGATCGCCCGAGGCGCAGACGACGGCGTCGGGGAAACCCGCTTTGTCGAGCATGCGCCGCGCCTCCTTGGAGAGATAGGCGAGGTCGCCCGAGTCGAGGCGGATGCCCTTGGGCTCGTATCCCGCCGCGCGGAGCTCCTTGAACACTTCGATCGCATGCGGGACGCCGCTCTTCAAGGTATCGTAGGTATCGACGAGCAGCAGGCAGTTCTCGGGGAAGCTCCTCGCGTAGGCGCGGAACGCCTCGAGCTCGCTCGGGAAGTTCATCACCCAGCTGTGCGCCATCGTCCCCGAGACGGGCACATGGAAGAGTTTGCCCGCATACACGTTGGACGTCCCCACGCAGCCGCCGATCATCGCCGCCCGCGCGCCGTAGATGCCCGCGTCCGCGCCCTGCGCCCTGCGGAGCCCGAACTCCATCACGCCGCCGCCCGCCGCGTCGACGATCTTCGCCGCCTTGGAAGCGATGAGCGTCTGATGGTTGACGAACGTGAGAATGGCCGTCTCGACGAGCTGGGCCTGCACCATCGGGGCGCGCACCGAGAGGATGGGTTCGTAGGGAAAGACGAGCTCCCCCTCCCGCACGGAGACGACGTCCCCCGTGAAGCGCAGCTTCGCGAGATAGGCGAGGAAGTCCTCGGAAAAACAGCCGAGCGAACGGAGATAGGCGATGTCGTCCGCGGAAAATTGCAGGGCTTCGAGATAGTCGGCGACCTGCGCCATGCCCGCGGCGACCGAGTAGGTGATGAGCGCGTTCGGGCGGAAGAATACATCGAATACGGCGATCTCCTCGTGCCGTCCTTCGTTGAAATACCCCTGCCCCATCGTGAGTTCGTAGAGATCGGTCAGCAGTGTGAGATTTCTCATGGTTTCACCTCGTCGTCGGGCATCTGCGGCGCCTCGGGGGGCTCCGTTTCCGACGTTTCATTTGCCTCGGAGCGGATCATGTTGATCTTTGAGGGTTTGGGCGTGGCGTTTTTCTCCTGGGAGAGATAGGCGGTGATCCCGCAAGGATCCCCCGTCTTGCTGCCGAGGAACGCCCGCTCCTTCTTGAAGTTCAGGATCATGAGGACGAGGATCCCGACGACGCCCAGCCCCGCCATGAGGATGGCGAAGAGCTCGCTCCACATCACGCCCCCGCCGCTCAAGATGAATTCGGGATCGCGGAAGGGCTCCATGATCGCGCGGACGGTGCCGTACCACACGAAATAGGCGCACATCAGAATGCCGTTTGGCTTGCGATCGAAGTGCCATGCGAGCGTGTAGAGCGCGGCAAAGCCGATCAGGTTGATCACGCTCTCGTAGAAGAAGAACGCATAGTGCCACTCCGCGCCGATCTGCACGGCAAACGGGAACCACTGCATGGAGGGATCTGTGACGACGGCGCCGTAGACCTCCCCGTTGAAGAAGTTCCCCCACCGCCCGAGCGCCTGCGCGACGAGGATGGTCGGGACAACGCAGTCCGCCGCCCGCAGAAAGTTCACTTTGCACACGAGGCAGACGACGAGCCCCGCGGTCACCCCGCCGATGACGCCGCCCGTGATGGAGAGCCCCGCCCACGGGAATCTGAAGAGCGCCTTGATGCCGAGCGCGGGATCGGTGAGGCAGGAAAAGAGCCGCGCGCCGACGATCGCCGTCGGGATGCAGAACACGAAGAGCGTAAAGATGAAGTTGGGGTCCATATTGCGCCGCTTCATGAGGAGCGCGGAGAGCGTTGCGGCGAGGATCATGCCCGCAACGATCACGATCGCATAGTATTGCACCCGCACGGTAAAGACGTAGATCCCTTGGTCGTATACGCCGAACCACGGGTTACCGCTTGCAAGCAAATTTGCCATGGGCGCCTCCTGTATTTCGTTTTGATTGGTTTTATTATACCACCGCGCGCGGAAAAAAGTCAACCCGAAGCGGGCAGGGCGAAGAGATTTTCGCGAATTTTCCCGCCGTTCGGGTCATTTCATCCGGCTTCGGCCGCTATTTCATCCGCGCCGCGATCCTTCCGATCCCCTTCAGCGCGGGGACGACGAGAAAGAGCAGCGCAAAATTCAGGAGATTGTTCCAGAGCTGCCCCATAAAGACGAGCCTGCACAGCGCGTAGGCGAGATAGGTGTTCCGCCCCCCGAAGTGCTCCGTGATGAGCCCGAGCGCTTTTTCGGAGAACCCGATCTGCGTGTAGTAAAGATAGAAGCCCGTCGTATTCACGCCGACCGAGCACACGACGAGGATGAGGAGCGAGATGACGGCAAGCCGCACGGATTCCCCGCCGCGGAATTTCAGCGGGATGCGCATGCACAGCCCCGCGATCGCCGCCATGAGCGCGCAGGAGAGCCCCACCCACGGCAGATATAAAAAGCCCAAACTGTTGACGAAATACCCAACGAGATCCCCGAGGTATGCCGCGAAAAATCCATATACGGGCCCCAGCATCATGCCTGTGAGCGCAGAGGTAAACACGGTGAGCGAGAACTGGATATCCGCAAAGCGGAATTCGAACATATTCGAGACGATGCACAGCGCGCACATCACCGAAATATGGGCGACGCGCACGGCGGGCGAGCACTTCAAAAGGTACTCCGAAAAGAGGACTCTCCGCCACTTGGGGGCTTCCGTCTGCCTCTGCCCCCCGCGGCGATAGATCGCGGCGCATTCGAGCGCGACGACGGCAACGCCGAGGGCGATCAGGATCCAGAGAACGACTTTGCCAAAAATATCCATGAAAAAAACCTCCGCGAGGAGGTCCGTCGCCGCCGCAACGCGCGGCGGACTGCGAGCGGACGCGCCGCGGCACCGCAGAACGCGGGAGCTTGGATTTCCCCGTTCTTTCGTTTGCGAACAACGTCCCGTTTCGCAACACTTTACGCGCCTTGGCTACTCTTCGTGCACATCATACCATTTCGGCGGCGTTTGCGCAAGCGTTTCGCGCGGGCATACATACTTTTTTGCATTCTGTGCAAAATTTTCATGTATGGTCCTCGTCATTCTGCGCACGGCGATCCTTTTTTTCACGCTGCTCGTCATCATGCGGTTCATGGGCAAACGGCAGATCGGCGAGATGCAGCCCTTCGAGCTCGTCATCACCCTGCTCATCGCCGAGCTCGCCTGCATCCCCATGGCGGACGCCTCCATCCCCCTGCTCTACGGCATCGTCTCCGTCATCACGATCTACGTCCTGCACGAGATCATGACGCTGCTCGACCTCAAACTCAAGCCCATGAAGTCGCTCATCAGCGGAAAGCCGAGCGTCGTCATCAACAAAAACGGCATCGACGAATACCAGCTCAAGCGCAACAGCCTCGATATCTCCGACCTCATCGAATCGCTGCGCACGGCGGGCTATTTCTCCCTCGACAGCGTGGACTACGCGCTCTACGAGGCGAACGGGCAGTTCTCGGCGCTGCCCAAGGAAAACTACGAAAAACTACAGACGTCCCTCCCCCTTGTCATCATCGAGAGCGGAAATTTCGACCAAAAAAACCTCGCGTTCACGGGGCTCGGCGAGGAATATTTCCGCGGGATCCTCGCCGAGGAGGGCGTGAAAAAGCTGAAAAAAGTGCTCGTGCTCACCGCCGACGGCACGGGCAAACTCTATCTGCAGCTGAAGGGCGAAAAGTTCCGCGTTTTGCAGGCCGCCTACCCCGGCGGAAAGACGTGGTAAGGGCAATTCATTGGGGTACATATGGTGAAATCTCTTACGGCGATCCTCGTTGCGACGGCGCTTCTCATCGGGCTCGGCGTGTTTGAATGGCAGTTCGTCGCGCGGGAATTTTCAGGGTTCGGCGCGGAAGTTTCCTCGCTCGCCGCGAAAGCGGAACGGGAGGAGGCGAGCGGCGAGGACGCGAAGGCGGTGCAGACGGCCTGGGAAACGCGCAAGGCGCGGCTGCACGTCTGGATCCCGCACAACGACATCGCCCGCATCGACGATTACATGGCGGAGAGCGTCCGTCTCATCGAGGAGAAGGACTATCCGCGCGCCCGCGCCAAGCTCGAGATCGTTCTGCACCTCTCGGCGTGCATCCCGGGCACCTACCGCCCCGCCGTCGAAAACATCTTTTAGTAATTTTGCGCAGAGCGGCATGAAAAAACCACCCACGGGGGGTGGCTTTTTTCATTCTCTTGCCGTTGCGAGCATGAGTTTTATGCGGTTCTCCTGGTTGACGCGGGTCGCCGAAGGGTCGTAGTCCACGGGCACGATGTTCGCTCGCGGATAGAGCTCCTTGATGACGCGCACCGCCCCTTTGCCCGCGATATGGTTGGGCAGGCAGCCGAAGGGCTGGGCGCAGACGATGTTCTCCGTGCCCGATTCGACGAGCGCCGCCATCTCCGCGGGGATGAGCCAACCCTCCCCCATCTTCACCCCTTGGTTGATGACGAGGTCGGCGCACCGCCGCAGGTGCTCGAAGTCGTGCTGCGGCGCAAAGAAGGGGTATTTCGCGGTCGCCTTGCGGATGCGCTTTGCCTTCCCGAGCAGCCAGCGGTAGGCGAAGCGGAAGGCGGGCGTCATGCGGGTGCGCTTGCCGTAGAGCTTGGCGTCGTTGAGGTTGTTGACGACGCAATAGAGGATGAAATCCATGAGCGCGGGCACGACGGGCTCGCAGCCCTCCGCGCGCAAGAAGTCCTCGAGGTGGGAATTGCCGAGCGGCGAATACTTCACGTAGATCTCGCCGACGATCCCGACCTTCACGCACTCCTTTTGCAGCACGGGGATGGCGGAAAAGGTCCGCAGAATGAAGTCCGCCTGCCGCCCGAGCTTGGAAAAGCCCTTGCCGTCGAAGGCGCGCTCGATCGCTTCGAGACAGCGCTGCCGCGCCGCATCGCAATCCCCCGCATGCGCCTCGTAGGGCTGGACGCGGTTGTAGCAGCTCATGATGAGGTCGCCGTAGAAGATCGCATAGCCCATGCGGCGGATGACGCCCAGCGTGAGGTGCAGCCCGCTGTTCTTTTCCAGCCCCGAGAAGTTGAGGGAGATCACGGGCACCTGCGGGAATTCCGCTTTGAGCGCCTTGCGGATGAGGGGCAGATAGTTGCTCGCGCGGCAGCCGCCGCCCGTCTGGGTGATGAGCACGGCGGTCTTATCGACATCGTATTTCCCGCTCTTGAGGGCGTCGAGATACTGCCCGATGACGCAGAGCGCGGGGAAACAGGTATCGTTGTGGACGTGTTTGAGCCCCTCGTCGATGACCGCCCGCCCCTCGTTTTTGAGGATCTCGATCCGGTAGCCCTCCCGCCGCATGACGTAAGTCAGAAGATCGAAGTGCCACGGGAGCATATCGGGCGCAAGAATGGTATACGTCCCCTTCATTTCCTCGGTAAAGACGGGATAATCGTCCGTGAAATCGGCGATGCGTTCCTCCTTCATACGCCCTCCTTCTTCCGCTTCTGCTCGGCGATCGCGGCGATGAGGGAGCGCAGGCGGATCTTCACGACGCCGAGCCCCGCGATCTCATCGATCTTGATCTGGGTGTAGAGCTTGCCGCGGCTCTCGAGAATGCCGCGCACCTCGTCCGTCGTGATGGCGTCGATGCCGCACCCGAAGGAGACGAGCTGCACGAGATTGCAGCTCCGCCGCGTGCAGAATTCGGCGGCGCGGTACAGGCGGGCGTGATAGGTCCACTGGTTGAGCACGTTGACCTTCACGGGCTCCCCCGCCTCGAACACGGCGTCCTCCGAGAGGACGGCGATGCCCAGGGACGTCAGTAGTTTATTGATGCCGTGGTTGATCTCGGGATCGGCATGATAGGGGCGCCCTGCCAGAACGACGACCTCCTTCCCCTCCTTCTCCGCCGTCGCCAGGATCTCTCTGCCGCGCTCGACGATCTCCCTGTGGAAGGCCTCCATGCGGGCGAGCCCCGAGGCGTATGCCTTGCGGACGTGCCGCGACGGGAGCTTGTAGGCGGCGAGGGCGCGGGTGAGGGCGCGCACCGTCGTCTTTTCGCTGTTGGGGTCGATGTAGGGCATGATGAGATTGCCGCCGTGCAGGCGTTCGTTGTTCGCCTTCAGAAGTTCGGGGTAGTAGGCGACGATCGGGCAGTTGTAGTGGTTGACGCTGTCGTGTTCATCGAAGTTGTAGCTCTCGCAGGGGTAGAAGATGAAATCGACGTTCTTATCGAGCAGGCTCTCGATGTGCCCGTGCATGAGCTTCGCGGGGTAGCAGGCGGTGTCGCTCGCGACGGTGTGCTGCCCGCGGAAGTAGAGCTCGCGGGAGCTGCGGTCGGAGAGGACGACGCGGAAGCCGAGCGCCTCGAAGAAGGTCACCCAGAGGGGGAGCTGTTCATACATCACGAGTTGCAGCGGAAGCCCCACCGTGCCCCGCTTCGCCTCCGCCGTGCTCTGCGGGAGCGCGAGAAGTTTTTCGTATTTGAAGGCGTAGAGGTCGAGCGGATCGTTGGAGCGCTTGATCCCCGCTCCCCGCTCGCATTTGTTGCCCGAGACGAACCTCCTGCCGTCGCCGAAGGTGAGGATGTTCACGCCGCAGTGCGAGGTGCAGCCCTTGCAGGTGACCGCGCGGGAGCTATACGAGAAGTTCCGCAGCTCCGCCTCCGTCACCATGCCCGAGAGCAGGGTGGAGGGCGCGGTGTTCTCCTTGGCGTAGAGCGCCGCCCCGAACGCCCCCATGAGCCCCGCGATCGCGGGACGGACGACTTCCTTCCCCGTCTCGAGTTCGAAGGAGCGCAGCACGGCGTCGTTCAGGAACGTCCCCCCTTGCACGACGATGTGCTCGCCGAGCTCTTCGGGCGTGCGCGCGCGGATGACCTTGTAGATAGCGTTCTTGACGATCGAAGAGGAGAGCCCTGCCGAGATGTCCTCGATGCTCGCCCCCTCCTTCTGCGCCTGCTTCACCGAGCTGTTCATGAACACCGTGCAGCGGGAGCCGAGCTCGACGGGGCGCTTGGCAAACAATCCGAGGCGGGAGAAGGGCTCGATCTCCATGCCCATCGCCTTGGCGAAGGTCTGGATGAACGATCCGCAGCCCGAGGAACACGCCTCGTTGAGCATGATGCTGTCGATGGCGCCGTTCTTCACCTTGAAGCACTTGATGTCCTGCCCGCCGATATCGATGATGAAATCGACGTCGGGCTGGAAATAGAGGGCGGCTTTGAAGTGGGCGATCGTCTCGACGACTCCGAAATCGAGCTTGAGCGCCGCCCGCATCATCTCCTCGCCGTAGCCCGTCACGCAGGCGCCGCGGATGACGATCCGCCCGCCCGTGAGCGAATAGAGCTCGCCGAGGCGCGCCGTCACGATCTCGAGGGGTTGGCCGTTGTTGGTCTGGTAGTGCGAGTAGAGGATCTTGTTCTCGGGGGTGATGAGCATGAGTTTGGTCGTCGTCGACCCAGCGTCGATGCCGAGATAGGCGTCCCCCTCGTATTTGTAGATATTCTCGAATGCGAGATCGCTGCGGCGGTGGCGGTCGACGAAGGCGTCGTATTCCTCACGGGAAGCAAACAGCGGTTTGCCCACCGCGATCTCCCCGCCGTCCGAGACTTCGGAAAGGGCGGAGGCAAGCGCGTCGATCGTGTATTCCCGCTCGCCCGCGGCATGGAGCGCCGCGCCGATCGCCATGAAGCAGGGCGCCGTCTCGGGGAAGATCGCATGCGCCGCGTCGAGCCCCAAAACGTCGGTAAACGCCTTGCGCAGACCCTGCAAAAAGTGCAGAGGCCCCCCCAGAAAGAGCACCTTGCCCTTGATCCGCCTGCCCTGCGCGAGGCCCGATACCGTCTGATCGACGACGGCGCGGAAGATGGAGGCGGCGATATCCGCCTTCTTCGCGCCCTGGTTGAGCAGGGGCTGGATATCCGACTTCGCAAACACGCCGCAGCGGGAGGCGATCGGATAGACCCGCTCGGCGGTGAGGGAGAGCGCGTCCATCTCGTCGACGGAGAGATCGAGAAGGGTCGCCATCTGGTCGATAAACGCCCCCGTCCCCCCGGCACAGCTGCCGTTCATGCGCTGTTCGACGCCGCCCGTGAGGAAGATGATCTTGGCGTCCTCCCCGCCGAGTTCGATGGCGGCGTCCGCATCGGGATAGAACTTGCGGATGGCGGTAAACGCCGCCTGCACCTCCTGCACGAAGGGCAGTTTGCCGCGCTGGGCGATGCCGAGCCCCGCCGAGCCCGTGATCGAAACGCGGCATGTGGAAGCCAGCGGACGGATGTTCTCCAATTCGCCGAGCACGCACTCCTTCACCCGCGCAAAATGCCGCACGTAGGAGGTATATACGATTTGTTCGCCGTCGACGAGACAGAATTTGACGGTCGTCGAACCGACGTCGATCCCGAGCAGTTTTCCCATGTTGCCTTCCGCACAGTAGAATTTCATCCATTATATCACAATCGCGCAAAAATGACAAGATACGCGCCGCGAATTTTCGCGGAAATTTTTGCCGCCGCGCTGAATTTCCCGCAAACGCCCCTCCGCGGTCTGCGGCCCGCCCGCTTCAAACTCGGCGGGGCGGCTCCTCAAAAGGGGCGAGTCCCCCTTGGCGCTCCGCATGACTTTCATAAGTTTCTGCTCTTCGGCAAGGCCTTTGGAGGGCCGCATGGCGACCGTGCGGCGTTCTTTCGCAAAAATCCCGCCTTTCTTTCGGAAAGCGGGAAAAAATTGCTTGCAAATTCCGCGGACGTTTGCTATAATAGTATCCGCACTCGAAACGCGCCGCCCGCGGTCCAACGATCGCGGAGCCGCAAGCACGGCGCAGTTTGGTCGCTTGAGGGATCCCATAAAAAGACGCAGTATTTTTATGGGGAAGAGGAGCCGCTCGGCGCAAACGGAGCTTTTCGCAAGAAAAGCGTGCAGCGCGCCCTTGCGGCGACGAGGTTCGGGACCAAGAGGTCGTAAAACAGTATATTTCGAGGAGTAGCGCAGTTTGGTAGCGCGCTTGGTTCGGGACCAAGAGGTCGTGGGTTCAAATCCCGTCTCCTCGACCACAAACAAGCGAAAGGTTTTGCCTTTCGCTTGTTTGTATATGCGGGAGAGAGATGGG
>CANQKF010000031.1 GCA_947624445.1 uncultured Clostridia bacterium | reverse complement strand
GGTAGTACTTTTCGTCCACGTTCTTCTCCAACACGTCTTTGAGTGCCCGCTTACAGCCTGTCCCTTGCGGGAAAAAGAAACTGTGATCGCCGAGCCAACTCACCATGTAACACCGCTCGCGGTTCTGCGGGACGTTGAAGTCCGTTGCGTTCAGCACCGCCCACTTGCTCGTGTAACCGAGCGCGTCGAGGAAAGATACCCACTCTGCAAAGTCCGCTATGTTCTTCTTCCCGATAACCTGCGGAACGTTTTCCATGAGCAATATCTGCGGAAGGTCGGTCAACTCTTTTAATAATCTTTCCACTTCCCAAAGTAGTCCACTTCGTGTCTGCCCCCCCCTACTCATTCCTGCTTGTTTGCCCGCAATCGACAAATCGGTGCAAGGGAACGAATATGTCATTATGTAGCAGTACTTGTCGGTGTCCACTACACCCAAGTCGGCGCCCGTAATGTTCCGGATGTCGCTTGTGCCGAAGTTTGTGCCGTGTATCGCGTTGTAGCTTGCGACAGCGTATTTATCGAATTCGCATATCCGATAGTGTTCGAACTCAACGCCGAGCCGTTCGAGGGCTTTCGCTTGTGCGCCAATACCAGCAAATAACTCTATAAGTCGTATCGGTTTATTTATTTTTAACGGCGTCGTGCCGTCCCATATTGATACTTGCTGATAGCTCACTTCGACTCCTTGTATTCGGCGGTTTTGCCACCGCCTATGGCTTTCATTCGCACACCTGCTTGTAGTGCAACTCCGTCACCGCGATATTGAACTCAAACGGCTTTTCGTACTTGCCCCAATAGCGCGTCCACTCGCGCGTTACTTGACGAGCAAACTCTGCATTGGCTTTGCTTCCGCGTTCCGCTTTTTCTTTTTTCGGGATTGTCACCATCACATACCCCCTACGCCAACGTCACTTCAACGCCGGCTTCCGCGAGAATGTCGTCCACGCTGTCGTAGAGCGTGTCGCCGACCAAATTGCCGTTTTCGGCAATGAACTGATAGGCTTTGACCTCTGTCGTCGCTATGCCCGTTTTCTCGTGCAAGAATTGCGCAAACGCCCGAATGTCGTTCTTTCCATATAGCTCTTCCAACTTCTTTTTCGTTTCAATGCTTATTGTGCGGCGCGGTTCGCTTATTCCGCTTTCGCACTTTTCCTTGTTTGTTTTAATCATTTTTGCTCTCCTTTGGTGTTTATAGTTGGGGTTTCACTGCCCCTTGTATATCCGTATAAAATCCTCGCCGTCCCCTTTTTCAATATGCACGGTGTCGCCGAACTCAACATCAATCTGTTTCGCAAACTTTCTCGGCAAATGCAACCTGCCTTGTCCGTCTATTTTGCCGTCTACGCCCCAAATTCACCCCGTGCGCGGCGTTTCGGTATCGGCAGGCGTATTTACCTGTGTGCCTCGGCATTGCCCTTCATATGAGCAAATTCCGATATCTTTTGCAAACTTCACATAATGGAAGCACCGCTCGCATGCACTGCCAACTTTATTGCTCATCGTCCGCCTCCGCTTGTTTCAAAAAGAATTCCTGCCAACATATGGCGCAATCTTTGCCTACACACTTCCATTCTCGGTCTGGACAATCGCCCCTTGCCGCAACCTCGCTTGCCAACGCTAATGCCTTTTTGTACTTTTCAAGTTCTGCAATAGCCCTTTGCACAACAACAACGTTTTTAGGCATACCGCCAATTCTATCTACCGAACCCCAATTTAACTCCAACGCGACTTCGTTTAGTTCTTTAATAATATCGTCCATACTTTCACCTCAACTTCTTTCCGCAGTACGGGCAGTAATGCAAGCGCACCGTTCCGAAGTTTATCGTGCCGCGTTCGCATTTGTACTCCTTGTCGTAGTCCGTTGTTACAAGCGCGGCATAAAATCGTACTTGCCAGTGGTCGTTGTTGCGGTGAGTTTTTGCATATTCGAGTTGCCGCTCATAGCATTGGCAAAATTTACACTTGTGCTTAGCCATTGTCTGTCTCCTTGTGTTCAGCTTGTAGCCACTTGCGAACGCCTTCTTTGCAATTCCAATCGCACACCAAATATCCGTTTTCATCTTCTACGGTGTCGCAGTAGGCAATATCGCAACATTTGTTATCGGCTATGTCGTATAAGACATTTGCCAATTCCTCATCGCTCAAACTTTCAAGCCATTGCCTATTTGTCATTTTACACCTCGTCCTTGTATCTCTCGCCCCTTGCCATTTGCAACGCTTCCTCTTCGCTGATGTGCAAGAATTCTCTGCAATACTCGATAATCAAGCCTTTGGCGTTTTTCAGCCCACGATATATGCCCTTGTGCCCGTAAAGGTCGCGAACGAATGTTTTCGGGTCATGCTCGTCATAGCCTATCTTTTTCATCATTTCCTGCGCGTCAATCTCAATCTCGCACATTATGTCTTGCAACACTTTTTTCGTCTCGTCACTTACTTGTTTCATATTTCCTCCACATAGCACCAATTTTGCGGTGGGCGAGTGATTGTTACGTACTCATATACGGGCTTGTCTTTTCCGCAATAATCATACCAATGAAATTTTTTACGCTGATTAAACTCACTCAACTCTTTCGGTTTGTCGTAAATTTTGAGATTGGAGATGTGCCAGCCGTAGAATTTAACTGTGCCTGAAATATAATTAGACAGCTTGTCAAGCGTCAGGCAAGTATCTGATAATAATTTTCCCACATTAAATTGTTCGCCATTTTTATCGCGCAATGCAAAAAAATTATTTTTGTATGCGTCTATTCTGTCGCACACAAACTCGCCGATAACCTTTTGCGAGCCATCTACAACATCGCCACCGCTTGTTACGATAGCAGTGTCATATTCCCACAAATAACCGCGTCGTTTTGTTTTTGTTTGATAGATGTAACACTTGAACGGCGTTTCCAACGTCGGCTTGCTTTTGCGCACCTCTACCGTCTTTTTACCGCTTGCTATAAGTTCGCACCATTTCGGCTGGGTTGATATTAAAACTGCTCTCATCGTTACACCTCTATATCATACCCGTTGCTTGTCAGCCACTCCACTGCCTCATTGTGCAACTCTTTCGGCATATCCGTCCTGTTAGCAATCATTTTCCACATTGCGATTTCTCGCACTTTATAGGTTGCATATTGGAAGCCTAATTCGGGTCTTTCTTTCGCCACAAACTCTGTCAGCTTTTCAACGCTTTTTGTTTTGAGTACTTTTCCAAGTTGTTGTACGTAATTCTTGCTCATTTCGCCTCACGCTCCGCCTTTTCTATCAGCCTGATATAGCACTCGCAATTGTCTTTTTCCACTATCGACTTTGTTTGCGCCGCGTATTGCTTGATTATCTTTTTCAACAGCTTTGCGTCCTTTTCTGTGCCAATTATTTTGATGTCTACTCTCATTGTTTGCTCCTTTTAATCTTATCGTACAATTCGCTCAAATCATACGCGTTTACCTTGCATTCCCAATGGTCGGGAGCGAACTCACGCAATATGCAACTTTGACAAAATTTCTGTTCTCGGCAAAATTGCTGTATCACGGCTATGCTGTCAAGGACTTGCTTTTTCGTTACTGTCCGTTCCATTTTATTCTTTGCCCCCTTTTAGCTTTGCCATAAACTCGTCCGCCTCGGATTCGGTCGGGAATATTGCTGTTTCTATAAGGTCAAACTCCGACCGATAGTAAACTCGCCAATTTTCGGTTATATGCCCGTTATCGTGCGTATAGGTAAAGTGTTCTTTGCACGGCAACTCAATCATATCGCGCGGCTCAATCTCTAATGTTTCCAAGCTCGTTGTCCATTGTGGAAGGCTCTCCCCACTCGTTCTTGCGGTTTATCCGCACCAAATCGCCGTACTTAAACATCTTCTTTCATCTCCGTGTAGACACTCACGCTTTCCGTCTCTTCGGTGGTCTGCTCGCCTTCGGGCAAATCCTCGTATTCAATCGTCAGCCGAATGTGGCAACGCTTGCCAACTGTTTTCAAAAGCTTGTTCGCTTCATATTCCGATTCTCGTCCGGCATTTTCCAAAGAACGGCGGATGGTCTCATCTGCTATCTTGAAAAGAGCCTCTTTAAGTTCGTACATTTCCATCGCCGTTACTCCTCATCAAATGCGAGCGCCTCTTGCACCGTTTGCAAGTAGGAGATGTCCACTCTCTTGCTCTGCTCGTTGAAAGAAACCTCGATTGCCACCACGTCGCCGCGAACGTTCGCCATAAGCCGTGTCGTTTTGGTCGCCTCGGCTATCTGATGGCTGTTCAGCAATATCGCCAAAGTCGCCGTCTGAAAATCAACATCATGGTTGTAAATTATGTATTTTTCGCTCATTGTTCCAATTCCTCCGTGTCCGGTTCGTCTATAAAATATTTGCAGCTCTTGTTGCCGTCTCTGCACCGCTGCCAGCAGTTCTTTACATTGCAAAAGGCACAGCACCTCTTGTGGGTCGGGCAGACTGTTTGCCCCGCCTGTGACGGCTTGGTGGCTCTAAATGCGCATTTCATTTGTTTTCACCTCGTTGCTCGTGCACCGTAAATATTCTGCGAACAATTGCGACAATATCGTCTCCTCTGTTCACGCCAATTCCGTATTTGCCGTACGTCCCATTTATTTTCACGGATGACAGTAGCTCATTTTGGTTGTACTCCAACTCCGAGATACCGCCTACGCCGTACTTCAAGCACAGTTGCCCGAGTTCGCAAATAAAATTCCGCTTGCGCTCGATTTCGTCAAAATACGCCTGCATGCTCTGCAAGGTCGTTTGCGGTTCACTCTTGCTTGTAAGCTTGCGGAAAACTTCCGCTCTGTCAAATTCGTTAGCAGTTGTTTGTTTATCCATTGTTCACTCCCAACTAAAAAGGCATGTCATCGTCGTCTATCGGCGTAAGCTGTTCTATTCTTTTGTCTAATTCTTCCGTGGAGAGTCGCTCTTCCTTGTTGGCATTTTCCTCACTTCTTCTCGTTAAAAACTCCACATTTTCAACTATGATTTCGGTTACGGTCTGCTTTCTGCCATTGCTCTCATAGGAACGATTTTGCACCTGTCCGACAATGCACACCTTGCTGCCCTTAACACAGTACTTGTAGATGTTCTCTGCCAGCCCTCTCCATGCGGTACAATTGAAGAAGTCAACCTGCCTGTCTCCATTAGCGTCCTTAAAATCACGCGGAATAGCTACGCTAAATTTGCAGTATACCGTTCCGTTGTTTGTCTTTCCATGTTCGGGATCTTTCGTCAAATTCCCGATTGCAATAAATTTTTGCATTTTCATTTCTCCTTTATTTTTGTTTGTTGTAGTAGTTTAGAATTTTCAAAATTCTATAAGCGGCGTCCCCTCTACTGCAAAAAGCGAAATCTACTTTGAACCCGTCCGCATAATGGTTGGGTTGCGCCATCGTTTGCAACGTTTTCATGAGCGTTACACCTTTGATTACCGTCATCGGGTCTCCCTTTGAGTGAAGTTTGCTCCTCTTATGCGGAAAGTTCATTAGCCCCGGCACCGCCTTTGGTAATTGCGCCATCGGCACGCCGTATTGGTCTGACAGTTCTTTTTGCGACGTCCAAACGCCCTTGACAAGATAATAGTTTACGTACATATCACTCTTGTATTTGGGCGATTCCCACTGTGCAAGTTGCTCCATTTTGCTTATACCGTCATTGTTCGCTATAAGAAAGCAAAGCCGTCCGCCCCATTGCACGCAAGTTTCTATTTCCCTCCGCACTCGTTCGTGGTCGGAAGAGCAAACATTCTTTGCAATTTCCACGATTCCGCCCGAAGCACTCTTGATGTCGACTGCGTGATAGATACAGTCTCGCAGTGCGAAGTCACCGAAAGGCAAGTTCCACCGCCTATGTTCGTAGCCATACTTCGGAAAATTCTCGATTACGAAATTGTCGTCCTGATTCCGCGTGTCGGCTATAACTATTGGTCTTGTAGGAAGTTCAAATTTATCTCTCATAGTCAGAATTCGCGCTTGATGTCATAGTAGCCACCGTTAATGGCATCTCGAAATGCCTGTATCTTACCTTCTGCTCCATATCCGTGCAAATCTAAATAGACGAGTATGTCCTCTAACTTTTGATTGGTTAGTGTGTGCTTATTGAGTTGGCAGTGCTTGATGAATTCCCAACATATGGGGCGCACTTCTACTTCGAGCACCATATTGTCCATAATCTCTTCATAGCTATATCGCGCGTGCGCATGCGCATTTACTTCAAGAGAATTATTTTTTTCTTTACTTTCATACATACATACTTCATCTATCTTATCTCTGTTATCTAAACTCTTAACTCTAAAATCTATACTCTGTGTCACACTTTCGTCACTTTCTGTCACATAGCTGTCACTAAGTGACGTTTCTCCTGCTTTTAGTGCTCTGTGCCGACGCATTCTTTCCGCACTATCGGACTCCGAACCGATGAACTTCTGCACTTCGCTCATGTAAATCGTTTGGTCGTCGAGCAACTCCACCAAACCAAGATTTACGAGAATTTTCATTGCGCTACGGACAATATCAACGTTGGTGTGAGTGATCGCCGAAAGCATTTCTTCGTTGTACGGAATTGTGTCACTAAACCGAAGATTGCCTTCGTGGTCGAGACTTTCACATAAGAGTTTCAAATAGAAAAGCACATAATCTTTACCGTTTGGCATTGCTTCTATAACTTGAATATCATGCCGTTTGAAGAAATCTCTTTTGAGTTTCATCCAATATAGCCGTGCCATCGTTCACGCTCCTACTTGCCGCTCTGCTCATCGTACTTCGCCTTGCACTCTGCCGAGCAAAGAGGTACGCCGTATTTTTTAATGCTCTTTTGGTAGAGGTCTGGAGTGATCGCCTTACCACATACTTGACATTTATACTCTTGCCCGCTGTTTCTCCACGCCGCAAGTTGCTTGCCCGTTTCTTCGTTCGGAATGAATGTCTTGCCGTCGAAAAGCTCCGTCCTGTCTTTTGTGACTGTTGCGAGATGACCGTCCTGTGCTATATCGAAAAAGACTGTGCATTCATACTCGAAGCCCTCGCGGAAAATAGGTTCAAGTCCTACTTTCTTGACGTTTTGCTTGCCGTTACCGTCGGTCGTCATTATGTAGGCTTGTTTTGAACGCAATGTGCAAATGATATCGATGTCGCTTTGAAGAATGGCGTTTACAAGTTTATTATGCTCGGGCGTTATATTACGCCATGCAGTGTAGCTGTTTCCGCTTTTGCTTGCCCTTGCCGCCTTATCTTGCATATCAAGCAAACCGCCCTCACCGCTCCAAGCATGAGAAAGACTATCGATGATAAGGACTTTGAAGCCCGCTTCTACTGCGGAGTTGATACACTCAATGTATTTAGCTGGCGTAAACGGCGCACTTATATCGGCGGTCATAAACTCGCCCATGTGCGAATAGAGGTCCGCGCTCTTGTTTTCTGTATCAATGACAGCGATTTTGCTCCAATCGCCGCAAATGCCGTATGCCATCAATAAGGCACTGTAAGTTTTGCCAGATCCCGGCACTCCTGCGATGCCAAGTTTCAATTTTGCTTGTTTTCTTTCTGCTTTACGAAATTCCATGTTTTCCTCCCATTATTCGCTTGTCGTTTCGTCTTTTTGTAGCGACTGCCAATAGCTACACTTCTCGCAGCACAGGCAGTATTCAAGACATTTCTTGTCAGTGCCGGGGCGTTTCTCTATGTAGTCGCCACTGTTCTCTGTTTTGTACTTTTCTGCCGTTTCAAGGCTGTCCAAGACGCGCAGAGCGGTTTTTCTGCCCTTCTTCATTACTGCGTACTTGTCGCCGTCGTTCCACCGTTCTTCGGGCGTACAGACGGGCAGCTTGTCGTCGGGCGTGCCCTCATAGCGAATGAGTTCGTCAATCTTGTCACGCAAGAATTTATCAATCACTTGGAGCCGCGCCTCGTTCACTGGAAATTCCACGGGGACTACGGGCTGTTTAGGGTAGTCTGCCTTATATTTGGCGTCACGTTTGCTGTGGTCTTTGAGAATTGCATAGAATTTAACCGTTTTCACGGGCAGATTATTTTTCCAAAGCAACCAAGCGTAAGTTAGCCCTTGCAAGTCCCAATCTTCATAATCGCCGTGAATGACTTTCCATACGCTCGCCGTCTTGTAGTCCACTACTTCGCCCTTTGCCATATCATAAAAATCGATAATGCCACTTATGGTGTAGCCGTTTTCAAGCGTATAGGTAAGCCGCTCTTCGGTAAACTCCGTGTCGCCGGTTCCATTTGATTCCAAAATATGGTGGACGGCTTGTCCGAATAGAAGCCATACCATATCCGAGCAGTCCTGTTCCAACTCATTGTTGTGCCGACGTTTGAGCAGTATTTCACGGACGGGTTTTAGCAACTCTGTCGCCGAATAACGCTTCGGCTTGTATTGATATTCGCTCTCTGCCATGCGCACAAACGGCGCAGGCAAATTTTGATGATTAGTAATCTTCATTACGCCTGTTCTCCTTGTCGTTCGGATAAAATTCGTTGTGTTTTGCCTCAAATTCTTTTTCGGCGAAGTCGTAATCTCTTTCCGCACCTTCCATTACGCGAGCATAAAAATATAGCTTGTCGGATGAGGGCTCGAAAGTTGGAGATTGTAATTCTTTCGTTATTTTGTTTTGAAGCGCATCGCGAATAAATTTCGCCTTTTGCATTTGTTGCTCGAAGTAATCGAGCGTATCGATTTTGGGTACTTCCATAATTTCAACCTCACTCTGCGATTCCGAAAGACTCAATATGAGTTGTTCCGCCGACCCCAAAGGTGATAACCGCTTGTCCGTCGCGTCCCGCTTTCTTTTCGTTCGCCGACCAAACAGCCAACTCGCTTAAAGCGTGATGGCGCAAAGCCTTGTTCGCGCTCTCCACCTCTTCTTTTGAGGAGCAGACAAAATATCCTTTCACGCACGAGCCGATAACCTTCTCGAAATCGGAGCTAAGCCTTATCTCGTTTATGATGTCGCGGAGCTTGCGCTGCGTGATTCCGTACCAATCGCTCAAGTTTCTTGCGCTCACGGCATTTTTAGCCCCTATGCAAGAAAGCAATGTTTGATATACTCGACAAACAATTTCGTCGTGTTCTTGCTTTTCTTTTTCTTTTTTACACATCTCTATTTCCCTCCTTGTAAAAATAAATTCGTTTATTAAAGCACTCATATGTAACGGCAACTCCCTTTCGAGAGAGTGCTTTTACCAAGAGTCGCACGCCATTCGGCATTACCACAATTTGGTCTATCTTGCTCACCGAGCAACCGAGAATGTCTGCCATCTCTTGATGTGTTATTCGCGGTGGGTCGGGTGGCATTTGTATGTAGTCCCCACATTCGTTCCGATTACGCGGACGACCGTTCGGAAACGCTTTATCACACTCGCACACTCGACCGCAAAACCAACAAATGTTTGGTCTCACAATTCTGCCCTCCCTGTCAAAGTTCCAACTCTTATTCGTTGTTCGTCAAATAGTCCATAGAGACATCAAAGTACTGCGCCAGACGTTTGAGCAAAGCGACAGATGGGATTTTGTCTCCGCTTTCGATATACGAAATTGTCGCTTGGGTCACACCGACCTCTTTCGCCACTTCCGCCTGCGAGACACTTTTCCTTGCCCTTTCTGTCGTAATTTTCTCTGCAAGAGTCATTGTCCGATCCACCTCCTTACTAAATTTGTCTTTTTTTATAACTATGGTTATTGACAAGCAAGCCACAAATGTGGTACAATACTTTCGCCAAAAAGAACTGAATACCGCTTTATGTAACTTGCTTGTCGGCGAGGCGTTTTCGTGTATTTTTTACGCCCTCGGCATAACCATAGTTATATTGTATTGGAAAATTTCCAAAATGTCAATAGTTTATTGGAATTTTTCCAAAATAATTTTTTGTGGAGGCTTTTATGGTTGAGATTATCGTAAATTTATTTGAATCGAGCGGAAAGAGTGGAAATTCCATTCTCAAAGAACTTTCACTTTCGCCGACTGCTATTTCCGAATGGAAAAAGGGGAAATCTAAGCCCACGGTTGAAGCGCTTATAAAAATTGCCGACTACTTCGGTGTGTCGGTGGACTATCTGCTCGGTCGGGACGCTCCCAATGCGATCATTGAACGCCCGATCGCAGAACTTGCCGAGAAGTACAAACATCTTTTCTACGACGATGACTTTATGAAAATCGCCAAAGTGTATGAAGCCGCCCAAGATATCAGAGTCAAGGGTTTGCTTGTCGGTTACTTTATTGCTACTGCCAAAGCAAACGGCGTAGACACTACTATTGTTGGATATTAAGCGAGGTGCAACCATGAAAAAAATGCTCCGTAGCTTCATTGCGGTTATGCTCGCCGTGCTTTGCTTTGCTTTTTGTGCTTGCAAGGAAACGCCGATTGAGCAGGAAAATTGTGAAAATGGACATGATATGAAACAAGTCGGTTATACTGCACCGACATGCAAGACAACAGGATCGAAAGTTTTCAAATGTACTCGTTGCGACTTTACCGAGACGGAAACACTTTTAACCATTCCTTGTGATTATCAAATAAAGTCTACCATTCCATCCACTTGTACAACAAAAGGTACGCAAATTTTGGAATGTTCAATGTGTCATACACCCAAAACGGAAACGCTACCTCTTGCCAATCATAATTATGAGCTGCAAAGTTCTTCACTTTCTACTTGTCTGCAATTCGGAAAAACCGTAGAAAAATGTTCGGAATGCGAGGACGAAAAGATTACATACAATAACCAACTGCTTGAACACCACTTTGACGAAACGGGCTATTGTTCCGAGTGTGGAATCAGCGAGCACTACTTTGATTTGGATTTAAGAGTTGGCTGGGATCTGGGAAGAATTACTATAAATTTAACTCCTCTCTTCAATAACGGAAACAAAAACACGGCAGACCATTGGGCGGCTCATACTGTATATATCACCTTGACATGCAGAGATGAATATGAAAGCGATCCACCGCAAGTCTTTCAGTGTAATTCCCAAACAAACGAGGATTATAGTTTTTGGTCGTTTGAAAATGAGAATAGCGACACGCCACTCCACTGTTCTATTAGAGTAGGAAGCTTTGTGGATTATATGAAAACATACACGATAAGAATAGCATGTGAAGGATTTGAAACAATAACACAAACGTTTAGTTATAGATAGTCGAAAACCAAGCGAACCACTTGCTCACGCCTTCATTTTCCCGTATGATTTTCTCCAAATCTACTCTTGGAGGAAATTATGGAAAAATTTGTATTTGACTGCTTGAGGGAAATTTCAAATGCAGCGCAATCAATCGACAAGGCTGTCGGCAAGATTATCGGATGGGAGTTCGGCAGCGCACAGTGGGGACAGCAAGCGCCCGCAAATCATAGTGAGTCAACTGTACCCACCACCTACATAGATGACGAAGTTCAAAAAGTCGTTTCTGAACCCGCTATCGTTGGAAAGACGGTAGCCGAAATAATTGAAGAGGTGAAGAAATTGATTATTGAACTCAAAATAAAGGGATCTGTTCGTGAACACAGGGACGGACTTCTCAAATTCACAAGTTCTGTGTTCGGGTGTGTCTATGGACGCACAAAGGAGGAAATAGAAGAAAAATTAAAAGAAAAAATCAAGCAATGCAAAAACAAACCATTGAAAACAAAATCGCCAAAATCAAGTTCACCGTTGCTTTCGGAATATTACAAGACCGAGTACGTGCCTTACAAACATCATCAAAATTTGGCAGAAAGTTCTCTTGTGAGCATAGATGGATTATTTCATTTCATAGTGAAACAGAAGTTCGATAGACGACTCGTAGACTATACGTCCAAATCGATAGAGAATTTCCTCTACTCCATACCGCAAACGAGAAAGCGTCAAAAAATGCAGGGACTGTTAAATAATATGTTCACACGTGCAGTTGCACTTGGACTTCTTAAGACAAACCCATGCACACCAATAGACAAAGTACGTCACAAACAAGAACAAGGAACGGCATTTACGTTTGAAGAGCAAAAAGAGTTTTTCTCGCGGCTATTACAAAGCGATGAACTAACTTACACGCAAAAATGCTACTTTGTTTTCTTGTACTTAACAGGCGCAAGACGGACCGAGGCTTTAACTGTAAGGATTCAGGATGTTGACTTCAAAAATAAGATTTTATCTATTCGCGGCACTAAAACGGAAGGCTCTGATCGGCAAATCCCACTTATGCCACTTGTGGAGAAGTTGCTTTGCTCTCTGCATCCGCAAAAAGAGTTTTATTTCCCTATCAATGCAAATATGGTAGATAAGTACTTCCGAACCGTATGGGAAAAAGGAAAAGGACACAAAACGCATGACTTACGCCACACTTTCGGTACAATACAAATCTGTACCCAAAAGGTTGATGTAAAAACTGTATCGCTGTGGATGGGACACTCTACTATTAGTACTACAGTTAATATTTATACTCATCCAGAGCAATTAGATCGTGGCACATTCTTCCGAGGGGATATAACCACTGAAGAGAAAAACGCAATTTATCAAGAAAGGTATGGCGAAATATTGTCAATAATCAATGGATTTGTAAAACAAATATAACATTTTACCAAAAATTTACCAAAGAAATTTTCTTTTTTAGAACTCCATTCACACAATATATCGTGTTGTTTGTTTCCCAAACGCACAAAATATTGTGTTCATCTGCCGAAAACAGGACTTAAAATCCCTCGGTAGAAATACCGTACCGGTTCGAGTCCGGTCATCGGCACCACTGAAAAAGGGCGTTTTTGTGGCGAAAATCGCCCTTTTTCTGCAAAAAATAGGCAATTTTAACGAAAACAGCATTTTGGATTTAGAAACGATTTTCTTGCGTGTACCAAATTTGTACCAAAAAACTTCGTCATACAAAAACCGTCCTATTTCGGGGCGGTTTTTTGTTTGGCAAGCAGCCTTTCAAAGCGTCTCCGCACACGCAAAGTAGGCGATTCCCTGTCTAATTCAAGCAGTCCGAGCTGTTCAAGGCTTACACCCAATCTGCGAGCAACCTCGCCGAACGACATCCCATTGTCCAGACGATATTTCCGCAGTTGCAAAGCGAACTTCGACAACTGCACATTCGGTGTAAAACTATCTTGATATGTCATTTCTATTCTCCTGTCGCCCAATTCAGGACGTGAGGCTCACCTGTCCCTCCACGAATATCGCCGACGTCAATCAACGCTTCCGAACGATAGACCTCACCCACGGGGACTTTCGTAGTCTTGCAAATTCCGCGCCGCTCTGCCTCGTCGAGCAAACGCATTTCTCTTGCGGTACATTGCGGGTTCTGCGGCGGTGTATGCGATGCCGCTTCTTTTTTGATTTCCGCTTTCAGCTCTTCGTCTGTCAAGGCTTCAAGGTTTTCATGTTCCATAGTTTTCGCTTTCCTTTTGAAGCTTCGTGCAAGACTCGAACTCGCATCTTCCCGCTTACAAGGCGGGCGCACTGCCAATTGTGCTACCGAAGCAAAAATTCGCCAAGCGACTGTCTGAAACTGTCGTCACAGTCTCCTCGCAGCACTACGATCCCCGACATAACCTTGCGCACAGATTATCGTATCGTTGAACTTGACTTCCTCGTTTTCGCCGAGGCGACACGCCTATGTTTATACCCTATCGTCTTTCATCGCCTCTAAGGACTGACGAACACACACCCGCACCATAGGCAAGGTAGGTAGTGAACCGCTGGCAGAGGAGAAAGGATTTGAACCTTTGAAATGACGGGCGATACACCCGTTGCTTTGCCGCTTGGCGACTCCCCTACAAACAAAGTACGCGCGTTATACGGGGTCAGACGGCACCTCGGCTTCCTCTTCCGACGGTATTTCTTTTTCCGCCCCTTCTTCCCTCGCCTGTCTTGCTTGGATATTCGCATTGAATTTTGCCAAGCACTCATTTACCGCGCCAACATACGCCGCCACGACCTCGTCCGCCATAAGCGGGTACGCCGCTATAAGCACCTTTATAATTGTATCGTGAATTGACTGATTAAGTATCTTGAACCCTTCTGCGCCCTCAAGACTTTCCTGCTCGGACTCCGCGATATGCTCCACTTCGTCCAACGCCCGAAGGTGTTCCTGCGCAATTGCCGGTATGCCTTTTTCAATCGCTTTTACCATGAGTTGTTTCTCTTCTACTGTCATTTTCTTTCTCTCCTTTGCTTTTCGCCTTTATTTTAATAAAAAACTCGCAACCTACTCGCCCAGCACAGCTTTCGGTTGCAAGCTCCTTGCGCCCCGTATTTAGTTGCCGTCCCGTCTTGGTGTGCCGCCCAAATACGGGGTCCTTCGGAAGTGCGCTTGAGCTATATCAAAGTACCCATAAAGAAAATATAGCTCGCGCCCCGCCCCAAAGCGCAGGCGATCAAAAATTCGCCTCGGTGACGCGGTTTGCAAGTTATACCGCCTGACTTGACGTTCCGCATCGAATCTGCCCTCGATTGTCACACGTTAGTTTCAGTTTGTCACCGCCTCTATTTTATCACGCCGCCCCCACTCTTGTACGCACGAACCCCAAAATCTTTTTCAAATTGCAAAAATTTTTGCCGCCACCTACCCGCGCCCCATCCAACACCTCGCCGCACTCTACCTCAATCCTAGCCGCCCACCCACTGTGCCTCACTCGCTATCTTTCAAATGTATTTGTAATTACCCTTATTTATATCTCTTTTTACCACTTTATTTTTTTATATATTTCGCCATGCGATATTTGCTGATTTGTCAAATCAGAACAATGGTTGGTTGGGATGGGTAATACCTTTTTTTGAAATATATTTTACTTTTTTTCGTCAAAAAAGCACCCCCTTGCGGGGTGGAAGGTCGGCGCCGTGGCAAAATCTTTTACATAACAACATATTATGTAAACGATTTTGCACCATTTGCGCCGGGTTCGTTCTGCTCCGTCCGGCTGTGCGGTTCGGGGTTCGGTGTTACGTCTTGCCCTGTTGCTTTGGCAACTATGAACACTGCCGCAAGGGAATGCCCTTTCCATGGGGGGGGGTATAGTAATTACAAATATAACTTTTTATTTTTAACTAGAACAAACTATAACAAACTATTAAACTATAATCATATTAAACTATAATTAAAAAATAAATAACTAACTAACAATAAATCATTTACATTTGTAATTACAAATAAGTTTGGTAAAAAGAATCAGCTTGTAATTGGTAAATAACAAACACTAGTAATATAATAGCTATTAGTAAATCATATATATTTATGGTAATATACAAGAATTTATAACAGTTATTTATAATTGTAAATTAGGGGCGGCAAAAATGATATATATTTATATAATTACATAAAAACAAACAAAAACAAAGATTAAAAGAGAAAAAAGAAAATAAAAGAAATAAAAGAAAAAAGAGAGGGCGCGGGCGGCTCGGATGGGTTGGGCGGTTGCGTTGCGTCCGGCTCTGGGGGGGCTTGGTCGTCGCTCGATCTGCGCGCCGTCTGGTTCCGATCGTGAGGGCTTGGCGGGGTTGTGTCGCGTCCGGCTTGCCCTCGTCGGAGGGGCGGCGGCTTCCGCTTGTCCCCGGCGGGGGCTT
>CANQKF010000030.1 GCA_947624445.1 uncultured Clostridia bacterium | reverse complement strand
GAGAAGGGATATGATGAAACGACCGGCAAAATGCTGGTCTCGGTCAGCCCGAAATTCTACCGCCCGACCGACGTCGTGAACCTCTGGGGCGACCCGACAAAGGCAAAAACCGTCCTCGGTTGGAACCCGCAGAAAACGAGCTATGAGGAGCTTATCCGCATCATGGCGGAGCATGATCGGAAGATGGCGAAGAGGGAAAAGGCAGCATTAAATTCGGAAAGGTGAGATATATGGATAAAATCGGAGTGGGATATGCGTCGGTCACGGACATCGAAAAGAAATATGTGATGGACGCGCTCGACAGCCAGCGGCTTTCGCAGGGAAAATATGTCGCGAAATTTGAAAAGATGTTCGCGAATATGCACGGTCACAAGTACGGGGTGATGTGCAACAGCGGCACAAGCGCCCTGCACCTTGCGATTCTGGCATTAAAGGAAAAGTATAATTGGGAAGATGACGCGGAGATACTCGTTCCCGCAATCACGTTTATTGCAACATCAAACTCGGTTCTCCATGCGGGATTAAAGCCTGTTTTTGTAGATGTAGATATAAAATCCTACAACATGAATCCCGACGAAATAGAAAAGCACATTACAGAAAAAACGAGGTGCATTATCCCGGTTCACTGCTTCGGCATGCCATGTGAGATGGACAGAATCAGCGAGATTGCAAGGAAGCATGATTTGAGGATTATAGAGGACTGCGCCGAGGCGCATTTTGCGAAGATAAACGGCAAAACCGTCGGCAGCTTCAGCGATATAATGGCGTGCAGCACATATGTCGCGCACACGCTGACCACGGGCGTCGGCGGGGTGATGTGCACAAGCGATTCCGAACTTTCGGAGATACTGCGCTCACTCGTCGCCCACGGCAGAGCCTGCACCTGCGAGAGGTGTATAGCTTCAGACGGCAATCAGGTATGCCCGAAGCGTCTTAAGACGGACATGGATAGGCGTTTTACCTTTGTAAGGCTCGGCTATAGCTATCGCGTAGGCGAGCTCGAGGGCGCTTTGGGTCTCGGGCAGCTTGAAAGGGTAGACGAGATAATGGGAGCAAGGCATAAAAACGCGGATTATCTTATCAAGGGGTTTGAGCCGCTCGAAAAATACATACAGCTACCGAGGCACCCCGAGAACATCGAGCACACATACATGATGTTCCCGATTCTCGTTAAGCCGGAGAGCCCGAAGTCAAAGAACGAGATAGTCAAGTATCTCGAATCCAAAAATATTGAAACAAGACCGATGCTGCCGCTTCTGAATCAGCCTGTTTATAAGGAGATTTTCGGCGACATTGAGAAGGACTACCCGAACGCCGAGTATATAGACAACAACGGGTTCTATATAGGCTGTCATCATGGGCTCGGAAAAGATGAGCTCGACCGTGAGATTGAAGCGTTGACGGAAATTCTCACGGGGGGGGGTACAGCTATTTGAAATAAGGATTGAGACTGTTTTCGCACTTTTGCAGCCTTGGAAAGCGAGGCGTGCGAAATGGCAGTGAAAATCCTGTCTCCCGAATTTTTGCATACCGATGAGCGTGGAAGCCTTACTCAGCTTGTGAGCGGCGGATATTCGCAAATAAATATTTTAGTGTCCGAATCCGGCGTCACCCGGGGAGGGCATTATCATAAGATTTGCCGTGAAGCTTTCTATGTTATAGATGGAGCGGTGAAGGTCACGGCTGAAAATGATAAAGAATTTTATGAACATGTTTTTTGCCGGGGAGATTTCTTTGAGATTTATCCCGGCACAGCCCATGAAATGTATTTTCCGGAGCGATGTATCATGGCGGTCTTGTATGACATACCGGTGGAAACGGAATCCGGAAAAGATATTTATGAGCGAAAGATAATGAGGTGAAACCATGGAGAAAAATTCAAAAATCTATGTCGCCGGGCACCGCGGAATGGTCGGCTCGGCGATTGTGAGAGAGCTTAAGCGGCAGGGATATACGAACATCATTACAAGAACTCATAAGGAGCTTGACCTATGCAGACAGGCTGATGTTGAGAGATTCTTTGAAGAGGAACAGCCGGAGTATGTTTTCTTAGCGGCAGCGAAAGTCGGTGGAATAGGAACAAATTCAATTCACCCAGCTGACTTTATGTATGATAATATACTTCTTGAATTTAATGTAATTAATGAAGCTTGGAAAAACGATGTTAAAAAGCTTGAATTTATAGGGTCATCTTGTATTTATCCGAGGCTTTGTGAGCAACCCATGAAAGAAGAATATCTTTTAACTGGTTCACTCGAACCTACAAATGAAGCATATGCTTTAGCAAAGATTGCAGGATTAAGATATTGCGAATATCTTAATCGACAGTATGGCGCAGGATATATTTCGATTATGCCCTGCAATATATACGGAATTAACGATAACTATAGTAAGGAAACGTCCCACGTTTTGCCTGCGATGATACGCCGTTTTCATGAGGCAAAGGAAAATAACTATAGCGAAGTTACTTGCTGGGGTGACGGTTCTGCATATAGGGAGTTTTTATATGCAGATGATTTAGCCAATGCGAGCGTATATTTCATGAACAATTATAACAATAGCGAAACGGTAAATATAGGATACGGCAAAGATGTTACAATAAAGGAACTCACCGAAATGGTTGCTAAAATAGTTGGATACAACGGGAAAATAAGTTGGGATACATCTAAGCCTAACGGAATGCCTAAGAAACTTTTAGATGTCAGCAAAGCCGCAAAGTTGGGCTGGACATACAAAACCGAGCTTGAGGACGGCATTCGGCTTACTTATCAGGATTTTCTTAATAATCCAATGAGGGCGGAGCGATAACATGAATTTGATCCTACTCTCCGGCGGCTCAGGCAAGCGGCTATGGCCCTTGTCGAACGACATCCGTTCGAAGCAATTTATTAAGATATTTAAGCACTTGGGCGGCTACGAATCAATGGTCCAGCGCGTCTACCGGCAGATTTTGGCGGTCGACGGGTCCGCCTCCGTCACCGTCGCAACGTCCAAAACGCAGGTCTCGGCGCTCCACAACCAGCTCGGCGAAAACGTAGGAATTTCGGTCGAGCCCTGCCGGCGGGACACATTCCCCGCGATCGCCCTTGCGACGGCTTATTTGCACGATATAAAGGGCATTCCCGAGGAGGAAGCGGTGGTCGTCTGCCCGGTCGATCCGTATGTCAACGACGACTATTTTGAGGCTCTGAAATCGCTTTCCGGTCTCGCGGACAAGTCCTCTGCAAACCTCATTTTGATGGGCGTCGAGCCGACCTACGCCTCCGAAAAGTACGGCTACATAATCCCGAAAACCGCCGAAAATGTGAGCGAGGTCGCGTCATTCAAAGAAAAACCCGACGCCAAAACGGCTGAGCAGTACATCTCTCAAGGCGCGCTTTGGAACGGCGGGGTGTTCGCATATAAGATCAAATATGTGCTTAACAAGGCTAACGAATATCTCGGCACAAGCGCTTATAATGCGCTGTTTGAGGGATATGCTGACCTGCCCAAAATAAGTTTTGACTATGCAGTCGTTGAGAAGGAGCCGAGCATTTCGGTCATGCGGTTCGCGGGAGAATGGAAGGATTTGGGTACGTGGAACACGCTGACCGAAGCCATGGAAGAGTCCGTGGTCGGCGAGGCGATGATGGACAGCTGTGAAAATGTTCACATCATTAACGAATTGAGCGTGCCGGTGCTTGCGATGGGGCTTAGAGACGTCGTGATCTCCGCGAGTCCGGAGGGGATTTTGGTTTCGGATAAAAATAAATCAAGTTACATAAAACCGTTTGTTGATAAGATCGATCAGCAGATCATGTTCGCCGAGAAAAGCTGGGGCAGCTATCAGGTGATCAATGTCGAGCCGGAGAGCCTGACGATCAAGGTCACGCTGAACCCGGGGCAGGGGATGAGCTACCATCTCCACCGCCACCGCGACGAGGTCTGGACGGTGATTTCGGGCGAGGGCGAAGCGATTGTTGACGGTAAAACATTTGCAGTGCATGAGGGCGATGTGATAAAGCTGCCGAGGGGGACGAAGCATACGGTCAAAGCCAAGTCTGTGCTGAAAATTATTGAGGTGCAGATGGGAAGGGAGATTTGTGTGGGGGATAAGGAGAAATTTTAACTTGATATAGTTTTAGCTTACTAAATGACCGGATCAGATTTCCAACCACATGGGTTGGAAACGATTGCCTCCGAAGAGTATCAAAATTACTATGAGAAGATGTACACCAACAGATAACACACCATATCAGAAAGCCCGCAGGCAAATCTGCGGGCTTTTTTTGCGTCTGCTATGCAGACTTGCCTTTCGTCACCCCCCACAAATCCCCACCCCGAATTTCGTCACATTGCACAACTCCTCCACCCCTTCTTCCACATGCTTACGCCCCTGCCTCCACCCCGAAATCCCCCCCTTCGGCGGAATTTGCCCCTGTTTTTTGTCGCAGATAACATATAAACAGCGCAAACTACACGTCGCCGGGGTTTTTTTATGATATAATGTATACAGACGGGGTGGAGAGGCGCCGGATTATATCATGATGGTTCCCCGGAGCCCTGCACATTTAAAATGTATAAACCGGGGCGCTGCAAATATGCAGCCTGAATACACCCGAAGCGGTAGGGACAGTTGTCGATAGATGATGACCCCGCCCCCGCAATCCTCCCGGGCTATGCACATTTAAAATATATAAAACCTCACAATATCCGCAAGCCCCGGGGGCTTCTGATAATTAACACAATTACCAAATACATACAAAAGGGGAAAGCACAATGAAAGAAATCAACGAAAACGAGCTTGAAAACATCTCCGGCGGGGCTTACCGCAGCGCTGCGGACTGCGTGTGTTACGTCGCGAAAGGCGACCGCGAAGGGGTGCCGCCCTCCTGCTCGAACTGCATCTGGCACTCCCGCGCAATCGTCGGCGGCAGGGTGGTCGAGAAGTGCGAGAAGCGCGAAAATGGCGAAATTTAGGATATTTTTATCATTCATCATCGGTAACAAATAATTAACATAATCAACATTCGGGAGGAAAATATCATGAACGAAAAGAATCTCAAAAAGGAAATCATCGAGAAGATCAACGCCGCAAACTCGCCCGAGGAGCTGGTCGAGACCGCAAAGGCGAACGGCGTCGAGCTCGGTCTTGGAAGAGCCAAGGAGCTTTTTGACAAGCGTTCCGGCGAGATATCCGACGAGGAGCTCAACGTCTCGGGAGGCGGCTGCGGATATGACCCCCGCGTGGTGCACGCGCCGGATAACGTCATGTGCGACGCATGCGGCGCGAAAATGAATATCGATGGCGGTCCTCACGGAGCCGGCACCTGCTACTTCTTCAACTTTGTCTGCCCGAGCTGCAAGAGCACGAAGAGGGTATATGTCCCGGCGCACCATTGATCGTTGAATACGGGTCTTGCCCGATAAATAATTGCAAAAATGTTATTTTCAAGGAGGAAATTTTATGAATAATGACGCTAACAGTCAGAGTCAGAAGATCAAGGGAGACAGTCTGATCCGGTCCGGCACTGAGCTTTCCGACGCCGATCTCGACGCGGTCGTAGCCGGTGGATTTACCTTCTCGACCGACAACAAGAAGCAGAGCAAGAAAAAGAAGCCGTGGAAGATCAATAAAAAGTAAATTTTCGGGATATTTATCCGCCCACGGGTCTCTTGCTTTCCGAAAAAGCTGTAAGAGAAGATATAAATTTTTTAGGAGGAAATTATCATGAACGAAGAAATTTTAGCACAGGCAAGGGCGGCACAGTCCCCCGAGGAGCTTATGAAGATAGCTCACGAGAACGGCATGCCCGACTTCAACGAGGAAAACGCAAAGGTATACTTCAACGCTCTGCATCACTCGGGAGAACTCGCCGACGAGGAAATTGACGTTTCCGCCGGCGGCTGCGCCGTAAGATCCCGCGGGCAGAAGATGGTGAGCGCGGTAAATTCCTGCAAGCACTGGAGATGCAAACACTGCAACCCGCACGGCGAATCGGGCTATTTGAAGAAAAAACCCGATTATGAGGCTGAGGAAACGCTTTGGGACTGCCACTGTGCGCCTCAGCACGAATTTTTGGCGCCGGAATTTCTGACTTACCATCGGGAACATCAGTGCTATGAATGCTACTATTGCAGCTATGAGCGCGGCGCGTGGTGGTGCAACAACGCAAAGCATTACAGCGAATAAAAATTATGCGGAAGATCAATAAAAAGTAAATTTTTGGGATATTTCCCGCCGCGGGTCTCTTGTTTTACAAAAAGCTGTAAGATAAATCTATAAGAGACGGAACATGACAATCAAGGAAAATGATTAAAAATCACAACGTGACAAAACGAGGAGGCAATCATGAACGCCGAAATGATCACAAGTCTTAAAAACGCCAAAAGCCCCGAGGAGATCGTAAAGATCATGAGGGAGAGCGGAGTCGTGGATTTTCCCGAAGAGACCGCCAAGATGTATTTTAATTTTATAAATAAATCCGGCGAGCTCTCCGACGAGGAATTGGGAGCGGCTGTCGGAGGCTGCAAGACGGACGGCAAGACCGTCGTCACCTGCAATCACCGCTGTCATCACAAGGGATGGTACAGACCCGCATTTACCATACCGAAGGATTCTGTGACCGAATTTGCGCCCGAGCTCGAGGACGTCGCTCTGAGAAAAACGTGGGCGTGGTGGACGGGACCGAACTTTTTCACATATGAAGACGTCAAGACGGCGAATTTATGCGGATGGCGCTATCACCTGAGATTTACCGGAGCGGGCGTCGGCTACTGCAAGTTAGGTTAATTTTAAAGGAGGATATATCATGAGCAACATCGACATCGAACTTATGAACAAGGCAAAAGCCGCCAAAAATCCCGAGGAGCTTTTGGAGCTTGCAAAGAAAAACGGCTTCTCGGATATGGACCCTGAGACCGCCGAAAATTATTTCGATCGCCTCACCCGCTCGGGAGAAATCAGCGACGAGGAGCTTGACTCAGCCGCCGGAGGCTGCAAAAAAGGCGGCAGGAGAATGGTCTCGCTCGGAAACCTCTGCCCCGGCGATTTCTGGGTGTGCAAGCATTGTCTTTTGCCAGCCAACACCTGCGTATGCAGCTGGGATAAAGTCCCCGACCTTGCCCGCAAGCTCGGCAACGTCTCGATATTCCCGAATGTCAAGGACTCCTGCTCCACCTGCGGCTGGTGCTCCTATGAAGGCGGAACATGGTACTGCAACAACTCAAACGCAAATAAGGTTTAAGCGACCCGTAAACGTCAACATCTGAAAAGGAGAAATAATATGCTTAACGAAGAGATTATGAATAAAGCACGCGCCGCAAAATCCCCCGAGGACCTTGTAAAGGTCGGCGAAGGATTGGGAGTGAAGCTCGATCTGAAGAGCGCCGAGGAATATTATGCCGCGATGCATAAGTCCGGCGAAATCTCCGACGACGAGATTTCAAACGCTTCCGCGGGCTGCGGCGGCTACTCTGCTTCGGTAAATAAAAAGTGCCCCTACTGCGGCGGCAATATCCCGATGGGCGAGGTCGTTGAAGTCACCGATATCGAGCCGAGAAGCTGGGGAGAAGTCGAGACCACCCAGTACCTCCCGACGGGAGTCTGCGGCAGGTGCGGCAGAAGATATGCGTATGTCTATAAATACGACAACTGCTTTTTGGTCCTGACCGAAAAAGGCAAATATGTCATCAGACCGGAAAACCCCGATTTTAATGCGAGAACCTGAGGAGGACATCATGAATAAAGAAATAATTGAAAAGGCAAAAAATGCCAAGAGCGCCGAGGAGATAGCCGAAATCGCAAAGGAAAACGGCACTCAGATATCTTTAAAATATGCGGAGAAGCTCTTTGAAGCCCTAAAAAAGAGCGGCGAGATTTCCGACGCGGAACTTGAAAATGCCGCGGGAGGCGGCTGCGGTGCGCCCGGCGATCCCGTTGAGTACATGAAGGAATACTACGGCATTCATATAAACTGCAATAAGGGAGTTTTCTTCGACAAATTTGAGACCTACTGGAAGTGCAAAATCTGCGGCGCGTCGATGATCCAGAACCCGTTGTTCGGCAGCGTGAATCTTTGCAACCACGCCCGCGATATGTTCGGTCTGAGCGTTAGCTGCCAGAACTGCGGCTGGTTTGAAGGCGGCAAGTGCACCTGCAAAAGATAATCCGAAGGGAGGACGCGATCATGACAAATAAGGAGCTTTATTCAAAGGCTAAGGAGCTCGGCACCCCGGAGGAGCTTTTAAAGCTTGCCCGGGATAACGGCATGGAGGAATTCGGCGAGGAGAACGCTAAGGCATATTTTGATCTTCTGCATAAATCCGGCGAGCTCTCGGACGAGGAGATGGACGTCTCGGCGGGAGGCTGCTGCGCAGTCAGGTCTCACGGTCAGAAGATGGTATCCCTATTGAATCACTGCTATCACTGGCGCTGCAACCGCTGCAACAACGGCGGCTCAAATTTCAAAACGCCGAAAGCGGGATATAAAGACGAGTATTACTGCAAAGACTGCGACGGAACATGCTTCCCGCAGGACGAGATCGATTTCAGCTTAGCCGAGGGCGCGGGAATGCCGGAGAGGAGCATGGATTGCTCGGAGTGCTACTATTGCAGCTACGAGCGCGGAGCATGGTGGTGCAACAATCCCGGTCACTACAACGAATAACGGAGGACGCCATGAACGACGAACTGATCTTAAAAGCAAAATCCGCAAAATCCCCCGAGGAACTGTTAAAAATCGCGCATGAGAACGGCATGGAGGAATTCACCGAGGAAAACGCGAAGATATATTTTGATGTTCTGAATAAATCGGGCGAGCTCTCGGACGAGGAGATCGACGTCTCGGCGGCGGGCTGCGCCGTGAGGTCTCACGGGCAGAAGATGGTCTCCCTCTTGAACCAATGCGATCACTGGGTCTGCAACATGTGCAACGGAGTCAAATCGAATTCCCACAGCCCGAAGGCGGCTTATGAAGAAGAATGGTATACAAGACCGTGTCAGTGCGAGATCGGTCCCGGGTTAAAGACGTGGGCGGAAATGTACGGCGTGAGAAATCCGAAGCCTGACACCTTCTGCTCAAGCTGCTATTATTGCAGCTACGAGCGGGGCGCATGGTGGTGCAACAATAAAGCGCACTACTACGAGTGAGAGGGAGGAAAAAATGACGAGAGAAGAACTGACCACTTTGGCAAAATCCGCAAAATCCCCCGAGGAGCTTTTAAAGACCGCTCACAACAGCGGCGTGAGCGATTTTTCGGAGGCTAACGCAAAAGAGTATTTTGAACTTTTACATCGATCCGGCGAGCTTTCGGACAGCGAACTTGATTCAGTCGTCGGAGGCTGCGCGACAAGAAATTCCTCGGGGAAGCTGGTTGTCACCCCGGGGAACCTGTGCAGAAAGAGAAACACCGGAGAGCCGCAGTGGATATGCAAAAAATGCGGCAATCCGTCAAAAACCTGCCGCTGCTTAAAAGACCCTTCAAGCTTTGAAAATAAGCTCGGATACGCCTTCACGACTAACGTCAAGGAGACGTGTGAGACTTGCAGATATTATATGCACAGCCCGACGATAGGCAGGTCGTCCTACTGCGATAACCCGAGACTTTAGGAGGTCGTCATGACAAACGAAGAAATTCTTGCAAAAGCCAAAAATGCAAAGAGCCCGGAGGAGATCATGAATATCGCAAAAGAAAGCGGTTCGCAGATTTCCATGAAAAGCGCCGAGGACATCTTTAAAACGCTTCACAAATCCGGCGAGCTTTCGGACGACGAGCTCGACCATGCCGCGGGAGGAGGCTGCTACCGCAACGGCATTTATATCGTCGGAGAGAGATTTTCCTGCGACGACTATGTGTGCAGACGCTGCGGAAGCGGCAAAGCGGGGTGCACCTGCTGGGAGCCGATCTGCCTGCACTGCGTTCATCACGATGTGCGCTACGTCGATTACGGCGACCCTAACAGACCGAACGGCAACGACGACATCTGCCTTTTGCGCAGCAACTTATAGTCCTGAAATAATGATCAAACGCCGATATTTCGGCAGAAAGGAAGATACACATGACAACAAAAGAATTGCTTGAAAAGGCAAAAGCTGCAAAGAGCGTCGAGGAGCTCATGCAGTTTGCAAAGGAGAACGGAATGGACGTATCCCCCGCCGCCGCGAAGGAATGGTTTGAAAAGCATTCCAAGCAGGGCGAAATAGCCGATGATGAGCTCGATACAGCCGTCGGCGGCTGCGGCGGAGGAGGAAGCAGCGGACCCGTCCGCGAGTGCCCGTTCTGCCATAAAAGCATGAAAGTGCCCGTCGCAAAGGGATTCATAGGCGAGTATCGCTTTGAATTCTGGGACTTTTACATGTGCGACGATCACAAAGGCTGGCTCTTCTATCAGCAGGGCGACAAGTACATCATGGTCAGCGACAAGGTCCCGAAGTTTGTATCGCTCTACAACACCAACCGCTTCAACCCCCCGAGCGATCAGCTCTACGGCAAATAATCAGCCGGAAAATTTTACTGTAAAGGAGAATACATATGCTTGACAAGGATATCATGAAAATAATCGGCAAGTCGATGACCCCCGACGAGATCGTCACTTACGCCCAAGAAAAGGGCATCTCCCTGACTAAAGAGCACGCAAAGGAGATTTCCGATCAGCTTACCAAAACAGGCGAGCTCTCCGATGATGATCTCGACACAGCCGTCGGCGGCTGCGGAGGAGGCGGAGCCGCTGCTCCCGGCACTCCCTACTGCATGTTCTGCGGCGATCCGACGGTCCTTCATTCCGAAGGCGTCGTGAACGCATGGATAGGAGACCCGGGCAGCAACTATCCCGAGAGAAAGGCGATGACGACCGAGCTCTACATCTGCCCCAAACATCGCGACTTCCTGTATTACTACTACGGCACGCAGGCGATGGTCCCGCCCAAGAGCGTCAAGTTCAAGACGGTCTACAGAAAGGACCTCTACGATCCCGCGACCGAGAACCCCGAGTTCATGTTTAAATTCTGATTGAGGAGGATATGACGATGAATAGCGAACTTTTAAATAAAGTCAAGGGCGCAAAGTCCGCCGAGGAGCTTATGGAGATAGCGAATGCCGGCGGCGCGTCGGTCACTTTGGATCAGGCGAAGAGCTTTTTTGATAAGATAAACGCAAAGGGCGAGCTTTCCGACGATGAGCTCGACACCGCCGTCGGAGGCTGCGGAGACGGAAAATTCAAGACCGTCGTGGGACCTTTGGATTTAAACTGCGCGCTCTGGAAGTGCAAGGACTGCTACTGCGGCAGACCCGCCTGCAAGCACTACCGCACCGAAGGACGCCACGCATACTGCAATACCTGCGCCTTCTGCTCATATGAAAAAGGCGTTTGGTACTGCTATAACGACGAGCTGAACAAGAAGCATAATTTCAAGTGAGGAAAGGAAGGCAATTATTATGATCAAAGAAGCATATGAGAAGGTAAAAGCTGCCCGCTCTGCCGACGACGTCAGAAATATCGCCAAGGATAACGGTTATGATCTTTCGGATGACGAGGCTGCAAAGGTATTTACGGCGCTCAGGACATCGGGCGAACTTTCCGACGACGAGCTCAATATATCCGGCGGAGGCTGCGGAGGAGTCGGCAACGTCCCCACGATCAGAAGGTGCCCGAGATGCGGTGAAGCCGGAAACGTAGTCGAAAAGAATCACAACTACTACATCGCAAACGCCGACACCAATACCGATGTATGGACCTATGAATTCGGAAGAAAAGACGTCGAGGCGACCATCATGCAGTGCCCGAAACACGGCTATTTCGGCTATGACGGCAGATACAGAGGCATGGCGCGCAAAGTCGGCGACAAGTGGGAAATCTACGCGGAGTAACGGCATGACGCAGGCTGAAATCTACAAAAAAGCCAAGGGCGCAAAATCTCCCGAGGAGCTTATTGATATCGCCAGAACCTCCGGGGTGGAACTCACCCCGGAGGGCGCAAAGACATACTTCGAGGCGATAAATCACAGCGGCGAGCTGTCAGACGACGAGCTCGACGTCTCGGGAGGAGGCTGCGCCGTCAGAGCCCACGGTCAGAAGATGGTGTCATATTTAAACAGTTGCAGCCACTGGAGATGCAACGCCTGCAACGGCAACTACGGCTACGACGAGACATGGAAGCGCACATATCAGATCCCGAAGCCGGAGTATCTCCCGGAGGAGTCCCTGCAAGCCTGTACCGACAACTTCCATCACCATGACTGCGACGACTGCTACTACGTCAGCTATGAGCGAGGCGCGTGGTGGTGCAACAATAAAGCGCATTATAATGAATAAATTATTTAGGAGGAAAAGATCATGAACGAAGATATTTTAGCAAAAGCAAGGGCGGCAAAATCCCCCGAAGAGCTTCTTTCTTTAGCCAGAGAGAACGGCATGGAGGAATTTACCGAGGAAAACGCCAAGGCATATTTTGAGGCTATGTCTGAGTCGGGTGAAATTGCCGACGAGGAGATGGACGTCTCGGCGGGAAGCTGCTGCGCCGTGCGAGCACATGGGCAGAAAATGGTGGCGCTGTTCAACTCATGCAGCCATTACAGATGCGGATATGCCCAAGACGTCTACTTCAGAGTCGAAAAGAAGAGAGACGTATATCTTCCCGAGGATCAGCTTGAAGTGGACAAATATATGAAGACATGGGACAACACCAAGCACTGCTTCGTAAGATATATATTCTACGAGCGCCAATGCAAAAACTGCTACTACTGCTCCTATGAGCGGGGTGCATGGTGGTGCAACAACCCGAATCACTATAACGAATGATCGGGGGATATCATGATAAACGACAGCATTTATGCGATGTCTCCCGAGGAGCTTCTAAGAGCCGCTCGGGAGAAGGGTCTTAAAAACATCACCGAAGGCGAGATAGCCTCATATTACAGCGCCCTTCACAAATCGGGCGAACTCTCGGACGAGGAACTTGACACCGCCTCGGGAGGCTGCGCATGCCACGAGATCAACGGCACCGCGATCGTAAACGAGCGAACCCCCTGCAAGGCAAGCCCTTCGCAGTGGAGATGTTTCAGCTGCGGGCTTCCCGAGAACGCCTGCAAGTGCAAGGATCACATCAGGCAGCCGCTTAAGATGGATTTTAAAGCATGCGAGCAGGGCACCGGCAGCTGCGGGTCCTGCATGTACGCTTCTGAAAACGAGTATTCGCTTTTGGTATGCAAAAATCCGACCGTCAATTCCATGGCGGATTGATCTTAAGCATAAAATCACATCAAATCAGCAAATAGGAGATAATCATGAAATATATTCTTAATGACAGAGTCGCGCTGAGGAGCTGGCAGCTTGTGCCCTTCGCATATTATTTCAAGGGACTTCGGCGCGCGCAGAAGCTCTCGCCGGAGGACTTTCTGCTCCTCATGACCTGCGACGGCAAGACCGAGCAGGACCCTGATTCGGAGCGCCTGAAACATCTTGAAACGCACGGGCTTATCCGCCCCGCAAAGGACGGCGAGACGCTTACGGACCGGCAGAAAGTCAGATTCTGCGACAACCGCTATATGCCGGGCGTGAACTGGTCCATCACCGGAAAGTGCAACTACAACTGCCGCCACTGCTTCATGGCAAAGGACAACGCTGCCAACCTCGCCGAATTTTCCCGGGAGGAGATGATTGCCGCTCTTGATGAATTCGACAAATGCGGCATTCAGACTATCGAGCTGACCGGAGGGGAGCCCACTCTTTACCCGCGCTTTATGGACCTCGTAAGAGAGATTGCAAGGCGGGGCATGGACATCGACGTAATCCTTACAAACGGCGCGCTTTTAACCCGTGAAATGCTTCGGGAGATCAAATCCCTCGGCTTCAACCCGCTCTTCAAGCTCTCCTTCGACGGGCTTACACATCATGAGTGGATGAGAGGCGTTCAGGGAGCCGAGAAGAGGACGCTTGAGGCTATTGATCTCTGCATATCGGAAGGCATACGCACGGGAGTGCAGATATGCATACATAAATACAACCTCGACACCCTCTTTGACACCGTCAAGCTGATGGCTGAGAAGGGAGCCGAGTGGATCAGGGTCATCAGGACGTCGGAATCCCCGAGGTGGGAGGAAAACGCTGGCGACGCATGTCTCGGGATCGACGAGTATTACGACATCTCCATCGACCTCATGACAAAATATGCTAAGACCGGGTTGAAATCCGAGCTGGTGCTCTGGCAGTTCGGCAACTACGAGCCCTATTGCGACGGCTACTACCTCACCGCCGTCGATTACACCGATAACGAAGAGAAGGATATGCGCAGACCTTCCTGCATCGGCGCACGTGGTTCTCTTGCTATATCCTTTAACGGCAGCGTAGCGCCCTGCAATCAGCTTTCGGGAGTATTCGCGAAGAAAGGATACGATCTCGGAAACATCAAAAACGGCGTGCAGCCGCTACTTCAGGACGATCATCCGTACATGAAGTCGATCACCTGCTCGACCGCGACCATCGGCAAGAACAGGACCTGCTCGGCTTGCAAATATTTCAGATACTGCCTCGGCGGGTGCAGGGCGATCGCGCTCGGCTTCACCGGCGATTTCACCGGACCCGACCCGTCAAAATGCGTCTTCTATAATAAGGGATATTACCAGAAAGCCAAAAAAGCCTTCGACGAAGCCGGAAAGGAATGCGGCAAGGAGTTTAAGTGCTTAAGCCCTATCCCCGCGCTCGACGAGAGCATGTGATAAGTAGGAAGTCGGTTGATATCCGCCGCCCCGCATAATCGACATAGTCGGCACGATCAGCCTGAAAGTATTGAAAATGTTGATAATCCATGAAACCCGAGTTGTAAAAATCATGGATTTGCTTTTATGATGTAATATATTAAAGTGATTTTCGGTATTTATATCATCATGCACAATCTGCACAATCAGCACAATCGACCCGAAAATGTCGAAAATGTCGATTGTTCATGAATCCGCATATTTAAAATCACGGATATATTTTCATGATTTATCATGGTGAATCGGGCTTCGCGATTATCTGCACGGCTCGGAGTTTTGCGGATTTTCAGCATTTTCCGCACCGTAAACCTAATTAACCGAATCGGAGGATAATTATGACGGCAATCAAAGACAAGGACTTGGGAAAGGCGACCGGCGGCGGAAATCCGAACATCATACACGGCGGGGTCAAGAGACCTGCCTCTCAGACGGCTACCCGCGAGGAGCTGGAGGCAAAGGGCTATACCCGGCATGATTTCCACTCCGCATGCACCGGCGGGTGCTATTCAAGCACGGTCGGGGTCAATAAGGGCACGGGAGGCTGCATGGACTGCGGCAACGCGTTTTTCACCTCTCAGGACCCGGACGCGTACTATTGCATGAAGGGAGTATGAGGATTATGGCAGAACTTAAGGATTCCGAGCTCGATGGGATCGTCGGAGGCGTTGAGCTGAGGGCGGAGCCGCACAAATCCCTCGAAAAATGCGGAAAGTATGCAGCCCGCGAGGGCAAGGAGAACGTGGCGCAGGGGTGCGGAACGTGCATACACGGGATCAGGGGCAGAAATGACATGTATGTGTGCGGTTTTTGACAGAAGGCAGAATTGAGATGTCAGATGGCAGAGGCGGGGGCTTTGAAGGCTTCAGAGGTTAGAGGGTAGATGATAGATTATGTGCCCGACCCTGAAGCGGAAAAATGCCGGTGGTCAGATTCTGAACATTACCTGCTAAAAGACAAGTCAAGTTTAGGATCAAGCCCTTTTTAAAGGGCTTGCAGGGGTCTCGGGGACAGCGT
>CANQKF010000029.1 GCA_947624445.1 uncultured Clostridia bacterium | reverse complement strand
TAAAAGAACTCATTGAGGAAAACGAGGATCGGAAATAAAATATGAACTCGCGCATTTTGTTTTTGGATTACGACGGCGTCGTCAACACGCCGATGTGGAATGAGAGGGGCACGAAGGTCTCTTATGGCTTTCCGCAGAACGGGAAAGTCAACAACTTTCAGGCGGTGCGGTGGGTCTCCGCGTTCTGCCAAAAGTGCAAATTCGATCTCGTTATCACGAGTTCGTGGCGGGAGGAGAGGAATTATCGGGAATGTTTGATCGAGGGCGGCTTGCGCAAGAACATCGTTATCGCGGGTGCGCTTCCCATCAATGAGACCAAGTCACGCGGAGAACTCATCCGCGACTATCTTCTTTCCAATCCCGAAATCAAGTATTACGTCATCGCGGACGATGAGGAAGACCTCCTCCCCGAGCAACTCCCGCATCTTATCAAAACGAACGCTTCTTACGGCTTTATGGAACCCGAATACAAACGGGGCATTGAACTTTACATGAAGTTTAAGAGCGGGATGAAGAAGTAAGAATATTATAATACAGGCTCAATGAAAGCAAAACGGGCGGGGAAATTTCCTCGCCCTTTTTGTGACTCGCCCAAAGGTGTATTCCGATAAAAAATTTTGTTTTTGTGATTCCCTATCGACACCCGCCTTTGTGCGCGGGGGCGCTTCTAATTTGCCTCGCCTTATTTCCCGCGCGCGTAAGCGGGGGCGGCCTCATCTCCCCTCATCCCGTCCGCAAAAAAATTTTGGATTCTTACTATTGTATGAAGCAAACGAGAAACAATTTGTTTGACAAATGAAAAAAAAAAAAAATACAATTAAGTTATGCCCAAAAAAGGGACGAAAAAAATCAAAAGGAGAGAACTATGAAACGTAACAACAAAACGCTTGCAAAGATCAAGCGCGGATTCACGCTCGTCGAGCTCGTGATCGTGATCGCCGTCATCGCGATTTTGGCCGCCGTTTTGATCCCGACGTTCATCACCGTGATCGACAACGCGAACAACAGCGCCGACGTTCAGCTTGCCCGTAACTTGAACACCGCGCTTGCCGAAGCGCAAGTGGACCCGGACATCGCCTCGTCCGCGCAAAATATCCGTTATAAGGTGAAGGATTTTGGCTACGACGCCGATCAGCTCGCTACCAAGAAGGCGGGGAATGTCATCGCGTACAATAAGAAAACGCAGCGCGCCGAGGTCCTCGATGTCTCCAAGGTCACTGCCGACCAACTCGTGCCCGCCTACTATGCCGAGGAGGTCATCGACGGCTATATCATCATCAGCACGGCCGGCAACGACCTTGCCGAAGCGCTCTATAAACTCGCAACCCTTCCCGCCGCCGATCCCGCAGCAGTAAGCCTTCTTGGGTATACTTCCGAAATCAGCCCTCTTGCCGAAACGAAGTCGATTGGCGACTACGTAAAGGGCGCCCTGAACGGTATTTCCAATGATGAAATTCGGAGCCAAATATTGACGGTTGTGCAGTCCACGATTTATATCAGTGCCGATGGAAAAATGATTACCATCGATGTGGACGGGGATAACGTTACTGCAAATACGATTTCCAAGAGTGATATTGAGACATGGACCGGGGCCGGGGATGGAAGAATGCCGGCGACAAGTGTTCATACGCGCGTGGTTTTCAGCGAAGCAATGCAGGATGACGTTCAATTTGACTTGATGAACCTTATGCAGGCGAAATCGGCTCTTCAAGTCATCATTCCGGAATCTGCAAATGTCACGAATTCGTATACGGGTTCCTATGACGACATGCCCACGTTTTCGGGGAAGGTCGATGGGAACAATATCCCGAGTGAAAATGTGAAGCCCGTCAGTGAGCAGAAGGACCGCGTAAAAGAGGGCGATGAAGCACCGTTCCTTTATAACGCCAATCAGATTTATACTTCTGATTTTGGCAATTCCTTTGAGCAGACCCTTGCGATGGCGGCCAAGATCCATGCCGTAGAGGGCAACCAAGAGAAAACAATTCGGCTTGTCGTCAACGGAAAAGTTACCATCAGCCACGATGTTACGATCCCCGCTTATGTTGAAGTGGAGATCCCCTTCGCGATCGGAAACAACAACGCGAGAAAGGTCATGGAGTATTCCCTTGGAGATGTTTTGGGGGGCAAAGCGCTCGGCTCTGCCTATCCCGCAAACGATGCTAAGAATCTTCAAAAATCCGATGATGATAAGCAGTACTACCTCTGCGGTGAGGGCCCTGGCGGCGGTGCGGATTTTTGGATGGAACACGCCGGCATCGGCGATATGAAAAAAGATCAACAGACGACGGAAATTTTCGATCCGTCCAAGAATATTGCCAAGGCAAATAGACAGTCTGAATTCGTGCTTACGGTCGCAAACGGGGCAAACTTGACAATAGAAGGGAGGCTGACAGCGGGCGCCGTCATCGGCTATCCCGATGCGAGCAGCTACCAGGGGCACACCTCGGGCGCCTATGCGCAGATCAATAATAACGGCAAAATCACGGTGGGAAGCGGCGGCGTGCTCGATGTTTGGGGCTTCCTCAAAGGTAGCGGCGAAGTGGTAGCAACCGAGAAAGGCATGGTGTTCGAGCCGTTTGTCGTCACCGATTATGCAGATACTTTGGCCACTCTGTGGCTGTATCCGTTTGTCGGAACGGAGGGCAAAGGCCCCGAAGATGGGATCAAATTCAATTCGCCGTTCATGAGATACACGGTGATGAACATTCAGACGAAGATTACCTTGCAGTATGGCGCTTCTCTCTTCGGCAGGGCGAATTTGATGACGTTCGGCGGCTTTCTGTATTGTCGCACCGATGCGCCTCTTGTCACCAGCGAGGGCTATGTCTATGATAAGTATACGAAAACAGTAAAAACAATTCAAGAATTGGAAAACGAAGGCTACACGGCGGGCGCAGACAATGCGATCTATACGAATGGCGAAAATAAGTTGTATGCGTATGGCGCTTTCAGCCTTCAGGAGGGTGCTTCCCTCGTCGGGACCTACGACGGCAACAAAACAGTCGGCATTACGGAGCAGAATTCCGAAGAGTATGAGTGGAGCGATGTCGCCAATCGAAACAGCCTTGCCGGAGATATTGGCGTGAACAATATCACCTTCCACGGAGAGGTGGAAACGCATGGTATTCAATTAGACCTTCTCGGCGGTGCGATCAATATGGGTAGTTCGAAAGTGCAAGATGTGATGAAGGACCTCAAGCCACTCGTCATCAATACGGCGTGGTGCGTCTTGCCCGTTCCGTATTTCTACAATTTTACGATCGCAACCGATAGTACCTTCACCATTGATAATGGCAATCGGTATGCTTTGATGCCCGGGTCTGCACTCACCGTGGAGGGGAAACTTGAGGTGAAGAACGGCGATCTGTATGCGCTTGACGTCATGGATAATAGCCCGTTTTATCGGGGGTGGAATACTTTCTACAATATGCTATTCGAGAAAGCGCCGCCAGCTGATGAAAATGGAATTTTCAAAATTTTGGAAATGCCGATGCTGAATCTCAGTTTAACAAGGAAATATTATCCTTCCACAAAGCTGTTAAATCAAAATGGTTTTTCTACATATGCGGAACTTCGGGTGAACGGATCTGCCACCGTGGAACAAGGTGGCGACTTCGGCGGCACTGTGGTTGCGGCAGATGACGCAACGATCAACATCAAAGAGGGGGCCGGTATGGGGCGCGTAATCAGCTTGGGTGGACCCTATGAGAGCGATACAACGTATTTTCGCGATGTTATCGGCCAACAATACAAGGAAACATTTTGTCCATTGACGACGGTATACGCGCCTTGCTATCTTCATGTGGTCAATTCTCAAGGGAAAGAGGTTGGATTGACGAAAATGCTGGATGAGAAATCGGTTCAACAACAGATGGCGGTTATTTTATCTCTTCAAGATAACTCATCCTTAATCACTGCACAGAGTGAAGGAAGTGAGGGGAACTATCAGATTACCATCAATTTGCCTTATTGGACCGCGAAGCAAGATATCAACATTTCCAACGAAGCGATTACAGGAGCAACCTCCCAATATTCGCGTGGCACCAAGGTTGCTTATTACGAATTGGACATGGAAGGAAAACGGCTAATGCTGAAGGATTCCGCTGTGCTTAACGGATAATTCTTTGGAACCTCCTGAGTATAGAAATGCGGTCCCTTCCCCGCCCCCGACGGATGGATCCGTCGGGGGCGTATGTCGTTTTTTGCCGCCCCGTCGGCTCCGCGCAAGCAGGAGACGACGGGGCGGCGCCCGTCTTTCCCGTTTTCCCCGTCTCCCGAACCGCCTCCCGAAGCCGCGGCGCCCTGTCGATTTTGCTTGCAAAAAGCGGCGCGGTGTGGTATGATGATAGCGAAGAAATTTTCCGCATGAGAGGTGATCGCATGAAGGTCAACGTGAAGAAACTCGCGCCCGCCGCCAAACTGCCCGCGTATGGCTCTGCGCACGCCGCGGGGGCCGACCTCTTTGCCTGCGAGGCGGCCGAGATCCCTGCGGGGGAGACGCGCTTTGTCCGCACGGGCATTGCCGTGGAGCTGCCCGCGGGCACGGTGGGGCTGATTTACGCGCGCAGCGGGCTTGCCTGCAAGCAGGACCTCGCCCCTGCGAACAAGGTGGGCGTGATCGACTGCGACTACCGCGGGGAGATCATCGTCGCGCTGCACAACCACGGGCGCGCGCTGCGGACGATCGCCGCGGGGGACCGCATCGCCCAGCTCGTCATCGCGCCCTGCTACACGGGCGAGTTTACGGAGACGGACGAGCTCTCCGCGACGGTGCGCGGCGCGGGCGGGTTCGGCTCGACGGGCATGCGGTAAGGTTCGCGCGGCTCGCCTTTGGCAGAATAAATTACGACATCCCCCGACGTTTTGCCGTTTTGCGCCGCTATTTTGCGGCTGCGCCCTGCCGCTCGTCTTGCGATGGGGCCTGCGCGTTGTGCGCTATGCGGCGTCGCAGAGGATAGGGGGGCTTCTGCTGCGAAAGGCTTCGCGATCGGCGGACGAGAAAGACCGTCAATGTTCGTATTAGAAAAATTGCCGCGGAAGCGGCGGGAGAAGTGGGTATGCGTATGCACAAAAAGCGGCATTTGGAGCCGCGCATGGCGGCCTGTTCGAGCGTTCTGATCGCCCGCGGCAGCCCTGTAAAAAACCTCAAAGAGGCGGCGGAAACGTATCGCGCGCTCCTTGATTTCAAGCAGCTCTTCGGGAACGACAACCCCGTCGAGGCGGAGATCGGCTGCGGCAACGGCGGGTTCATTTTCGCGCTCGCGAAGCGGTATCCCGCGCGGAATTTTCTCGCCGTGGAGCTGTGCAGCAACGTCATTCTGACGGCGATGGAGCGCGTCCTCCGCGAGGGGATCCCCAACGTGCGCTTCCTCAACATTCCCGCCGAAATTCTGCCCTGCTATCTCCCCGAGAGGAGCATTTCCGCGCTCTATCTGAACTTCTCCACGCCGCTCCCCGGCTCCACCCATGCCCGCCAGCGGCTCACGAGCCCGCGCTTCCTCGAGATCTACGCCCGCCTCCTCTGCGACGGGGGCAAGATCTATCAAAAGACGGACTGCGGTTGGTTTTTCGACGACTCGCTCGCAAACTACGCCGCCTGCGGCTTCCGCGTGGAGGACGTCACCCGCGATTTGCATCACAGCGCATATGCGCAGGAGAACATCATTACAGAGTACGAAGCGACCTTCCTCGCGCAGGGGAAGCCCATCTATCGCTGCGTCGCCGTCTTGGAGCGCCCATGAATTTTTCTGTGTTTCTTCCCACAAACGTCATCGTCGGCAGAGGGTGCGTGCGCGCCCGCGGCGCGGAGTTGCAACCGCTCGGCAGCCATGCCCTCATCGTCACGGGGAAGTCCTCCCGGGCGAACGGCGCGCTTGCCGATCTTTGCGCCGCGCTTTCGAAAAATCAACAGCGTTATACGGTTTTTGACCGCGTGACTCCCAATCCGACGCTCGCCTGCGTGCGGGAGGGGATCGCGTTGTGTAAGGCGGTCGGCGCCGATTTTGTCGTCGGCGTCGGGGGCGGTTCGCCCATGGACGCCGCCAAGGCGATCGCGATCCTTGCCGTCGAGACGCGTACGGACGGGGAGGTTTTCGCGGGAAATTACGGCGCGCGCGCTCTGCCCATGGCGCACATTCCCACCACGGCGGGCACGGGGAGCGAGGTCACGCCCTACGCCATTCTCACCAACGACTTCGCCCGCACCAAGACGAGCATCACCTCGCCCGCGCTCTTTCCCAAGCTCGCCTTTTTAGACGGCGCCTATTGCGACGATCTGCCGCCCCGTATCACGAAAAATACGGCGATGGACGCCTTTTCGCACGCCGCCGAGAGCATGTTAAAGCAGGTCTCCTCGCCCGCTTCGGAGATGTGCGCAAAGGAGAGTCTGCGCATTCTGTATCCGCTTCTCAAAGCGCTCGAGCGTCCCGCAAAGGAGGCGCGCGACGCCCTTCTCTGGGCCTCCTGCCTTGCGGGCATGGCGATCGCGCAAACGGGCACCACGTTCGTGCACGGCATGGGCTATTTTCTCACCTACGACTACGGCGTCGACCACGGGCGCGCCAACGGACTGCTGCTCGGCGAGACCCTCCGCCTCTTCGAAGAAAACGGGGTGCCCGCCGTCGGGGAGATCTGCGCCGCGTGCGGGGCTTCCGTCGGGGAGATCTGCGCCACGCTGTCCGATCTGTGCGGTGCGCGCGAAACGGTCCCCCGCGAAAAGTGCGCGGAATATGCCGCCCGTGCCATGCAGACGAAGAACATCAGGGCGTGCAAATTCGCGCCGACGGAAGAGGATATCTTACGCATCTTCACAAAGTCGCTCATTGGGGAGGAAGCATGAGAAGGGCAGATCGGGAAGTCACGGACTTCGGAGAAATTTTAGCGATCATCGGGCGGTGCGACGTGTTGCGCCTTGCGCTGAACGGCGAGGAGGTTCCCTACATTTTGCCCCTCAACTTCGGCGAAAAGGTGACGGACGGGCGCGTGGAATTTTATTTCCACGGCGCGCGCGAGGGGACGAAGTACGCGCTCATGGAACGAGACAGCCGCGCGAGTTTCGAGATGGACTGCGCCCACCGCCTCGTCGCGGACGAGGAAAAGGGGCAGTGCACCATGGAGTATGAGAGCGTCATCGGGCAGGGGCGCGTGGAGGAAGTTCACGAGGAGCAAAAGGAAGAGGGCTTGCGCATTTTGCTCGCCCACTACGGCAAGGAGAATTTTGCCTACAACCGCGCCGCACTCCCCGCGACCCGCGTCTTTAAGTTGGTCGTGGAGCGCATGACGGCAAAACGCCGCAAGTGCAAAACGATATAACGGGGGACGTATATGGAAAAACGGCGGTGTGATTTTAGTTTGGGTGCGGAGGGGCGTGTCTCGGAGAAGGCGCTCTTGTATCACGATACGCGGTGGTGCAAGCCCGAACACCGCGACGGGGAGCTCTTCGCCATGCTCATTTTGGAGGGCATGCAGGCGGGCGTCAGCTGGAATCTGATTCTCGAAAAGGAGGAGAACTTCCGCCGCGCGTTCGATGGCTTCGACCCCGAAATTGTTGCCGGTTACGCCGAGGAGAAGATCGCCGAACTCATGCAGGATGCGGGCATCATCCGCAACCGCAGGAAGATCGAGGCGGCGATCGCGAACGCGCGCGCTTTCCTCAAAGTGCAGGAGGAGTTCGGCAGCTTCGATGCCTTCATCTGGAGCTTTACGGAGGGGAAAGTCGTCGATCATCATCTCTCGGACATAAAGGCGATGCCCGCCAAGGATGTGCTCTCGGAACAAGTGAGCGCGGCGCTCAAAAGGCGCGGCTTCAAGTTCGCGGGCCCGACGATCGTTTACTCCTATCTTCAGGGAATCGGCGTGATCAACGACCATTGGGAGCACTGCGAATTCCGATAACACGGGGGGACGCCATCGTTTTTTTCTGCATTTTACACAAACAGTGCAGCGCAAATCAGGGCGACATCGTTATATTGTTATCATAAAAAATTACAAAGTTATCGAAACCATTGCAACACAAAAATGATGTTGGGGAGAAGTACCATGAACGAAGAAAAGAAAGTTTGGGGGATCCACACGCTCGACGATGCTCTTTTCATGCGCGATGAAGTGATCGCGATCGGGTGGAGAGAGATGGGCGATTTGAATGAACTCGGGGACAGGACCGCATTCAAAGAAAAATATGCGCGCGTCTATCCCCATGCGACGAAGCAAGGCATCGCGAACAGCGCGGGAATGCTCTATCGCTTTGCGCGCGAAGTGCAAATAGGGGACTATATCGTCTATCCTTCCAAGCAGGATAGAACGATAAACCTCGGCATTGTGGAGGGCGAATATTTTTATTGCCCCGAAGCGCGCAATTATGTACAGCAGAGAAAGGTGAAATGGGAAAAGAAATTCCCCCGCACCGCCTTTTCGCAGGGGGCGCTCTATGAAATCGGCTCGGCAATGACGTTCTTCATGGTGAAAAACTATGCGGATGAATTCTTGGATGCGCTCTTATCTCGCGGACGCAAGAGCAACATCATGGAGGCGGAAGAGGATGAAAGCGTTGCCGCCACCGCCGAGGACATCATCGAGAGCACAAAAGATTTTATCATCAAAGAATTGAGCCGCAACCTCAAGGGATACGATTTGGAGGGCTTTGTCGCCGATCTTTTGCAGGCAATGGGGTATAGGACGGCGCTTTCCCCGCATGGAGGGGACAGCGGCATCGACATTACGGCTTACAAAGATGAACTTCCTCCGCGGATTTTGGTGCAGGTGAAGAGTCAGGACGGAGATATTAAGGAGACGACCATTCAGTCGTTGAAGGGCGCGATGCGCGAGGGAGATTACGGGCTCTTTGTAACACTTTCCAATTACACGAAAAATGCCCGCGCCTATCTCAACAACACGCCGATCATCCGCGGGATCAACGGAACGGAACTTGTCGATCTCATTTTGAAGTATTACGACAAGCTCGATGAAAAATACAGAAAAATCATTCCGCTGAAGATGGTGTACATTCCCATCGCAAAGGAAACGGATGGGGAAGAATAGAACCATCTTCCCTACGGCAAGAGAAATTCTTCACCAAAAAACACGCCGGGGCGGAATGCCTCGGCGTGCCGTATTGTGAAGCGCTCTCCGCTATATGCGGGGGAAATAGGAGCGAACGCGTGAAAAAAGGAGCCGAGCGTGCAATCTCACGGCTCCTTTTCCGTTTGCGCGTCTGGTTCGCATTTGGAAGCAGACAGCTGGTTGGGGTCCTTATTTGGAGCGCTCGCATTTGGGAGCGAACGGCAGGTCCGATTCGCATGCTAATGCGGGCGGCGGGTCAATCGGAGAACAGCGCTTTGATCATCTGGGTGACGTAGCTGACGGGGACGAGCTCGATCTTCTCCTTGAATTTCTCGCACGCCTTCATGTTCTTCGCGGGCAGGATGACGCGTTTGAAGCCCATCTTGAGGCATTCGTTCACCCTGCGGTCGGCGAAATTCACGCCGCGCACTTCGCCCGTGAGCCCGACTTCCCCAAAGACGGCGGTGTACTTATCGACGGGCACCATGCGCTCTGCGGAGGCGAGAGCGGCGCAGACGGCGAGGTCGGCGCTCGGCTCGTTGAGCTTGATGCCGCCCATGGCGTTCAGGTAGACGTCCTGCGTTCCGAGGGGGAGCGTACATCGTTTTTCGAGGACGGCGATGAGCACGATGAGGCGGTTGGGATCGACGCCGAGGGACATCCGCCGCGGGAGACCGTAGGCGGTCTTGGCCATGAGCGTCTGGATCTCCACCATCATGCAGCGGTTGCCCGTTTCGGAGGGGGTGACGACGGCGCCCGCCGCGACGCCGCGGCTATCCGAGAGGAAGAGGGAGGCGTAGTCGGTGACACCGTAGATGCCCTCGCCCGTCATCTCAAAGACGCCCACTTCCTGCACCGAGCCGAAACGGTTCTTGTAGGCGCGGAGGATCTTGAAATTTTCGGTGCGCTCCCCCTCGAAATAGAGGACGGCGTCCATGATGTGTTCGAGCACCTTGGGGCCCGCGAGGGTGCCCTCCTTGGTGACGTGCCCCACGAGAAAGAAGGTGATGCCGCGGCTCTTTGCGATGCGCATGATCTTCGCCGCGCATTCGCGGACCTGCCCGACGCTGCCCGCCGCGGAAGAGAGGGTCTCGGTATAGACGGCCTGGATGCTGTCGACGATCACATATTCGGCTTCGAGGAAGCTCTCCTCGGCGTTTTCGAGGCAGGTCTCGTTGAGCAGGAGCAGGCGGTCGGAATTCAGCCCCAGCCGCTCGCAGCGGAGTTTGACCTGCGAACAGCTCTCCTCCGCCGAGAGGTAGAGGACCTTGTGCTCCTTGGCGAGGTGGGCCGCGACTTCGGTGAGCAGGGTGGATTTGCCGACGCCGGGGTCCCCGCCGACGAGGACGAGGGAGCCGCGCACGATCCCGCCGCCGAGCACGACGTCGAGCTCGGCGATCCCCGAGGAGACCCGTTCATAGCTCTCGTAGCGCACCTGCGAGAGGGGGAGCGGACGGGAGGAAAGTGCCCGTACGTTGGTCTTTTTTACGGGTGCGGCGGGGGCGATCGCCTCCTCCGCGAGCGTGTTGAATTTGCCGCAGCCGGGGCACCTTCCCATCCATTTTGGGGAGGTGTAGCCGCATTCGGCGCAGACGAATTGGGTTTGGTTCTTTGCCATGGGGTTCTCCTGTGGATATATCGCTTCCTTGCGTACGTTCCTCACCCGGCCGCGATCGGGCCGCGATTCAGCCGCGCGCGTCCTCGCAGGGCTTTGTGAACGTACAGGCGGGGTATCCGCTGCAACCGTAAAATTTGCCGTAGGGTCCGTTCCGCAGCACGAGCCGCTTCCCGCAACGGGGACAGCGGTCCTGCGCGAGGCGCTTTCTCTGGGTGCGGACATCTCTCCTGTGTCTGCGGCGCGAGACGGCGCCGCGGCAGGAATCCAGAAGCTCGGCGTAGCGGTCGCGCTCCTCGCAGGTGAGCGGGGTGGCGCCGCGGAGCATTCTCCCGAGCCCGCGGAGCGTGCACACGTATTGGCTCTTGACGTTGCGCACGTCCGCCTTGACGAACACCACGACGCTGCCGAGAAACGCGCGGGTATGTAGTATTTTTTTCACGACATAGACGTGCGTCGCGTTCTGTTTTACGGGGGAATGGAGGTCGTGGACGGCGTTCCCGCCCGCGAGGATCTGCCGCCATGTCTCTACGCCGTCGCCGCCCAAGATCTCGCCCGAGAGGTTCTTGGTCTCGATGACGTAGATGCCCCGCGTCGAGAGGAGAATGTGGTCGATCTGCGTGGAGAGCCCCGTCTCGGGGTTGACGAGCGTGACGTCGTTGAGCAGCTTGTCGCCCTCCTCCATGCAGCGGCGGATGGCGCGCGCCGTTTTCCATTCGCCCACCTTGCCCCGTCCGCGCGCCGAGCGCAGATAGAGGGTGAGGCCGAATACCGCGGCGAGCAGGACGATCAACAGAAAAATCATAATGCCCCCAGGAGCACGGCGGCATAGGCCGTGATGCCGCGGCCCTCGCCGACATAGCCGAGTTTTTCGTTGGTGCCCGCGGCGACGCCGACCGTAGCGCCCCCGAGCGCGGCGGAGATCGACTGCCGCATCTGCCCGATGTACGGGGCGAGGCGGGGGGTCTCGGCGAGGATGGAGATGCTCGCGTTCTGCACGAAAAACCCACCCCCGTATACCATTTTCCGCACCCGTTCGAGCAGTTCCATGCTGTCGGCGCCCAGATAGGCGGGGTCGTTTTCGGGGAAGTGATGGCCGATGTCGCGCTCGCCGATGGCGGAGAGCAGGGCGTCCATGAGGGCGTGGACGGCAACGTCGCCGTCGCTGTGCGCCTCGAGCGCGCGGTCCGAGGGGATCGTCACCCCGCAGAGGCGGATATAATTCAGGTTGCACCGCGCAATCCCGCGGTCGAACTCGGCCCGATGCGCGAAGGCATGGGTATCCACGCCGAATCCCACTCGCGCGGGGGGCGCGAAGTCCTCGGGGAAGGTGAGTTTTCGGTTGGCGCGGTCGCCCGCTACGATGCGGGGCGCTCCGATGTAGGCGGCGTAGACCCCGCTGTCGTCGGTGAAGTCATGCCGCCCGTCCTCCGCCGCTCTCCGGTAGGCGGCGCGGAGTTCTTCGGTGAAAAATCCCTGCGGCGTCTGGAGGGCGAAGAGGGTCGTTCGCGGGGGGATGCGGTCGATTTTTCCGTCGATCACGCAGGCGGTCGTATCCGTGACGGGCAGGGCGGCGACCCCGCTCCCGAAGCGCTTCACGCTCTCGATGCAGTCCTCGATGACCTTGGCGGGAACGAAGGGACGGGCGGCGTCGTGGACGAGCACGATCTCGCCGCGGACGGCGGCAAGGGCGCGCTGTACGCTCTCGGCGCGGGTCGCACCGCCGCGGACCGCCACGGCCTGCGGGAAGGGGGCAAGCAGGGGAATAACGTGCGCCTCGTCCTCGGCTCTGCACGCGACGACGATCTCCTCCGCAAAGGGCGCAAAAGCGGAGAGGACATGGGCGAGCAAGGACAGCCCGCAGACTTCGCGAAAGATCTTGTTTTCGGGCAAGTTTGCCCGCGTGCCGCTCCCGGCGGCGCATAAAATGACGGATACCATAGGCATTTCTTTTTGATTTTCGGCACGGACGCGGGGTGCGCCCCGTTCTTCCGCGAAGGCAGAGGCACGATTTGTCTTTCCGCGAAGGCAGAAGGAGGGGTTCAGGGAACGATCTCGTAGAGCTCGGCCGCTTCGTCCTTTTTGACCGTCTCCTTGAGCTGGAGCACGCGGAATTTCAGCGCGCCCGAGGCGAAGCGCACTTCCACGACGTCGCCCGCTTTCAGGCGGTAGGCGGGTTTGACCTCCCGCCCGTTCACGAAGATCTTGCCCGCGTTCGCCGCTTCCTGCGCGACGGCGCGCCGCTTTAAGATGCGCGAAACCTTCAAAAATTTGTCGATCCGCATACTTTTTCCCCGAATTTGCAAAAATTATTTTTCCGACCGCAAAAAACGGTTGACATCTTTTGTTTCGCGTTGTACAATATCATACTGTATCATTATGTTCAGAATGAGGTACTGTGCCGTTTCGGGGGATCCCCGCGGCGGCGCCGTGCAACGCTTACCCCGCCATTATAACGCAAATTTTGCGGAATGTAAAGGGGAACGGGCGAATTTCATGCGGACATTTCGATTTTTATCGATGAAAAGATATACTCGGTAAATCGCCAAATGATAACAACGAAAAAGGAGTTATTTGACGGATGAACTTACCAATTTGCAAGTACGGCAAGATCGAGCGAAGGAAGTTCGGCTCCATCAACGAGGTCATCGACATCCCCAACCTTGTCGAGATCCAGAAAGAGAGCTACGACGCCTTCATCAACGAGGGCATCTCCGAGATCTTCGAAGATTTCTCGCCGATCACCGACTTCTCCGACCACTTCGAGCTCTACTTCCTCGACCATGAATTCGGGAAGGCCTCGAAGTACGACGAGAAGGAATGCCGCAACCGCGACGCGACGTATGCCCTGCCCCTCCGCGTGAAGGTGCGGCTCGTCAACAAAGTGAAGGGGGATATCCTCGAGCAGGATGTGTTCATGGGCGATTTCCCGCTCATGACGGAGAACGGCTCCTTCATCATCAACGGCGCAGAGCGCGTCATCGTCTCCCAGCTCGTCCGCTCCCCGGGCGTCAACAATGTCGGCGAAACGGATAAGACGGGCAAGAAGATCTACGAGACGACGGTGATCCCCGGGCGGGGCGCATGGCTGGAATTCAAGCAGGACCCCCAGAACGTGCTCTGGGTGAACGTCGACCGCCGCAGAAAGCTCACCGCGACGATCCTGTTGCGCGCCCTCGGCTACGGCTCCGACCGCGCGCTCGAGGAACTCTTCGGCGGGGACAAGATGATCGCCGCCACGATGGAGCGCGACGCCAAGGAGAACATCCGCTCGGAGTCCGACGGGCTCATCGCCCTCTACAGAAGGCTCCGCCCCGGCGAAGTCCCGACGGAAGAGGCGGTCCGCCAGCACCTCATCAATCTTTTCTTCGATCCGCGCCGCTACGACGTCGTGAAAGTCGGAAGATACAAGTTCAATAAAAAGCTCAATCTTGCATACAGGCTCCCCGGCTGCCGCGCCGCGGACGACATCTTCCACCCCGAGACGGGCGAACTGCTCGCCGAAAAGGGAAAGATCATCAGCGAGGACCAGGCGCGCGCCATCCAGAACGCGGGCATCGGCGAGGTGTTCGTCCTCGTGCAGGATCCCGAGGACGGCGAGATCCGCCACAAGATCCTCTCCAACCGCACGGTGGATTTCTCGGCGCTGTCCTCCAAGGATCCCAAGGCGTTCGGGCTGCTGAAAACCGTCTATTATCCCAACTTCGTGTTCTCGAAGGAGATCGCCGAGGCCTGCAAGACGATGACCGACGAAGAGGTCGCCGAAAAGTTCCTCGACGAGATCAATGCGCTCTACTACACCCGCGAGACCGAACCCGACGCCGACGAGAAGCAGGAGGAGAAGAAGAACCGCATCAAGCGCAGCGAAAACCGCTTGAAGTTCGTCGCCGCCTGCCGCGTTTTCCACGAGCTGCTCGCCCGCGAGGAGGCCCCCGCGGATCCCAATGCGCCCGTCGATCTCTCGGCGCAAGGCAAGGTGCTCGGCATCACGCCCGCGGAGAAGAAGGCGGTCAAGCCCCTCGTCGAAAAACTCAACCATAAGTGCATCACGGTGGACGACATCGTCGCCGCCGTCTCCACCAACCTCGATCTCCGCTACGGCATCGGCACGGAGGACGAGATCGACCACCTCGGCAACCGCCGCGTGCGTTCGGTGGGCGAACTGCTCCAGAACCAGCTGCGCATCGGCATGAGCCGCCTCGAGCGCCTCATCAAGGAGCGCATGGCGACGGCCGATCCCATGGAGGTCACGCCCTCCAACCTCATCAACGTGCGCCCGATCTCGGCGGTCATCCGCGAGTTCTTCGGCTCGTCCCAGCTCTCGCAGTTCATGGACCAGACCAACCCCATCGCCGAGCTCACCCACAAGCGCAAGCTCTCGGCGCTCGGCCCCGGCGGTCTCAACCGCGACCGCGCGACCTTCGAAGTCCGCGACGTCCACCACTCCCACTACGGGCGCATGTGCCCCATCGAGACCCCCGAAGGCCAGAACATCGGCCTCATCTCCTCGCTTGCGACCTTCTCGAAGGTCAACGAGTTCGGCTTCATCATGGCGCCCTACCGCAAGGTGGCGCACGAGACCGTGACGGGGGAGGACGGAAGAGAGACGGTCGTCTCGGTCGTCACCGACCACGTGGACTATCTCACGGCGGACGAAGAGGACCGCTACATCGTCGCGCAGGCCAACGAGCCCCTCGATGAGAACGGGCATTTCGTGCACGAGCGCGTCGGCTGCCGCCACAAGGAGCTCATCACCGAGTATCCGCGCGAGCGCGTGGACTACATGGACGTGAGCCCCAAGCAGCTCGTCTCCGTGGCGACGGCGCTCATTCCCTTCCTCGAAAACGACGATACCAACCGCGCGCTCATGGGTTCCAACATGCAGCGGCAAGCAGTGCCCCTTCTCAAGACCGAGCCCTCCATCGTCGCGACGGGCATCGAGGCGGCGATCGCGCGCGATTCGGGCGTCATCGTCACCGCGAAGGAGGCGGGCACCGCAGTCGCCGTCTCCTCCGACCGCATCGTCATCCGCGAGGATTCGGGCTTCGAGACCGAATATAAGTTAAAGAAATTCGAGCGTTCCAACCAGGGGACCTGCCTCAACCAACGCCCCATCATCTCGACGGGCGACCGCGTCGCGAAAGGGGAGGTCATCGCAGACGGCCCCTCGACGTACGGCGGCGAGCTCGCCCTCGGCAAGAACATCCTCGTCGGCTTCATGGAGTGGGAAGGCTACAACTACGAGGACGCCATCCTCATCTCCGAAAAATTGGTGCAGGACGACGTATTTACCTCCATCCACATCGAGGAGCACGAGACGGAAGCCCGCGATACCAAGCTCGGCGAAGAGGAGATCACCCGCGACATCCCCAACGTCGGCGACGACGCCCTCAAAGATCTCGATGAGGACGGCATCGTGCGCATCGGCGCGGAGGTGACGAGCGGCGATATCCTCGTCGGAAAGGTCACCCCCAAGGGCGAGACCGAACTCACCCCCGAGGAGCGCCTGCTCCGCGCGATCTTCGGCGAGAAGTCGAGGGAAGTGCGCGATACTTCGCTGCGCGTGCCCCACGGCGAGGGCGGCATCGTCGTCGACGTGAAGATCTTTACGCGCGAAAACAAGGACGAACTTTCGCCCGGCGTCAACAAGCTCGTGCGCGTCTACATCGCGCAGAAGCGCAAGATCCAGGTCGGCGACAAGATGGCGGGCCGCCACGGCAACAAGGGCGTCATTTCCCGCGTGCTGCCGCAGAGCGATATGCCCTTCCTGCCCGACGGCACGCCTTTGCAGATTCTGCTCAACCCCCTCGGCGTGCCTTCCCGTATGAATATCGGACAGGTCCTCGAGGTGCACCTCGGCTACGTCTGCCGCCAGCTCGGCTGGAAGATCGCGACGCCTGTCTTTGACGGCGCGACCGAGAAGGACATCGAGCAGCTCTTCGAGGAGAACAATCTCTTCAATCCCGAGGGCAAGGTCGACGGCAAGTTCCAGGTGTTCGACGGACGGACGGGCGAGCCCTTCGAGAACCGCGTCACGATCGGCATCATGTATATGATCAAACTCATCCACCTCGTGGACGACAAGATCCATGCGCGCTCGATCGGCCCTTACAGCATGGTCACCCAGCAGCCGCTCGGCGGCAAGGCGCAATTCGGCGGCCAGCGCTTCGGCGAAATGGAAGTCTGGGCGCTCGAAGCCTACGGCGCCGCGCACATCCTCCAGGAGATCCTCACCGTCAAGTCCGATGATATCGTCGGGCGCGTCAAGACGTATGAGAGCATCGTCAAGGGCAACAACATCTCCGAGCCCGGCATCCCCGAGGCGTTCAAAGTGCTCCTCAAAGAGTTGCAGTCGCTCGCGCTCGACGTGAAAGTGCTCACCGAGAACGACGAAGAGCTCGTCATCCGCGAATTCGAGGACGAGGACCAGACCGAGCCCCGCCGCTTCGAACCGCCGGCAGCCGAACAGGATTTCGACTTCGGGCAGGAGGACGAGGAGGAGAAATCCGATCCGCTCGGCTCTATCTTCGACGAAGCGGGCGAGGACGAGGATTTCGTCTCCGAAGATCTCTTCGGCGGCGAGAGCGAAGAGGACGATCTCTCGGATATCGACGACGACGGTTCGTTCGGCGATCTCTTCGGCGACGATCCGGACGAGGAATAAGCGAAGGGAGGGTGAAATAAATGTACGAATTAAACGATTTCAATTCCATTCAGATCAGCATTGCATCTCCCGAAAAGATCAGGGAATGGTCGTATGGCGAAGTCACCAAGCCCGAGACCATCAACTACCGCACCCAAAAGCCCGAACGGGACGGCCTCTTCTGCGAGAAGATCTTCGGACCGACCAAGGATTGGGAATGCCACTGCGGAAAATATAAGCGCATCCGCTATAAAGGCACGGTCTGCGAGAAGTGCGGCGTCGAAGTGACCCGCTCCAAGGTAAGGAGAGAGCGCATGGGGCACATCGAGCTCGCCGCGCCCGTCTCCCACATCTGGTACTTCCGCGGCGTGCCCTCCAAGATCGG
>CANQKF010000028.1 GCA_947624445.1 uncultured Clostridia bacterium | reverse complement strand
AACACAGAAGTTAAGCTCTCTTACGCCGAAAGTACTTGGTTTAGCGACCCGGGAGGATAGGTAGTTGCCGGATTTCAGACACGGAAAAGACGCCTAAAAGGGCGTCTTTTCTCGTATGGAGCTTTATTTCTCATGCAGGGCGCATAACGTTCCCCGTGCCGTGCTTCAAGAATCATTGGAAGCTCCGCGGGATGGTTTAGCGGCCCGGGAGTCGTAGTTGCCGGATTTCAGACACGGAAAGACGACCCTTAGGGTGTATTCCACAGGAAAAAAGAACAAGGGATCGCAGATATGCTTTACAATCCCTTGTTGTTTACACGAAAACCACACGATCGCCGCGTGGTGCAAGGAGGCGAAAGCCGATGAACGGGAAAAAGGCGAGTAGAGGAATGAAAGGGAGGGATGCCCCTTGGCTGCCCTTTTGGGGGGCTGTCGAGGCGCAACCGAGACTGAGGGGGTGTCATTCATGAAGGGAGGACACCGCCCGCGCTGGGGCATACGCGTCATTTAGAGGGGCGTAGCCCCCGAAGAATCCCGATGGTCGATGTTGGAAAACGGACTTTGTACTTCGGGATCCTTACTTCGCACTACGTGCTCGTGCCGCGCTTGGTGTACAAATAGAAGCCGAGCGCGGGGCGTTGCACTCTGACGGGGGGCAAGAAACCCATTCACGGATAGCAGGTAATAAGCATGCAGTGACCGGCAGGTCGAAACTATGCGCACTCGCATTCCGCTTGCCTTTTCGCAGTTTGACGGGGGGATGTGGTCGTTTATTTTGATTTATGGGATGACGGCGGGCCATTTGCCCGAAAGGCGGCGGCGCGACAAAAAAGTTGGCGCAAAAGTCCCCGCGGCCCCCGCATTTCGCTTGCCTTTTCGCAGTTTTGCAGGGGGATGTGGTCGTTTTTCGCGGTATGTTTATCGTACCGCGCGGAACGTGACGACGATATTCCTGTTTTGCCAAGAATCGTTTCCCTGGCCCGAGGCGCCGTAGCGAATATATAGGTCGTCCTTCAGTCGGTCCATGCGGAGCGAAGCGCTGAAGCTGTGCGCGCCCCATTCTGTGTTTTTGCCCGTTCCGCCATGCTCGAACCGGTATTCATACAGCAAACTCGGATCTTGCGGATCATAAAATTCATCCACGACTTTATCGAAAAAGCTGTTTCCCTTGCACTTTGTATCCGAATACAGGAACACGTATTGATAGCCGTCATCGACCTCCTTGGCTTCGAAGTCGATCGTGACCTGCAATTTCGTATATCCCGCGCTGTAAGCCGCCTTTACGTCGAAATAATCGGAGAGAAAGACGACGTCCATTTTTTGGCTTGCTCTTCCCGAGTCGGTGATGTTCGCCGCGTCCGTCCGCACGGATACGGTGAAAGGTCCTTCGGGGATCGTGACCGTCGCAGGGGGTGTTGTACTGCCTTGCCCACCGCCCGAAGTCTGGCCGCCCTGATTCCCGTCGGTCTGTCCACCCTGATTTCCCCCCGAAGTCTGGCCGCTCTGGCTGCCGCCCGAGGATGATGAGCCTTGGATCGGGTCGCCCATCCATTCGGGAAATTCGCATGCGGAGAAGAAACACATGCAGAATGCGAGACATACGATCGCAACGATATGCCGAAAACGTCTTTTCATAAATGCCCTCCATTTTTCTGACATATAGTGCATTTCATTTTTGGCATAATTTCGGCGTGAGCCTTTCGCAATTCTTTGCGGACGACGAGACGCCCATGCAGCTTTCGCAAAACGAAGTAGAGCTGATCAAAAATTACAGGAAATTGCCCGAGCCCGTCAAGCGGTCGGTCGCCGACATTGTGAATGCGATCCCCGACCTCAGGAATTGAGCCCTACGGCCCCGCAGCAAGCGTTGCGGGGCTGAATTTTCCTCAAATTAAATTTACCAAACGGTGATTGGAAGCAATGGGTCGCTTCAAAGACGGCAAAACAATCTGCCGCGCGGCAAAATAAAATGCCCCATTCCCCGACATTTCGCGGGAATGGGGCGAAACAATGCGTTTGCGTTTCAATCGGGCACGCAGGCGGCGATCTTTTCGGTGATGCGCACGAAGGAGCGGGCGTCCTCTTCGCCGATGAGGTCCACGATGCCCTGCGCGAGTTCCAGCGAGTGGTTGTGTACCTCGAGGAAATCGGGCAGGCGCGCTTCGACGAGCTCCACATAGGTGGTCCTGCGGTCGGCAGAGCCGTCGCTGCGGCGCAAAAAGCCCTTTTCCACGAGCGAATCGATGGTGCGGTTGACGAGGGATTTGAGCATCCTCGTTTCGGCGACGATCTCGCGGAAGGGCACCTTTTCGACGCCGCCCAGCTTGCGGTTGTAGACGAGATTCATGACGATCGCTTCGTTGTAGATCATGCCCTTCGTGATGCGCGTGTTTTTCAGAATGCCCGTGAGGCGGATCCACGCAACGATCAGCGCCTCGTTGAGCCCGATATCCTTCATGCTGTCCTCCAAAAGTGCTTGCCGTTCCATTATAGGCAAAACCGCGCGGAATGTCAAGCGGGCGGAGCGATCGGTTGGCGCGAAAAGCTTGCATTTTTTCCGCCGACGTGTTATAATCGGAAACGAGGGGGGACGGTATGATTTTTTCCGATCCGATGATGCTGCTCGGCGTCGTGAACACAAAACTGCGCGACGAACCGCTTCCGCCGGAGGATATTTGCGAAGAACTCGGCGCAAGTTTCGGGGAGATCTCGGCGATCCTCGCGGAAAGCGGGTATACGTATGACGATAAAATGCGGAAATTCCGCGCTGCGGAGTGAGTTATCCACAGCCCGATTGTGGAAATGTGAATAACTTGAAAGGAGGGGGACATGCCCGATAAAATGGCGCTCTTGCGCCTTGCGGAGGAATACGAGGAGTTCGACGAGGCGGATTTCACGCCCGAGGAGCTCGAGGCCTATCTTGCGTACCGCGCGGGCGGGGAGACGCCGCTCTCGCCCTACGCTTGGAAGGCGCAGTATTTCGCGTATTACGACGACGTGAAGGATAAATCCCTCAAAAAGCAGGATTGGTAGGGGAACGCGGGGCAAACGCCGCGCGTTTCCGCAAAAAGATGGGGGACGTACACAAAAAAACCCGCAAAGCGCACATCCTAACGCCATGAGGATCACAACGCTGATTTGCTGCGGGTTTTTGATTTTATTCGGATTGGGCGCGACCTTCTATGCCCTCTTCGGGGTGGACCTTCTGGCGCTCGTCACGGCGGGGAACCGCTATCTCTACCGCGCGCTGCTCTCCCTCGCGGGGGTGGGCGCGCTCTGGCTGCTCTTCTTTCTGATCGCCTTCAAGCCCTTCAAGATCCTCTCTTAGCCCGAGATGTTCTCGAGCACGAGCCGATCGTAGCCGAGGGGCTCGATGAAATCGGAGGGGCGGAACACAACGTGGCGGAATTTCGCATATTGGAAGATATGTGGCTTCAGGAGCACGGGCGTGGGGATATCGAGCTTTTCGCAGATTTCGGAGAGGTATGCGAAAAAATCGGAGTAGGAAAATTGCGCGTCCGATTCAAAGGTGTACTGCTTTGATATCCTGCCGTCCTCGAGGAGTTTTGCCCAAATGCGGAACATAGCCCAATTATACCCGATTTGGCGGAAAAATGCAATTCTTTTCCCGCGGGAAATCTTCTATGCGGCGCAAAAAGGACGGGAATTTTTCATAAAACCGCATGAAAATTTCCCCCGCGGGAGAAATGAGTTGACAAATGCGCGCGCGCGGCGTATAATTTAGAAAAACGAACCGTGATTTCCGAGGAGATCACGGTCGTCTTTATAGGAGGTTTTGCGCAAAAAGGGCGCAAAGAAAACTATGGCAGACCGGTTTTATATGACGCAAAAGGGCTACGACGAAGCGGTGCAGCAGCTGGACTATCTCACGCGGGTCAAGCGCAAAGAGATCGTGGACCGGATCGCGGAGGCGCGCAGCCACGGCGATCTCTCCGAAAACGCCGAATACGACGCCGCGCTCAACGAACAGGCGGCGAACGAGGGCGCGATCGCCGAGCTCGACTACCAGATCAAAAACGCCGTCATCATCGAGGAAAACGACGATAATTCCGTCGTGCATATCGGCTCTTCGGTCACGGTGTTCGATTCCGAGTTCAACGAGGAGGAGACGTATACGATCATGGGCACCACCGAGGTCGATCCCCGCAAGAACATCATCTCCAACGAATGCCCCGTGGGCGCGGCGCTCCTCAAGCACAAGAAGGGCGACACGGTCACCGTGAAGGCGCCCGACGGCGAATACACCCTGAAAATTCTTAAAATCGAATGAGCACACCCATGGATGAAAGAGAAGAAATGAACGGCGCGGAAGGGCTTGCCGAGCAGGCGCGCATCCGCCGCGAAAAACTTGCAAAACTTCAGGCGGAGGGGCACGATCCCTACCGCATTACGAGTTTTCCCGTGACCGCAGGGTCGCTTGCGATCAAATCGGACTATGCCGCGTACGAGGGCAAGGAAGTCGTCGTCGCGGGGAGAATGATGTCCCGCCGCATCATGGGCAAGGCGTCGTTTTCGCACATCTCCGACCGCGACGGGCAGCTCCAGATCTATGTGACGCGGCAAGACGTCGGCGAGGACGTCTACGCCGCCTACAAAAAAGACTTCGACATCGGCGACATCATCGGCGTGAAGGGCTTTGTGTTCCGCACGCAGACGGGGGAGATCTCCGTCCACGCGCAGTCGCTCACCATGCTCTCGAAGGCGCTTCTGCCCCTGCCCGAGAAGTACAACGGGTTGCAGAACATGGATACGAAGTACCGCCTCCGCCACGTCGATCTCATCATGAACCAGGAGGTGCGGGATACCTTCTACAAGCGCGCGAAGATCATCCGCGCCATCCGCACCTTCCTCGACGAGCGCGGCTACATCGAGGCGGATACGCCCATCCTCCTGCCCATCGAGATCGGCGCCGACGCCCGCCCCTTCAAGACCCATCACAACGCCCTCGACCTCGATATGTATCTCCGCATCGAGACCGAGCTCTACCTCAAGCGGCTCATCGTGGGCGGCTTCGAAAAGGTCTATGAGATGGGGCGCATCTTCCGCAACGAGGGCATGGACGCGAGGCACAATCCCGAGTTCACGACCGTCGAGATCTACAGGGCGTATGCCGATTATCACGACGTGATGGACTTCGTTGAGGAGCTCTACAAATACGTCGCGACGGAGGCGTGCGGCACGCTGGAGATCGCTTACCGCGGCACCGTGCTCGACTTCGGGCATTGGGAAAAGCTCACGATGGCGGAGGCCGTCAAAATGTATGCGGGCGTGGATTTTTCGCAGATCCCGACGGACGGGGAGGCGCGCAAGATCGCCGCCGCAAAGGGCGTGGAGCTCGAGAAGGGGAAGGATACCAAGGGGCACATCCTCGCGGCGTTCTTCGACGCTTTCGTCGAGGACAAGCTCATCCAGCCCACCTTCATCTACGATTACCCCGTGGAGATCTCCCCGCTCGCCAAGCGCAAGCCCGAGGATCCCGCGATGACCGAGCGCTTCGAATATTTCATGATGGGCATGGAGATGGGCAACGCCTTCTCCGAGCTCAACGACCCCATCGACCAGCGCGCCCGCATGGCCGCGCAGGCGGAGAAGAAGCGCGCGCAGGGGACCAACGCGCAGGTGGACGAGGACTTCCTCGACGCCTTGGAGCACGCCATGCCGCCCACGGGCGGGCTGGGGCTGGGCGTCGACCGCCTCGTCATGCTCCTCACGGACAGCCAGAGCATCCGCGACGTGCTGCTCTTCCCCACGATGAAACCAAAGAAGTAATGCGGAGGTGCGCCCTTGGACGCAAGGATCACAAAAGCGAGACTTGCCAACCAGCTCTCCTATGACTGGCTCAAGATCTTGATTTCGGTCGCCGCCGTGGTGGTCGCGGTCTGCGTGCTCTTTACGTCGATCGCGACCCATCCGCGCGCGGGGCAGACCTATGAGATCTATGCCTATTCCGATGTCTCCGCTGGGGCGGATTTCTACACGCTCTCCGAGGACATCGAGAAGCACCATGTGTTTTCCTACGATATCCTCGAGTTCGTGAACGAAGGATTCGCCAACAACCCCTATGCCTCCGCCGCCTTCACGGGGCGCAGGTCCGCGGGCGCGGGAACTTCGATGTTCATCACCGATTATCCCGTCGACGACGGCAACGAGGAGACGGAGGACGTCGGCAACCTCACCGCGTTCGTCGAGGGCTACCGCACGTTCGACGACGAAGGGCGCTACGGGCTGCACATCCTGCTCGATACCGAGGAGTTTTTCGAGGACGCGGCAGAGTACGTCGCGCAATATTTCGGGGCGGATTGGCGGAGCGCCGCGGAGCCCGACGAAGCGAAGGTGCGCGAGGCGTTTCTCGCGCGCAACGGCAAGGATAAGCGCTTCAAGACGCAGGCCGCCAAAGAGGCGGGCGTCGAAGCGGAGCGCGCGCGGCTGGAAAAGCTCCGCGGGGATCTGCTCTTCCTCGAGGACGCCTTCGCCGCGGGCACGCTGTCGCACAAGACAGTCGAGACTTCAGATGGCGAGCGCTACACCGTCGCCATCTCCCTTGCCAAACTCACCCGCATCGCCGATCTCGTCTATTATCCGCTCGGCGAGGGGGACGACGCGACGCGCGCGACCGACGAGCTCTATCTCGTGCTCTTCAACAACGGCGACCGCGACGGCGATCTCAAATACGAGACGGTCTCCCTGCTGCGCTATTTCGTCGAGGAATACCGATGAAGGGGCTGCGCATCGAGGCCATGCTCCGCGCACAAAGGCGGGGACGTCATATTTCTTTTCACACGCCGGGGCACAAACGGCGGGGGGACGACATCACCGAGCTCTCCTATTCCGATTGCCTCTATGCGCCCCGCGGCGTGCTGCTTGCGGCGGAGGAGGACATCGCGAAGATCCTCGGCGCCGAGAAGAGCTTTATGCTCACAGACGGCAGCACGTCGGGCGTTTTTTCCATGCTGGCGGCGGCGAGAGCCGCGGGCGCGGCGTCGGTCGCGGCGCCCGTCTGTTCGCATCCGAGCGTGTTGCACGCATGCCGCGCGATGGGGATCGGGATCGTTCCCATCCCCCAGCAGGTGCGCTTCGGGATCCCGCGCATGCCCAAGATCGCCGAGATCGCGCAGGCGCTGGAACGGGCGGACGCCCTTCTTCTCACTTCGCCCGATTACTACGGTTTCTTCGCCCCGCTGAAGGAGGCGCGCAGGCTGTGCGACGCGCAGGATAAGCCCCTGCTCGTCGACGGCGCGCACGGGAGCCATTTGCACTTCGAACCCTCGGTTTACGGGGGGACGTATGCCGATCTTTGGGTGGACGGCGTCCACAAATCGCTGCCCGCGCTCACGCAGGGCGCGGTCGTCTCGGCGCACGCGGCGTATGCGGCGTTTTTGCAGGACAGCGTGCGGCTTTTTCGCACGACGTCCCCTTCCTATCCCATCCTCGCGAGCGTGGAGAAGGCGGTGAAATATCCGCGCAACAGAGCGATCGAGGTCGCGGCGCGGGAATGCAGGACCGCCTGCGGCGCGATCGACAACGACGATTGGACGAAGCTCGTCGTCCCCTTCGGGAAGGAGGCGCGCCGCGCCGCCCAAACGCTCGAAGCGCACGGGGTGTATCCCGAATTCTGCGACGGGCAGTATCTCATGTTCTATCTCTCGCCCTGCACCAAGGCGCGCGAGCTCAACAAACTCCGCAAACTGCTTGCGGGGATCCCGCGGGAAGCCGTTCCCGAGGATGCGCCGTCGGGCGTCATCCCCATGTATTGGGAGGAAGCGTGAAGGAGCTTTTGCGGAAAACCAACGCGTACCGCGACTTTCTTGCGGGGACAGCCGCGCGGACGACGATCGTGCTCTTCCCCGACGAGATATATCTGCGTCCCCTGCTGCTCGCGTGTGCGGGCGCGTTCTTCGGGGAAGACGCGGGCGTCATCCGCCGCATCGGGGAGGAGAGCTTTCCCGATTGCGCGATCTATCCCCGCGCGGGCGAAAAACTCTCGGTGGACGACGTCTCCGAGATCGTCGAAAAGAGCCTGCTCGCCCCCGCCGAGAGCGACAAAAAGCTCTTCGTGCTCGACAGGATCGACCTCGCCTCCGCGCTCGTCCAGAACAAACTACTGAAGATCCTCGAGGAACCGCCGCAGGGCACCTCGTTTTTGCTCGGGGCGGCGGCGGAACACGCCGTGCTGCCCACCGTGCTCTCCCGCGCGCGGAAGATCGCGGTCCCGCCCTTCTCCGAAGAGGAGATCCGCCGTGCGCTCCTTCGCTTGCATCCGGGGGCGGAGGGCGCGGAAGCGGCTGCCGCGGCGAGCGGGGGCATGCTCTCGGCGGCGGAGGACTTGCTCGCGGGCGGGCGCGAAGAATTCGCCCTCGCGGAGGAATTCCTCACCGCGGAGGAACCCGAGGCGCTCTGCCGTGCGATCGGCGAGAAGAAGGAGCGGCGGACGTTCTTCGCCGCGGTCCGTCTCGTGCTCCGCGACGCGCTGTTCCTCGCGACGGGGCAGGGGGCGTATACCGCGCAAAAGAGCGCCGCGACGGCGGAGCTTGCCAAACTTCCCGCGGGCGTGCTCATCGCCGCCATGGGCTTCGTGACGGACGCCGAGCGGGAGATCCAATTCAATGCAAATCCGGGGCAGGCGGCATATGCGCTCGCGCTGCGGATCCGGGAGGAGAGAGCCGTATGGCAAAAGTTGTCGTGATCAAATTCAAGGGAAACTGCAAGCCCTATTATTTCGCGCCCGGGAAGCTCGCGTTGAAGCGCGGGCAGAACGTCGTCGTGGAGACGGCGCGCGGACAGGAATTCGGGTACGTCGTCGCGCCCGAAGCGGAGGTCGCCGACGATTCTGTCGTCGCGCCCCTCAAGCCCGTGCTCCGCATCGCGACCGAGAAGGACGAGGAGACCGCCCGCCGCAACGAGGCGCGGCAGGAAGAGGCGATGAAGATCTGCAAGGAGAAGATCGCGGCGCGGGGGCTCCCCATGAAGCTCATCGGCTGCGAATTCACCTTCGACGGCAGCAAGGTCATCTTCACGTTCACGGCGGAGAGCCGCGTGGACTTCCGCGAGCTCGTGAAGGATCTCGCCTCGGTGTTCCACATCCGCATCGAACTCAAACAGGTGGGCAGCCGCGACGAAACGCGCATCCTCGGCGGCATCGCGCCCTGCGGAAGGGAGGTCTGCTGCGCGGGCTGCATGCCCGAGTTCCGTAAGGTCAGCATCAAGATGGCGAAGAACCAGGGGCTCTCGCTGAACCCGGGGAAGATCTCGGGGCTGTGCGGGCGGCTCATGTGCTGCCTTTCCTACGAGGACGAATATTACGCCACCGCTTGCAAGCAGATGCCCAAGATCGGCGCCACGGTCACGACGCCCGAGGGCAAGGGGGCGGTCGTCTCCGTCAACATGCTCAAGATGGAGGTGCGCGTGCGCATCGAAAAGGACGGCGCCATGTTCTACCGCGATTATCCCGTCGGCGAGATCGGATTCAGGAAGGGCGGCGAGGAAGCGCCGCAAGAGGGTGCGGAGACGGGGAAAAACGCCGAAGAATAAAAATTTTCGCGCAAATCCCTTTACGGCGCAAAAATTTTGTGCTATAATACGGGCAAGATCTTATTGGAGGTAACACCATGGCTCATTCCATCAACAGCGAGTGCGTTTCCTGCGGCGCGTGCGCGGATGCCTGCCCCGTCGGTGCGATCGCGCCCGGCGATACGACGTATGTCGTCGATCCCGACGTCTGCATCGACTGCGGTGCCTGCGAGGACGGCTGCCCCACGGGAGCGATCTCCGCGTAAAAAGCAAGCAAAAGAGGGAGCGCGGATGTTGCCGCGCTCTTTTCGTTACGGAGGCCCATGATCACATTTGTCGCAACGCCCATCGGCAACCTCAAAGATATCACGCTGCGCGCGCTCGAGACGCTGCGGGCGGCGGACGTCGTCTTTTGCGAGGATACCCGCGTCACCCTAAAACTGCTCTCCGCTTACGACATCCGCAAGCCGCTCATCGCCTGCCATAAATTCAACGAGCGGGAGGCGGCGGAGAAGATGATCGCGCTCTCGCGGGAGGGCAAGCAGATCGCTGTCGTCTCGGACGCGGGCATGCCCGTGATCTCCGATCCCGGCGGGGCGGTTTCGCAGCTGCTCCTCGCGGCGGGGGAGCCATTCACGGTCGCCCCGGGCGCCTGCGCGCTCACTTCGGCCGCCGTGCTCTCGGGGATGCCCATGGGCAGGTTCGCCTTTCTCGGCTTTCTGCCCGAGAAGGCGGCGGAGCGGAACGCCCTGCTCGCACGCTATAAAACATATACGGACCCCCTCGTTTTCTATTGCGCGCCGCACGATCTCGACGGCGCGGTCGCCGCGCTCTATGCGGCGTTCGGGGAGCGGGAGGCCGTCGCCCTCCGCGAGATCACCAAGCTCCACGAGGAGCGCGTCCCGTTCACCCTGAAGTCGGGGTATGCGGGCGAAAAACGGGGGGAATTCGTGCTCATCGTCGCGGGCGCCGCGCCCGCCGAGGACCCGATGCTGCGGTTCTCGGTGCGGGAGCACGTGCAGGCGTTCCTCGATCTGGGATATGAAAAGAAGGAAGCGATCAAGCTCGTCGCGCGGGACCGCGGGATCGCGAAGAGCGAGGTCTACCGCGCGGCGCTGGACTTATAGGCCCATCGCGGGCGTTCGGGCGCCAAGGATGTGCAAGATGATTTCACTGCATGCGTACGCCAAGCTCAATCTCACGCTCGACATCACGGGCAGGGCGGGGGGATATCATCTCCTCGATTCGCTCGTGACGACCATCTCGCTGTACGACAGGATCGCGCTCACCGCGAAGGCGGGGGAGACGACGGTCACGATGCGCGGCATGGGGAGCGAGCGGATCCCGCCCGAAAGTAACCACGCGCGCGCCGCGGCGGAGGCGTATTCCGCGCGTTTTTCGACAGGGGGTGCCGACATCTTCATCGAAAAGGGGATCCCCGTCGGCGCAGGGCTGGGCGGATCCTCTGCGGACATCGCGGGCGTTCTGCGCGGCATGCGGGCGCTCTACGGCAGAGGGGACGCCGCCGCGCTCAAGGAGATCGCCGATTCGTTGGGCAGCGATGCGGGCTATCTGCTCACGGGCGGCGTGGCGCGGATCGCGGGGCGGGGCGAGCGGGTGACGCCGCTTCCCTTCCGCAAACTATATTTTCTGCTGCTCGTGCCGCGGGAGGGGGTCTCCACGGCGGCGTGCTACGCGGAATACGACCGCATGGGGATCCAAAGTCCTCCCGCTACGGCGCAGGCCGCGGCCCGCCTTGCGGCAGGATCCGCGGCGGAAATCAACTTCAAAAACGACCTATGCCCCCCCGCGATCTCGCTTTTGCCCGTCGTCGGGCGGGCGCTCGCTAGGGCGCGCGAGTTCCCCTACGGGGCGGGCATGACGGGTTCGGGCTCTGCCGTCTTTGCGGCGTTCCCCTCGGAGGAGGAGGCGCGGGCGGCGATGGGGCGCGCCGCGTCGGACGAATGGGATTGCGTCGTCGCGGAGAGCGTCGAGATCACGGAAACGACCGCTTCGGGCGGAAAGGAGATAACATGGAAGAAAGATTGATCGAAAAGGACGATCCGCGCAAGATCCGCATCGTGAAGCGCGGCGAGGAGACGGACGCCGTCGACGATTTGGCGGAGGGCGAGACCGCGGAGGAAGCCGAGTACGCGGAGGATGCGCTTTTGGACCTTCCCGAGGACTACGACGAAGATCTCGTCGGGCTCACGCCCTCGATGCTCGCCGAAAAGCTCGCCGAACAGGAACGCGCCCGCGCACAGCGCAGAGAGGCGTGCGAAAAGGCGATCGCGGAGGGCGTCGCGCTGCGCGACAAGAAGGACATGGACGGCGCGGCGCAGGCGTTCCGCAGGGCGACGCTCGAGGATCCCGAAAGCGAGGAGGCGCACAGGCTGCTTTGGCAGACGCTGACCGCGGAGTATACGGAGGTCGCGGGCTTCTACGGGGAGGGTGCGGCGGAAGCGTTTTCGGAGGCGCCCGACGCCGTGAAAGAGGAGATCCGCACCCATATGCGCGGGGCGCTCGAGAGGGCGCGCGATGAGCTGGCCGCCGAGGCGGAGCCCCTCCGCGCCGCCGTGGAAGAGAGCATGCAGACCCGCCGCGCGGCGTTCGGCGCACACAGACGGTATATGCGGGTGAGATTTTTCGCCTGCCTCGCCGTCGTGCTCCTGTTTGCGGCGGGAAGCGCGATCGCGGCGAGCTACATCGTCCGCGTGCGGGGCGCCATCGCGCTCATCTTCACGCTCGTCTTTGGCGGGGTCGCGCTGGTCGCCCTCGGCGTCACGTGCTACTTCGCGCGCAAGCTCTATCTTGCCGACAGGATGTGCGCGGCAAACGAGAAACTCGCCTCGACGCAGGACGGCGCCCGCCTTGCCGTGCTCGAAGCCAAGCTCTCCGCCCTCGATCTCGCCCTCGGCAAGGAAAAAGCGCAGTGATCCGCAAATGAATTTTCCACAGGCTCCCCCGCGTCCGCCGCGGGGGAAATTTTTCGGAAAAAATTGCGGAAAGGTATTTACGAACGGTTTTTTTTCGGTTATAATATCCGTGGGGGAAGGGGGAGTTCCCGCCCCGAGAAGGAGGAGAAGCATGCAACTGATCCACGAGAGCGCGGGCAAGAAGCTGTACCGCGACGGCGATAAGCTCATCAAATCATTCGACAGCACATATTCCAAGGCGGGCATCCTCAACGAGGCGCTCAACCAGGCGCGCGTCGAGGAGACCTCCCTCAACATCCCCAAAGTGCTCGGCGTCTCGGTGATCGACGGGCAGTGGTCCCTCATCTGGGAATACATCGAGGGCGAGACGCTCGAGGAGCTCATGCAAAAGCATCCCGAAAAGACCGACGAATACCTCGAATTCTTCGTCGACCTGCAGATCCGCATGAGCAAGGAGAAAGTTCCCCTGCTCGGGCACCTGCGCGACAAGATGCACGCCAAGATCTCGGCGAGCTCGTTCCCCGCGACGGTGCGCTACGACCTGCACGTCCGTCTCGACGGGCTGCCCCGCCACAAGAAACTCTGCCACGGCGACTTCCAGCCGAGCAACGTCATCCTCACAAAAGACGGCACCCCGTATATCATCGATTGGTCGCACGCCACGCAGGGCAACGGTTCGGCGGACGCCGCGCGTACCTACCTCATCATGAAGCTCCAGAAGCGGGACGAGCTCGCCGAAAAGTACCTCAAATTGTTCTGCACCAAGACGGATACGGCGCTGCAATACGTCCAGCGCATCCTGCCCATCGTGGCGGCGTCGCAGTCGGTCAAGAAGAAGCCCGAAGAGCAGGAATTCCTCGCGAAGTGGGTGAACGTGGTAGATTGGCAGTAACAGAACCCATAAAAAGCCACCCCCGTGGGTGATTTTTTTCATGCGCGGCAGGGAAAATTTTCCGCAAAGAGTGCTTTTCGCCGAGCGCGCCCGCATTCGGCATTTTCCGCCGCTTCCGCTTGACAAAGCGGGGGGACGCGGTTTATAATAGGACCATGAACGTATATCTCGACTATGCTGCAACGGCGCCCATGCTCCCCGAAGTGCTCGAGGCGATGCTGCCCGCCATGCGGGAATTCGGCAACCCCGATTCTCTCCACGGCTACGGGCGGCGGGCGGCGGCGCTCGTTTTGCGCGCAAGGGACCGCATCGCCGCTCTGCTCGGAGTGAGCGCGGGCGAAGTGTACTTCACCGCGGGCGGCGCCGAGGCGGATAACCAGGCGGTGCGTTGCATGGGCGAGGGCGGGATCGTCGTCTCGCCGATCGAGCACGCCGCAGTGCTGGCGGCGGCGCCTCTGCGCGGAAGTTTTTCGGTCTGCCGCGTCAGCGAGGAGGGGATCGTCACCCCCGATCGTTTGGAGATCCCCGCGGGCACGGGGCTCGTCGCGGTGATGGCGGTCAACAACGAAACGGGCTGTATTCAGCCCATCGAAGCGCTCGCGGAAAAGGCGCATCGCGGGGGGACGCTGTTGTTTTCCGACTGCGTACAGGCGGCCTCGCAGGACCTTGCGCAGCTGCTGCGGCACGCGGACGCGATTTCTCTTTCGGCGCACAAATTGGGCGGGCCCAAGGGCGTCGGGGCGCTCGTCGTCAAGAAGGGCGTGCGGCTCAAACCTCTCATCGCGGGCGGATCGCAGGAGCGCGGACTGCGCGCGGGGACGACGAACGTCGCGGGCGTCGTCGGGTTTGCGGAGGCGCTTGCATGCGCCGTGGCGCGGCGGGAAGCGTTTTGCGCGCACACGGGGCGGCTCCGCGACCGCTTCGAGACTCAACTCCGCGCAAAGCTCGGCGCGGACGTGCGGCGGGACGGCGAACACCGCGCCCCCAACATCTCCCACCTCACTTTTGCGCGGGGCGAGGCGCTCACCGATCTTCTCGACCTGTGCGGCGTCGCCGTCTCGGGCGGTGCGGCGTGCTCGGCGCATGCGGCTCTGCCCTCCCACGTGATGCTGGCGATGGGGCGGTCCGAGGAGGAAGCGCGGCGGGGCGTCCGCTTTTCCTTCGGGATGGAGACGACCGAAGCGGAAGTCGATCTTGCCGTGCAAGCCGTCCTCCAATGCCTGAAAAAACAATAACGTCCCCCCACATAAGGAGAAATTTATGAAAAAGAGCGGCATGATCCGCGACTTTTTGCGCAGCGCGCGCACAAACTTCATCTATTTGTTTATCGCGATGGGGATCTTCTATCTCTTTCTGCTCATCGCGATCTTTTGGTTCGTCTCCGCGGCGATGAATACCGCCGGGGAGACGGCCGCCCGCCTCATCGATCTCGTCGCGAGCTCCGTCGCGCAGTCGTCCGCCTCGGTCGAGGAATTTCTCTCCTACGCCTTCGGGCAACTCCAATGGGACGGCAATCTCTTTGCGTTCGTGTTGCGGCTGCTCGATCCCGCGTGGATCAAGAGCACGATCGTGGGCTTTTTCGAGGTGCTCAACGTCTCCACGGAGGGGTTCGACGCCCAATTCGCGTCCATCGCGCAGAACTTTACGGCAACGCTCAAAGCGGAGATCTCCGCAGCTCTGGTCTGCGCCGCGCTCGGCGTGATCTTCGCCAATCTCGCCACGCGCTACGCCATCCGCCGCAGGTCGGTGAAGCGCGGGTTCAAGCGGTTTTTGGTCGCCCACACGCTCGTCCCCGTCGCGCAGTCGCTGGTGCTCATCGCCGCGGTGCTTTTGCTCTCGATCATCCATTTCTACGGCATCCTGCTGTTTGCGGCGATCCTGCTGCTCTCGAGCGGACTCGCATTGTTCTCCTCGTGGCTCGTCCACCGCGACGGGACCCTGCGCCTCAAAGACGTCATCACCGTGCGCAACGTGCTCTCGCAGCTCGCGGTGAGCGGCATCGTGCTGGCGTTCGACCTCGTGCTCGGCATCCTTTTGCTGCTGATCAACCCTTTGCTCGCGATCCTCATCATGATCCCGTTCCTGCTCTACTCCTTCAACCTCGCAGACGTCAATGCCGACCGCTTTGTCTGCACGTTAACAGACCAAAATGAAGCGTGATTTCATGGAATGATCCACACCGTTGCTTGACTTTATAACAAAATACGCACGATTTCGAGCACGGTTTTCCACAAAATTCTTCATAATTTTAGTCGCGCTTTTGCGCTTTTCGTCCCTGCCCATACGCACCCGCAGGGGCTTTTTTTGTACCTGCTCCCCTTACCCCATTGAACACCCCAAAGCACCCAACGCGGAGGACCTACCCCCATTGGGGGTAGGGTGGCACGGCGCAGCCGTGGCGGATGGGGGGAAGTGCCCCGCAGGGGGCACACATGTCATTCAGAGGGGGGCACGGCCCCCGAAGAATCCCGATGGTCGATGTTGGAATACGAACTTCGTATTTCGGGATCCTTACTTCGCGCTCGTGCCGAGCTTTGTGCACAAATAGAAGCTGCGCTCGGGGCGCATTCGTTCAGGATGACAAGGGGCTGCGAACTTCGTAATGCCGCTTCGGATCAGGATGACGGCACCCCCAAGGCCTACCTCCATTGGGGGGAGGCTCCGCGCAGCGGTGGTGGGGGGCGTCATTCCCATTGAGGTGCCCCCACTGTTATTTCGAGCGAAGCGTAGCGAAGTCGCCCCAACCGAGGCTTCTATTATATACTAAGGTTGGCACGGCGCAGTCATGGCGGATGGGGCTCTCCGCATGAACTTCATTCTCCTCCGCCCCCGCCCGCAATAAGCGGGCGGGGGCGTTGTCAGCATTGTCCATTCGCCTCGCCGTATTTTCTCCGCAGGGGCGTTGCCCTCGTCCTTCCGCCGCCATCATCCATACTTTGTCTTTCCCGCCCGTCTCCCGCCATGCGAACCTCCTGCCGCGCGGGCGCCACAGCCTGCCCCGCCTTTCCATTGCCCCGCCGCCACGGCGAAAGCCGTGGCGGCGGGGCGCTTCTGTTTTTTTGTCCGCATTTCTTCATTTTACCCCGTCTCCACCCGTTGCGCGGGGGATGTGGTCGTTTTTTCGGCCGTTTTCGGCGTAAAATGGCAGGTGGGCAATGAATTTTTTAATTTATTTTTGAGAAAATATGACAAATCTATTCCATTATTGCGAAAACGTGGTATAATTTTTTCAAAAATCATGTTTTGATTTCGAGGTGGAAGCTATGAAGTCGGTAAAATTGACGCACCTGCTCGTTGTGGTGATCGCGTTCGTTTCGGCGCTGTTGTGCATGGTGATTGCGGCGGTATATGCCGTGCCGCAAAAGCGTTGGTTTACGCTCGAAGAGGCGTATACGTATGCGACTTCTGAAGGATACACGGGGACGTATGACGATTTTGTAGCTGCTTTGCGCGGCGAGCAGGGCGAAGCGGGCGTCGGCATCTCCGGCGTGGAAATCGATGAAAACGGCGAGCTTACCGTGCAGTTTACCGACGGCAGGTCGGTTTCTTGCGGCAACGTGATCGGCGCGCAGGGCCCGCAAGGCGAGAAGGGTGAGAAAGGAGATCCTGGAGAACAGGGTCCCCAAGGAGAAAAGGGAGAGACAGGCGAGCAGGGTCCCCAAGGTGAGAAGGGTGAAACGGGAGAACAGGGCCCGCAAGGCGAAAAGGGTGAAACGGGCGAGCAGGGCCCGCAAGGCGAAAAGGGTGAAACGGGCGAGCAGGGCCCGCAAGGCGAAAAGGGTGAAACGGGCGAGCAGGGCCCGCAAGGCGAGAAAGGAGATCCTGGTGAACAAGGCCCTCAAGGTGAAAAAGGGGAGAAAGGAGACACGGGAGGCCAAGGTCCCCAGGGTGAGAAAGGTGACACAGGCGAGCAGGGTCCTCAAGGCGAGAAAGGAGAGACGGGCGAACAGGGTCCGCAGGGCGAAAAGGGTGAGAAAGGAGACATAGGCGAGCAAGGACCCCAGGGTGAAAAAGGGGAAACAGGTGAGCAAGGCCCACAGGGTGAGAAGGGAGAGAAAGGCGAAACAGGAGAGCAAGGTCCCCAAGGAGAGAAGGGTGAGAAAGGAGATCCTGGTGAGCAGGGCCCGCAAGGCGAGAAAGGCGAGAAAGGCGAGAAAGGCGAGAAAGGAGAAACAGGTGAGCAAGGTCCTCAAGGTGAAAAAGGGGAGACGGGCGAACAAGGTCCGCAGGGCGAGAAAGGTGAAAAAGGCGAGAAAGGCGACACAGGCGAACAAGGCCCACAGGGTGAGAAAGGAGAGAAAGGAGAAACAGGTGAGCAAGGTCCACAAGGAGAGAAGGGTGAGACAGGCGAGCAGGGCCCACAGGGTGAGAAAGGTGAAAAGGGAGAAACAGGCGAGCAGGGTCCCCAAGGTGAGAAAGGAGAGACGGGCGAACAGGGTCCGCAGGGCGAAAAGGGTGAGAAAGG
>CANQKF010000027.1 GCA_947624445.1 uncultured Clostridia bacterium | reverse complement strand
TGCTGGTGTAGCTCAGCAGGTAGAGCGCGTCCTTGGTAAGGACGAGGTCGGCGGTCCGAGTCCGCTCATCAGCTCCAAACAAAAACAGAGACGTTTTGCACGCCTCTGTTTTTGTTTTATGGATAAGACGAGGCCCACCGACCAAAAGGGTTTCCGAAAAAAAGGGAATCAAGAAAAATCTTAATTTAATATCGGAATATACCTTTGGGCGAGTCGGAAAAACAGCGAGGAACACATTCCCCGCTGTTTGCTTGTTGTCTGTCGCGCCGTCACCATTCAGAATAAATTTCCTTAATTACCGTCTACAAATATTTTTTGACCGACAAGGGCACCGGCGCCGCGCGTTCTTCGATATACGATTTCAAAACCGCTCTCATGCCATATTCTTCGAGGCTTTGAAATGGCTTTCGATATTTGACATTGTGCTTCACCATCCGTTCGTTCTCCTCAAAAAGATGATCGAAAATCGGGATTATCAACTTTATGAAGAGTTCATTCAGCAAATCATAGAGTTTTAATTTGTTCAACCTCGGGATCAAACCGAAATATCCGTCCCACTCCAAATATCGCCATTCTGCACCCGTACTTCTGCCTGCACGCTCAAGGTCGCTCAGTGGCAATCTTCTTTTGATATAGATTCCGGGGAACGGATAAAAAGACCTATCTTCGTATGGATATTGCGCCGTTTCTTTCAAATGGGGATAACACATAAAATATCCGTAAGCCGCATGAAACTTTTCCAGATAATCAACGATTCGTTCATATGTGCTCTTTTCGTAAGTAAAAACATCCGTCAGAGCGCATAGTAAAACGCTAATTCGGGAAATGGAGCCCCAATCATCACGACCGAGGAATTGTTCGCACAAATCAAGTTTCCCGTTCATGTACTCACTGTTCCATAGGAGAATTTCATCCCTTGAATGGTACCTTTCGAGAAAATCGGTAATTTCAGCGTCGTTCAAATTGTTACACCCCGTCAAAAAATAGATGTCTTTGACGTTGGCTTCGTTCAGCTTGCAATTTTCCCCGTATTTTCTCTTGACAGGAAGTGAACTTTCGAAAATCATTTAAGTTTTTCCCAAGAAATTTATTTCAAAACTTTACACCCTGCAAAAGCATAGGAACTTTCCTCATCGCTTCTCGGGCGGGGATGTTGTGGATTATTTCAGTTTTTCACGGAGACCGAAAGCGAAATGACCGTTCGGTGTCCCCCCCGGGCGCGGATTCGGCGCTATTTGCGGAGAAAGACGCGGGAGGAGAAGGGCGGGAGATAGATGTCGTTGAGGTTGCGGACCTCGCCCGTGAGGAGATCCACCCCCTCCGCCTCTTCAACGCGGACCGTCGGGTCGCCGTCGGAGAGGTTGATCGCGACGACGATCTCCTCCCCGTCACAGGCGCGCACGAAGGAAAAATACTTGTTGGAGAGCGTCGCCTTCCTGTAACTCCCGTAGTGGAGCGCGCGGTGCGCACGCTTGATCGCGGCGAGCGCGCGGATGTGGGCATAGAGGTCCTCCGCGCGGCGGGGAATGTCGTCGATGCACGGGCGGAGGCGGTAATCGAGCTCGGATTTATCCCCCTCCGCGGCGTATTCCGAGCCGTAGTAAACGCAGGGGATGCCGGGGATGGTGAAGAGGAGCGTGTAGAGATTTTTGAGGTTGCGGCGCTCTTTGAGGGCGGTGGCGGCGCGGAGAACGTCGTGATTATCGACGAAGTTGAAGAGGTGTTTCCCCGTGCAGAGCGCCCAAGGAAGATCGGCGAAGAGCCGCGTGAGCGAGTGCTCGATCTCGAAGAGGTTCTCCGAATTGAACGCCGAGATCATGCCCTTGAAACATTCGTAGTTCGTCGCCGAATCCAGCCGCGCGGGGCAAATGTTCTGCACGAAATTTTGCAGGTGGATGACTTCGCCCATCAGGAAGAAATCCTGCTTTTCCGCCTGCACGGTGCGGCGGAGCATCTCCATGAACCACGGCGGGAGCAGGTAGCTCACGTCGAGGCGGAGCCCGTCGATCCCGAATTCGCGGATCCAGAAGCGCACGGCGTCCATGAGATAATTCTGCACTTCGGGGTGCTCGAGGCGGAGCTTCACGAGCTCGGCGTGCCCCTCCCAATCGGCGTAGGAGAGCCCGTCGTTGTAGCGGTCGTTGCCCCCGAAATCAATGTAGAACCAGAAGCGTTTTTCGGTCTGTTCGCGGCGGGCGAGGACCTCCTGAAAGGGCGAAAAGCGGCGGCCCGTATGGTGAAAAACGCCGTCGAGCACGACGCGGATGCCCGCCTCGTGGAAGGCCGCGACGAGCCGCTTCAACTCCTCGTTGGTGCCGAGGCGGCGATCGACGTTGAAGAGGTCCACCGTGTCGTAGCCGTGGCGCTCGCTCTCGAAGAGCGGGTTGAAGAGGACGGCGCCCACGCCGAGCGCTTTCAGCCGCCCGATCTCCGCTTCGATCTTCCCGAGGCGGTGGCGGACCGCGCCGAAGTCGTTTTCCCGCTCCGCGCCGCAAAACCCGAGCGGATAAATCTGATAGAACGTGCATTCATCGAACCACATCTTCTTGTTCCTCCCCGCCTGCGACGGCGGAAGTTTTGCAGACCGCGCCAAGCACCTCTTCGGCGTTGCGCTGCAATTCGCCCAGAGTGAGCCCGCCCCTCCGGTCCAGGGAGCGGAGCACCCCGCCGTGCTGCATCCGCTTCCCGAGGAAGCCGCCGCCCGGCATGAGGACGTTGACGCCCGCGCGGATCCTGTAAGCGTTGTTTTTGATCTTCTTGAACTCGGGGCTGCGATCCTTTTGCATGTACCAATCGGTGACGACGCAGCCCTCGAATCCCCACTCGCCGCGCAGCACGCCCCGCACGAGACGGTAGTTGTAGTGCGCGTAGACGCCGTTGACTTTGTTGTAGGAGGTCATCAAGAAGTGCGGCGCGCTCTCCTTGACGCAGATCTCGAAGCCGCGCAGGTAGAGTTCGCGCAGCGCGCGCTCAGAGACGACCGAATCGCACTTGTTGCGGCGGAATTCGCGGTTGTTGCAGGCGAAGTGCTTGGGACAGGCGGAAACGCCCGCCGATTGGACGCCCCGCACCGCCGCCGCGGCGATCTTGCCCGAGAGCAAGGGGTCCTCCGAATAGTATTCGAAATTTCTTCCGCAGAGCGGATTCCTGTGCAGGTTCAGGGCGGGCGCCAGAAGCACGTGCGCGCCGCGCTCCCCCATCTCTCTGCCGACCGCGGCATAGACCGCTTCGACGAGCGCTTCATCGAAGGTCGCGGCGAGCAGCGTCGCGATGGGAAGCAGGGAGGCGCCCGCATGCAGGCGGATGCCCGAGGGGCCGTCGACCATGGTGACGGGCGGGACGCCGAGGGCGCGGAGTTCCTTGGTCACCCCGCCCATGACGCCCGCGTTGCCGCGCGCGCCGAGCGGAGAATCCATCTTGAGCGCCCCGCGGGAGAGCGCCTCGAGCGCTCCTGCCGAGAGCCCCGCGACAAAGCGCCGCACCGAAGTTTCCCCGCGCACGACTTCCCCGAAGGGCACGGGCGGCACGGGAGGAAGGGCAGGCGGCAGGGCGGCTTCGATCCGCGCGGCGAGGTTTTCCTCTTTCAGAATGGGACTGCATTCCTCGACGATCAGGCGGGAGAGCGGGACCCGCGCGACGCTTTCGGCGGAGCGGACGTCGAACCCCGCGAAGAGTTCGTAGGTCCCCGCCGTGCGCACAAAGAGGTGCTGCCGCTCCGAATAGGAGCAGAAGGCGCGGACGGGCACTGCGATCTCGCCGCACTCCTCCTCGCCCGGGGCGATCTCCGCCGTCTTGCGGAAGGCAACGAGCTCGCGGGCGGGATTATCGAGTTCGCCCGAGGGCTTTTTGAGATAGATCTCGACGACCGTCCTGCCCGCGCGCATGCCCGTGTTGCGGACGCGGTAGGAGACGACGCCCCCGGCGTAATCCGCTTTGAGGCAGAATTCCGTGTAGCCCAGCCCGTAGCCGAAGGGATAGGCGACGCGGTCCTGCGCGCGCGTCTCGAGCCCGCGGTAGCCGAGCCAAATATCCTCGCGGTAGCAGACCGCATCGGGATCCGAAAAATTCTCGTGCGAGGGGTAGTCCTCGTATTTTTTTGCGATCGTATCGGGGAGCCTGCCGCCCGGTTCCGCCTTGCCGAGCAGAAGGTCGGCGCAGGCGTTTCCCGCCTCCATCCCCCCTTGATAGAGCATGAGGAGCGCATTGGGATGCAGATCGTGCAGCGCGGAGACGTCGATGAGGTTGCCCGTGTTGAGGAGCACGGCGACCCGCGCAAAGCGGCGGCGCACCTGCAACAGGAGCGCCTTTTCGGCCTCGCTGAGGTAGAAACTGCCCGCCGTAAGCTCGCTGTCCATATCCTCCCCCGCCGCGCGCCCCAAGACGACGACGGCGGTATCCGTCTCCCGTGCCGCGGCTTCGAGCAGTTCCGCGGGGCATTCGGGCTCGGGGGAGCTGAACGACCAATTTCCCCATCCGCCCCGCTTTACGGGATGTTTTTCCGCAAACGCGCGGTAGAATTCGGCAACGCAGGCGACGAGCGGCGCCCCCGCGCGCTCGAGCCCCTCGAGGATGCCGACGGTATACGGGCAGGAGACGTCCCCGCCCGAGCCGTAGCCCGTGTAGAAAGTGTCGATCTGCGTCCTGCCGAACAGGGCGAAGGGCCCCGAAAGCGGGAGCATGCCGTCGTTTTCGAGCAAAACGGCGCCCGCACATGCGGCACGGCGCATCAGTCGGGCGGTCGCTTCCGCAACGCCTCCCGTGCGGCGGGCGGTCTCCTTCTGCGCGAGCGGACCGCGCTTCAGCTTGAAATAGATCCCTGCGGCAAAGCCTTTCAGCTTCTGTGAAACAGATCTCGGCATATCTCTCCTCCGTTGCCACTATCATAGCACACGGCGGAAAAACTGTCAAGAATGAAATCGCACGAGAACGGTTGCATTCCCCGAAAAAATCATGTATAATAGGAAAAAAACGAGGTATGATCTCATGCAGACGCTCATTCCCTTTTTGAAGTCGTATACCGCCTTCCACGCCGTGGAAAACTGCGCCGCGCTCCTGCGGGAAGCCGGCTTTTCGGAGCTCCTCGAGGGGGAGGCGTGGCGGCTCGAGGACGGCAACGCCTACTTCGTCTGCCGCGGGGGGAGCAGCATCATCGCCTTCCGCTACGCGGCGGGCGGGGCCTACCGCATCATCGCCACCCACACCGATTCCCCCTGCTTCAAACTCAAGGCGAACGCCGTGCTCGCGGATGAGCGCTACACCCGTCTCAACGCCGAGCCCTACGGCGGGGGACTGTGGTATACCTTCTTCGATCGGCCGCTCGCGATTGCGGGGCGGAAGATCCGCGCCGTCGAGGGCGGACTCAAAGAAGAATTATATACGTCCCCCTACTTCGTGACGATCCCCTCGCTCGCCATCCACATGGCGCGGGAGGCAAACGACGGCTTTGCGCCCAATCTCCAGACCGAACTTCCCCTCGCCGCGATCGGCAAACGAGAGCTTTCCGAGCTCTTCGACGGCGCCGCGCAGGACCTCTTCCTCGCCCCCGCGACCGAGCCCTGCGTCCTCGGCGAACGGGGCGAACTGCTCTCCTCTCCCCGCCTCGACAACCTCACGGGCGTGTGCGCCTCGATGACGGCGCTCATCGAACAGGAGGCGGGCCGCGAGACACTGATCGCCGCCGCCTTCGACAGCGAGGAGATCGGCAGCCGCACGCGGCAGGGCGCGGGGAGCGACTTCTTGCAGACCATCCTCCGCAGGATCGCCGCGGCGGACGGCGCGGATCCCGAGGCATATGCGCGGCGCGTCGCGGGGAGCTTTCTCGTCTCCCTCGACAACGCGCACGCCCTGCACCCCAATCACCCCGAGAAGTGCGATCCCACCAGCCGCCCCGTGCTCGGCGGAGGCGTCGCCATCAAGGGGCACGCGGGCGGGGCGTATACGACCGACGCCCTCTCCTGCGCCGTGATCGGGGAGATCTTCCGCCGCGCGGAGGTCAAGTGCCAGACCTTCTACAACCGCTCGGATATGCGCAGCGGATCGACGCTCGGCGCCATCTCTCTCGGGCAGGCGAGCATGCCCGCCGTGGACATCGGCATCGCGCAGCTCGCCATGCACTCCGCCGTGGAGACGATGGCGATCGCCGATTACGAGGAGCTCGTGCGCGGCTGCGCCGCCTTCTACGCGACGGCGTTTTCCCTCGGGAAGGACGTGAAATTTGCATAGCGTCCCCCCGCTTCTTTCAAAAACAGCGCCAAAACTCTGCGCGCCGCAATATGAGAAAAGAGACCTCTGCAAACCGCAGAGGTCTCTTGATTTTCTTGGATCATTCGAGCTCGAAAGCGCCCGTGTAGAGCTGGTAGTATTTGCCCTTGAGATCGATGAGCTGCTCGTGCGTACCGCGCTCGATGATGCGCCCGCGCTCCAGAACCATGATGACGTTGGAGTTCTTCACGGTCGAGAGCCTGTGGGCGATGACGAATACCGTCCTGCCCTCCATAAGTTTATCCATGCCCCGCTGGACGATCGCCTCGGTGCGGGTATCGATGGAGGAAGTCGCCTCGTCGAGGATCATCACGGGCGGGTCGGCGACGGCCGCGCGCGCGATGGAGAGGAGCTGGCGCTGCCCCTGCGAAAGGTTGGCGCCGTTCTGGTGCAGCATGGTGTTGTAGCCGTCGGGAAGGCGGGTGATGAAGTCGTCCGCGCCCGCGCGCTTTGCCGCGGCGACGCACTCCTCGTCGGTCGCCTCGAGCCGCCCGTAGCGGATGTTCTCCATCACGGTGCCCGTGAAGAGGTTGGTATCCTGCAGGACCATGCCGATCGCCCGCCGCAGCTCTCCCTTCTTGATCTTGTTGACGTTGATGCCGTCGTAGCGGATCTTGCCGTCCTGAATGTCGTAGAACCGCGTGAGGAGGTTGGTGATCGTCGTCTTGCCCGCGCCCGTCGCGCCGACGAAGGCGACCTTCTGCCCTGGCTTGGCGTAGAGCGAGATGTCGTGGAGGACGATCTTCTCGGGGTCGTAGCCGAAGTCGACGTCGTACATGCGGATATCGCCGCAGAGCTTTTCGTAGCTGACCGTGCCGTCCTCCTTGTGCGGGTGCCGCCACGCCCACATGCCCGTGCGCTCGGCGCACTCCGTGAGGGTGCCGTCCCCGTTCTCGCGGACGTTCACGAGGGTGACGTAGCCCTCGTCCTCCTCGGGCTTCTCGTCGATGAGGGAAAAGACGCGCGCCGCGCCCGCAAGGCCCATGACGACCGAGTTGACCTGGTTGGAGACCTGGTTGACGTTGTTGGTGAATTGCCGCGTCGCCTGCAGGAAGGAGACGACGAGCGCGATGCCGAGCGCCCCCGAGAAGGCGACGAGCTCGGGATCGAAGGCGGCGCCGATCGCGAAGTTCTTCGTATTGTGCAGGACGAACACGCTGCCCACGAGGGCGACGATGACGTAGAGGATGTGCCCGATGTTGCCGAGGATGGGCATGAGCATGTTCGCATAGGCGTTCGCCTTGGTCGCCTGCGCGCAGAGATGATCGTTGACCTTATCGAAGTCGGCCTTGGCTGCCTCCTCATGGCAGAACACCTTGACGACCTTCTGCCCGTTCATCATCTCCTCGACGAAGCCCTCCGTCTGCGCCACGGCGCGCTGCATGCCGAGGAAGTATTTCCCCGCGCCGCCGCCCACGACTTTCGTCACGAACAGGATGGCGATGACGCACGCGAGCACGATGAGGGTGAGCCAAATGCTGTACCAGATCATGATGAAGAACAGCGTGCACACCATGATGCCGCTCGTAAGGAGCTGCGGCAGCGACTGCGAGATGAGCTGGCGGAGCGTATCGATATCGTTCGTGTAGTAGCTCATGATGTCGCCATGGCTGTGGGTATCGAAGTACTTGATGGGCAGATCCTGCATGCCGTTGAACATCGCCCCGCGCATCTTTTTGAGGTAGCCCTGCGTGATGATCGCCATGAGCTGTTTATCCACCGCGCCCGAGGCGAGCGAGATGACGTAGAGCGAAATGAGAAGCAGCATCGTGCGGGTGATCTCGCCGCCGACGTCGCTCCAGCCGAGCGCGACGCCGGGGTGCGCCGCCGATTGAAGGTCCAACGCGTCTCCGATGATGGAGAAGATGCGTTGCATGAAGATCGTAGGGAGCGCCGAGATGACGGCGTTGAACACGATGAGGATGAGCGTGAACGTCATCATCTTGGGGTAGAAGCCGAAGAGCGACTTCATGATGCGCTTGAAGGTCCCTTTGGGCGCTTTTATCGCGGCGCCCTTGCCCATATTCTTTCCGCCGCGCGGCATTTTCATGTTAGGCATTGTCCCCTCCTTCCGTCGCTTCGCCCATTTCGGACAGAGACGAGATCGCCTTGCCGCCCTTGTTCTGGGTGCGGTAGACTTCGGTGTAGATGGGATCGGTATCGAGGAGCTCCTCGTGCGTGCCCACCGCCTCGATCCTGCCGCCGTCCATGATGATGATGCGGTCGGCGTCCTCCACCGAGGAGGTGCGCTGGGCGATGATGATCTTGGTCGTCGTCGGGATGTATTCGCGGAACGCCTTGCGGATGAGGGCGTCCGTGTGGGTATCGACGGCGGAGGTCGAGTCGTCGAGGATCAGGATCTTGGGCTTCTTCAAAAGGGCGCGGGCAATGCAAAGCCGCTGCTTCTGCCCGCCCGAGACGTTGGTGCCCCCCTGCTCGATGTAAGTATCGTATTTCTTGGGGAAGGTCTGGATGAACTCATCGGCCTGCGCGAGCCTGCAAGCCTCCTCGAGCTCCTCGTCGGTCGCTTCGGGGTTGCCCCAGCGGAGGTTCTCCTTGATCGTCCCCGAGAAGAGGACGTTCTTCTGGAGCACGACGGCGACCTGGTTGCGCAGCGCCTCGAGGTCGTATTCGCGGACGTCTCTCCCCCCCACTTTCACCGAGCCTTCGGTCGCGTCGTAGAGGCGGGAGATGAGGTTGACGAGGGAAGTCTTGCCCGTGCCCGTGCCGCCGATGATGCCGATCGTCTCCCCCGACTTGATGTGGAGATCGATATCTTCGAGCACGCAGCGCTCCGCCGCCGCCGCATATTTGAAGGAAACGCCGTCGAAATCCACCGAGCCGTCCGCGACTTCGAACACGGGCGACGCGGGATCGTGCAGCGTGGATTCCTCGCAGAGCACTTCGTCGATCCTTCGCATGCTCTCGATGGACATCGTGATCATCGCAAAGACCATGGAGAACATGGAGAGCGACATGAGGATCTGCATGCCGTAGACGACGAGCTGGGAGATCGTCCACACCGTCATGCCGCTCGTCTTGAAGATGAGATAGGAGCCCAAAAAGAGCACCGTCGAGAGCACGCCGTAGAAGAAGAACTGCATCACGGGGTTGTTCCACGCGAGGATGCGCTCGGCCTTGGTGAAGTCCACCTGCACGTCCGTCGCGGCGCGGTCGAACTTCTCCTTTTCGAACTCCTCCCGCACATAGGATTTCACGACGCGGATACCCGAGATGTTCTCCTGCACCGATTCGTTGAGATTATCGTACTTCTTGAACACGCGGTGGAAGAGAGGCATGGTTTTCCACATGATGAAAAAGAGGATGAGGGAAAGGAACGGGATGACGGCGAGGAAGATCCACGCCAAATTTCCGCCGATGACGAACGCCATCACGACGGAGAATACCATCATCAGCGGGCTGCGGATCGCGGTGCGGATGATCATCATGAAGGAAAACTGCACGTTGTTTACGTCCGTCGTCATGCGGGTGACGAGCGAAGGCGTGGAGAACTTATCGATGTTCTCGAAGGAGAATTCCTGCACTTTGTAGTAGAGATCCTTGCGCAGATTCTTCGCAAAGCCCGCCGAAGCCTGCGCGCAGAACAGCCCCGCGAGCGCGCCGCAGGCGAGGGAAGCGAACGCCATCGCAACGAGGATGAGCGCATACTGCCCGATGCCGAGCGTCGCCCACGAGGTGCCCGCGCCCCAGAGCTGCGCGCCTGCCTCGATCGCCTCCCCGAGCTTTGTGATCACAAAGGGGATGAGACACTCCAAAACGACCTCTCCCGAAACAAAGAGCGGCGAGAGGATCGTCGCGAGTTTGTACTCGCGGATGCTTTTTATGAGCCTTCTTACCAAATACCCACCTCCGCGGCAGCATGCGCCGCCGCTTGCACGTAAAAAAACGTAATCTCCCGCGGGAAGTTACGTTTCCTGTCGATTATTATCTATATTATCATCCTGCGCGCGGATTGTCAAACACTTGACGGTGAAATTCCGCATTTCACGAAAAAATCATCGGTCGCGGCGCGCGGATCAGAAGGAGGAAGCGCCGTGCGCGGGGATCACTGCTCCCCGAGTTCGCTGCGGAAGCGCTCGATGATCTTGCTCTCGATGCGCGAGATCTGCACCTGCGAGACGCCGATCGCCTTCGCGACTTCGCTCTGCGTCATGTCGCGGAAATAGCGCAAAACGACGATCTTGCGCTCGCGTTCGGGCAGTTTTTCGATCGCGGCGCCGATCTGCAAGCGGTCCAGAAGCTCCTCCTGCGTATCCTTGGCGGGGAGACGGTCGGCGAGCGTCGTCGATTTTTCGTCCTTGTAATCGGTCTCGGCGTAGATGGAGACGGGCATCCTGCTCGAACCGAGCGTGAACACGACGTCGCCCTCCTCCATCGAGAAGGCCTCGGCGAGCTCGCGGGTCGTCGGCTGCCGCCCGTGGACGAGGGTGTATTCCTCGATGTAGCGCGAGAGCTCCCGCGCCGTCTTTTTCATCGCGCGCGAGACCTTCACGCTCCCGTCGTCCCGCAGAAACCGCTTGATCTCCCCCGCGATCATGGGGACGGCGTACGTCGAAAACCGCACCTGAAAGCTCTCGTCGAAGCCCGCGATCGCCTTCAAAAACCCGAGCGAGGCGAGCTGGAAGAGATCGTCGTATTCCACGCCCTTGCCGAGATACCGCCGCAGGATGCTCTTGAGCAGGGAGGTGTTTTGGACGAGGAGGGTCTCCTTCGCCGCGGCGTCCCCCGCCTTGGCAAGCCGCAACAGGCGGAGGGTCTCACGTTCATCAAGCACCTTCCGCCCTCTTGAGCACCTTGCGCATCTTCACCCGCGTGCCCGCGCCCGCCTCGGAGGCGACGGCAAACTCCGTCATGAACGTCTGCATGATGGTGAACCCCATGCCCGAGCGCTCCTCCGAGGGCTGCGTCGTGAAGAAGGGCTGCAGCGCCTCCTCGATGTTTTCGATACCCCGCCCTTCGTCGCACACCTCGATGTCGAAGCGGTCCCCCTCCGCGCGGCAGCGGATGGTCACCCAGCCCTCCGCGTTGCGGTAGGCGTGGACGATGCAGTTCGTCACCGCCTCCGAGACGGCGGTCTTGATGTCGGAGAGCTCGTCGAGCGTGGGCTCGAGCGTGAGCGCGAACGCCGCGACCGCATTGCGCGCGAACACTTCGTTTTCCGACCGCGCGGGGAAGCTTAATTGCATTTCGTTCATACGTCCCCCCACTAATTTCATAATTTGGGCATCAGCGAATACAGTCCGCTGAGCGATAGGATCTTGTCTGCGCCCGCTTCGGGCTCCTCGAGATACATGGGCATGTGATACCGCGCGAGCCGCTTGTATCTCCCGATGAGAAAGCCGATGCCCGTCGAATCCATGAACCGCAGCCCCGCAAGATTAAAGACGGCGCGCGAGAGCCCCGCGTTCTCGTCGATGATGCGGTCCGCACGCTCGCGGATCTCGGCGACGGAGTGCTCGTCGAGCTCCCCGGATAGATAAATGTAGAGATTCTCGCCCCTGCGGCTCGCCTTCAGCGTCATTCCCTCCCCCCCTCGGAAGAATCCGCCGTCATTGTATCACCCCGCCTTTCGCGGGTTTTCGCGGATGAAAGCGAATCAAGGAAAAGAATGTCGAAAAAAATTTGTCAAAATCAGCAGAAAAACACTTGACATTTCCCGAAGATTATACTATGATAGACAGGCATTGCGAACGTAGCCCTGCGCGGGTTCGGGCCTTTAGCTCAGTTGGTCAGAGCAGTCGGCTTATACCCGATCGGTCCGCGGTTCGAGTCCGTGAAGGCCCACCGCGTCGCAGCGGACGTTCCACAAAGCAATTCTATGGCCCAGTAGCTCAGTTGGTTAGAGCGCCAGCCTGTCACGCTGGAGGTCGACGGTTCGAGCCCGTTCTGGGTCGCCAAAATGCAAGGGAGCCTCATTCCGAGCAATGAGGCTCCCGCCATAAAACGGCTTTCGGCTTGGTAGCTCAGTTGGTAGAGCGGAGGACTGAAAATCCTTATGTCGGCGGTTCGATTCCACCCCAAGCCACCACTTTGCTGGTGTAGCTCAATCGGCAGAGCAGCTGATTTGTAATCAGCAGGTTGCAGGTTCAATTCCCGTCACCAGCTCCACCGGTCATCCATAACTTCATATATATGGGAAGATTCCAGAGCGGCCAAATGGATCAGACTGTAAATCTGACGTCGACGACTTCGGTGGTTCGAATCCACCTCTTCCCACCACAAAGAGGGACACCCTGTTGGGTGTCCCTCTTTGTGACAGTCGAGGTGGATAGGCGAACCACGTGTGGTTCGCCCCGACCGAGGCTTCTATTGTGGTCGAAGCGCGGCACGAGCGGGTAAAGCCCGCGAAGTAATCCACCTCTTCCATATTCGTTTTAGGTTATCAATTATCCATCACCACCAGGGATGCCCGAAAGGGCATCCCTGGCGGTGGAGAATGAGGTAATCGGTTCGAACCACGGGTTCGCGCGAAAAGCATCGGCGGGCGGAAAAGGCGGAAAAAGCGTACGCACTCCCCTCTTTTTGCGGGAAAAGCGGGGGACGTATGTCGATATTTCAAGATTTCATCCTCACTCGGGTGTCCTTTCGGAGGCGGGATCCGCGACCTTGATCACCGCGCGTTCGCCGTAATAATCGGGCTCGGTCGGCTTGCAGAAGATCCCCAACGCCTCGGCGATATGCTGCAACCGTGCTCTGTGTTCCGCGCTGCAATTCATCCCGAGATAGACGCCCCGCACTTTCAGCCCGCACTCTGCTTCCGGCATCGAGAGCCCTGTGAAATGATTGTTTTCCCGCATAAAAATGCACCGCACCTCCCGCTCTTTCGCCGAATCGACGCCCTTGTAGGTGAACCACAGTTTCTGCATCTCCATCAAGGTCGCTTCATAGGCGCCGCGCCCGATCCTGCCGAAGTAGAGATCGGCGTTCAGGCGCTCCATGACGGGCCCGACGTCGTGCTTTTTCCCGGAATAGCGCACGCCGTAGAGGCAATGCGGGTCCGTCACCTCGTATTCGATGCAGAAGCCGCGGTTCTCCCCCGCGTAGCGCGACCAAAGATCGGAGGATTCGCGGCTCTTGGAGAGGGAGCAGGTGAAGAAATTCTTGCGGGTCTCGAGCAGAGAGTCGATCAAGTTGCGGCGGCGCGTCTCGACGTCCTCGGCGCTCGCGATCCATCGGTCGAAGCGCCATTTGGTGGAATAATAGACGTTGGTTCCCTCGAACACGTCGTTCAGCGGCTTCGGAGTCGAGAGCCAGAGCTTCTTCTGCTCGAGCGTGCGAAAGCGCAGTTCGTTCTGCCACGGGTCGTCGCCGAGCGCAATATAGCGGTAGAGCGTGCGCGGAAGCGCTTGCCGCAGGAGCGGGAGCACGCGCTCGTTGTACAACGCGACCTGACGCGGGACGTCCTCCTCCCGCTTGACCCGACGCAGGGCGCGGAATACGGGATCGAAGCGCCGCACGATCGCGCGAAGCAGGAAGTAACACACAAACACCATGCTGGCGGCATAGATGAGCGAATACCCCTCGCCCGAGAGGCAGCGGATCAATCCGACGCCGAAAACGACGCACGCCCCGCCGAACACGAGCGTGAAGGCCGTGAAACTCTCCAGCAGCGCGAGGATCTTTTTTGCCATAGGGATCTCCTTTCGGTCGTAATTTCCGCCCCTGCCCGCAAAGGCGGTGCGGATCGCATATTATCATAGCCGACCGAGGCGGGGTTTGTCAACCGACCGCCGCCCGCAAAACCGCATGGCATTCCCGCGGCGCAAAATGTGCGCTTTTTGTAAATAAATTACAGCGTCCCCCGACTTTTTTCGGAAAACGCCCCCTCTTCGCCCCTCGGAATTTCCCTGCAAACCAATGAAAAAACGCAGGCGCCGAGACGTCTGCGTTTTCCCTCGGATCATTCGTTTCAGTTGTGCGCCATGACCCAATAGCCGCCCTCGTGCTGAAGCGGCGGGAACTTCGTCCCCTTTTCGAGATAGGTCGTTTCGTCGTCGTGGCTGTTGCCGTTCACGTCGTACGCCTTGTAGGTGCAAGACATGGGAACGATCTCGCCGGATCTGAATTTCTGCATTTTCCTTACCTCCTGCAAGCAGTCTGCGCAAAATCGCCGCGGCTATGCAAAAAACGGAAAAGTCCCACCCCCCTATCTGTTTTTCGGGCGTTTGCAAGGCGCGGAGAAAATTTTTCCGCGGGAAAATTTCGGGAAATCTTGACAAATCGGGCGGACGTAAGCTATAATGAAATAAAGCAAGGGAGGGCGCATATGGCGATCGTTTTTTACGAATACGGCAACTCGGTGATGTTCAACAAGAAGGACATCGCCGCCGAACACGTCCCGTGGGAGGATGAGATCGAGGAAGGCGACCGCGTGCTCTATCACGATTCGGCGCGGGTGGCGCGCCCCTTCGGTGAGGTCGTCTCCATCTCCACCTACCGCGAGTATCTCCTCGTGCGGCTCGCCGACTACGAGATGTTCATCATCCTGAAAAAGCTGCCCGTCAATGAGTACATCGTGCTGAAATCGGACATCGGGCGGGTCAACGAGACGACGGGCAAGCGCATTCAGGCGGGGCAGGCGAAGCTGCAAAAAGTCTATTGGGAGCTCGACCCCGAGGGCGGGGAGCACCTCATCTTCCTGTGGTATCTCACAGAGGAGCGGCGCTTCGAAACGGACATCATCAACCTGCAGGACTACAACCACTATCGCAGCGCGACGCCCGAGGGCGAACTCGTTTCGCACATCAGCGGGCGGTATAAGATCGTCGAAGAATGATCGTCCGCGCATGATCCCGCGCCGCGCTGCGGCGCGCTTTTCATAGCCAAGCTCACGCCGAAATGCCAAATTGACTTTTTGCCCGCTTGATTTTGTCCCGTGTTTATGATAAATTGAATCAATAGGAAATTCGCGAAAAAATGGAACAGAAATATTGTGCAATCTATTTGAGCGGCACGGGCAATACAAAGTTTTGCGTTGAAAAATTCGTAAAATTGTTGGACGAAAATGCGCCTATCATTGCGATCGAGGATGAAGCCGCCCTTCCTGCCTTGAAAAATTATGAGTACATTGTCCTCGGCTATCCCGTGCAATATTCCAACGCCCCCAAAATGGTACGGGAGCATATTGTCCGCAACGCCGCGCTATGGAAAGGGAAAAAGGTCTTTTGTCTTGCAACAATGGGCGCGTTCAGCGGCGACGGCGCGGGCTGCTCGGCACGACTTTTGAAAAAGTGCGGCGCTTTCGTCTTGGGCGGTCTGCACCTCAAAATGCCCGACAGCGTTTGCGACAGTAAACTTTTGAAGAAAAGCAAGGAAGAGAAAATCGAGATCATTCGCCGTGCGGAAGAAAAGATCGAGCGTGCGGTTTTACAAATCAGAAGCGGGAAATATCCGCAAAACGGCTTGGGATCGCTTCCTCATCTTGTGGGCTTATTTGGTCAAAGGCTCTGGTTTTACGGCAAGACGAAGCGCTATTCCGACAAATTAAAGATAGATAAGGCGCGTTGCGTCGGGTGCGGCGTCTGCGAAAGCATTTGCCCGATGAAAAATTTAACGGTCGAAAATCAAGTCGCCGCGCCCCACGGGAAATGCACTATGTGCTACCGCTGTATCAGCGGGTGTCCGCAACAGGCAATCACTTTGGTCGGGAAAGAAGTTGTAGAACAGTACAGGCTCGAAAACTTTATATCGTAAATACAAGGAAGGCGAGGACGGTTTGCCCTCGCTTTCTTTGTAATCTCCGCGAAATTGAAATTTAATTATTCTTCTTCGAAAACAGTATGAAATGAAATATTGCCTTCGCCAATTATGTGTTTTACACCTGCTATCGTCTTGGGTTTTACCGTTCCACAAAAGTCTTTAATGATAGTCCAATTTTGCGGATAAGCAATATGTTCATTAAAATTAGGATTGTAATTTAATAAATCATCCAATAATAAGACAACGATTACAGCCGAATCGGTACAAAAACTTCCCAATTTATTGCCATTACTATCTACAATGTTAGGTGCATCTTCTTCAAATTCAATATATAGAAAGTTTTTCAAACCAATCTTTTCTAAATGTTCGCCCCATTTACACAGTTGCCAATCTTCTTCTGATTTAACTAATTCACAAGGGTCGCCAATAATAATTGTTCCTTTGACTTCTAACTTTCTTTTCATAAATATAAACTCCGCTAAATTCCTGTTTATCGTTCCCATCATATCATAAACGCACAAAAAAATCAAGCAGTCAGAAAGTGATTTTGATTTTAGGGTTATGATATAATTGTCTATGCAAATTGAATGCCTCTTCCATAACATTTCCCAACTCTACGGACCGTGGGTTGTTTTAGAAGAAACAATGTGCTACTATGGAACCATAGCCATACCAAATATTGGCATGATAATCGGTGCCGACGGAAGTGGTGTATTCCGCATAATGATTTAGGCAGTTTTCGGCTTTTTCGATATAGTCCTCGCCTTTGGCGTCGATCTTCTCAATAACAAAAGAAAAATCGGGAACAGCTCTGCATGCGGAGACTTCCTCATAAAGTTGATACAATGTCTTGTTAATGACGGGACGGATCTTGTGCAACTCTACGGCGTATTCGTCCAACTGTCGTTGCGCATCTTTCTTGATTTTTAGCTCCCGCTCCGCTTTCTCCGAAACGCCGCTTTTTGCCAATTTCAGCGTTCTGCACAACTCTTCAATAATCAGCTTTTTATTGGCTTTATGACTATGTAACTCCAAGCAGAATTCTTCCAGCCCGACTTTTTTCAATTTGTCATAAACGACATTCAAAGCGGCAAGCTTCTCGGAAACGAAGAGAACCTTTTTTCCATCGGAAAGGCATTCGGCAATGATATTGGTGATCGTTTGACTTTTCCCCGTACCGGGAGGTCCTTGCAGAACAAAACTTTGTCCTTCTTTCGCCGCTTCGATCGCCTCGGCTTGGCTGGAATCCGCATCCACGACATTATGCAGATCCAAAAGATCCGTCAGTTTTTTATCGCCGAGGGCGGCAGCATTGGGTGAAACCACTTCGCCAAGCAAGGCGCGGACATTCTCGTTCTGAATGATTTTTGCGGCATTCTCTTTGATGTCCTTGTACATATTTATCTTCAAAAAAGAGAAAATACCGATTTTACATTCGGGGACTACCGTCCATTTCAACTTTGCAAACAAAGAGGATACGGCATGAATATAGGATTCGATGCCTGCATCCTCGTCGTATTCCGGAAGCTTAATGCCGTAATCGTTTTGAAGCTTGAAGGCAAATGTCGGGTTGACGATCATATCATCTTCCAATAAACGAATATAGAACGGCTCGATCGCCGACTGATTTTCTATTGAGATCGGCGCCAACAAAAGCGGCGCGCGCAATTCATATTGAGAAGCTTCACTTTCCGTCCAATGCACAAAGCCGAACGCCAAATAAGCAATATTGACGCCCGTTTCTTCAACGGCAGATCTCGCCTGCTTTCCAATTCTTTTCAACGCTTGTATGGGCTTCCCGGAGATATTATAAATCAAGATCTGATTCTTTTTTAATCTCTCCGCATAGGTTCCCATGAAAGCCTGCTTGGAAGATCCGCTTGCGGACGCATCGTCGTCCGAGATGAACAAGTCATCTTCTTTTTCAAGCTTTGGATCGAACACCTCAAAGACCGCGGCGTGCTCCGCCTTTTGAAAGACGGTATAAAAGTCGGGGGCAACAACTTCGACCGAATTGCTTTTGGAATCTTTGAAATTGATCAATTTGTTTCGCTTCCCCGTATCCAACAACAGCTCCGCCCATTTGTCGAGTTTTGCGGTATCCATAAAATCTCCCTTGAAAAATGCTTATACAATTTAATTATAGCATATTTTCTACAGTTTTCAAAGGGTATTTATGCCATTTCGACAAAATTTTCCGATTATCTCCCTAATGCGGGTTTCCCGCTTGTGAGGATCGATTGGGGTAGGATTGCCCACAATCCTTATCCTGCTTCCCTATGAGAAGAAAATTTGCCCACTTTCTGCAGAGCACCGTTTATGAAAAATTTATGAAATTTTGCCTTTTGACCCTTTGGTTTTGCCCAAAAATCGCCCCTTTAAGTGAAGGGGTATCGCGCGGCGACGTTCTCGACGCAGAAAAGACAAAATAAATTCTGCGGGTTGATGTTACATCTGCCGTAAAAATTCACCCATATAAAAGTAGGAGGTGATGCTGATGCAGAACGAATGACCTGCCGCCACAGTCGGTAAACAGCGGCGAAAAGAAAATCTTTTAAGGAGAGAAATGTCGTGAACACATCGTAAAAACGGAAGCAAAAAACAGCCGCCGAGGCGCTCCGGCAGCAAGCAAACGGAAAGCAAAAGTGGTATATTGCAAGCAAAAATGGGAGACATGATAAGGAAGGTGGTATAATTCCACCTTCGAGCCGCGCACGGCAACGTGCGCAGAGAAGCGGGAAACCCGCCTTCTCTTGTTCCTAGAAAGAAAATTTTTCTCAATTGAAAAAGTAAAATCCATATAGAGCAGAAAGACAACCGAGGATAGAAGTTAGTTGTGCAAAAAGAAGGGAAATGAGATAATGAA
>CANQKF010000026.1 GCA_947624445.1 uncultured Clostridia bacterium | reverse complement strand
GGTCAGGAACCTCTGGAGCTCCTCACGGGTCAGCACCTGCTTTTCACGGCGGGCACTCTGAGGCAGTTTGCACTCCTCGGCGGGGTTCCTGGGTATCAGCCGCTCCTCCACGGCCTCGGCCAGCGCCGAGCGGATACGCAGGTGACAGCCCTCCACCAGCCTGTCCGACACGCCGGGGCCGTAGATGTCCCGGCGCGTCAGGCGTCCGTTTTGCTTGAGCTCCGTGTAGAATTGTTGCAGGACTTCCACGGAGATTTTATTGAGCGGCACCTTCCCTATCTGCGGGACGATGTGGTTGTAGATCTCATTCTCGTAGTCCTCGCGGGACTTGGGCCGGAGCCGGGGCTTCACCTGCTCCTGATACCACCGGTCCAGCCAGTCGCCGAAGGGCATGTCCGCTCGGAGCTTGTCCGGCTTTGGCAGCGTGAGCTGGGCACGCAAGCTTTTTAGCTTTGTCTCGCACTCCCGCTTTGACTTTCCCAGCACGTTTCTTGTGATCGGCAGTCCCCTGTCGTCGTAGCCGACGACGACTCTGCCCTCCCAGCGCCCGTCCCGGCGGTGCCTTACGGTGCCGGTGCCTGATTTGCGTCTTGCCACGGTCTGAGCTCCTTTCCGAATATGTCCTCCATAAACCCGCCCACGATTTCGGCGGCCCGGCGGTGCATGTCGCCGGTGACGTGGGCGTAGGTGTTCAGCGTGAACGCCGCGTCCGTGTGCCCCAGTATGCCGGACAGCGTCTTGGCGTCCACTCCCCCGGCGATAGAATGTGTGGTGAAGGTCGCAAACCCGGAGCTTCCTGCACCCGGCGTGGTCCAGCATCGCCCGTATCCGCTTTCTCACCGACACCGGGCCCGTATGTCCCCTGTCCTTTCAGCCGCCCGTTTTGCTCAATCCCCAAAAATGAGAAACGCAGCCATATTCACAGAGGTTCGGTATTTACGCAAGAGTCACATCAAAGAAGCCCCAACCGCACAAGCTTAAATTCATCTCATAAAGCGTAGCTCATGTTTTTTCAGCACAACTCTTGACTTCATGTAGACATACCGTATTTTGCTGTATTTTTGAGCAATGGCATATAGTGAATCGATTTCCTTGCCGTGCGCGATCGGATCGGCTTCAAATGCTTCAACCGATTTTCTTGTGGATCGGAATTGCAGACAGTACAGCATCTCGTACCACAGATTGCTTTCCCGTGTGGTTTCTCTCTGCCAATATGTACCAAACTGTTCATCCATCGGCGCAAACATAATGGCTTCCATTTCTTCCCTCGTGTATATTCCGGCGTCTATCGCCATTTGCACAATATCTGTCCCCGGCAGAAAATTCAGACCATGCAGCTGTAACTCATAGGGACCCGCCATCTTTTTGGCAAGCCAATAGCTTTCCTTCAAATCGTCGATCGTTTCAAAGGGGTGCTGGAGCATAAAATCATAGTTGCACCAAAACACCCCGGATTTACGGATTATCCTTGTCGCGTCCAGTATGTCCTGCTGTGTTTCATAGCGGTGAAAAATATCTCTGCGGATATGCTCGGATCCCGACTGGATACCCATGATGACCTCAGTCAAGCCGACTTGTACCAGTTTTTTCAGAACCTCCTCGTCGACCATTTTGGGGTGGGTCCATATGGTAAACGGCAGGTTGATGTGTTTCTTGTATTCTATCACAAACTTATCCACCCATCCCGGAAGATTTGGGAATATCTCATCGTAAAAATGGATAAACGCGATATGCTTACATTGCTTTTTTGCCTCGATCAATTCCTCTATGACGCTGTCCACGGACCGCGTCCTGACGCTTTTGATTCCCGTTGGCAGTAGCTTCCTGAGATTACCGCAACAACAGTAAGAGCAGTTAAACGGACATCCGCGAGACGCTATGACCTCATAGCTCCTGGTGTTGATCTGGGGATCGCCGTATCTTATCGTATCCTTATCGATAAAGCAGGCGTTCGCGCTGTTGATAACGGGAATGCCGTAGCCGTCAATATCGTTGAGCAGTCCGCCGATTTCGTTTACAACAGGTTTCCCGTTTTTAATAAAACACAGATTAGGTATTTCCTCATATCCGTCGCCGCTTACGATCGCCTCCGCCAGCTGGCATATCGCGGCCTCCCCGTCGCTTCGGATAACAAAATTTACTCCACGATCAAGGAAGTACTCGGGAAACATCGTCGCGAACGCCCCGCCGCATACGATCGGGACTGTGAAGTTACCGCAAAGTGTATTTATGACCGCGTTTATTGTGTCCAGATACATGGAGCTCATTACGGACAGGCCGATCATGTCGGGCCTGTATTTTGTGATCTCATCTTTCAGGAGGCCCAGCTCCGCCGTTGTTGTGTGACGCGGATGAAGGCTGTTGAAATCTTTATAATACACTACACGGACATCGTGGCCGCTTCGCAATAACGCCCCCTCCAGATATCGAACACCCAATGCTTTTTTGTTATAAAACGCGACAAGTATTACCTTTGCTTTTTTATTTTTCTCCTCTATATGATTGGAAAAGGCTCTATCAACCGTCTTGTAAAAAGCCGCAGGGGAATTATCTGGTTGTGCCATGCTATGATCTTTCCTTTCTAATGTTAGTATATATCCTAATAGGATATTTGCTCTATTTTATCATATCCTTTTCGGAGATACAATAACATTATCAAAAAAGGAGTGAAAAAAATGGAGCTTGATTATACCGCTATCGGTGTCAGAATACGCAGGTTTCGCAAAGAGCGTGGCCTAACACAGCAATCCTTGGCGGAATTATCCGATCAGGAGCCGTCGAACATCTCTCATATTGAGCGCGGAGCTACTAAATTGAGTCTCCCAACACTTATAAGTATAGCAAACGCCCTTGGTGTAACGACAGACGATATACTGTGCGACAGCGTGTCTAACGCGTCAGCTTCATATGAACGTGAAGTCTCAGACCTCCTCTCCGACTGCTCCCACAGCGAATTAAAAGTCATAACAGGAACTATGCGGGCATTAAAGGAAAATCTACGGAAAAATTTTGATTAGTTTTCTTCCACACAGTTTATTGATAATACGGACATGCCCACGCAATCATGTAATCAGGGCATGTCCGTTTATCGTTTCTTGTGGGATTCAAACACCCTACTGGGTCGCCGCTCCGCTCGTCCACCCACTGTATGAGCCGCTCCTTGGGTACCACGTTCCCGTTCCCACCTCAGCGCCGAGGCCCCATCTCTCGCAGCAGTCTATCCCCTCCGATCTTTACCCCCCTCTCTCCTTACAACGAACATTTTCACTCCAAATCACACCCGGTCCTGGGAAAAATTTTATGTTTTTGTAGACCTGCACATTTTCGACAGCTTATTTTTATTAGGTCGACGGAGAATCACGCTCCAAAAACATCTCCGACGTATCTAAGAATCCCCGCAACTTTTACCGCGGAGTGTAATAGGATAATCCCTTCATTACGTTGGAATGGTTTGTCCCCAACTTCTATTACCGCAACTTCCACCCCCCAAAAGTGAACTTTAATTTTTTGGAGGCATCCACATGCGAACAATACGCTACGCCGAGCTCCGCGACCGCGATTTCTGGTTTACCCTCGACCGTCATCTGTCGGAGGCAGAGTTTGAGAACAAGGTAAATTTAAAACGGGCGTATGTCCTCACTGAGGACACCACGCCCGTTGGGATATTGAGATACAACCTCTTTTGGGATAACACCCCCTTCTGCACCCTGCTCTACATATCCCCCGCCCACCAACGCACCGGCTGCGGCCGAGCCCTCATGGAGTTTTGGGAATCAGATATGCGCACCCAAGGTTACTATTTGGTCCTGACCTCCACTCAGTCCGACGAATCGGCCCAGCACTTCTACCGCGCCCTCGGCTACCACGACTGCGGCGGTCTGGTCCTGAACACTCCGGGTCACAATCAGCCGATGGAGCTGTTTCTGTTGAAAACACTTTAACTCTCCATAATCATGCCCGTAATATTGGGGATATGACTATGGAGAGTTAACATTAGAATAACCGCTTAATTAAAGAACTTTAGTAATTTCATTTGTTGTTGACGTATAGGCGGATTTTCAGCATAGTTATCTCTCCTTTATCCACGCAATAATATCAGCTTCTTCAATATTGATTGCAGTATCTAAGATACAATCATATTCTGCATTAAATACACCATCTGGCGTTTTTTCATTAAAATGAGGAATACTCAATGCATTGTAGTAGCGAATGTTTGCCTCAATATACGAAGAATCGTATTTTGTTTCATAAAGGCGTTCTCTATCAATGTGAGAAGCAATCGATTCAATGTGCATTAACAAAGGATATTGCGAAAAGTATTCTTCGTTAATTTTTTCAATTAAGTCTCCGAGGGAAGTTCCTGAATCGCATTGCCTGAGCATTATTGAAATAATTCTTATATCATATAACTCGCTCAGTAATTGCTCATGCTTAAAATGATGTGTTCTATTTGCTAATAAAGTCGACTTGATTTCTATCCGTTTTCTCTCCGTAAGAGTGAAATCAAACTTCATCCTGTTTCTACTTTGCCAATACTCAGAAATATCGCATCCAACATTTTTGAAGTGTAGAATAGTATATAATTCTGCAAAAAGCCCCTGCAATTCAATATCTGAAATCTCTTTCTTCTTATCAAAAAGGGCAGACAAAGAAGAAAAAAGTTTCGCCAAGTACAATTGGTCATTGTCTCTTTCCGTTTGTGCAAATGCTCTAGTAAGCCTGATAAATGCAAGTATCCTCTCATTATCATGCTCCTTGCAAACTAGGATGTGGACCATTTTTGTAACTGTTGTGTTGTCCAATTCAAAAGAGCACTTCCTGTTAAAGAAAAAAACGAGTGCATTTGTCTTTTGATGAAGTGGCGGAACATTTTTTAATGTTGATGGAATCATAAAGACAGTATTTCCATCTTGATCCTTCCCAAAATAGCATGGTGCTCCATCTACTGGAAAAACAACAAATGGCGCTACATTAGTATGGCAATTGGCAAGTTTTTTAAAAATTTCTGTATTATCCATCTGCTCTCACCACCAGTTTCGATAATTCGTCAGCACAATTTTCAGGCACATAAAGCGCAAGTGCAGGAGAAAAGAAATCAATGGAAGGAATATTAGTAGGTTTCACATAGTGGATTTGTAACTGCATATGATCTGGAGCCTTATCAGCCAAACTCCGATCGCCTTCGTAATATTTCGAACTGGAAATGTTGGGATTTCGGCCTTGGAACAACTGCTCAATTGACCCATCATTTCGAATTTTACGCGTTGAGTGTTCCGCATCTCTAACCCAGTATATATCAACTACAGGGGCCTTTTTAATTTTTTCCAACGCATCATTAAGCAAATCAAAAAACCTTTTGCCGAGAATTTCCTCATTCAAAAAATCTAATTTGGATAGCAATTCAGAATAAACTGTAGTAAACTGTAAATTCGGCAAAACAGCATGAATTTGAACTGGATTGTGGCTTTCTAAAACAATCTGTTCTTTTCTCTGGGCTCGAAAATTAGAAATAATCGTTTTATTTTTGTCGGCAGTGTTCCTGTCCATAATAAAATAACGCTGTGGTTTCCATTCGGATAGTGCATAGTTTTCAGTTTTTGCGACATTCTTGCGAGTCAGTTGTAGAAACGCACTTCTCGCAAGTTTGAATATCCGAGGCATATCTTTAAAAGCTATTCCTCTCTCTTGAGCTCGCTCAATTGATGCCCACATATCTTCGTCATGTTCAAGAATGCTTGTAAAATCATCTTTAATATCCTTCGATGTGAAAACTCTGCAAACGTCAAGGTAGTCGGCCTTATAGCCAAACCAACGAGCCCTTTGTTCAGTATTGTCTACATTACTCTTGCCTTTTGCGCGACGTGTAATATATGTAACCGCAAGCCCCTTAATTGTAATGCCTCGTTCTACAAGGTTGCCACCGACAAAAATATTTGTCCTATAAAGCTTTGAACTATCGCTTGCATTTTCATCACTATTGCAAAGTAGCACGGGCGAGCACTCTTTTATTCTATTTAAAACTGTTTTCTCCAATTCATCAAATGGAACACATATAACTCCGTCAGAGATAAATGCATCATATGCATTTTTTAATTGCTGATGCATGGAAATGTAAGAAATATCATTTCTGCCAGCAAGATGTGTTTTTGCCTTTGATTTCCAATCATCCAAAATTGCTTGAAGCTTATTTACTACAATGTGATGATCGTACTTCTTTTGACTTGGGTGGATAAGCATAGCGTGATTACCTATATCCCCTCGGCTATAGCGAATTGCGTTTCCTACAAAAAACATAGCCATAGCTTTGTAGACTGACTCTGGGACGCCAACATTATCTAAAAGGTTACCTTCAGATGCCGGGATCTCATAGACATGCTTATCGCAATCTGTTCCATGGAATTCCTGTAGTCCACAATATCCTTCACCCGGATACACTAATTCTCCAAAATCAGGAGAAAGAGTGTCAAAGGTTTCAATTAGAATATTTGCTTGTGGCGTAGCTGTTACAGATAAGAAGCAATGGCTTTTCAATTTATTTTTGAGGGATAGAACTGCACCATATGTTTTACTAAATGAATTCTTATAAGCCTTTGTATTTAAGGTTGCCTGATCCCCCTCATCATCTATAATTAAAATGGGTTGTTCTGAGAGAAAATCATTATCAAATATTTCTGCGATTTGGTCAATGTGTTTGGTGTGCTTAAGGCCGACAATAATAACCTTACGTCCGTTTTCGATAAATTCTTTTATCCTGGAAGGGTTTATCAAAGACTTATGGTCATTTGTTTTTAATATAGTCAATTTTTCTGCGTTAACATGAAACGCTTCTCCGATTCTGTTTGCATTTTGCTTTAAAAGTTCCAGCGTATTCCCACCAAGAACAATGGAAATGTTGTACCCATTATCAAAAGCAAGCGCCAATACTGAAATGAAATTTGACGTTTTACCACTTTGAACTTTTCCAATTACAATTCCGGTTTTGGCAACTTCTTCATGTATTGATGGATTTGGGCATTGGCTCAATATTCGAGCTGCGTTTGAAAACACAGTTTCAGTCGCTTCGCTCGTCATACCGTCAATCAGCATTTGCTTTTCAACATTTGCCCTAAAAAATCCATCCATAGTGATTTCCCAACAAGATGCATATGGTTGATCAGTTACCCGAATCAAATCATCTTCCACTTTCATTCATCTCCTTTTCGAACTGCCTCCAAGATCTCATTCATCTTCAGTCTAATTGCGCTCGGCTCGATTCTCCCATCGGGAGAAACCTGCATTGATTCTATCTCGGCAAGGACTAACGCTATAGACATACGCATCATAATTGGTAAAAACTCACGTTTCTCGATTAAAGGTTTAAAAAATGAATGGCGCATATTAATTGAAAGCGCATACTCAGAAACGTCCTTTCTTTCTACCAAAAGCCAGTCTAGAGATGGATTGGTTGCGTCAAGAATAATATGGAATAAATATTCGCAACCCTTGTATTTAAACTTATAATTTACCTGGTTGCCACCTTGAATTATTACACCATCGTTATTTGTATCAATGGTGAACTCCTCAGTGTCTGGTGTCTCAGTATGAGGGATTTCTTTTGATTGTGAAATTTCAGGCTTTTGGCTAACTTGATCCCGGTCAACTATTTCAACTTCAATATTCTCAACAACGCCAGAGTTAGATAGGCCTTTGATTGCATCCTGTAAGAGATCTTTTGACTGAATTTTCTCACGTACACGAATCGTTTCTGCTTTTCGACGATAGTCTTGTGTGTACACGTTCAGTTCATTAATAAATGCTTCTTCCAACCCACTGTTGTGCCAGTCAAAACTATCCTTAGCCTGGGTGACAGGCCAGGAATCCATGTGTAACTCTCCATATAGCCTTTGCCAAGCATAGGAGTTTGAATCGCCAAACAACTCAGAGGGGCGATAATTGCTTTCCGAGCCACCAACAATGACCCTGCCTCGCCGAAGCAACGTAAAACCGGCATCTTTTACGCTACCGGGCAATCGAAGTGCGATAAAGCCTCTGACCGGAAGTTGTCTCCCTTCATGGTTAACTGAAAAAGAAACCTCCTTTTTCCATCGTATTGTTTTATTGTCAATAATTTCTTCATATACAGGTGCCTCCTTAAACTGCAGAAGCATTCCGTTATAGTATATCTTAACATATTCACGCCTTAAATCTTCGCGATAAATACTGCTCAAAAGTTCCTTAACTTTACCAATCGTGCGTGAACCGACAATTCTTTTGTTTAGTTTTTTTATAATGATGCGGGTAAAGTGTTCTTTGGTACTAACTATTTCTTCCCTAACGTCAACTTCTTCAGTCTTATATTTTCCTAATTCATCGACATTAATCTCAGTATAGTACTTGTTCCTTGAGCCCAATTGAGTTGACTCAACAGACCATATAGCGCCAAACCAACACGCGGCTGTTTTTAGTCCCATTCCAAATTCATTGCGACCATTTGGATTCTTTGGAGGCCGATCGAGCACAACTGCTCTTTGAAAGTCTTCCCACTCCATACCGTAAGCATTATCATATATTTCAAGTCGGTCGCCATTTGTTTTGTCATCAAAATAGTCAATGGTGACTTTCAATCCTTGCGAGTATTTTTGTGATAACAATTCATCTTTATGGTCATAAAAGCTCTGTGTAGAGTTATCAACAAACTCAGCAATAGCTGTCCATGGCTGATAACTCAGCCGCTTATATGTAGCATATACACTACTAGTTGGCCGTATATTAATTTTTTTCGGCATTACATTCACCTTCCCATCCATCCTTCGCCAAGTTAAACAAACTCTTGCCTAGAATTTTTAGTATTCTCACATTAACTGAATTGCCAAGTTGTCTATATTGCGTCGCATCTGTTCCCCTAAACTTATAGTCACTTCTGAAACTCTGAAGATTCGCAGCTTCTCTTGGAGTCAATTTTCGGTAGTGTTTTTTCACCTTATCCCATACAATCGGTGTATTTACAATTGCAACTAGCGAAGGATAAAACGTTGGCCTTTTTGCTCGAATACCCGACTGTCTGATTTGGATTAAGCATTCATGTATATCAGTAATATCTGTCCCACAATTCCATTCGAATTTCTTGTATAGTTTTATTCTACTTGTCATTTCATATTTTTCTACCCATTTATCAATAAACTCCTTGTTATCAAGATAAAGCTTTCTATTTAATCTTAGAAATCTTTGTTTCCATGTGGGCATATCATTATAGCCCTGATCATTAAAGACCTCATTATCATCATCCTGCCCGAGTCCAAAACTATCAAGCCAGATTGGAAATCCTATTACCCGTATCCCAGTATTAATTCTAAACTCATCCCAAGCCTCAATCATCAGTTCCTGCTCCGGAGAAATAATATATACATCATCTACGTTATCTTCGAGGATCGACCATGCATCTCCCATCTTACACTTTTTATAGTACTTGTCCAAATTTAAATCTTTCTTATGTATAAATCCATTTGTCAGTATCGCTTCATTACGAATGTCTTTTCGAATACCCAAAATGTAAACGCGCTCTCGTATTTGGGGAATACCAAAATCAGACGGAGAAAGAATAACAGGATCCTCTGTTATATAAAAATTTCTTTTCATTAATTCGGTAGTAATGATTCCCCAATTTTCCGACTTGTCTGCAAGATTTCTTACATTTTCCAGTATTACAAATTTCACTTCCGGATGTGCATCCAAAATATCCATAATTACATAGAAGAGATTGCCCCGTTTTTTATCATTAAATCCCTGCTGAGCACCTGCTTTACTAAACGGTTGGCAAGGAAATCCGGCACAAAGCACATCAAATGGAGCAATTGAACGTGGATCTATTTTTTTTACATCCCCGCGAATATTTTTTTCAATCGTTTTAAAATTTAACGAATATGTCTTCACGCATTCCTGGTTTATTTCGGCCGCCATAAGGCACTCGCCACCCAAATATCGCATTGCCTGATGAAAACCGCCTATCCCTGCAAACAAATCAACAAAGCGAAATTTAGCATTGCTATCTTTTCTTCTCTGGTTCCGTTTATCTTCTGGTTTGGTTGCTTCTTCCGGAATTCTCCATAATCTTCCCTTTTTAATTGCTCCCTTAATTCTTCCTTGTTTACAGAGAATACAGACCCAGGCATCAGATACTTTCCAGCGATTTGCTATCTCATGCGTTGTTAAAAACATATATCTTTACCATCTTTCTGTCATGTGCTTATTAAACACGCGCAAATTCTTTTTTTATATTCTATCTACGCATATATTTACTTCTACCAAATTAGCGCAATCATATTATCTCTATTTATCTCTGTCAAATATACTCAACTTGTCAGGCATCCATAGTTCTCGCTTCGTAATAACCTCTATAAGGGAAAACTCCTTTTCAATTTCACACTGCATAGTGGCCTTCCCCTCTAGATTTTGTCCCATTTGCTCTATTGTGTTGCCCATTGGCTGAAGTGAGAACACGTATGACCCCTAGATTTTTGCGAATCACTCTGCGTACTTGTATATGTAATACTCTGCCAATTCCTAATCCACTTTGCCATTGAGAACTCACAGGTAGTCATAATAGTATCAACAATTGAGATTTTCCCTAATTATTCAATAGCATTTGGGGCACGGTTTCTAACATATCAGTTATGTAGGAATAGTGATGTCTCTTTTCTGGAATTTTTCTTATATTATACCTCATGTTTCTCGTAATTTCAACAAACAATGTTCATTCATCCGCATTGAATTGGAAAAAATACGTATAAGATAAAATGGATTTGTCCAGTTTTCTATGTCGATAACAATGCGTTTTGTATACTTATTCGTCGTACAGTCTTTACCATTTTCCATTCCTCTGTCACGATCACCTGCCGGTTGAATGATGTCCTGTGGGTATATAAACCGTGCGTATTGTCTTGGGTACTCCGACATCGAGAGAGTGTTTTTCAAATGCAATCGCCCCAACCTTCGGAGGTTCAGGGTTTTACAACCCACTCCGCCCAGTCCGCCTTATTTTGCTTATACCGTCACAAATTTTGACCGTCGTCACCCGGCAGTCTTGTGCTTTCGCGCTTTTTACGCTATAATAAACGTAGCAACGCAAGTATGAGCTACACGGCATGGAGACATCAAAATGGAAATGAAGCATAAAATCTTATCTCCCTCGGAGGCTTTTATCCTCAACGGCGCACCGACCACAGGGAAGGTCGTGGACTTCTGGGCGTGGGCCAGGTCGAGGCTCATGGCGGACGGTCCTCGTGGCGATCTGGCGGAATTTATCGTCAACACTGCCCTCGGAATGGATATGATCATCCCCAAAAAGGGCTGGGGTGAGTGCGACATCGTCTACCCGTATAAGGACGGCCCAATCAGGATTGAGGTCAAATGCTCAACCTACCTCCAGGCTTGGGAGCGTGAAAAGCTCTCGACCCCGACCTTCTCCATCGCCAAGACCCTGAATTGCGACATTTCCGAAAATGAGCACGGCTTTTACTATTCCGGCAGAGACGGTGGGCCTCCTGAACGCCGTTCTGAAATCTATGTCTTTTGCCTTTTCGCTGAGAAAGACCGCTCCGTGGCAAATCCGCTCGACCTTGACCAGTGGGAATTTTACATAGTTAAAACCAGTGTAATCGACCGCCTTTTGGGCAACCAGCGGCAGATTTCCCTGCCCGGTCTTGTGCGAATCGGCGCTTTGAAATGCCCTTACGGCAAAATCAAAGCTATAGTGGATAAGCTGTCTTCTGAGATTTGTTCAGACCGCAAATAACACAGAAACGGTGTTGAAATATGAAAAAACTCACAACATTCCTTCTCCTCCCCGCCCTGCTTCTCGCTCTCGCGTCATGCTCCGGTGTGGAGGCGCAAAAGGAAACACCCGCAACAGACAAGGAGGAAAACCAAATGGACGGGACATTGAAAATGAAAATCGCCGACATGGACGTTTCGGTGGAGTGGGAGGACAACGAGTCCGTCGCGGCCCTCCGAAAGCTCGCGCAGGACGGACCCCTCTCGGTTCAAATGTCCATGTACGGCGGCTTCGAGCAAGTGGGCTCCCTCGGCGCCGATTTGCCGCGAAACGACACGCAAACCGTGACAAAGTCCGGCGACATCGTGCTCTACTCCGGCGACCAGATCGTGGTGTTCTACGGCTCCAACTCCTGGGCATACACGCGGCTCGGACATATCATAGACAAATCGGATGAGGAGATGGCCAAGCTGCTCTCAAACGGCGACGTCGTCATCACCCTGTCCCTGGAGGAGTGAGGTACATATGAAATATCGCACGTTGCCCCACGGGGGCGAGAAAATAAGCGTCATCGGTCTCGGCGCCGGGAGCCTTTCCGGCACGAAGGACGAGATGGTCGCCGTGCTGAACGCCGCAATCGAGAACGGGATCAACTACTTTGACCTTGCCCCGTCCGTCGAAGCGCCCTTGCACGCCTACGCCGAGGCGTTCGCCGGGAGGCGTGATAAGATCCTCACCCAGATGCACTTCGGCGCGATCTACAAAACCGGCGAGTACGGCTGGACCCGCGACTTTGGCGAGATCAAGGAGCAAATCGCTTGGAATTTCCGCACCCTCAACATGGACTATACGGACTTTGGCTTCATCCACTGTGTGGACGATGCGGAGGACCTTGACGAGGTCCTGAACGGCGGCCTTTGGGACTACATGAAGGGCCTCAAGGCGGACGGCGTCATCCGGCACCTGGGCTTTTCCTCCCACGACCCCACCATTGCAAGGCGGGTCCTGGACACCGGGCTCATCGATTTATTCATGTTCAGTATTAATCCCGCTTACGACTACCAGAAGGGCGAGTACTCCATCGGCGAGGTCGCCCAGCGCGCCGCCCTTTACAGGGACTGCGAAAAGATGGGCGTGGGCATCTCTGTGATGAAACCCTTCGCCGGAGGGCAGCTTCTGGACGAAAAACGCTCCCTTTTCGGCCACGCCCTCACCCATGTTCAGTGCTTCCAGTACGCCCTGGACCGCCCCGCCGTGCTGACCGTGCTCCCCGGTGTCCGGGACATGGCGGACCTCCAAACCGTACTCCACTACATGGACGCCACGCCGGAGGAGCTGGACTATTCGGACATCAGCCGCTTCACGCCCCGGGACGCCGAGGGCGTGTGCGTCTACTGCAACCACTGCCAGCCCTGCCCCGCCGGCCTGAACGTCGGCCTTATCAACAAATACTACGAACTCGCCCGCGTCGGCGACGAGCTGGCGAAAGGGCATTATCAGAAGCTCCCCATCCACGCCGACGCCTGCCTCCACTGCGGCCACTGCGAAAGCCGCTGTCCCTTCCATGTGAAGCAGGAGGACAGGATGCGTGAGATCGCGGAGTATTTCGGAAAATAAACACTATATACACTAATGCCCCGACTGCTGCTATGCGGTCGGGGCATTTTTCAATTCGCTGTTCAGTTCAAATATTCCTCATACGCTCCCCTCGTCCGCTCGTCGAAGCAGCAGAAGGTCACTTCCATCGGGTAGTCAGAGTTATCTGCCAGCCATTTTTTCACCGTATCCACGGCGACCTTTGTAGCCTCCCTCACCGGGTAGCCATACACACCCGTCGAGATTGCCGGGACAGCGATGGTGCGGACGTTGTTTTCACGGGCGAGGTTCAGCGAGTTTCGGTAACAGTCCGCCAGCAAAGCGGCATCCTCCGGAGCTCCGCTGTACACCGGCCCAACAGTGTGAATGACGAATTTCGCCGGTAACCGGTACCCCTTCGTGATCTTCGCCTCCCCGGTCCGGCACCCGCCAAGCGTCCGACATTCCTTCAAAAGCTCCGCTCCCGCCGCCCGATGTATCGCTCCATCCACTCCCCCCACCGCCCAGCAAACTCCGGTTTGCGGCGTTGACGATGGCGTCACAGTGAAGGGTGGTGATGTCGGCTCGAAGGATCACGGGATTTGTATGTACAGTGTCCATCGTCTACGCCCTCACTCCTTGAATATATTTTTGTTGTGATACTCCAGAAACTCTTTTGAGGGAGAAAATCGGCACGGAACCGCTATTAATGCTCCATCGTATTTTTTGAACCAATCCGAAATGACCTCCGAAGAATATAGGTCACGCACATATTTTGATACGACGATTCTATATTCAGGGGTAACTGTAATCAAACCATGGTCAAACGCCCGGTCGTGAAGCGCGTTCAGGCAAAGCCCATTTTGCGGATTTGTACGCTCTGTCGCGGAATCGCTGACGGCCCAGGGCTTTATGTGGCTCGCAATCAGCAATTCTTTGATTGAGATACCTGTAATGCAACACTTTTGGTCATAAGCTGAAAGGACCGCGTTTCTAAAAAACGTTTGATTTCGTCTGAGCCTTACTGTTGCCTCAACTGTTGCGCCTATTGGGAATGTCTGTGCCGGTTCCGGGTCAATAACGGAGTTTATATGTAATCTTTTCGACGCGGCATCGCTTGCCTCAACGAGCTCATCCATATTTGCGTGGAACCGATTCCACACCTGTTCATCGAGCTTGCTCCCATTTTGGAGTCCAGCCACACCGCGCTCTCTGAGGACAGGGTCGAAACGGGCAAAATTGCACATTTTCATAGAGACAGAGGCATTGCTTCTGCCAAGCGAGGAGGCCAATTCCTGTATTTTAGGGTTGCTGGAATGAATAAACCTAAAAGGTGTTTGCCAGTAAAGAGAAAGCGCTAAAACTTCTTCATCATATGTCCAAGCCTTTGCCATTTCAACAATCCTCCAAAATAACTGCAATAACCGTTTATGTATGATTAGTATTTTGTCACACGGAAAATTGCGCGGATCTTAAATAATCAGCAAGCTTCTTGATTCTGTCCTCCGTATCTATACCGGAGGAGTCCTGATTTATCCCTATTCTCTCAAGCACCGTGTCATCGGAGGTGCTTTTTACCACAAAGGCGGCGTTTTCGCAAACGATATACCTATCCCCATACACCAGCCTCTGTCCCATATCATCCCTGGAGAGGTGCTGGTCATCCACGGCTTTCAAGTAAGGCATGTAGGTGTTCTCGGACCACTGCTGCCTTGTTTGCATCACAGAAAAAAGATACGGCGTAATACTGGCATTGTTGTTGCTGAGTTTGCCAAAACTGCCTGGACGGAACACCGGATACTTGATATAGTAATATCTCCAGGGGTATATACTGTTTCTCTCGCACTCCTCTATATAGCGGTCAGCGATTGAGACAAGAATTTCATCAGAAAACTCCGTGTTGGATTCCAGGAGCAAAAGAAGTATCTCATTTGTTTTCTCAAAGCCGCTGTTGGCGCTTTTGTGGAAAAGCTCATCCCATGCGGACTGATTTTTGCTTGAAGCGTACTGATATCGCCACCCGTTTCGCTCCCTCTGGCCGTAATCTCCGAACGCCATCAGGGCACAGTCAATCTGATCCAAGTCGCACTTAAACAGCGACACGAATCTGCTGTCATGGTCTAAATGGTCGATCCCTATGATGCTGATTTGCCCATTGAGTCTTGGATGATCCTCCAGGGCGAACAGTGCCTCCTCCTTTTCAGGACAAGCCTGCAGGAAGGCGGATTTTTCTTTTTCCTCCTGAAGTTGATTGACATTGAAGTTGTTTTCAATGGTGTCGTCAATTTGGCCGGTCAGGATGATGGCATCCACCTGCCTCAAAATAGCGGGGATTCTGTTCCTATCGGCCCTATCGCTGACCTCGTCTGTGGAATTTTGAATGAGGTTATTGACAATACGAAGGCGACAGGAAAAGGCCCACAGGTCCGCCGCTCCATTGCTCTTTATATGTCTCAGATAGACGGTGACGGCGTAAAGCAGGACAAAGCGGTTTAAGGGGAACCTCCTCTTGTCGAGATAAAAGCTCAAGCAATCGCGGAAAATATCGATTCCGTATCTGCTGCCGTCCACCATAATCTTACCCGGCGTGTGCTGAAACGACATGACCGCATCAAGGAATTTCGACGGCGACTCAAAGTCCGGAATGTCGCACCAGCAATCGAATAACTCCTCTAATGTTCTCAAATTGCTTAAAAAGGCCGGACACTGCTGGGAAAAATATCGGTTCAGAAGGCTAAACTCATCGTTCCGTTTTCCCTGGGGCGACTGGCCCTCTCTGTAGCAGATCACATCGCACACAAATCGGAAATACCGAAGAAACTCATCGTCTATGAGGTCGTCGCTCTCTCCTCCAGTGCCCCTGTATTTCCAGAGCAGATCCGTCCAGTCTTGGTCGATCTTCGCCGCGATACGATCTGCCAGCGCCCCGTCGACCGCGCGAATATTCCTCTCAAGCTCCGCCTTGAAATGCTCAAACTGCGTGAGCGGCTTTCCCCGGGAGTTCATTTTTATGTACAGCTCATCCGTCAATCCCATATCCCGGATGGGCAGAAAATAAAACGTGACAGCCCCGTCCCTGAGATGTCCCCACAAGTCCGGCACATCTTTGAAGCGTGCCTGTATGCTGTCGAGCATTACCAACATGGAGCTGATTGTGGGGTCTTTCTTCCAGTCTAGGGGGAACCAGGTCTGGTCGATGATCTCACTGGATATTCTGTCTGTGAAGGCCGGATCAAATCTCCAAAGTTCCGTGCAGAAATCTCTGGCGCTGTATCTTGTCTCGTAGCTGAATTTGCTTAGAAATTCGCAATCCTCCTCCAAAATTTTTTCTTTTTTAGCCGCATACCAATGAAGCAGAAACAATGTCGTGAGACGCTGCTGTCCGTCCAGGGGTGTCATAACTCCCTCGTCGTTGATGTCCCCATAGATAAAATCCAAGGTTATAGGCTGTCCAGTCACCGCCTGATAAAGCGATTCAAGAAAACGCTCCCTCACTCTACTGGCCTCCGGGTCAAGGCGGCCCTGGGCGTAATCACGCTGAATAATTGGAATAGATATTTTGGACAGTCTGATTTTCTTCCCGCTGACATCGAAGGACGTATCGAAAATATCCATAAAAGAGTGCAACTGGGTGTCCATGTTACGCCTCCTCCTTTTCAACCCTGATTGGTTCTTCCAAATATTCCTTCAAAACCTTGTTGATCTCTTTTACATAAGCGGTCCTGTCTGCTTGCCCCCAAAAGTGGAGCTGATTGTTCTCAGACGGCGTGTAGTATTTCAAGAAAACCATCTTGGTACAAAACGGAATAAATTGACCCGCCTTGTCCATTTCGATTATCTTGTTCCGCTTCACGTCGAAGGTTGAGTTGCTCAGCGCCGCGTTGTCGCCCGTGTTGAGCAGCGCCAGATTTGAAATAGAATGTAAATACTCCGTATTTCCCTTAACCGACAGGAGCTCAATGACCCGCTGTTGGAGAGCTTCAAAGGTTTCTCTCTGAAGCAAAACGCCGTCCTTAGTCTCCTCCTGCATCTCGTGTATAAGCTCCTCCTGTCCCTCGCTTACCGCCTCGACAGACGGAATGTGGAGCTTCAGCCATTCCTTCCATGCCTCCTGGGTGCGCAGGCCCTCGGACTGTTGGGCATGGATATGCTCAAGGCTCCACGTCCCCTCCCCATATGGGCCAATCTTAAACTTGTCGAAGGGGAACCGCTGGGTGCCCCCCGCGCTTTTACGGACGGACTCCACATTGAAAAGCAGAAGCAACCTGCGCAGTCTCTCATAGTCCAAGGCATTTTCGTAACTGAGGTCCGCATAGTTGAGCTTCGCCCCGCCCAGGCTGCGAATGACAAGGCTACTCTTGATGGCTTCGTCCAAGGCAACACTAAAGTCTCGCTTTTTCTTTCCTTGGGACATCTCATAAATCTCATGCAAATTCTTTGCCCCGGATGCAATCAGATAGCCGATCTTGTGGTAGTACTCGTGATCCTCATACCAATCCTTCAATATAAGAAAAGTCTTTTGGATTGTTCTCCATATTTCTTCTAAGGGAAGCTGAGAACGTTTTTCATCGAATTTGAAGAAAGTATAATATTTATCCCGGCAGTTCGCTGGCTTACCAGCAATCAAATCCAGCACCAGGTCGATTCTCGTCTGATACTGTGCGCCCGTTGAGTTGGTGAGGAAAAACCAGAAGGAATCATTGTGAAGCTCCCGCTCCATATTGTCCCACTGAAGGGAGATTTCCTCTTGACGCTCTGTACTCACAGCCTCGGAGCCATCCCGACTGAGGAACATGGCCTTTACGAGTTCCGAGCTGGTCAGTGGGATCTTTCCGATGTTGAGCCTTGTAAAGAGCGCTACGGCGTCCTCCTCGGGCCCGACCTCATACCATATGACCTTCACTCTTTCCTTAAAATACGCGCGGATATACAGGTATCTGGTGTCCGGATCGGCCTCGAACCAATTCTTTATCGTCTCGTAGGCATTGGCCATGTACCAGAAGTCAATATTGTCCTCCTTCTGGTTCATATCCACTTTTTTGAGAAATTCGGCTGACTTTTTCCTCGTCTCATACGCAATAGTGAAGGTTGGCTCGGCAAAAATTATTGGAAGGACATCATGCATATACCGGTAAATCAAATATAAGGTGGTCAACCGCTGTTGCCCGTCCACAAGTTCGAATTGGTTGCTCCTTTTCCGAACCACCACAGGCTGTAAACAGTAATCTTTCTTTCCGTCATCTGTGCTTCCGCTTTTCAACACATCGTCAAGAAGCCTTGTCACCTCATCCGTCCCCCACCGATACCCGCGCTGATAGGACGGTACGAAAAAGTCTCCGCTTATTTCTCCGACCAGTTTTGTACTCAAAATAATTTCTTCCGCCATTTTCTTCCGTCCTTTTCTCAAATTTTTTGAAATTCGTTGATCATTTTCTGGTTGAAAATTTCTTCGATATTCTCTCCCTTTTCCAATATTATACCCCATATTTCCCACGATTTCAACAAACAACACATTGTGTCGTCAAACCGGT
>CANQKF010000025.1 GCA_947624445.1 uncultured Clostridia bacterium | reverse complement strand
AAGAGATTCGAACTCCTGACACACGGCTTAGAAGGCCGTTGCTCTATCCACCTGAGCTACAGGCGCATAACTTGACTTGTGCTGAAGTTTCGCGTATCTCCGTTCTGCTAAAATGGAGCGGGTGATGGGAATTGAACCCACGCGACCAGCTTGGAAGGCTGGGGTTCTACCACTGAACTACACCCGCATTCCCAACGCTTGTACATTCTATCAAAGATTTCCCTTTCTGTCAATCGTTTTTCGGGACTTTTCCCATTTTTTTCGGAGATTTTTCTTTTTCCGCGCGGGTCGCCCCCCTCTGCGGTTTTTCACGGGTTGGGCGCCGCGGCGAGCTCCGCGGCGCGCCTGCGGATGCAGACGAGGGCCTCCTCCGCCGTCATGCAGCCCTCGACCGCCGTCTCCATCGGGCAGAAGCCGTCCCCTCTGCGGTTGCGGATCCGCGGGACGACGGTCTCTGCGACGCAGGCGATCTTGTAGCGCGCAAGGACCTCCGCCGCGGGCGCGGAGACCACCTCCGCATAGACGCGCTCCACCCCGAGCAGGGCGTAGAGAAAGGCCGCCGCCCTGCCCACGACGCGGTCGGCCGCGGTGTAGCCCGCATAGGATCTTCCGACCCGCGCGAGCAGAGGTTTCACGCCGCGCTCATCGGAAATTTCTATAGCGTCCCCCCGCGAAAGCACGAGCGTGTGCCCGGAGAGAAGTTGTTTCACGGAGACTTCAAGCATCGCGTTTGCGCACCCAAGCGACGGCGAGCGGGACCAGCACCCACTGCAACATGAGCCCCGGGAGACCCGCAACGACGCTCATCCAGATCACGGAGACGGGCAGCCCGCCGTGGAAGCCGAACGCGCCGATGAGGATGGCGATCGCGCGCACCCCTCTGCCCGCGATCTGCGCGATGAGCAAGGCGGCGAGGACGGGCAGACGCTCCGCGAGCAGGCCGCTCGTCAGCCCGTAGACGGAAAGCTCGATGACCATGAAGGGCAGCATGCCGAGGGCGGGCATGGGCGTCCCCCAAAGGGAGGTGAGCAGAAAGCTCAACAGGGGGCTCAACGCGCCCGCCGCGAGCCCCGACCACGCGCCCGCGAAAAAGCCCACGAGAAAGATCGCGATGTGCATGGGCAGGAAGGTCTCCCCGGGGGCGGCGCCGAGATCGGTGAGCAGCCCGATGAGATGAAAGAGCTGCGGAAGGGCGACCGCCGCGACGGTGGCGAGGAGCGCCGCGAGCGTCTTTGTTTTCCATGTTTTGCATACGATCGTCGTCTGTCTTTGCATAAATTCCTCCTTGTCGCGCCCCTGCGGAAGGGGCAATGGCTGTTCCGTTGCACGAGCGGGAAAGCTTTCGGGATCATCTCCCCCCTTTCTTCGGACTGCACGGAGCGGGCGCGGCGCGTCATTCGAACTGCGCGGCGACCTCCTTCAAGAGTTTGCGGATCGGGAGATGCTGCGGGCAGGAAGCCTCGCACTTTCCGCAGGCGATGCACGCCGAGGCCTTGCCCCGCCCCGCCTGCGTGAAGTTGGCGTAGTAGACGTCGCTGTTCCAATCCTTGTAGCGCTTCTTCTGGTTCATGCAGGCGAAGAGATCGGGGATGGAGATCTGTTTGGGACAGCCGTCGGTGCAATAGCGGCACGCCGTGCAGGGGATGAATTCCTCCTTGCGGAGCTCCTCGCACACCTTGCGGACCGCCTCGCGCTCGCGGGCGTCGAGGGGGCGGAAGTCCTTCATGAAGGCGACATTCTCCCGCAGCTGCGCGAGGGTGCTCATGCCCGAGAGCACCATAAAGACGCGCTCGAATCCCGCTGCGAAGCGGATGGCATAGCTCGCCGCGCTGCCGCCGTGCAGGGCGTCGAAATGCGCCTGCGCCGCCGCGGGCAGACGTGCGAGCGTTCCCCCCTTCACGGGCTCCATCACGATGACGGGCTTGCCGTGCTTTTCGCACACCTCATAGCAGAGGCGGGACTGCACGCCCGGGTTCTCGAAGTCGGCATAGTTGAATTGCAGCTGCACGACTTCGATCGCGGGATAGTCGCAGAGGATGCGGTCGAGCACGGCGGCGGTATCGTGGAAGGAAATGCCGACATGGCGGATCTTCCCCTCCGCTTTGAGGGCGAACGCCGTCTCGTAGGCGCGGCAACGGCGGAACTTTTCGTAGTTGCCCGCGTTCTGCGCGTGCATGAGGTAGAAATCGAAGTAGTCGACGCCGCACGCTTCAAGCTGTTCGGCAAAGAAGGGGCGGATATCCTCCTCCCGCGCAAAGTAGTTCTCGGTGAGTTTATCGGTGAGCGTGAAACACGCGCGGGGATGGCGCTTCACGAGGCATTCGCGGATCGCCGTCTCGCTCTTGGTGCCGAGGTAGCCGTGCGCGGTATCGAAGTAGTTGAAGCCGCTTTCGAGGAACGCGTCGACCATCGCCGAAAATTGCGCGGCGTCGACCTCCTTCCCCCGCATGGGCAGGCGCATACAGCCGAACCCGAAATTCTTTTGGACGTTTTCGAATTGCATAACTCCTCCTGATTCAAATAAATTATAGCATACCCCGCGGAAGATTGCAAGTGATTTCAGCAAAAAACCCGATTCTACCCACAGTAGAGTCGGATTTTCGCCGCGTAGAGTCCGCTGTTTGCGGAATGGAACCCCCTGCCGCGATCCGAGAGCCGTTTTTCGGAAAAGTAGGTTGTAATTCCGCGGCTTCGGTGGTATGCTAAACATAGAAATTGCGCACGGGATCCGTGCGCGGGGAGGAGACCATGGCACGGTTCGATCTGTTTGCCGATTCGAGTGCAAATCTTTCCACGTCGCTCGCAAAGGAGCGCGGGATCAACATCATCACCTATTATTATAATGTCAACGGCGAGGAGCACCCCTGCTATATCGAGGGCGAGGAGTTCTCCAAGACGGCGCACGCCTTTTACAGCCTCATGCGCGAGGGCATGGAGGCCAAGACTTCGCTCATCGTCGAGGAGCGGTTCGTCGAGGCCCTCTCCCCCACCCTTGCGGCGGGACGGGACGCCGTGCTCCTCACGATCGCCTCGGGCATCAGCGGGACGCATCACCAGGCGCTCGCCGCGAAAAAGACCCTCGAGGAGAAATTCCCGGGGCGGAAAGTCTATGTGTGCGACAGCGCCAACGCCTCCCTCGGCGAGGGGCTGCTCGCCCTCAAGGCGGCCGACCTGCGCGACCTCGGCGAGAGCGCCGAGACCTGCGCGAAGTGGCTCGACGACAACGCCTATAAACTCAACAGCTATCTCACGGTGGAGGACCTCAAATATCTCCGCCGCGGCGGGCGGATCTCCGCCATCACCGCGATCGCGGGGGCGATCCTCAACATCAAGCCCCTCATCCGCGCGGACGGCGGTCCCGTGCCCCGTCTCGCGGTCTACGGCAAGACGCGCGGCAGAAAAAAGGCGCTCTCGGCGCTCGTCGAGGCGTTCGATAAATACGCCGTCCGTCCCGAGGGGCAGACGGTCGCCATCGCCCATGCCGACTGCGAGGAAGAGGCGCTCGAGCTCGCCGAAGTCCTCAAAGAGCACGGCGCCGCGGAGGTGCTCATCGAATACTACGACCTGTGCTCGGGCTCCCATGCGGGCCCCGGGACGCTCGCCGTGTTCTTCTTCGGCGCCGACCGCAGGACGTATGCGGAAAAAAAAGCCTCTGACGGCATTCCGCAGGGCAGGCCCGCCGCAAGCAGGGTGTGAGCCGAAACGCCGCCGCGCAGCTTGGCGCGCTTGTCATAGACAAGCTCACGCCCAAATGCCAAATTGACGTTTTGACCGCTTGATTTTTCTGTGCGTTTATGATATGATGGAAACGATAAACAGGAATTTCGCGGAGGAAGTAATGCCAAAAATAACGTTTGAAGAAATTAAGTCTTTGTTATTAAAAAGTATAAATGAGTGTGATTGTGAAGTTGAATTGAGTTTAACATTTGCAGACAAAGACAATGAGTATATGATTATAATTTATCACGACCATTGCTCATTTCAAAGGTGTGGAACGTCCGAACAACAGAGCGGTGAATATAAATTCCTGACATTAGATGAATTATATAAGGCACAACAAATAGATAATATTGTATAAGAAAGAGATTGGGACAAAATTACAGATATTCAAAGTATGGATTTGGAAATATTAGGTCTTTGGTAAAGTTTTGAATTATTAGAACAATGGATGTAAGATAAATTTCAATTTAGCGGAATATAATAAATATCCCTGCGTAGAACGCGGGGTATTCCATTTTTTGGGCTATAAGCCCTCATAATACTGGCGGCGCGCAAGCCGCGCATATGACGACCTGGCAGTCACGCGATCGTTACTTGCCACCGTGAACGGGTCTTTTTTCTTGCCCCCCCCTCGAGAGAAGATTTTACACTTGCTCATATGCAAGGGCAAATGCCGACCAAGCACGGGGCTCTACCCGTGCGCGTGGGTGTCACGAGCATTGCGAGTGACGGAAGGGGTGTCGCTTATATTGTGGTAATCTCTCGACTTCGCTCATCTTGACAAATGGAATGACACCCCCTCAGTCTCGGCTCCGCCTCGACAGCTCCCCCTCAAAGGGGGAGCCAAGGATTTATTCGCCTCTTCATCGCTTTATCCTTCTTTTGATTTTTCCTGTTCAGAGGTCTGTTTGTCCTCGCCTTTTTCTTTGGAAGACGACCGACCGAATTCGTTTTCTTTAAGCCCCCGCAAAAGTATCATTATGATTTTTTTTCGGTTCGTTCGGGCTTGATCCGTTTGCGGCTCTATGGTATAATAATATTACGATAAACAAAAATTTCGCGTAGAAGCGGGACGATTGCCGTTTTGAAACGTTATTTAAGTAAGAAACGTGGAATAGAGGTATTTTATGAAAAAGTTGTTGCCGCTCTGTGGAACGCTTATGGGAATCATTTTCTCCATTTCTTTCGTCGGCTGTTCCGTGGAGTTGCCCTACCATGCCGAGCTTTATGATCATGCCGTATCATGGATCAGGGAAGATTTTCAAACCGAACATCCTGTCAAGATCGTAGGCTTTTCCGATGTGGAAGATACGGAGCAATATCCGAAAACGCGGACTTTTATCGTTTCCGACGAAGCGGAATATGAAAGGATATTTTTGGACGATATTGCCGAATTGGATGTCGATCTCTCGGAGAAAATGCTCATCGTTTATACGTTTTCGGCAGAATATGTCCGCCCCGCAAAGATCTCCGGGATGCATTTGGACGGCGACGTTTTGACGGTGGAATACGAGATAGATCTGATCCCGGAAACGGGAAGCGCGGTGAAACCCTTCCAACGCTGGTTTATCTTGAAGTTGGACAAAATAGAGTTCTCATCCGTCAACTTCGTGGAGCGGTAATTTTGTTCCAAAGAAGCGGTTTGCTGTCGCAAACTGCGCCTGTTTTCCCGCCCGTTCGTTCGGTTGTAGGCGTGAGCTTGTCCGCGCCGCGTAGCGGCGCGCTTGTCAAGACAAGCTCACGCCGAAATGCCAAAGTACAGTTTTGGCTGCTTGATGTTTCTATTTGAATACGATATGATGATTGTACGATAAACAGGAATTTCGCGGAGGAGCGCATGAGGAAAATATTATCTGTCGTTTTGGAAATCGTAAAAGTTTGCTCGAATGTGCTTATGGGAGCATTGTGCTTCCTGAAAATTGACCACGACGTCGCTTATCTTCCTAATGCCGAGGGCGGGATCGAGCAGTTCGACTATTTTTATAGTATTTATGAAAAACTCGTGAGGGAAGAACTGCAATTTCTCGTCTATCTTGCTCTTGCTGTGATGGCAATTTCCGTGCTGCTCTCGATTTTTACTCTCCTTGCCAAAGACAATCGCAAAATAAAAATAGCGAGCCATATCATCTTTGCAGTTTCGGCTTTATTCTTTCTCGTCTTGCTTTTTTATGCCATGCTGATCCTCCAATACAATTATTGATTGATAAATTTCAATTTAGCGGAAAATAAAAAGGCGAGGGCTGTTTGTCCTCGTCTTTTGCATAGAAAAAGACCAACCGAACACGGTTCGAATCAGGGTCGTGGTGCCGCTGACAGGGCTCGCGCCTTTGGCGGCGCGCCCCGGTGCACAGCACACCGTGCTGTGCAGTTTGCGGCAAACTTTTCTGTTTTCTGTCGATTCGGCCGCAAACCGATTGCTCCCGCAATCGCCTCCACCCTCGAGCCCTGTCATAAATTCGTTAATACAAGGAAGCGGGGGACGGTTTTATCCTCCCCCGCTTCCTTGGTGCCGCTGACAGGGCTCGAACCTGCACGGTTGCCCATCGGATCCTAAATCCGACGCGTCTGCCAATTCCACCACAGCGGCATAGAAAAACGAAAACCCCACATATTGACCCATTCAAGCCGAGGCGGCTCTTCCGATCAATATACAGGGCTTTTTGGTGGGAACGGCAGAACTCGAATCTGCGACCTCTTGCATGTCAAGCAAGCGCTCTAACCAACTGAGCTACGCCCCCGTACAACGCAACTATCATACCCTATTCGCGGAAGAATGTCAAGCATTCTCCTGTGGGAAAATGAATTTTTTCGGGATTTTTTTGTTTTTTTCATAAAAGTCGGAATGAGGGATTGACAGAATCCGCCGCATATTGTAAAATATTCATGTGGCGGAGATGCCGCCTTCGGAGTGCTTATGCAGACGTACCGTAAACCCAGAGTTTTAATCACCTTCGTCGAAGCGGGGATGGGACATATCGTCAGCGCGCAAGCGATCTCCGAGTCGCTCAAATCCAAATACGGCGACAAGATGGAGATCATCGAGAGTTATATCCTGCGCGACAGCGAAAATCCCATTCTGCCCAAATACGAGGATTTTTTGGTCCGCAATACCCAGTGGTATTCCAAACTTCCCGCCTACGGGGATATTCAATTCGCCTCCATGCACATTTTGGGGGCGCAGAATACCTTAAAGCTCATCCACAACACGATTTTTTACACGCAGACCAAGGCGACCATCGAGGAGTATGTGAAATACGCGCCCGATGTGATCGTCTGTACCCACTATTTTCTGCTCTATGCGGCGGTCGAATACAAGCGGAAGTATAATTCCGGGGTCGTCATCGTCGCCTACTGCCCCGATAACAACGTGCACGGCTGGTGGGACAACCGTGCCGACGTCATCTACACCAACAACCCGATGGCGACCAAGCAGGCATACGACCTCAAATTCAAGAACGGGCACGTCGTCGAGACCTTTTATCCCACGCGCTCGGACGTCGTGGAGTCCAACGAGAGCAAGGAATTCTACCGCAAGAAGTTCGGCATTCCCCTCGATAAGTTCGCCGTCGTCATCGCGGACGGCGTCTATGCGAAAGCCAAGGTGCGCAAGGTCTGCAACGAGCTCTTAAAGACGGACGTCCCCCTCACGATCTGCGTGCTCGCGGGCAAGAACGAGAAGCTCAAGGCGCAGTTCGACGGCAAGAAGGGCAAGCTCAAGCCCAACATCACGCTGCTCACCTTCGGGTACATCAAGGACGCCCCCCAGCTCTACGGCGCGTGCGACCTCTTCATCACGAAGGCGGGCCCCAACGCCGTGCTCGACAGCGTTATGATGGGCACCCCCATCCTCATCGACTACTGCGCCTCCCCCATCGAGCGGGCGACGCAGAAGCTCTTCACCGAGCACTACTTCTGCGGCTATCACTTCGTCAACCCGCGGAGGATCCGCAAGCAGGTGGAAAAGCTCGTGCGCGAGCCCTCCCTGCTCGAGGAGATCAAGAGCGCCCTCTCCTTCTTCGATAAATCCAAGAACGGCGCCTCCGAGATCGCCGACGACATCGCCGAGATCCTCTGGAACAACAGCGAGCGCATGACGAAGATCCTCCGCGGGGAGCAGGAGGCGATCAGCGAACTCTTCGAGGAGAAGAAGGAGGAAAAGCGCGCGAAGGCCGAGGAGAAGATCGAGAAGGTCAACGAAGCGGCGGCGCGGCAGGCCGAGCACATCGAGGAGGAGGAAAAGCTCGAAAAGCTCAACGAGCGCACCGCAAAGCGCACCGAGCGCATCCAGGCGCGCACCGAGGAGCAACTCGAACGCATCGACGAAAAGACGGAGAAGATCTTGCAGGACGTCGAGGAAGGCAACGCGAGCCGTTATTCCGCCAAAGCGACCTCAAAACGCACCGTTCCCGCGCACGAAAAAAAGTGAGCCCGCATGCGTGCGATCCGCAAAAAAACCACCCACGGGGGGGTGGCTTTTTTGTTTTTCGCTGTGTTTTTCACGGGAGCGGATCGCCGTTTATTTCGTCGGGATGCGCAGGATGCTCGCGCTGAATTTGGGCGCGGTGTAGCCGAACGTCTGCCCGACGCCCGTGAGCTTGCTCTCCTGCGGCGCGACGGGCGTCGCCGCGAAGGTGTTCACGGCAAACAGGTCGTCGCACTGCAACATCGTGACGTTCGCGGTGCCCTTGGGCGCGAACGCCCCGAGCGCGACGTTGATATCCAGCGCGAGGTCGCCCGCGTTGACGATCTTGACGATGATCTCCTTCGTCGCTTCGTCGTAACTGATGACGCTGTACACGCGCTCGATCTGCTCGTTCCCGCTCGCGCTCGCGAGCTTGCAGGTATCCGAGACGCCGCTGTATTCGAGCGCCGAGGCGATCAGCTTGGTGCCCGTGTTGGGCGCGAAGATCTGCTGCACATAGTAGTTGGGCGTGAGCAGGAGCTTGGTCGATGTGAAGTACATCATATCGACGTCCCACTGGTTGGCTGCATCATCCTTGAAATTGCCGTCGGAGACGCCGAACATGGGCGCATACGCCGCGAGATGAACGACGTCGCCGTTGCGCTCGAGCCCCGTCATATACGCGGCTTCGGAGAGCGCCGTCACCCAGCTGTTCATGGGCGCGGGCATCGAAAGCCCCGCCGCCCCTGCGGGATCGAACTCGCCGCCCGCGCGGATGTAGCGCGTGTTCGGTTCGTTCGCGGAGTACTCGCCGACGAACACTTCGTATTTGGTCGACGCGTCGCGGGAGTAGCTGTCGTAGATCATGTCCTTGCCCGCGAAGTGGAAGAAATCATAGTAGTTGAGATAGTAGTGGTGATCGACCATCCCGTATTCGGAGAGCGCGCCGATCTTGCCCGCCTCCCGATACTTCTTCATGTAGGGCACGACCATGCCCTCGGAGTTGCTGCGCTGGGCGTCGTGGAACTGCGTGCCGCAGCCGACGATGGGCGTCACCGCGGCATAGATGCCTCCCTTCTCCGCAAACGCTTCCAAGAAGCTCTCGTAGTACTCGTAGTACTTCTCGAAGTACTGCTCGTTGCCGACGCCGATGTATTCGAGCCCGAAGGGTTCGGGGTGCCCCATGTCCGCGCGGACCTGCGCCCAATATTTCTCGTTGGCGTCCGAAGAGGTCGTGCTGCCGTTCGCAAAGGCGATGAGGTCGAGCGCGTCCTGGATGTAGTCCGCCTTGCCGTTGCCGTGCCGCCCCTCGAGCGCCTCTGCCCTGCCGCCCGTGCGCGACATGCACTTCAATCCGCAGTTGACGATGGGAATGGGCTTGGCGCCGAGCTTCTCGCACATCAGGAAGTACTCATAGAAGCCCACGCCGTATTCGAGGCGGTAGAACTGCGAACCCGACCACAGGTCGCCGTTGGTGGGCCGCGCCGCCCATTCGCCGCGGGTCGTCTTTTGCGCGGACTTGCCGTTGACGATCTCGGTGTAGGTGAGCGTGGGAACGTCGTCCCCCGCATCGCCCGCGATCGCGCCCACGGAGTTCTTCCAATCATATACGACGTCCATATCGGTGCCCTCGATGATGCACCCGCCCGGGAAGCGGACGAACTTGGGCGAAAGATCCGCGATCGCGTTGTAGATGTAATTCTTCACGCCGAGGGTCGCGTCCGAAGTCGTGAGCTCCACGCCGTCGATCGAGAGAGTGCCGTTGCCGAAGTCCATCTCGAACTGCAACCCCTCTTTGGTCTCCGTCGCCTTGAAGGTGACGACGTACTTCACCCATTGCGCGCTCTTTTCGACCTGCAACGTCCCGCCGCCGTAGGCGTTGAGATCGCCGTCGACGACGCTGACCTTGATCTCGCCCGCGTAGTCGTCGGCGCGGATGAACGCCGCGAAGGTGTATTCCGTCCCCTTTTGGAGCGCGATGGGCGCGAAGTCGTAGCCGTTGTTGAGCAGATAATTGCTCGGCTTGGAGAACTTGAGCGTGAGATATTTCGCGCTCGGCGTGATGCCGCCCTCCGTCGCTTCGGTGACGTCGGCATTGGTCTCCCAGCACGCGCGGACGCCGTAGGAGCCGCCGCCCTCGAAGGAGCCGTTGGCGAGCAGGTTGTCGTCCATTGCCTGCGAGGTGTAGTTGATATCTTCGAGAAATACGCCGAAGAGATCTTCGGAAATGCTGCGCGCGGAGGCGATGTCGCCGCTTGCCGTGATCGTTGCCTGCGGCGAGGCGAAGGACGACGCGCGGACCCCGCCGCCGCATCCCGCCGTGCCGAGGACGATCGCCGCCGCCACCGTCCCGATGCAAAGGGTGCTCAAAACTTTTTTCATGGATTCCTCCCCCTTGAGGTGTTTGCATGAATTATAGCACACGGCGCCGCAAATTGCAAGAGCGCCGCGCAATATTTTTCATGTTTTTTTGAACTGTTTTACTTCCATAAAAAGAAAACGCCGTGCAACGACACGGCGGACGACGGTAAAAAGCGGGCGCAATCAGCGGACGTGCCGCTCGAGGCGCACCGCAAGGAAGGCGGCGAGGAAGAGCTTCACCGCGTCGAAGGGAAGGTACGGCACGACGCACAGCATCAGTGCGTAGCCCCATCCGCAGCGGTACATGAGCACGAACCAGAGCGTTCCGAAGGCGTAGCACACGGAAAGCCCGAGGAGCATGAAACCGTAAAAGATCGATATACGCCCCCACCTGTTTTTCACGGGAAGCAGTTTCGCGAGCGCGGGAAAGAGGGCGAGAAACAGAAAGCCGAAGATGTATCCGCCCGTCGGTCCGAACAGGGCGGCCGTCCCCGCCTTGAAGCCCGCAAACACGGGAATGCCCGCGAGCCCCATCAAAATATAGCAAAAGACGGCGCAAAGAGCGCGCTTCCAGCCGAACAGCGCGCCCACGAGGGCGACGGCGAGGGTCTGCAGGGTGACGGGGATCGCGGCAACGGGCACCGAGATCCACGCGCATGTCGTGATGATGGCGATGGAGAGCGCAACTAACGCGCACTCCCGCGCTAAGCTCTTTTTTGCGGAATTCATTGTTCTCCGAAATGTAGACGCGGGGGGACGCGATCAATCTTTTGCGGGAAGATAGCGTTTGAGCGCGGCGGTGCGGTCGCAGCGCTCCCACGGGAATTGTTCCCGCCCGAAGTGCCCGTAGGCGGCCGTCCCGGCGTAGATCGGGCGGCGCAGCCCGAGGGTCGCGATGATCGCCGCGGGGCGCAGGTCGAATTCCCGCTTCACGATCTCGGCGATCTCGTCGTCGGGCAGTTTGCCCGTGCCGAAGGTATCCACGAACACCGAGACGGGATTGGCGACCCCGATCGCATAGGCGACCTGCAGCTCCATCTCGTCGGCAAGCCCCGCACAGACCACGTTCTTGCAGATATACCGCGCCATATAGGCGGCGCTGCGGTCCACTTTGGTCGGGTCCTTGCCCGAAAACGCCCCGCCGCCGTGCGCGCATCTGCCGCCATAGGTATCGACGACGATCTTCCTGCCCGTGAGCCCCGAATCCCCCTCCGGGCCCCCGATCTCGAACCGCCCCGTGGGGTTGATGTAATACTTTGTATTGCCGTCGAGCAGCGCCGCGGGGATCACCTCGCGGACCACAAGCTCCTTCATGTCCCGCTCGATCTCGGCGTGCGTGACGTGCGTGTTGTGCTGGGCGGAGATGACGACCGTATCCACGCGCACGGGCGTTTTCCCCTCGTATTCCACGGTGACCTGCGTCTTGCCGTCGGGGCGGAGATAGTCGACGATCCGCGCTTTCCGCAGCTGCGCAAGGCGCGCCGCGAGCTTGTGCGCGAGCACGATCGGCAGCGGCATGAGCTCCTCCGTCTCGCGGCAGGCGTAGCCGAACATCATGCCCTGGTCGCCCGCGCCGATGAGATCCGCGTCGCCCCCGCCCGCCTTGTTCTCGAGCGAATTATCCACGCCGAGCGCAATATCGGGCGACTGCGCATGCACAAGCACGAGCACTTTGCACCGATCATACGCAAAATCCCCCGCGTAGTAGCCGATCTCGCGGATGACCCCCCGCGCGATCGCTTCGTAGTCCACCTGCGCCTTGCTCGTCACTTCCCCCGCGATCATCAGCGTGTTGTAGGCCGCGCAGCACTCCACCGCCGCGCGCGTGTTCGGGTCCTGCCGCAAAAGCGCGTCTAAAATCGCGTCGGAGATCCCGTCGCACACCTTGTCGGGGTGGCCCTCCGTCACGCTCTCGCTTGTAAAAAATCTTCTCATAGCGTACTTCCTGACGTTGTTCCCAAACATTATAGTGGAAACTGCGGAAAATGTCAACCAAAACGGCCGTGCGATTTGCGGCATTCTCGGGCATCCTGCGGAAACGGATAAGGATAACATACGCCCCCGACGGATGAATCCGTCGGGGGCGGGGTTGGATCATTTGCGGTAAGGATCATGCTTCCTTAAAGGTCAACGCCTTGCTCGCATGATCGTAATGACATCAAGGTGATTTGGGAAAAGTTATTCCTCCACGGTTGATTTATTGTCCGTCAAGGTTAAAGCGTTCGTCTCGATATCATATACAAAGTATGCAACCGTATCATCGGCAACATATTCCTTGGTCGCCCCTTTAAGCTCATTCCCCGAAATGGTCAAATTCTCTGTTACTCTGCCTCCACTAAAAGCAATCGTTACGGTTCCATCCTTAAATGTTGCATTAAGTTGTGTCTTGTTCTCAAATTCCGTTCCTGTAAATGTTGCCTTCTTAGAAACACCAACAGTCGATTCCATCGAAGATGACAAATCTACTTCTTTCCCTTCAGAATTGACAATGCTTAAATAACAAGGGATATATACTGTTGTTAAAAGATCAAACGGCACTTCATTGCCTTGATATGCAAGCTTATAGAACATCCCACTTGTATCATAAGGTCCGCCATAATTTATTAACGCACCCGTGCCGGCACCACTATTCAAATTGATGGTTGCGCTATCCATAGCATGTACGGCGCCGCCCAAGCTAGCCCGCCTTTCAACGGTGAGGGAGCCCGCAACCGTAAGCATTGCGCAAGTATCAAACGAGTTATCTCTCAAAAGCTTCTTTGAAGGATAAAATTTCCTTGCAAGACTTAATTTTACGCTAGCCAAAATCGGAGATTCAACGCCGAATAAAGTTCCCAGCATTCCCAATGAACCTAATTGATATACACCCGAATCTGAATCATACGAAATTTCACCCAATGCCTGCGTGTTCCATATTTTATTAAACAAAGGCATCAATCCTGCTTCGTTTCTGAAAAATTCACTATCTTCCATATTATCCAAAACATACAATTCTGATCCGGCTTTTACTATAAGATTTCCTCCCTGTTCTACTGTCACCCGTGCGCCCGGCATAAGCGCAAATTGTGTGTTATTAGCTATAGAGAGGGTTGCATTCTTTGCTACGTTAAAGTTAAAATTGTAAGGAACCGGGAATATACACCATGAGGTATCTACTACCACAGGGCTAAACATCATGGATAATAGTGCTCCTATCGGGAGTTCACTATCGAAAACAGTCATTATAAGCGGAATATTACCTGCGCCGCCCAACAAATCCATTTTAATCCCATGGGTCTCGATTTCCCCATGGAACGTAATGTTGCTAACTCCAATATCGTTTGCATAACTAAGCCTGTTGGCTACATCTGCATACTCATATGCCTCGCTGTTAGACTCGGTAATCTCAATCCCCTTGTCGGGCGTATAAGTGCTTACGATCGAAGCACCTTCGGAAAGGCTAAATGCCCCATCTTTTATAGCCGTTACCTGCACACCTTGACTAGGCTGTTTGGTATATGATCCATCCTTATTATCAGTCCACTCCGTATCTTTTATAAACTCCGTTTGAAGCATATATTTGTCTGCAAGCGGATCATAGATATAATCGCTCCCGGTAATCAAAGCTGCGTTGGCATGGCAATATACAAATCCATTGAAAGTAATGATATTCACTCTACCATAGAGCGCACCATTGTATTTTACCGTCAACGTGTTTTGGATGTTCATGACAGAATATCTGTTGAACGGCGCATTAAACTGCACGCCATTATCCATGGTTTTTCCATCCGCACCGGCAAAAGGATATAACCACAACACGCCCAAAGTATCGACGTAATCGGTGACAACAAACGGCTCAAAAGCGATGCCTCCCTCATTGACAACGACGTCCCCATTGCCTTTGATAAAGCCAAACGCATCAAGCGTACCGCCCATATTGACATTGATCGTTCCTTCGTTTTCAATATATCCATAGGCGCCCGAAGTGTGCCCTTGATAACCGCTTGCATCGGAATAGCCGATGACGGCGCCCACCGTCATTCTACCGCTAATATTGATCGTACCATTATTCGTAATGGAATAAGGAGCTTGTTTTTTGGAAATATGCCTATCTGCCGCAAAAATCTCTTTTAAGGACGGGTCTGAGACTATCGCTTGCAGATCGGGATTTTGTTGCACCAAAGATTCTCCCACAACAAAATCCAATCCATTCCCGGGGCCCTCACCGCAGAGGTAGTACTGCTTTTCCTCATCGGATTTTTGAAGATTGGCCGCATCGTTCGCGGGGTATGCAGAACCGAGGGGCTTGCCGCCTAGCATGTTGCCTAGTTCATAATCCATCAGTGTTTTTGCATTGTTGTTGCCGATTGCAAAAGGAATCTGGACATCGACATAATCGGGAATTGTTACGTCATGGGTAATGGTAACTTTTCCGTTGACGACCAAGCGGATCGTTTTCTCTTGCTTGCCCTCTACCTCATGGATCCTGGCCGCCATCGCAAGGGTCTGCTCGAAGGAATTACCAAAATCGGAAGTGTAGATCTGATCGGCGTTGTAAAGGAACGGTGCCTCATCGCCCGCCTCAACAGTCGCCTTTACTGTGTTTACAGAAGCCACTTTTTCGCTCGGAAGATTGCAGTCGTCGGTTTTTCCCGAGAAAGTGGGCATATCGTCATAGCTACCCGTATACGAATTTTCTACATTCACGGATTCAGGAATAATGATTTGCAGGGCGGAATTGCTCTTCATGAGATTCTTTACATCGAAAGTAACCTCATCGGGCATAGCTTCACTGAAAACCACTCTTGTATGATAACTTGTTTCCGGAAGCGTGGAGCCTACTCTTTGTTCGATATCCTCCGTTTCAATTGTATTTACGGTAACGGTATCCCCATCTATATCAATAGTAATCATTTTTGCGTCTGCAGTGATGTAGATGGTAGATTTGATAACTGTCGTGACCACACTACGGATTTCGGAGTTGCCGATACGACCCAATGCGTTCTTCACATACGCACCCAATTTTTCGGAAGGAGCGGCATCGAGCGGGACTGCCTTGCCCATGGGCACAGCGTTTGCCGAAGAGGACGTAACCGCAAGTGACGCAAGTTCTGCCTCCGAGGGCAAATTGGAGAGCTCGTAGAGCGCTTCGGCGAGGTCGTTGCCGGCCGTGCTGATAATGATGTAGCCGTTGATGACTTCTTCCGCATAGTAGGCGGGAACGAGATCTCCTTCCTCGATTTTGGAGATATCGACCACCTCGGCGCGCTGCGTTTGCTTGTTATAAACGATGACATTCCCCGACTTCTTGGTGACGAGCTGATCGGCGTCGTAGCCGAACTCCTTCACCTTGTGACGGATGTTTTGCGCGGACGACGCGATGTCCGAATCGATCTGCGCTTCGGCGAGCGCAGTGTTCAGATTGCGGGCAAGCTGGACGTCGGCACTGTTGTTGGCGCTGTCGATCACGGTGATGAACGTCGGGATCAAAACGGCGGCCAAAATCGCGATGACGGCGATCACGATCACGAGCTCCACAAGCGTGAAGCCGCGCTTGATTTTCGCAAGCGTTGAGTGTTTGATTCTTTTCATTTCTCTTCTCCTTTCTTTGGATTTCTTTCATTATATTCTTACTATTGTAAGAAGTCAAGCATTTTTCTTTCTTTTGTGAGAAAATGTTCACATGAAAACGGATTTCGGAAAGAATCTTGCGGCGCTGCGGCGGGAACGCGGGATCGGGCAAGTGGAGCTTGCGCAGGGCATCGGGGTGAGCAAAGGGATCATCAGTCTGTGGGAGAACAGCCTGCGCGAACCGACGCTTTCCTCGCTCGTTGCCCTCGCCCAATATTTCCACGTGACGCTCGATGATCTTGTTACGCTGGACGCTTGAACCCAACCTTCCGCGGCGCTTGCGCCGCTTTTTTTGTGCCTTTTGGGATTTGCAGAGGGCGGGAGAACATGCTGCGGGCGTGTGGCGGACTTGCGGCGAACTGACAGGGGCGGTTGGGAGGCGCTCCGCCGCCATGGAGCAGCGGGCAAACGGCGAAAACGGGTTGCATTTTCGGGAAAAGTCTGCTATAATCTCCGTATGAGCGATTTGAGCCGTAAAAATTGCACGCTTTGCCCCGTGGCGTGCGGGGCGGACCGTTCGGTGCGCGTCGGGCGGTGCGGAACGGCGGGGCTGACCGTCGCGAAATACGGTCTGCATCCCTACGAGGAGCCCCCCATCTGCCACACGAACGGCGCGGGCGCGGTCTTTTTCGGCGGCTGTGCGCTCCGATGCGTTTTTTGCCAGAATTACGAGGTCTCCCGCGCCATGCGGGGCACGCCCGTCCGCCCGAAGGAGCTCGCCGAGATCTTCGCCGCGCTCGAAGCGATGGGCGCGGACTGCATCGATCTCGTGACGCCCGACCATGTATCCGATCTCGTCGCGGAGGCGCTCGCCTACCGCAAAACGCGGGTACCTGTGGTCTATAATTCGGGGGGATACGCCAAGCGCGACGCGCTCGAACGCATCGCCCCTTACGTCGATATCTGGCTGCCCGATCTGAAATTTTTCGATCCGCAGCTCTCCGCGCGCTACACGGGGCGGGAGGATTACTTCGCCTATGCGAGCCGCGCCATAGAGTTCATGGCGCAGACGCCCGTGGTCTTTGAAGGCAGCGCGATGCGGCGGGGCATCCTCGTGCGGCATCTCGTGCTCCCGGGCTGCGGCTCGGATTCGCTGCGGGTGCTCGACTTCCTGAAAGGCGTGCTTCCCGCGGAGGCCCCCCTCTCCATCATGCGGCAATATACGCCGATGGGCGACATCGCGGGCTTTCCCGAGCTCAACCGCCGGGTGACCGCGCGCGAATACCGCCGCGTGCTCGGCTATGCCGAGGCGCTCGGGTTCGCCTCCATCTACGCGCAGGGCAAGGAGAGCGCCTCGAAGGCCTACATCCCCGTGTGGGATCATTCGCCGCCGAGCAACTGATCTTTGAGCTCGATGAGCACCTTGGTGAGCCGTCCCGCTTCGACGGGCGAGGCCGCCTTGAGCCGCGCTTCCACCCTGCGGACCGCGGCGAGTTTTTTGTCTTTTTTGCGCATTTTTTCCTCTTCCCCCGAAAAAAGCGGGGGGACATATGCAGTTTGTTCCGCAAGGAGGGCTCCTATGCTCTTTCAACTCGAAAACGTCACCTTCGGCTACGGCGCGCCCGTTGTGCGGGACGTCTCTTTCGCCATGCACGAGGGCGAGCGCATCGGCTTTGTGGGTGGCAACGGCGAGGGAAAGACGACCGTCCTGAAGCTCATCCTCGGCGAGCTCACGCCCGACGCGGGCATGGTGACGCGGAAAGCCGGCCTGCGCATTGGCGACCTGCCCCAGACGGGCGGCTTCGAATCGGAGGATACCGTGTACTCCGCGATGAAGGAAGTGTTCCGCGAGGACGAGAAACTCCTTGCCGATCTCCGCGCGGCGCAGGCGGCGTATTCCACGGCAACGGGTGGGGATGTGGCAATTCTTTCGGCGCGGATCGAGCATTTGGAGAAGCGCATCGCGGCGCGGGACAGCTACGGCTATGAGGTGCGCATCCGCACCGTGCTCGGCGGCATGGGCTTCGGGGGACGCACGGAGCAGGTCGTCTCCACGATGAGCGGCGGCGAAAAGACTCGCCTCAAACTGTGCCGTCTGCTCCTCGAGGCGCCCGAGCTCCTCATTCTCGACGAGCCCACCAACCACCTCGATCTTCCCGCCCTCTTCTGGCTCGAGGACTACCTCTCGGGGTACAAGGGAGCGCTGCTCATCGTCTCCCACGACCGCTACTTCCTCGACCGCCTCACGACGCGCACCCTCGAGCTCGAGCACGGGCGGCTCTCCTCCTTCAAGGGGAATTACAGCGTCTATAAGGAACTCAAGGCGGCGCGCTATGAAGAGGAGCTCCGCGCCTTCCGCCGCCGGCAGGAGGAGATCGCGAAGCTCAAGGATTATGTTGATCGGAACATCGTCCGCGCGACGACCGCGAAGAGCGCCCTCTCGCGGGTGAACAAGCTCGAGCGCATGGAGATCGCGGAGCGCCCCGCGCCTCCGCCCCCGCCCCCGCGCTTCCGCTTCACCTTCGAGGAGCTCCCCTACGAACGGGTGATCGCCTGCCGCGGGTTCGATCTCTTCGCCGCCGAAAAGCAGCTCTTGCAGGGCGCGGAGTTCACCCTCATGCGGGGCGAGAAGTGCGCGCTCGTCGGCGAAAACGGCACGGGCAAGAGCACACTGCTGAAATTCCTTCTCTCGGGCGACCGCCGCGTGGAGATCGGGAAGTACGCCAAAATCGCCTACTACGACCAGGAGAACGCCGACCTCGACCCCGGGGAGCGCACCCTCGAAGCCTATTGGGGGCGCTTCCCGCGCCTTTCCCAGACCGAAGCGCGGGCGACGCTCGCCGCGGCGGGACTGCTCGCCGAGGACATCGAAAAGAAGGTCGGGGAACTCTCGGGCGGCCAACGCGCCAAGCTCGCCCTCGCCATCCTCGAGATGGCGCACGCGAACGTGCTGCTCCTCGACGAGCCCACCAACCACCTCGATCTTCCCGCCCGCGAGGCGCTCGAGGACGCCCTCCGCGCCTTCGAAGGGACCATCCTCTTCGTCTCGCACGACCGCAGGTTCATCGAGGGAATCGCGACCAAGATCTGGGCGATCGAGGAGAAGCAGCTCCGCTGCTTTGCGGGCGGGTACGCGCAGTATCTTACCGAAAAGCGCGCAGAAAAAAAGCCGACGGCGGCTCAGCCCAAGGAAAGGGGCGAGCACCGCTCGGCAAAGGAGCGCGCAGCGGAGGCAAACCGCAAGCGGCGGCAAAAGGAGATCGAGACGGCGCTCGAAACGCTCGAACGGCGGGAAGCCGAACTCAACGCCGCCATGCTCGAACACGCGGCGGACTACCGCAAGGTGCACGAAATCGCAACGGAGCTCGACGCCCTCCGCGCCCAAGCCGACGCCCTCTACGAGGAATACGGAACGCTGCTTTGATTGTTATTTCGAAAAATTTCGAAATAATGGTTTTTCTTTGATTTTTTATGGAAAATTCTTGAAAAATGCGCAAATTTTGCTCTTTCCGCGCACCCACGGCATGCGGTCCCCCACAAAAACCGTCGCACGGAGAAAAATCCTTTGAAACGAAAAAATCGGCGTGGCGGATGGTTCGCCGTGCCGATTTTGTTGCCGATTTTGCCCGCAGGGTTTACGCCTGCGGCTTTTGTTTTTCGCGGAGACGCATCTCGCGGAAGAACGCGGAGAGCAGCTCCGAACATTCCGCCTCGAGGATCCCCCCCTCCACCTCCACCGTGTGGTTCAGGAGGTTCGCCGCGGCGAGCGCCCGGGTGAGACTTCTGCCCTTCTGCTCATATGCGCCGAAATACACCCGTTCGATGCGCGAATTCAAGATCGCGCCCATGCACATCGGGCAGGGCTCGAGGGTGACATAGATCTCCGCGCCCTCAAGCCGCCAGCTGTGCAGTTTTCTGCACGCGCGGTCGATCGCGCGGATCTCGGCATGCTGGGTCGCCATCTGCATTCGCGTGCGCAGATTGTACCCCCGCCCGATGACCTTCCCGCCGAGAACGACCACCGCGCCGATGGGGACCTCGCCGAGGTCTTTCGCCTTTTTTGCGAGGCGCAGGGCCTCGCGCATGAACTTCTCCTGCATGTTGATTCCTATCCGAATGCCTCCGTGAGCATGACGAGGGCGTCGAGGTCGTGGGCGACGATCGGGATGAGCGCGTCCCGCCCGAGGGGATGCCGCGCCTCGTCGGCGCCCGTCTCCACCGTGAAGGCGGGTATGCCGAGCTTCTCGATGCACCAATCCTTGTAGCCGCCCGCGGAATTCTTCACGGTGACGAGGGGATACCCCGTCGCCCTCGAGAGCACTTCGGCGTACTTCCTATCCCGCCGCCGCGTGCGCAGCTGATGAAATTCCCAATAGATCTCCTCGCCCTTGGTGTGCCAGCTCACGGTGAATTTGGGGCGCACGGCGAGGGTGAACTCCGCGAGGGCGCGGCTCTCCTTCGCCGAGAGCGGCGCCTTGCCGATGTACCCCGCGGGGGCGGGACGGCGCAGATTGCCCGCTCCGCTGCCCCAGCGCGCGTCGAAATTCAGGTTGAGATCGACCCCCTCGGCGTTCGCCTTCCAGAGCGAGAAGTCGTCGCTCCCGTTGAGCGAACGGACGAGCGCCCTGCGTGCGGGCGAGAGGCTCGAAGGACCCGTTTCGACGAGAAGCGCCCCATCGGGATTGACGAGGGGCACGATCCAGACGCCGCCCGTGCGGACGCCCAGCCGCGCATGTTCGAGGGCGAGCAGCGCGGTAATGTATTCCCGCGCGTGGATGGCATATTGGGCGATGCCGCAGTTTGCCGAAGCCGAGCCCGCAAGCATAGCGTAGATTTCCCGTCCCTCTTCGCTGTAGCCGATGACGCGCTTTTCTCCGCGGTATGCGCCATAGAACGCACGCACTTCTTCAAAGACATTCATTCTACAGCATATGCCGAAAGATCGATCTATGTGCCCCGCGTTTTGCTATTTGTGGTATTCGCTGCCCGCGCGGATCATGAAGGCGCGGTAGAGCTGTTCCAGAAGCACGGCGCGGAACATCTGGTGCGGGAAGGTCATCCGCGAGAAGGAGATCTTCTCCTTCGCCGCCGCCTTCACGCCCTGCGCCAGCCCCTCCGAGGAGCCGATCACGAAGGTGAGTTCGGCGCCGCGGTCGACGTATCCCCCGACGAGCCCCGAGAATTCCTCCGAGGAGACTTCCCGCCCCTCGACGGCGAGCACGACCGTCTCCCCGCGCAGCGACCGCAAGATCTCCTCCTGCTCCTCCTCGGGCGTCCGCCGCTCGGCGAGTTCGCAGATCTCGAGCTTGCAGAAGCGCGCAAGCCGCTTTTCGTACTCCGCGCACGCCTCCCGCCAGTGGCGCTCGCGCAGCTTGCCCACGCAGACGACGCGCACGCGGATCATGCGCCCAATCCCTCCGCGAGCACCGCGATCCACTGCACGGCGCAGGTCGCCATGCCGATCCCCGCCATGAGGAAGTACCCCTTCCCCCCAGGCAGGCGCGCCTTCCCCGCCGTTGGTCCGTCTCCGGGGACGCGCATTGCGTCCTTTGCGGAGGCGGGCCGCCAAAAGATCAGAAAGAGCACGGCGCCCGCGAGCAAAACTCCGCCCGCGACGGAGAGGACGACGGAAGCCGTCGGCGAAAATTCCCACGCGACGCCCTTCACGGCGCCGAGAATGAGGATGAACGCGTTGTTGGAGAAATGCGCGAGCATGGTCGGGAAAATGCTCCCGCTGCGCACCGCGAGCAGCCCGTAGCACGCCCCGCAGGCGAATTGGTAGACCGTCTGCTCGGGATTGCCGTGGAAGAGCGAGAAGAGCGCGCCCGAGACGAGCACCGTGGAGACCTCCCCCCAGCCCGAGGAACGCATCGCCCCCACCGTGACGCCGCGGAAGAGCGTCTCTTCGAACACGGCGGGCAGCACGGCGATGATGAGCAGGGCGGGCAGGATCATCGGGCCCGAGAGCATGGCGTCGGTGACCGAGGCGACGTACCCCTCCCGCTTCGCCTGCGGCGTGTAGCCCATAAGTTCGAGAAGGCGCACGAAGAGGTCGTTGAGGCGGTTGAACGCAAACAAGAGCCCGAAGGCGACGGCGAGCGCGAGCAGGTAGTAATACCACTTGCAGGGGGCGTAGACGCGGCGCGCGGGATAGCGGGATCTGCGGAAATAGATCAGCGCGACCCCCATCAGGCAGAGCTGGGGCACGAGAAAGGCGAGAAATTTATAGGCGAGATTTTCGCCGTAGCCCTCTTTCAGCACGGCGAGGAAGATCGCCGAGACCAGAAAGGCGAGCAGCACCGAGAGGACGGCGGAAAGCGAATACGCAATGCCGGCCTCGGGCAAGAATTTTTTCTGTTCGGGAGCGCCCTCGGGCGCGGATGCCTGTTCCATACCGCTATTATACAGGATTTTCCCCGAAAGTTCAAATGAAACGCTTGTCTTTTGGAAAATTTCTTTTTATAATAGAACGCAAGGAGCTCTTTATGCGAACTTTGAATGTCGAACAAATCGAAGATCTCGTCTACCGCCTCGCGCGGCGGGCGGGCGTCACGATCGCGGAGGATTGCCTCTCCGCCCTCGTCCGCGCCGAGCGGGAGGAGACGGGCGCGGCGAAATTCGCGCTCGGGACCGTCTTGCAAAACGCGGAGATTGCGCAGGCCACGCAGATGCCCGTCTGCCAGGATACGGGCATGACCGCCGTCTTTCTCGAACTCGGGCAGGACGTCGCGCTCACGGGCGGGCTGCTGCAAGACGCCGTGAACGCGGGCGTGCGCAGGGCGTATGCCGACGGGAATTTCCGCAAGAGCATCTGCGATCCGCTCACCCGCGTCAACACGGGCGACAACACCCCCGCCCATCTGCACGTGGAGATCGTCGCGGGCGACGGGGTGAGGGTCCGTCTTTTGCCCAAGGGATTCGGCAGCGAGAACATGAGCGCCGTCTGCATGCTCACCCCCGCCGAGGGCAGGGAGGGCGTCCTCCGCGCGATCGTGGAGACCGTGAAAAAGGCGGGGTCCCGCCCCTGTCCGCCCGTCGTCGTGGGCGTGGGCATCGGCGGCAGCTTCGATGGCTGCACCCTGCTCGCCAAGAAGGCGCTGTTCCGCGATTTGGGTTCGAAAAACCCGCGGGAGGACGTCGCCTCCATCGAGGAAGAGGCGCTCGCCCGCATCAACGCGCTCGGCATCGGCGCGCAGGGCTTCGGGGGGAAGATCACCGCGCTCAAGGTGCTCTGCGAAGTCGCCCCCACCCACATCGCGGGGCTGCCCGTCGCCGTCAACATCCAGTGCCACTGCGTGCGGCACGAGGAGGGCACGCTATGAAACGCATTGCTCTTCCCCTCTCCAAGGCCGAACGCGGCGCGCTGCACGCGGGGGAATGCGTGCTGCTCTCGGGGACGATCTACACCGCCCGCGACTGCGCCCACAAGCGCATCTTCGCCCTGCTCGACGCCAAAAAAACGACCCCATTCCCCCTCGAAAACGCTTTCATCTACTACGCAGGGCCCTGTCCCGCGCCCGCGGGAAAGGCCTCGGGGAGCTGCGGCCCCACCACTTCCGCCCGCATGAACAGCTTCGCCCCGCGCCTGCTCGATCTCGGGCTGGGCGGGATGATCGGCAAGGGTGAGATGAGCGCGGAGGTCGTCGCCGCGCTCAAACGCAACGGCGGGGTCTACTTTGCCGCGATCGGCGGGGCGGGCGCCCTCTACGGGAACGCCGTGAAGCACAGCGAATGCGTCGCCTTCCCCGATCTGCTCTCCGAGGCGGTCTACCGTTTCGAAGTGGAGGATTTCCCGCTCGTCGTCGCGATCGACGCCGCGGGCAACTCGATCTACGCAAACCTTCCGCCCGCAGATCCCCGCGGATAAAATTTTTGCGGTTATCGCGCAAATTTCATTTGCTTTTTCCACGAAAAAAGACGGGCGTCCCCCGTCTTTTTTCCTATAACCCGAATTTATTTCCCCGGTTTCGGCATCCGCTTGTTTCATGCTTGATTTCAGGCGCTTAAAAACATTCCTCCGGGGGATTTTGCGGAAAAATTTCGGCGCTTGCCCCCCCTTCTATGAGTTTTTGAAATTTCATCGCAATTTCCTGTTGTTCTACCCATACCCTCGGCGGGCTTTTTGTGTAAAATATATTTACCGCAAAAAATACGGCGGAGGAGGAAAACAACGTGGAAACGATCATCACAGAACGCGTCTTGAAAGATTTTCGGGCGCACCTCGATCGCGAGGAAAAGAGCAGGAATACCGTGGAAAAATACCTGCGGGACGTGCGCGCCTTTGCGGCGTTCGCGGGCGGAAAAGCGGTGACGAAAAACCTCGCCATCGGCTACAAAGAGCGGCTGCTCGAAAGCGGTTTCGCGGTGCGCAGCGTCAACTCGGCGCTGGCAAGTCTCTACAGCCTGTTCGGGTTCCTGGGCAGGCACGATTGCAAGGTGAAAACCTTAAAAGTTCAGCGGCAGATCTTTTGTCCCGAGGAAAGGGAGCTCTCCAAAGCGGAATATGAGCGCCTGTGCCGCGCGGCGCAGAGCAGGCGCAACGAGCGCCTCGACCTCATCTTGCAGACCATCTGCGGGACGGGCATCCGCGTGAGCGAACTGAAATTCATCACGGCGGAGGCGGTAAAAAGCGGCGAGGCCGTCGTCTCGCTCAAAGGCAAGGCGCGGACGGTCTTTCTCGTAAGGCCCCTGCAAAAAAAGCTGCTTTCCTATATCGCGCGGCGGAAAATCGCATACGGGGCGATCTTTATCACCCGCACGGGCAGGCCGATGGATCGCGCCAACATCTGGCGGGAGATGAAATCGCTCTGCAAAACGGCAAACGTCAACCCGAAAAAGGTGTTCCCGCACAATCTGCGCCACCTGTTCGCGCGCGTGTTCTACGGCATCGAAAAGGACCTCGCAAAACTCGCGGATATCCTCGGGCACAGCAGCATCAACACGACGAGGATCTACATCGTCAGCACGGGCACGGAGCACCGCCGCAGAATGGAATCCATGCGGCTGATCCTATAAAAAAAGCCGCCGAAAACCCCCGACGACGACATAATCCGCATTATGTTGCAGAAACGGGTAAGATTTTGCCACCCCATCTACAGCAATTCGCTTTATGACATTTTATATATCACTCTTTTGGGAATTTGTCAAGCGTTGAAGCGCAAAAAATAAAAAAATTTAACAAGTCTTAACAGGTTTAATTCGCTTAACAATTTTTTAAGCGCGTATTTTCGTGCGTTTATTTGTCAAATCGTCCTGTATTTTACAACATAATGCGGATTATGTCGTTCCGGGCGGCAACGCAGGAAGGAGGAAATCGATCCAAATGGCATCCGAAGAGACAACGAGCGGCGCCGCGCCGCAGGAGACTGCGCCCGACGGGGCGCCGCAACCCGCCGCAGAACCGCAAACGGGTGCGCCCGATCCCGATCGGAATACGGCCGAGGCGCAGGGCGAAGCGTCACCCGATGAAACTTCGCCCGAAGAGAGCGAAGCCGCGCCCGAAGAGAGCGAATCACAGAGCGAATCCCAAGCCCAAGGCGGCAAGCAAAAGCAGCGGATCTTCACCGTGTATAACATCATCGGGATCATCCTCTGCGTGCTGCTCCTGCCCGGCTTCATCATCTCGACGACGCTCCTTTTCAGCTCCTGGATCCATAGCGACGTCCCGCCGAGCTGCTTCGGGTATACGCCGCTGATGGTCCAAACGGGCAGCATGTCGCCCGTGTTCGATGAGGACGACCTCGTGCTCATCCGCAACACGCAGGACGACGCAACCTATCAGGCGGGCGATATCATCTGCTTCCACAGCGGGAGCACCTATGTCACCCACCGCATCAAAGAGGTCACGCAGGACGAAAACGGCGTCACCGTCTATATTACGCAGGGCGACGCCAACAACGCCCCCGACGACGGCTCGGTGCGCGCCGAGCAGATCCTCGGCGTCTACAAAACGCGCCTGAAGGGCATGGGCAAAGTGTTCCTGTTCGTCCAGACGCCCGTGGGCATGATGGTCTGCGTGATGCTGCCCATCATCCTCGTGCTCCTGCTCTTCCTCGTCCCGCCCCTGCTCGCGGCGCGCGGCGGCGCAACCGCCGAAGCGGAAAACGGCACGGAAAGCGGCGAGAACAACGAGAACGACACGGAGAACGGAGAGAGCGGCGAGAACGGCACGGAGAACACGGAGAACGGAGAAAGCGGCGAGAACAACGAGAACGACACGGAGAACACGGAGAACGGAGAAACGGAGACCGCGGAACCCGAGCCCGCCGAAACACCCGAACAGAGTGAAAAGGGCGACGCGGGGAATGGCGAAACGGGGGAAACGACGTCATCCTGAACGAATGTGCCCCGCGCGCGGCTTCTATTTGTACACCAAGCGCGGCACGAGCACGAAGTGCGAAGTAAGGATCCCGAGGTACGAAGTCCGAAT
>CANQKF010000024.1 GCA_947624445.1 uncultured Clostridia bacterium | reverse complement strand
CTCGACCACAAACAAGCGAAAGGTTTTGCCTTTCGCTTGTTTGTATATGCGGGAGAGAGATGGGATTTGAGGGGAGACAAGCGGTATTTGTGCCCTTCCACGCGCAAATACCGCGCAGGTCGGCGGGCTCTACCGCCGACTTGACAATGAACCATTGTCAATCGTGCGCCGCGCACAAGCGGCAAATCCCGTCTCCTCGACCACAAACAAGCGAAAGGTTTTGCCTTTCGCTTGTTTGTATATGCGGGAGAGAGATGGGATTTGAGGGGAGAAAATACGGTTGCGGGGCGCAGAAAGGCGCGCTTTTTTCGCGCGATCGTGCTCCGAAAAAGGCGAAAAAACAATAGAGGCCCCCTCTGTTTCGCGAGGAGACCTCTTTCTTTATTCGCCTTAATTTTGCTTCGTCGAGAACACGAAACCGCTCACCGTGACGTTCGCGTCGTGGTCGTTCACGTCGCCGCCCATGGAATCGACGAAGATCAGAATGTTCTTCACCGCGCCCTGCGCCATCGTCGCGTCGTAGACGATCGTGAGGGTGACCTCCTCGTTCGCCGCAAGGGTGACCTTGGTGCCGCCCCACGTCGTATCCGTGTAGAGGCCGCTGCCGCCCACGCAGGTCGCGGAGACGTTGGTGCAATCGGTGCTGCTTCCGTCGCCCGTGGAGACGGACGTCGTGCCCTGAACGTCGACGCGGACAGTGACGGGCTCCGCCTTGTTGTTCTTGATCGTAACGGTAAAGACGTTCTTCCCCGCGGCAAGTGCGGCGCATTCCGCCGTCACGGGCTTATAGGTGTTGCCCTTGCCTTGGTAGGCGAGCGTCGCCGACTTGTTGTCCGCGCCCGCCGTCACGGTGTAGCCCGCATTCGCCTCCACGTTGAAGGTGAGGGCGACAGGATCCCCCGCGGGGACCGAAGGCGTATCGCTCGCGCCCGCGCCCGCAAATTTGAGGGCGGAGACGGTGAGATCGCCGCTCTTCGCCTCGGTGTTGCCGTAAATGGCGGAATCGATCATGAGCTGCAGCAGATCGGCGGTGCCCTCGAACATCACGACGCACTCCGACTCTTTCCCCGCTGCGAGATCGAAGTAGGAGCCGCCCCATTCGAGGTCGGTGCGGACGGCGGCGCCGTCCTGCGTCGCCGACGTATTGACGGCGGAATTCTGCGCCTGTTCGGCGAGTTTTTGTGCGTTGACGAGGTTGATCCGCACATTCACGGGCGCCGTGCCGTTGTTTTTGAGCGTGAGCGCCATGGCGTTCTTGCCCGCGGAGAGCGAAGCGATATTCATCTCGATGTTGAAATAATCGGTCGTCACGCCCGAATAGGTGACCTGCGCGGACTTCTTATCCGCGGCGGGCGTCACGGTGTACTTCTCGGTGGAGGCAAACGCGAGATCCTGCGCCGCGATCTTGCTCCAATCGGTCTCGTCGCCGCCGGGCGTCGGCTGGGGCTCGGGAAGATCGGGATAGGGATCGCCCATGGGCGGGTTCTGCTTGGCGGCGGAGGTCTTGATCCACGCGTAGTCGGCGGTCTTGCCGTCGGGACCCGCGAACTTGCCCATCCAGCCCTCGCCATCCTTGTTGCCGCACCAATAGTTCATGAGGATCCTGCCCGCCGTCTGCGGGAAGTCCCCCTTCGCGGGCTTCTCGACGCGGTAGACGGGCACGCCGTCCACAAACCATGTGATATAGGTCTCCGCCCAGCGGAAGCCGTAGTTGTGGAACTCCTTGCTCGCGTCGAAGCCGAGGTCGTACATGTGCTCGTGCCCGCCCTTTCCGTTCGCGAAGTAGTTGAACTGCACCTTCGTGGGACTCTTGCCGAGGAATTCGATGTCGATCTCGTCCCAAGGGTTCTCGACGCCCTCGGGCGTCTTATCGTAGTTGCCCGTGCAGACGAAGAAGGTGCTCGCCGTGCCCTTCGCGTCGGTGGGCTTCATGCGGACCTCGTAGTCGCCGTAGCCGTAGTAATACGTCGTGCGCGCTTCGCCCGAGGTGTAGTTGTATTTCACCTCTTGGCCGTCCATCCACGCCGACTTCTCCTCTTCGGTGATGCCGAGGTGCAGGGCGCCATCTTTATAGGAGAGGTTGCCCGCCGTCCAGACAGTGTTGAACGATCCGCCGTTGGACCAGCCGTCCGAGGCGAACAGCACCTTTTCCCCGGGATCGCCCGCGGAAAAATCGGCGACGGTCTCGCCCGTGAGGGGCGCGTCGGTGAGCGGCGTTTGGTTGCAGGCTGCGAGCACGCCGACGCCCAGCGCAAGGAGCGCGCATGCCGCAAGAACTTTCGTTGCTTTCATGATTTCCTCCTCTTCTCGGGATCCGCTCTTCTTCTGCGGTCCCTCTTCCGCAGTATAAAAAAGCGGAAACATCCCCGTCAAGAGATATTTCCTAAATTGCAGGATTTTTACACCGATTGCAGAGGTTTTTTTCAGGACGCGGGGCGATCGGGCCTGCCGAAGATGATGTTCAGCGAGAACACGTCCCCGTGCGCAAAGACCGAGAGCTCGCCGCCGTATTTGCGGGCGATGAGGCGGATGCTCCGCATGCCGAAGCCGTGCCCCGCGCCCTCCTTCGTCGTCAAAGGCAGGCCGTCCTCGAAGTCCAGCGCCCCGTCGAAGTAGTTCTCCTCCTGGATGAGAAGCAGACCGTCTTTGGATTTTACGACGAGATCGATGACCCGCCGCTCGGGCGCCGCGCCCTTCACGGCTTCGAGCGCGTTGTCGACCAAATTCGCAAATAAACAATACAGGTCCCCCTCTTCTATGAAGGAGAGCTTGCCGCCGTCGATCATGCAGGACATGTTGATACGGTTCTGTTCGCAGAAGAGGCTCTTCTCGGTGAGGAGCACGTCGAGGAGGGGGCTGCCCGTCGAGATGCGGGAATCGTAGATGGCGATGCTGCGCTTAAGCTCCTCGAGCCCCGAGCCCTGCTCGGCGAGCATGCCGAGGCGGTAGCGGATATCGTGGCACTTGATGTTGATGAGGTCGATCGTCTCCTTGGAGATGCGGTACTGCCGTTCGCTCTGCAAGATGGCGTATTTGAGTTGCTCCACCTCGCGGCCGAGCTCGCGGGCGACGACCGTCTTTGCGGCGAGCAGGAACACGATCACGCAGCAGACCGCCGAGAAGGCGTTGCCCGTCTCGCGCAGGACGACGTATTCGGGCCGATCGAAGCGGTTCTCCCGCCCCACGCACAGTTTGGCGAAGTAGACGTCCTCCAACGAACAGAGCAGGATGGTGATCCCGAGCACGAACACGGTGATCGCGAGCATGCGGTGATCGAGCTCGCACCCCTGCAACCGTTTGGTGACGCCGCGCACGAAGAGGAAGTAGACGGCGCACGCCGCCGCCGCGAAGAAGAAGTAGTAGAAAAGGCGGTAGAAGAGGTCGAAATGCGCCCCCCAACGGTCGAAAAGCCGCAGCGCCTCGCCGCCCGTCCACAGGAGAAGGAAGAGCTTATAGACGAGGTTCTGCGCGGCATAGGCGAGCGTACAGCAAAAGAGCACGGTGAAGAACCGCTCCGAAAAGCACCACGCCGCGAGCAGGATGACCGCGCCAAAGAGCACGAGATAGACGAAGACGCGCCCCCAGACCATCTCCCCGAAGGCGGTATAGAACCATGCGACCGGGACGCCGAGCGCAAAGAGACCCGCGAGCGAGAGGACGAGCTTCCACCAAAAGCCGCGCGCCCGCTCGGCGCGGGAGAGGAACATCGCGCAAAAGACGAAGAGCTCCGCGAGGAATTCCGCGATGACGATCCCGTAGAGGCGGAAAATTTCACTCACGGCGCCCCTCCCTGCCCGCGTACCAATCGGCGAGCTCGGCGAGGAAGGCGTTGCGGCGGGGGCGGCTGATCGCGAGCCTCTCGTTGCCGACCTGCACTTCCTGTCCCTTGATGCTCACGATGAACTTCGGGTTGACGAGATAGCACTGGTTGCAGCGCAGAAAGCCGAACGCGCGCAGTTCCTCCTCCACCTTGTAGAGGACGCCCGTGATCTCGACCACGCCGTCGACGAGGTGATAATAGAGGCGGTGGCGGACGATCTCCACATACATGAGCTTCTCGGTGGAGATGCGGCACAGCCCGCCCGCGGTGTTCACCGTGACCGAGCGCTCGGTGTTCATCACATAGACGTCGAGCGCCTTGCGGAATTTGAGGGCGAAATCGTAGTAGCTCACGGGCTTGATGAGGTAGGCGACGGCGTCCACCTCATAGCCCTTCTGCGCGTATTGCATGAGATTGGTGATAAAGACGATGGAGACCGTCTTATCGATCGCGCGGAGATCCACGGCGGCGCTCATGCCGTCGCGGTGGGGCATCTGGATGTCCATAAAGACGACCGAATACAGCGCCTTGTACCCCTCCAAAAAGGATACGGCGTCGCGGAAGCGGGTGATATGGAACTCCTGCCCGCAGACCTTGGCGTATTGCCCGATGTGCGCCGCAAGCGCTTCGGCTGCGGCGTCCTCGTCCTCGACGATCGCGATGTTTCTCATAGGGACCTCGATGAAATTATACCAGAAAGTCCCGCTTTTGTCAAGGTTTTTGAAAAGGATCCGCCCCCGCCCTTCCCGATTTTTCGGGAAGGGCGGGGGCGGCGCCGTTCGGTCAGGCCTCGCCGTTCTCTTCCGCCGGCGGATCGCCTTCCGCTTGCTGCGGCGCGGGGGGAGTGCGCCGACGGCTCCTTACGATCGCGCGGCCGAGGACGAATCCCATGCCTGCGGCGCCCGCCGCGAGCGCGAGCTCGACGAGAACGACGTACCACACCCATGTGTTGTTGTAGGTCGCTCCCTCGCTGAGGTCGATCTTCACGGTGGGGTCGAACGTTTTCTCGGCGCGGAACGTATCGGTCAGCGTCCACAGCACGTCGCGGGCGACGTGCTCGGCGATCTTGTACGCCACGGGGTTCTTGACCGAATCGAACACGGTATCCGTGAGACCGTTGGTGAGCCAGATATCGTTGCCCGCCCAGATCCCGCGGTAGGGCGGCATGTAGTCCTCGCCCGAATTCATCCAATCGGTGACGATCGTCCCGCGGAAGCCCCACTCACCGCGCGCGATCTCGTTGACGAGCCCGTAGTTCGCGCCCGACCACACTCTGCCGAGGCGGTTCATGCTCGTCATGAGGGCGTTGCCGCCCCCCTCTTTGATCATGATCTCGAAGGGTTTCAGATAGGTCTCGCGGAGGGCCTGTTCGGTGAGGAAGGTGAAGAGCCCCTCGCGGCTGTATTCGCTGTCGTTGGCGACGAAGTGCTTCACGTAGGAATAGACGCCCATCTCCTTCGCCCCCTTCACGGTGCCCGCGCACATGTAGCCCGAGAGCACGGCGTCCTCGGAGTAATATTCCCCGTTTCTGCCGCCGAAGGGATTGCGGTGGGTGTTCGCCCCGGGCGCATACCAGCCGCGCAGGCCCGCCATCGACTTGCGCTCCCTGCCCACGCACCGCCCGAGCTCCTCGGCGAGCGCGGTGTTCCACGTCTGGGCGAGCAGCGTCGCGCTCGGGTATGCCATGAAGGAGCACGTCGTGCCGTTTCCGCCCGTGACGCGGGTGTTGAAGCCGAGCGGCCCGTCGAGATCGACGTACTGCACCTTGCCGATGCTCGGGATGGCCGCCGTCTTGAAGTAGCCGTCACGGATGAGCCCCAGAAGTTCGCCGTCCGAGATGTTCGCGATGAGCTGCGCCCACGCGGAATCGTCGGGATCCTCAACATCGAGGATGTCCGCAAACTTCATCCCGTTGGCCGTGCCCGTCCGCTTTGCGCCCGTATCGCCCGAATAGGCGAGCTGGGCCTCGGTGGGCGCCTGCTGCCGTGCGACGCGCGCGGCCTCTTCGGTGCGGTTGCGCGCCGTGCCGCGGACGGGATAGGTCCCCTTGAAGTCGGCGCGGGAGAGATATTTCACGGGCGTCTCCTCGTGGCTGCCGTCGAGGTCGGAGGCATCCACCGTTTGATCGTTGCCCTTGCCGTCCGCGTTCGTGAAACGGTTCTCGACGCTTTGGCCCGTCACGGGGTCGGTATCGTAGTTCGCCGCGGCGACCGTGTAGCGGAGGACGCCTTCGGGCGCGGCGGAAGCGCTGCCGTCCGCACAGGTCTCCCCCATGTTGCCAAGCTCGTGCGCGTTTTTCATGAGCATCACCGCATATTCGCCCGCGTCGAGCTCATAGCCCGTGTGCCCGTTGTTGTTCTTATCGTAGCAGTCGTAGGAGGCCATCTCCCGCGCGGAGAGGGTGAAGGTCACCGTCTCGCTCTGCCCGGGGGCGAGCACCCCCGTCTTGCGGAAGGCGGCGAGCACGCGGACGGGCTTCTCGATGCCCCCCTTGATGTAGGGGGCCGCATAGTAGAGTTCCACGACATCCGCCCCTGCGCGCGCCGCGGGATCCTGCGGATCGGCGAGGTTCTTCACTTCCACCGAGATCGTGAGCGTATCGTCCTTTCCGAGGGTACCTGTGGTCGTTTTTTCGCCGTTTACGCGCACCTCGGAGACCGTCCACGAGAACTCGGTGTAGGAGAGCCCGTAGCCGAAGGGATACTGCACGACGCCCTCGTAGCCCTTGCCGTGTTCGTTCTCCACGCCGTCCCAAAATCCCTCGGCGTCCGCCGTCTCGAACCACTTGTAGCCGACGTAGATATCTTCCGAATAATCGACATACGCCCCGTACCGATCGTCCTCATTTTTGCAGTTGAGGTAGACGGTGCCCGCCCCCTTTTCGCCCGCGCCCTTATCGCCGTGGTTGACGGCGGAAGGCGTGGTGCCGAGGATATCGTAGGCATAGGTATCCGCCGTCCTGCCCGAGGGCGAGACCTGCACGGTCTGCGTCTTTGTCGTGCCGTCGGCATTCGTTTGATAGACGGGCGTTCCGTCGGCGCTGCGGCGGGGCGCGCCGTTCGCGTCGAGCGCGGGCACGGGCGCCTCCTTGTAGCCGCGCAGGACGTTGATGAGCCCGCGCACGCCCGAGAGCCCCGTGATGCCGCACAGCAGCGCGCCGTCGATTTTCGGGTCGTCGAGGAAGCCCGTCTCCATCGTGTTCGCCGTGTTCAGGATGACGATGACTTTCTCGCAGAGCTCCTCCGCCGCGGCAATCATCTCCTCCTCCTCGGTCGAGAGTTGGAGATAGTGGCGATCGGTCACCGTCGTCTTGGCGTTGCTGCCCGCCGTGGTCTGCTTGACCTGTTTGAGCTCGAGGTCCTTGCTCTCGCTGCCCGTCCTGCCGATGACGACGAGCCCGACCTTCGAATAGTTTCTTACGCTCTCGGAAAGCGCCATGTATTGTGCCTTGGAGGGCTCGCGCAGGACGAAGATCTCTTCGGAGCCGAAGGAGACGCCCCCGCGGTATTCGAGGTAGTCCTGGTCGCCGTACGTCTTGCTGTGCGCGGTGTAGTAGTTCTCGTAGAGCGCGTAGAGATCCCGATTATAGCCGATGCCCGCCTCCTCGAGCGCGGGGAAGAGCTTGGTCTTGGGAAGATCGGTGTTCGCGTAGCCCGAGCCGAATGCCATCGTCATCCAGTCGTACGCCGCCCAGCCGAACACGTTGACCTGTTTCAGCTCCGCGGCGTTCAAGGGCAGCGCGGGCGTACCGCTCGCATCCTTTTCGTTCTTGAGGAGGACGGTCCCCTCCTCGACGATCTGCTCGCTGAGCTCCTCGCCCGCCGCGAGCACCGCGCGGTCGGATTTTTGCGCGCGCCCGTAGAGATACAGGCTGATATCCTCCCAGAACATCGACGCCGCGATGACGATCGCGAGCATGATCGCGACGACCGCAGTGATGCACGGCGTAAAGATCGCGAGCGCTTTTTTTGCCGACATCTGCTTCTTTGCCATGGAAATTCCCCCTTTGCCCGCGCCCTTTCCGCGCAGGCGTTTCCATAATAATTGCCCGCGCGCGCATTTTCCATAGCCGCTTCCCAAATTGCGTCTGCGTTACGCAAATTGCACGTTTTCAAGCAAAGATCCTCCCGTTCGGCGGGAGGATCTGCGGAAAAACATTCTTGTGCGCGCGTGATTCGTGCGCGTTATTTGAGCTTGGCGCCGTCGCGGAAGGCTTCGCCGACCCGCTCCGAGACCTTGTAGTAGCCGTGCGTGTAGGGATCGAACGCGATTGCCCCGAGCGCCCCGATCTGCACCTTTCCGTCCTCCAGGAACGCTTCCTCGACGGACGTGCGCAGCACCTTTCCGATCACGCCCAGCCCCGTCGCGCCGCTCTGGTACTCGACGAACTTGCACTCGAAGGCGATGGGCAGCTCGTTGATGACGGGCGCGTCCACGAGCGCGGAGGGCGTGAACGTCATGCCCGTCCTTTGGAATTTATCGGGCGTGTTGCCCCCGCTGACCATGCCGAAGTAATCCGCCTCGGCGACGTGCGCGGCGTCCGCAATGTGCACAACGAACCCCCCGCGCGCCTTGATGTTCTTCACGGTGTTGTGCGTCTCGGTGAGATTGAGCGCAACGACGTCGCGGTCGACCATCGTCCCCCACGCCGCGTTCATCACGTCGACGCTGCCGTCCGCATTGAACGTCGCGATGAGCAGCACGGGCATCGGGAAGATCGCCTCCGTCGTTTTGACCTGTTTTTTCATAACTTGCCTCCTCGTTTTTTTCTATTATAGCACGGCGGACGCGCAAAATCAACCCCTTTTGGAAAAAGCCGCGCGGGCCTGCCGATCGGCGCTCTTTTGTGCCGCGCCCCGCCGCATGCAAAATGCGGCGGGGCGCGGCGAAGTCATCGACGGCATAAAAAAGGCGCGCTGTTTTGGGGCATATTTCCGAAAACGCGGGGGGATGTGGTCGATTATTCCTCGTCGAAGCGGTGCTTCACGCCGTTTTTATCCTTGTAGGCGACGATGGAAGAAAGGCTCACGTTTTCCACGCTCTTGAAGATATTCTTCTCGATCTGGGGCTCCTCGCGCTTGAGCGTGCGGATGAGCTCCTTCACGCGCTGCCGCTTGGAGTCCACGGCGCCCTCCGCCGCCTGCGCCGTGAGCCTGCACGCGCACTGCAAAAACCGCAGACCGTAGGCGTTTTTCCAGGCGAGGATGTCCTTCTCGCGCACGAAATACATGGGGCGGATGAGCTCCATGCCCGCAAAGTTCTCGCTTCGGACTTTCGGGAGCATCGTCTGCACCTGTCCGCCGTAGAGCATGCCCATGAGGATGGTCTCGATCACGTCGTCGAAGTGGTGCCCGAGGGCGATCTTGTTGCAGCCGAGCTCCTGCGCCCTGTGATAGAGGTGCCCCCGCCGCATGCGCGCGCAGAGGTAGCAGGGCGACTTCTCCGCCGCGGCGACGTGCGCGAAGATCTCCGTCTCGAAGATCGTGACGGGGATCCCCAGCAACGCGGCATTCTCCTCGATCTGCGCGCGGTTTTCTGGGCTGTACCCGGGGTCCATCACGAGAAAAACAAGCTCGAACGGGAACTTGTTGTGCCGCTTGAGCTCCTGGAAGAGCTTCGCCATGAGCATGCTGTCCTTCCCGCCCGAGATGCACACCGCGATCCTGTCCGCGGGCGCGACGAGGTTATATTTTACGATCGCCTGCGCGAACGGTTTGAAGAGGCGGCGGGCATACGTCTTGCGCAGCCCCTCCTCGATTTGTTCCGTCATGTCCATCATGCCGTTTCCTTCTCCGACGGGGTGAATTTCTCCCTGTACCTTTCATAGATGTGTGAAAAATTGCCCAAATGCTTGTGGATCTCCCCGTTGTCCAAGACAAAATAGCCGTTTTTGATACCGTATTCCAAAAATACAAACGTATATTGCTGCTCACCGTCTTTCCAAAACGTGACGATCACCTTGGTCGTATATTTCTCCGTATCGATTTTGTTGTACGTTTTTTCGCTACACGGCAAGCCGTCGATCTGTTGATAGACTTCGCGGATGAGCGCCCGATCCGCCGAGGTACCGAAGTAATCCTCATCGACATCGAGCGGCATGCGATCGGAATGCTTGGAGATATGATGATATTCGAGCGAAACTTCATCATAAGTTTCGATCTCCAATCCCAATTCGAGGCTCGGCCAACCATCCATATTGCCGCCGCACGCGCAGAGCACGAGCAAAAGAACGGGAACGAACAACCAAAATAGTTTCTTCATACAGCCCTCCTGTCTTTCCAACGCGCACGGCGCGGATTTGTCCCGAAGCTGCGATGATCTTCTCGCTTCAACCCTGTGCAAACCCCCGTTTTTTTATCGCGTCCCCCCCGCTTATGAGGTCTTTCACCACCTCCCCCGCGAGGATGAGCCCCATCACCGAGGGCACGAAAGAGACGCTCCCCGGGACGGGCTTGCCCGCGGGCGACTTCGCAGCGGACGGCACGCGCGGCGTCTCCCTGGAATAGACGACCTTGAGGTGCTCGATCCCCTCCTTTTTGAGCTCCCGCCGCATGATCCGCGCGAGCGGGCACACCGAGGTCTCGGCAAGGTCCGCGACCTCGAATTTCGTCGGGTCGAGCTTGTTGCCCGCCCCCATGGCGCTGATCACGGGGACGCCCTCCGCCGCCGCCCGCCGCACGATCTCGAGCTTCCCCGCGACCGTATCGATCGCGTCGACAACGTAGTCGTACCCCGCAAAGGGAATCGCCGCGGCCGTCTCGGGAAGATAGAAAATTTCGTGCGTCCGCACGGTGCAGCGCGGCGCGACCTCGGCGATGCGTTCGCGGGCGACCTCCGTCTTGCGGCGCCCGATCGTGTGCACCGTGGCGAAAATCTGGCGGTTGAGGTTGGAGGGGGCGACCGTATCGCTGTCGATGAGGTCGAGCGCCCCCACGCCCGCGCGGGCGAGCGCCTCCACGCAGTACCCGCCCACGCCGCCGAGCCCGAACACGGCGACGCGGCACTTCGCGAGGGTCTCCACCCCCGCTTTGCCGATGAGAAGTTCTGTTCTCGAAGTTGCTTCGTCCATATTGTTTTCTCCGTGGCACGGCCGCACGGCGCGCTACTCCTTGGCTTTGATGACGTTCGTGGGTTTGATGTGCCGCAGGCGGAGCATGGGCGCAAGGAAGGAAACCAGGAGGATCCCGAGCGCCAGCAGGCAATTCTGCCATATGTACCGCCACTTCACGGCGAGGAAGGAGAGATCCATGACCATCGAGCTGCTCGCGAGTTCATTCAGCGAGAGCACCAGAATGCGGTTGGCGAGCCCGATGAACACGAACGAACCCGCGATATAGAGCAGGAGCATCGCAAGCCCCGCGACAAGGATCTGAAAACCGAAAATTATGATCAGGTCGAGATCCCTCGCCCCCAGCGCCTTCATGATGCCGATTTCGCGCATCTTATCGCGAATGTTTTTCAGTTCGAACTGCACCATGAGGAGCAGGAGCGCCGCGCAAAGGACGACGAAGATGAGGACGAAGAAATCGCTGAATACCCCCACCGCTTTGGTCATGGTCGTAATGGAGCCGCCGATCGAGGAGTTGGGAATGAACCCGAGCTCGTCTGCGGCGTTGACGAGAAGCCCCTCCTGTCCGTCTGCGCCGTCGAAGTAGTAGCCGAAGGGAAAGGCCTCGATCTTGCGAAGTTCGTGAAACAACGTTTCGGATACATTTCCGTAAGTGACTTGATTGGAAAGGCGGACGATTTTCATCGTTTTCTCGCACTTTTTTACGGACATGGTGCGGTCGCACAGCGTGTAATACCTGAAAACCACTTCGTGCGGCACGAAGGTATCGAGGTTTTGCGGCGTATAATCTTCGTTGAAAATTTGATTGTATACGCCGTAATTCATTTGCATTTCATCGTCCGCGAGTGGCAGATCGTTTTGGATCCACGGGCCCGACCAAAATCCCCCTCTCATCTCATACGTCTTGCCGTTTCGCGTGAACGTGGAGATCCCCACGGCGACGAAATCGCGATAATTCGCCGCAACGGAACATTCGATGAAGTCGGGATTGAAGGTGTAGCCGATGTTGAGAAATTGGTAGATTTCGTCGTAGAAGGCGACGCACTCCTCGCTCTCCACAAGTTTTTGCAGATCCGCCGAAGAGATCTTGGGGATGTGAGCTTTTGGAGGACGTCCTTATAGCGCTCCTTGTAGCCCGTGTCGATCACGCCGTTGATGTACGCATACCGATACCAGATCTCTGCGGCGTCGTTCAAGATGGAATCGTAGTTGAGGAAGCCACGCCCGCGCAAAATGATGTCGGCGCTGAAATCGGTGATGTAGATGCCGTAGTCTTTGGGATCTTCGGAGAGCGCGGCGAATTTGAGCTCCCCGAACTGCCTCTCCACAAAGCTCTCCTCGGTGATGAGCAACCCGAAGGTCTCCTGATAGGAAAAGGGGTCGTTTCGGAAGGTCAGCTTCACCTGCCCTGTGCTTATCATATCCGCCAAGAGATAGTAGCTGTAATGGATCAGCGGATAAACTTTTCCCTCGTAGCCTGCATCGTAGAATTTTTGGAAGTCGTTCTCCTCGACGTCCACAAGATACCTCGTATCCGTGCTTTCGTAGGCGTCGTTCTCGTATTTGAGGAAGGAGGAGCAGTTCAAATTACGCTTCGAAAGTTCGCTTGCGACGACTTCGCCGCCGTTGAAATTCATGATAAGTTGCGAGAGCCCCAAAACCACCATGATCGCCGCAAAAATGACGGCGTAGACGGCCGCGCGGATCCAGCCCCGCCGCGTGAATTTGACCGCCGTTTTGCCAAGATCCCGGGGACGTATGTGTTTCTTTTCGAGCGGACGCGCCTCCTTCGCCTCCGCCGCGCGCTCCGCGCAGGGGCAAAACCGCTCGGTCTCCTGCCGCACTTTGCGCACCGTTCCCCGCGCCATTTCCGCCGAGGCCGCCTGCACTTCCGCCGCGGCGAACGTCTCCCCGCCCGGGATGACGAGGGTCTCCCCCTCCACCCGCAGGTGCGGATCGAACGCCTCGTTGCGCCGCACATGCTGCAAGATGCGTCCGTCCGAGAGCTCGAGCAGTTCGTCGGCATAGGTCTGCGCGTCGCTCAAATTGTGGGAGACGATCACGACGAGCTTCTCCCGCGAGAGCGCTTTGAGCAGGTCGAGGATCTGCACCGTCGTCTTGCTGTCGAGGTTGCCCGTGGGCTCGTCGGCGAGGATGACGGAGGGCTGCTTCACGATCGCCCGCGCGATCGCCACGCGCTGCTTCTGCCCGCCCGAGAGTTCCTTGGGGTAGCGGTCGCCGCAGTCCGAAAGGCCCGTCTCCTCGAGCGCCCGCTCCACCCGCGCTTCGCTCGCTTCGCCCTGAAGTTGGAGGGCGAGCGCCACGTTCTCGCGGACGGTGAACGAATCGATGAGGTGGAAATCCTGGAAGATGAAGCCGACCGTGGAATTGCGGTAGCAGACCTGCTCTTTCAGCCCGAACTTGTCGAGCTCCCTGCCGTTTTCGGCGATCGTGCCCGAAGTGATCGTATCCAATCCGCCGAGAAGGGACAAAAGCGTCGTCTTGCCGCTGCCGCTCTTCCCGACGACAAAGACGAACCCGCGGTCGGGGAGCGTGAAACTGATATGGTCGAGCGCGGTGCAGCTCCCGCCCTTGCGGCTCTTATAGATTTTCGTGAGTTCCCGAACTTGGATCATCCTCTGTGTTCCTCAAATCGCATTTCTTATTCCCACTCGATGGTTGCGGGGGGTTTGGAGGTGATGTCGTAGACGACGCGGTTGGCGTGTTTCACCTCGTTGGTGATGCGCGTCGAGACGCGTTCCAGAACGTCGAAGGGAATGCGCGCCCAATCGGCCGTCATGGCGTCGACGCTCGTGATGGCACGGAGCGCGATCACGTTCTCGTAGGTGCGGAAATCCCCCTGCACACCCACCGTCTTGCTGTCGGTGATCACGGCGAAGTACTGCCAGATCTCCCGCGAAAGGCCCGCCTTTGCGATCTCCTCGCGGAAGATGGCGTCGGCGTCGCGGAGGGTGGCGAGCTTCTCGCGCGTCACCTCGCCCATGATGCGGATGGCGAGCGCGGGCCCGGGGCAGGGCTGGCGCCACACGATGTTTTCGGGCAGACCCAGCGCTTCGCCCACCTTGCGCACCTCGTCTTTGAAGAGGTCGCGCAGGGGCTCGACGATCTCCTTGAAGTCGACGACGTCGGGCAGTCCCCCCACGTTATGGTGGCTCTTGATGACGGCGCTCTTGCCCTTTCCGCTCTCGATGACGTCGGGATAAATGGTACCCTGTACCAAATAATCGACCTTTCCGATCCGCTTTGCCTCCTTCTCGAACACCTCGATAAAGCGCTTCCCGATGATCTTGCGCTTCTCTTCGGGATCGGTGACGCCCGCGAGCGCATCGAGGAACAGTTCGCCCGCGTCGGCCTTCACGAGGTTCATGCCGAGCCCGTCGCGAAAGACCCGCATGACCTCCTCGGGCTCCCCCTTGCGGTGCAGACCGTGGTCGACGAACACGCAGGTGAGGTTTTGCCCGACCGCCCGATGCACGAGGGCCGCGGCGACGGCGGAATCCACCCCGCCCGACATCGCGAGGAGCACCTTCTTGCCCCCGAGCTTTTCCTTGAGGCGGGCGATCTGCTCCGCGGCGAAGTTCTTCATCGTCCAATCGCCCGAGGCCTTGCAGACGCCGTATAAAAAGTTCTCGAGGAGCTTGCCGCCGTATTCGGTGTGGGCGACCTCGGGATGGAATTGCACGCCATAGATGTTCTTCTCGGGATCGCCGAAGGCGGCGACGGGGCAATGCGCGGTCGAGGCGAGGACCTCTACCCCCGCGGGAAGGGAGAGAATGCGGTCGGTGTGGCTCATCCAGCAGCGGCTCTCCGCGGGAATGCCCTCCGAGAGCGGGCTTTGGCGGGTGAAGGAGAACGTGCACTTGCCGTATTCGCCCTGCGCCGCATGCCCGACTTCCCCCCCGAGCGTGTGGGCGATGAGCTGGGCGCCGTAGCAGATCCCGAGCACGGGAATGCCGAGCGAGAGCACGTTTTTTTCGATACGGGGGGCGTCTTTTTCGTAGACGCTGTTCGGCCCGCCCGTGAGCACGATGCCGATGGGCGCATACGCCGCGATCTCCTCCGCCGTCATATCCGCGCGCAAATCGCAGTAGACGCCGAGGTCGCGGATGCGGCGCGCGATGAGCATGTTGTATTGCCCGCCGAAGTCGAGCACGAGCACTCTTTGATGTTGCATAAACCCTCCATACGGAAAAATCTTTTGCCACGCAAAAGATTTTTCTCAAAAGATACGGTAAAATTTTCTTGTCAGTTCCGGACGGTGTAGTTGGGCGCTTCCTTGGAAATGGAGATGTCGTGGGGGTGGCTCTCGAGAAGCCCCGCGTTCGTGATGCGGATGAACTCCGAATGCTTCCTAAGTTCCTCGATGTTCGCCTTCCCGCAGTAGCCCATGCCCGAGCGGATGCCGCCCGTGAGCTGGTAGACGATCTCCGAGACGCTCCCGCGGTAGGGGACCCGCCCCTCGACGCCCTCGGGAACGAACTTCTTGGAATTCTCCTGGAAGTATCTGTCGTTCGAGCCCGCCGCCATGGCGGCGAGCGACCCCATGCCGCGATAGACCTTAAAGCTCCGCCCCTGGTAGAGCTCGATCTCGCCCGGGCTCTCCGCGGTGCCAGCGAGCAGGCTGCCGATCATGACGGCGCTTCCGCCCGCGGCGAGCGCCTTCACGATGTCGCCCGAATATTTGATGCCGCCATCGGCAATGATGCGCTTTCCGTGCTTATCCGCCTCCTCCGCGCAATCCATGACCGCCGTGAGCTGGGGAACGCCGATACCCGCGACGATGCGGGTCGTGCAGATAGAACCGGGGCCGATGCCCACTTTCACGACGTCCGCCCCCGCCCCGATGAGGGCACGCGTTGCCGCCGCCGTCGCGACGTTGCCCGCGATGAGCGGCACGTGCGGGAAATGCTTCTTGATCTCCTCAACCTTTTTGAGGACCATGTGGGAGTGCCCGTGCGCGGTGTCGATGGCGATGACGTCCACCTTCGCTTCGACGAGCGCCGCCACACGCTCCATGGTGTTTGCCGCCGTTCCCACCGCCGCGCCGACGAGGAGTCTGCCGTTGCGGTCGCGCGCGGAATTGGGATATTGGATGGCCTTCTCGATATCCTTGATCGTGATGAGCCCTTTGAGGTAGCCCGCCCCGTCGACGAGCGGGAGCTTTTCGATGCGGTGCTTGCCGAGGATCTTCTGCGCCTCCTCGAGGGTGGTGCCCACGGGCGCGGTGACGAGGTTCTCCTTGGTCATCACGTTCGCGATGGGCTGATCGAAATCCGTCTCGAAGCGGAGATCGCGGTTGGTAAGGATGCCGACGAGCTTGCCCCCCTTCGTGATGGGCACGCCCGAGATCTTGTAGCGCTCCATGAGCGCGACGGCGTCTTTTACGAGGTTCTGCGGTTCGAGAAAGAAGGGATCGGTGATGACGCCGTGCTCCGAGCGCTTCACTTTATCCACTTCCTTCGCCTGCTCCTCGATGGACATGTTCTTGTGCAGGATGCCCATGCCCCCCTCGCGCGCCATGGCGATCGCAAGGCGGGATTCGGTGACGGTATCCATCGCCGCCGAAAGGATGGGGATGTTGAGGTCGATCCCCTCGGTGAGCGTCGTTTTCAGATCGACTTCGGCGGGCAGAACATGCGATTCCTGCGGAATGAGCAGCACGTCGTCGAACGTCAGCCCCTCTTTCACGATCTTGCTCATACGGCTTCCTCCAACATGCGAATGATATTGCGGTAATCCTCGGAACTTTCGAACTGCGCCGCCTGCATCTGCGCAAGGAGCGCTTCGCAGAGCTGCGTATCCTCCGCGGCCGCCGCCTTCACGGCGAGGACGAGCGTGGAATTCCCCTGGGGGAAGGCGGGATCGGTCTCGTCGATGGCGAGCTGCACCGCCGCCGCCTTTTCCGCATCATTCTCCGCGGTGCGGTAGCGCACATAGGCGCCCAACCCGCAAACATAGCCGCGGTAGGAATAGTGCACGGGGGCCATCAGCCCGCTGTGCTTATCCTGTTCGGCGCAGAACTCGCCGAAATCTTCGCGGGCATAGAGGAGATCGAAGCGCTTCTCCGCGGTGCGGTTGTGGCCCGCGTCGGCGGAGACGATGAACGAGCGCGCAAGGCAATCGATGCTCCCGGAACGTTCGTATTCCTGGTAGGCATAGTCGCCGCTGATGCTTTTGAGCCCGATATTCGCGGTAAAATCCATCATGACGGAGGGCGCGAGGAGCGACATGATCCCGAAGAGCGACATCGAGAGGATCACGGTCACGGCGACCGTCAGAAGGGCGGTTTTGAGAAGCAATTTTTTCATTGGCAATCGCTCCGAAAACGTCATTTTATTCCTTATTTTTAATATTGTACCACATTTGCGGAAAAAAATCAATCAAATCGCGGCAAATTGTCATGAAGAATTGTGTATTTTCATAGATGTAGATTATGAAAAAAATCTATGTATATGCCTCGATCGCCTTCCTCGCCTTCCCGCTCCTCACGGGCTGCGGAAAGGGCTACGATTACACCCGCAACCTCTCCGAAGTCAAACGGGAGATCTTTCTCGCCCAAACGGAGACCTTTTCGCTCACATTCTCCTGCGGCGAGCGCGAATATCCCTATGCCTCGGACGGGATCGCCTGCCCGATGACTTCCCTCGGCGAGATCTCCCTCACCCTCGCGGAGAATACGGGGGAGACGGTATCCGTCTTTGTGCTCGGCGAGAAGGAATGGGGCGGGGAGATGTCCTTCCGCAACGTCCGCGACGACTTCTATTTTTCGGCGGGTCTCGAAGAGATCCCGCAGGGCCCCGTCAGTCTGCGGGTGGAGATCGGGGAGACGGCGACCGAGGTCGTCGCGACGTCGGTCAAGACCGAAAAGACGCTCACGCCCGAACAGGCGCTCGACGCCGCCCTCGGCGCGGAAAAGGACTACGTTGCGGCACGGATGCGCGGCGGGGCGTTTGCGGGGGAGTTCCGCGTGCGGCTGCTGCGGCGGGAGGTAAACTACTACTATGTGGGCATCGTCGACGGGGACGGCCACACCCTCTCGCTGCTGCTCGCCGCCGAGACGGGCGAAGTGCTCGCGCGGCGGGAGAGCAACCGCTGAATTTTTCTTGACGGCGCGCCGCAAATGTGCTATACTGTGGTCGATATTTTCATCGAGGTGGCACTTTGCGGAAGAAAACCATCCGGCGGTTGAAGCGAACGACGGCAGTCTTTCTCGCCTTTTTCATCCTGCTCGGCGCGATCGATTGCTTCTTTCTCATCGCATGCGCGGCCGTCGACCGCGACGCGCGCACGCTGCCCTCCTATGCCCTTGAGGACATCACGGAGATCCTCGCGAAAAACAAGGCGGATTGGACGGAGGAGGAATTTTCGACCGTCGCGCGGCAGACGGGCATCCTCGCGCGGGACCGCCTCGCCGCCATCCCCAACCAGACGCTCGCACAGTTCCAGCGCGCCCTCTACTTCCGCGGGGAGACGCGGCACGATCTCGTCGCCTTCACGACCCCGCACGACGTCCTCTACGACCCCGCGACCGGCGAGCCCTACACGGCGCCCATCGTCCCGCTCGAGGCGGGGGATATCGTCCTCACCTCCACCTGCCACACCTTCGGCTGGCGCAACGGCCACGCGACCCTCGTGCTCACGCGGGACCGCCTGCTCCAATCGGTGTCGCTCGGCATGAACAGCGAGATCGATTCGATCTACGCCTCCAACGCCATCCCGTGGTTCCAGAGCGCGAGCAACTTCATGGTGCTCCGCCTCAAAGACGCGGACGCCGCGACCCGCACGGCCATCGCGGACGCGGCGATGGAACAGCTCGCGGACATTCCCTATTCGCTCATCGTGGGCATCTTCACGAAAAAAGACCAAGGCACCCGCCCCGAGGGCACAAACTGCTCCCACCTCGTGTGGCAGGCCTATAAGAACGCGGGCTACGATCTTGACAGCGACGGCGGGCCCGTCTGCACGACGCGCGACATCGCCAATTCCCCCCTGCTCGAAGTTGTGCAGATCTACGGTTTCGACCCCGTAAAAGGCTGGTAAGCCCACCCCCGTATATCGATAATTTACCTTTGCCGCCGATGGATAGAGCCCATTGCCCGATCGGTTACGGCAAGATGCGGAGAACAGAATCCCTCCGAAAAAATCCGAAATAAAACGTTCGCGCCCGCGTGTTCCGCGGGCGCGATCGTCATTTCATGAGCTCCGTCAGGATCTGGTTCTGCACGAAGAGATATTCATCCTTGATGCGCGTCGTATCGCCCTCTTCGAGAAGATAGTCCTTCACGGCGCGGTATCCCGCCGAGAAATCCTCCTTCCAATGGGATTTGAACTGCTTTTCGTAGGCCCGATTCGAGACGCCGAACACCGTGCGCAGGCCGAGCATCAGAAATTCGAACTTCGCGTCCTCCTCCCCGATCTCCTCGCTGTCGATGACGGGGAAATAGCCCGAGAGCACGCACTTCATGTATTCATCGAGGTCGAGCGTGTTCGTGAAGCGCTTCCCTCCGAGGAAGGAACTCGCCGAGACCCCCAGCCCGAGATATTCTCCCCGCCGCCAATAGTTCATGTTGTGGCGGCTCCCGAAGCCCGCAAGGCAGAAATTGCTCACCTCGTAGCGGAGGTACCCGAGCTCCTTCAAGACCTTGTAGCCGTGGTCGTAAAGCGCCGCGACCTCGTCGCCGTCGGGCAGTTCGCCGTTCAGGTAGTCGGTGTAGATGGGCGTCCCCTCCTCGGGCGTGAGCGCGTACATCGAGATATGTTTGGCCCCCGCGCCGTGCGCGAGGCGGACGGTTCGTTCGACGTCCTCCGCCCGCTGCCCCTTGAGCCCGATCATGACGTCCGCGGAGAAGTTTTCCCCCTCCAGAAGCCGGGCCGCGGCGAGGAAATCCGCCGCCGTGTGGATGCGCCCGAGATCCGCGAGCTGCGCGTCGTCGGCGGACTGCAACCCCACCGAAAAACGGTTCACGCCCGCCTTCTTATAGACGGCGATCTTGTGTGCGTCCACCGTGCCCGGATTCAGCTCGATCGTGACCTCGGGGTCCTTCGCGAGCGAAAAGCGGCTTCGGAGCTGCTTCATGAGCCCCGCGATGTAGTTGGGGTCGATGACGGAGGGCGTTCCCCCGCCGATGTAGACGGTATCGAACGTCATGCTCCCGAGTTCCTTGCCGCGCGCCGCCGCCTCGCGGTAGACGCACGCCATATACGCCTCGGCGAAATTCAGCCGGTTCGGGAAGGACGTGAAGTCGCAATAGCTGCACTTGTGTTTGCAAAACGGAATGTGAACATAGATCCCGGGCACTTATCTTCCCTCCCACACGTATTTCCGAAGATCGACGAAGCCGCCGACGACCTCCACGCCCTCCGCGCGGAGAAGCTGCGCTTGCACGTCCATGCCGCCGAAGGCGAACGCGGGCGCGAGCCGACCCTCGCGGTTCACCACCCTGTGGCAGGGGACGACGACGGGCGTCGGATTGCGGTGCAGGGCGTTCCCCACCTGCCTTGCCGCCCGCGGACGGCCGATCGCCGCGGCGATCATCCCGTAGGTGACGACCTTCCCCCGCGGCACGGTTTTCAGGTAAGCATACACGGCTTGATCGAACGTCATTTTAATAGAATCCCGCTTAAAATAGAATCAATTCTCGAAAATTCCGTTTGAAATCAGAAAAGATTTTACTCTTTCTTTGGCAATATGAAAATACTTGTCGTCTAATTCAAAACCAATAAATTTACGCCCCGTCTTAATGCAGGCAATCGCGGTCGTTGCAGACCCCATGCATGGGTCTAATACAATGTCGCTTTTATTAGTATAAGTTTTTATAAGCCATTCCAAAAGCGCAACGGGCTTTTGTGTGGGGTGAAGTTTGCCTTCGCTCTCAGCCGTAACAAAATATTGTACCGAACGCGGATACCGAAGCCCTGTATCATTTTTTACTAAAACTGCCTTCTTCTGCTTTCCATATGCCAACGTATCCCGAACCGCACAGCCTTTGTTATAAGGCTCTCCTTCTCGCATCTGGGGATTGTAAGTGCACTGTCTCTTATAGAATACAACGACATCCTCATGTGCTCTCAACGGTTGCTTTTTTGCGTTCAAATAGCCTGTCGCCTTCGATTTTTCCCAAACAATCGTATATTTGAAATCCGCGTAATTGGTGCTGATCAAATAAGCAGTGAATGGCATTTGTGCTGTTGAAATCGTAGGGGCGGTAATTTTATTGATACGATTCGCTTCTTTCCAAAATTCAGCGTAATCAATTACCTTATCCCAAACATTTCTTTTGTTGAGCGTCCCATAAGGGAAATCCGTTATGATTGCATCGATAGAGCCGTCGGCAATGCTCGCCAACCCCCTTGAAGAAAACATATTACAGTGGATCAATTTGATCCCACGATATTCAAAGAGATCGGGTTCGTCCACAAACGATCCGCTCTCGTGAAGTTCCAGGCCAAACATACTCAATTGGCAAGCGTCATTCAACATTTTTGCCTCGTGTGAATTGTTACTCATATTATACTATATATCCTGTAAATCGTCAAGCGTTTTTTTCAAAGAAGGGACAAAATTGCATCGACGAACATTTTTATCGTTTCAAGATCAAGCTCATGCTTTATTTTGTACAATGGTTTCGTTGAATTGCGCTTCCCCTTCAAAAAGAAATACCGTTGAGGAACGATTCCCGTTTCGTCCCAAAACTCGGCTTCATAGTTCAAAAAAGTATTTTCTCTTCCCGCAATTTGTCCCGCAAAAACAATATAAGCACAACTGCTCGGATCCAATTCTTTCTGTTTTAAGGCTTGAATAATTTTCTTGAAGTCCGCAAGAGCCCTGTCAAAATAGCACGAATCCAAATATGTTTTATTTTCTATAAAAGCAATCCTCTTTTCTCCATACCAAACATGGCGGTCTACCTGTATTCGGTTATTGGTATATAATTGTCCTTTATATTGAATTGTTTTGGACAGAAAATCGGTTCCACCGACTTTTGAAACGATTGGCAAGGGCAAAAATTGATTCATTGCATCGAAAACCGATTGTAAAACTTTTTCTACCAACTCGCCCGCTGCATATCGAATAGTGCCCTCTGTGCGATGAATCAATCCGATTTCACTCAATTTTTGCTGTTCGTCATTGTATTTTTCGATGACCGACTGAAAAACTGCCTGATAAAGTTCATCTGTTGCAGGATACATTTTCTTCCTCCGTAATTAAAACTTAAAAAAATCACTTAACGAGATTTCCAAAGCATTCACTATCTTTTCCAAAACCGCGACCGTTAAGTTCCTTTTTCCAACCTCTACGCCTGCGATATAAGTCCTATGAACAGTCGATCGAAACGCGAGTTCCTCTTGACTGATTCCCATTTGATTTCTTAACTCTTTGATCCGCTTACCGATTTTCTCTTGTATCATACCTACTCCTTTCCACAATAATAAAGGATTGTTACTCAAATATCAACATACGATGAGTAACAATCCGAGCATTTGATGAAGTTTTATTGCGGAGACCGAAAGAACGCTTATGTGCGAATCTCCCTCATCTTCACTTATCCTTGTTGGTCTTTAAGATCTGCATGAATACCTCGGAGGGGACCTCGACGGTGCCGATCTTGCGCATCCGCTTCTTGCCCTCCTTCTGCTTCTCGAGGAGCTTCTTTTTTCGCGTGATGTCCCCCCCGTAACACTTGGCGAGGACGTCTTTGCGCACCGCCTTCACCGTCTCGCGGGCGATGATCTTCCCGCCGATCGCCGCCTGCACGGGGATCTCGAAGAGCTGGCGGGGGATGGCGTCCTTCAAATTCTCGCAGAGCGTTCTGCCGCGCGGATAGGCGCGGTCCTCGTGCACGATGATGGAGAGCGCGTCGCAAATTTCGCCGTTGAGGAGGATATCCATGCGGACGAGCTTGCTCTTTTCGTAGCCGACGAGCTCGTAGTCGAAGCTCGCGTAGCCCTTGGTGCGGGATTTGAGCTCATCGAAGAAGTCGTAGACGATCTCGTTGAGGGGGAGCCTGTATTCGAGTTTGACCCTGCGCGTATCGATATACGTCATGTCCTTAAATACGCCGCGCTTATCCTGGCAGAGGTCCATGATCGAGCCCAAATAGTCGGGCGGGGTGAAGATCTCCGCCTTCACGATGGGCTCCTCCATCGATTCGATGGCCGAGACGGGCGGCAGGTGCGAGGGGTTATCCACGAAGAGGTCCTCGCCGTTCGTCTTGTGGACGAGATAGGAGACGGAGGGCGCCGTGGTGATGATATCGAGGTTGAACTCCCGCTCGATGCGCTCCTGCACGATCTCCATGTGCAGAAGCCCCAGAAATCCGCAGCGGAAGCCGAAGCCGAGCGCGACGGAATTATCGGGCTCGAAGGTGAGCGAGGCGTCGTTGAGTTTGAGCTTCAGGATGGCCTCCTTGAGGTCGAGGAACTTGCTGCCGTCGAGGGGGTAGATCCCGCAAAACACGACGGGCTGTACCTTTTTATAGCCGGGGAGCGGCGCCGCGGCGGGGCGCAGGGCGTTCGTCACGGTGTCGCCCACGGCGACGTCCTCGATCGACTTGATGCTCGCCGCAATATAGCCCACTTCCCCCGCTTTCAGGATCTCCTTGGGTTGCAGGGCGGGCGCAAACGCCCCCACCTCGGTCACGTCGTAGGTGCGTTCGGAAAGGAAGGTGCGGATGCAGTCTCCCACGCGCACGCTGCCGTCCACGATGCGCACGAAGAGGATGACGCCCTTATAATTATCGTAGTAGCTATCGAAGATGAGCGCCTTCAGGGGAGCCTCGGTGTCGCCGTCGGGGGGCGGAAGGCGGTGGACGACCGCTTCGAGAATATCGCGGATGTTGGTCCCCTCCTTCGCCGAAACGCAGGGCGCGTCCGCGGCTTCCAGCCCGATGACGTCCTCGATCTCCCGTTTCGTCTCCTCGACGCGCGCGGAGGCGAGGTCGATCTTGTTGATGACGGGCACGATCTCCAAGCCGTTTTCGAGGGCGAGATAGACGTTCGCGAGCGTCTGCGCCTCCACGCCCTGCGTCGCGTCCACGACGAGCAGCGCCCCCTCGCACGCCGCAAGCGAGCGGGAGACCTCGTAAGTAAAGTCCACATGCCCCGGGGTATCGATGAGATTGAGCTCGTACTCTGTCCCGTCGAGCGCGGTATAATACATACGGACGGGGGCGAGCTTGATGGTGATGCCGCGCTCCCGCTCGATATCCATGCTGTCGAGCAGCTGGTCCTCCATATCCCGCTTCGAGACCTGCCCCGTGAGCTCCATGATGCGGTCGGCAATGGTGCTCTTGCCGTGGTCGATGTGGGCGATGATGCAGAAATTGCGTAAATTTTTATCGGGCTTTGCCATAGAATTGTACCTTTGCGTCTATTATATAAAATCGCGCGGCATTTTGCAAGTATTTTGGTCGGGCGAACAGAAAAACGCCGCCCGCGGCGAGACGCCGCGGGCGGCAAAAAATCCGCACTGCTACATGTTATGCCTCTTTCTTCACCCACGGTGTGGGTTCATTGGTCGTCTCGTCGTAGTGCCAATAGTAGAGATACGCGGCCCACTCTTCTTCCGTCGGTTCATCCTCGGTGAAATAGTAACGGGTCGCGGAAGTAAGCCGATCGTTCCAATTCCCAAGAGAATACGTGATTCTATCCCACATTTCGGAAGTCCCTTTATAGTAAACTGTTTTCAGATTATCGCAGCCCGAAAACGCCCCTCTTCCGATCGTGGTCACGCCGCTTCCTATCATCACGATTTCGAGCCAAATGCGGCCCGCAAACGCGCTATCTCCGATCGCGGTTACGCTGTCGGGGATTTCTATGCCGGTCAATCGGCTTTCGTTCCACGGCGCAAAATAAAATGCATAATCTGCAATCACGGTCGTGTCGGCATGAATCGTATAGTTTCCCGAGATCGTAGACAACGCATCGATCAGATAGTTGCCGATATAGAGAACGCCGCTTTCGTCCCAATGTGTGGGATCGTTAAAATACGCCGTATTATCAAAAGCGCCCCCTCCGATTTTCGTCACGCCGCTTCCGATCGTGATGCTTTCAAGCCCGGTGCACCGACAAAACGCTTCTTCTCCGATCGTGGTTACGTCGTCCCCGATCGTCACGCTCGTCAGTCCTTTGCAATTCCAAAACGCGCATTTTTTGATTTCCGTGATCCCCGAGATCTTCAACTCTGTGATCTCCTCGCCCGAATCTTGCCAATAAAGATGTTGAGCATAGTTGAGCGGATTGGCGCCACCGTCCGCAAAATCGATCATACACCATACGGAAAGATCGGGAATAAATACTTTTGAAAGCCCGAGGCAAGACTCAAATGCCCTCTCAGCGATGGTCGTCACGCCGCGCCCAAACGTAATGCTTTCAAGCCCGCACTGATAAAACGCATCTTCTCCGATCGTTTGAACGCCATTTCCGAGCGTTACGTGCGTCAGTTCGCGGCGCCACTCAAACACGCTTCGCTCGATTGAGGTCACGCCGTCGGGGATCGTAACGGCGCCCTTGATCGCCCAAGGAACTTGTAATATTTCCGTTTTTTCTTTGTTATATAAGATTCTGTCTTGACTGCTGTAGACGCTGTTTCCTTCGTCAACGATAATCTCTTCAAACGAGTTGCAACCATCGAACACCTTGTTTCCGATTTGGGTGACGTTGTTGCCGATCGTGATGCGCTTCAGTCCGCAACAATCTTCGAATGCTCGGTTTCCGATCGAAGTCACGCCGTCGGAAATCTTAATGCTTGTGATGCTTTCATCGAGCCAATCCATTCCTTGACGGAACGCTCCATCGTAAATTGCATAACCGCTTCCCTTCGGGCTCTTTTCCGGAAGAGTCAGCGATGATTCGTTTCCGCAATACCCGAGAAGATAGTGTTCCTCTTCCGTCTCATAGAAGAAATATCCTTCCTCCGTTTGGACGAGGATCCTATCTTCCGGATTCGTGCAAACATGTTTTGCGTAGAGTGCAACCCCGCCATATAATATACTAAGCGAACCCGCCGCGATCGGCAAGTCGGAATAATTCAAAATTTCAAGGATTTTATTGCAATCGCCAAATGCTCCTTCGCCGATTGCGGTCACGTTTTTCCCGATCGTCACGCTTACGAGTCCGCAACACCCCGAGAATGCTCCTTCTCCGATCGTGGTCACACAATCGGGAATTTCAATATGCGTTATGCTGCAACCGTCGAACGCACCATTGTTTAACCCTGCCCGAACACTCAAAACGAAAACAAACAGGTAAAACATCGGAAAGACAAGAACTTATTTTTTGGCCTTTCGAGGTGTCGTTGTACCACAGAATGAAGCGGCAAGTCAACGGAAAAAATTATTGCTTAAAATACGGAACAGAAAAACGGTCGTACTCGATAATGAGTACGGCTTTTTTCTTATGCTCGAAAACTCAAATTATCCAAGCCGTCGAATGCAATATTTTTTTCTGTTCGTTGACTTCCGAGAGGCTGTACTCAAATGCTTCGGGATATGTGCTACATTCGGTGGTACTTAGCCACCTTGCCGAAAGGCAAAAAATAAAAAAATAAGGAGTAAAAAAGAAGGATGAAAAAAGTGGTGTTTTCGGTTATCAAGGCAGGAAGAAATGAGAAAAGAATGTCCGGAGTTGGTTATATCACGGAAACGGATTTATTTATCCCTGCCATCAGCCAAAAGGGAAAGCCGTACATACGGGTATTTGAGGATTGTATCAAGTATTGCCACAAAATCGCAAAAGAACACGACGAATACAAAGGTACGTTCTACGAGCTTCGGGAAGTCGAATTTGAAACACGGAACGGTTCCGGTTACGAAACGCGAGAAGTCGAAATTACCTACTATATTTGGTTCAAACTCGCAGATTAAGGAGATACGAAGATGTACGAATACGAACACTTTGACGGATACGATTATACAACGTTCGATATAATAGCAGCCGACCTCGACCGAAGGCTGATCACGGTAGCTGTTACATATATCGGGAAGATAAGCGTTATCACCTATGACCTATACGAAGATAAAAACGGACTGTACTTTGAGTATGGTCCGCTTTTTACAAAAATCCATACCGATGATTTCATTTACAGGAGCTGCGAAAATGACGATTGAAATTAAAAATTTAAGAAACGAAAAGCCGACTCAGCCCTATCAAGTCAGGATCGACAGAGGACATTCGATACTCTGCAATCCGTTCTATATGCACTCGGAAGA
>CANQKF010000023.1 GCA_947624445.1 uncultured Clostridia bacterium | reverse complement strand
GCAAGGTCGATGCCGCCGATTCCGCAAAACAAACTGCAAACTCTCATATTACTTCTTCAACTTGAAGCGGAATTGCAGAGCAAACTTCACATAATATTTTCCGTTTTCCTTCTTGTAAATCGACAGATAATCGTGCCGACTGCAAGAAGGACTTTCGAATTTCAATTTATCGACCAGGAAGTCTTTGAATTCGTCGGCGATACAGGAGTGGAAGGCGACCACATCTCCGTCGCGCTTGACGACGATATATCCGCCGCTGACATCCGATTTGCCGTTCCAGGGCTTGGAGAAACGCAAGCCCGTAAACATGGAATACAACAGATTTGCGACTTTCAAGTGATAGGTGTTCTGCAAGTCGTCGAATCCGTACCCGACCGCATCGTGATCGGCGATATATTTGATTGCATCGGAAACGGAAGTATCAGCTCCCGATCTTATGTAGTAGTAATATTTCAGCAATTCGGCGACCAATTGCGGTGTTTCGAAGCCGCCGCAACGGATCAAATTTTGTTGTGCGGTGTTCTTAACCGCATGGGTAAATTGAACGTCGATCCCGCGCGATTTCAAGTAGTTCAGCCTGTCGCCGATTGCAACGTCGTGGCAAACTTCGCCTTTGCGCACTATGTCGCGGTACAAAGAGTTGAAGTGGTTCATCACTTCGTCATCGACATTGCCGACAAGCTCGTATTCGAAGTTGGTATTGTCGCCGCTTGCGTTGAACAGAGTGGATGCCGCGTCGATATCCGACTTACAGGAGAAGCCCATAATTTGATTGACACCGGAACGATAATCATGCGTGTCCAAAACAATGTCCTTTGTGCCGCCGAAATAGTCGTTCCGTTTCTGTGCGGGTGCGGAAATGTTATGGATGAAGATCGATTCGAGAAATTCCCGTATATCGTCGTCCGAAAAAGTGGTATTCCCTTTGTTTTCGGTGATCATGCGCCAAACACGCTTTGCCTTTTCGGTAAACAAAGAAGAATCCAAAGATTTGACATCAACGCCGTTGAGCGTAATTTTTACCGTATCTCCCGTATAATAGCGGTACTCCTTTCCCGCTTGTTCTTCTCGGATGATGCTGATAATGTCCAGAAAAACGCCCTTGATTTTATTCATATCCTTATCGGCAACAAAGACTTTTCTGTCGGACATCAACTTAAAGAAGATATACATCTCCGACCATTCGCCCTTGTTTTTGCCTTTGATTTCAGCCATTTTCAAGCACCTCCTTGACCTTTTTCGCTATCGCTTCGATAACCGGAACGGTTACGCTGTTCCCTAATTGTTTGTAAAGATGAACGTCCGCAAGCACAAGTTCGAAGTCGTCTGGGAAGCCTTGCAGTCTTGCCCATTCGCGCGGAGTCATTTTACGAACGCCGTCCTTGTTGATTTCACCCTTGATATGTGTGGTAGGCGTGAGATTGGTCTGACGTTTATCGATGATCAAATTCCGCTCTCTGCCCATGCCGCCGCAAACGATCGCACCGGCGACATCATCCCAATCTCTTATCTCGTAACCGAAGCCGTGCCCTTTGGCTTCGTGACGCGCTTTATGCCGCTTCAACGTTTCCATGTAAACGTCGCTCAAATAATATTTGGCGGCGACGGGTTTTTCTTCAATAATATCTTTGATGCGTTTGCTTGAATCCACGGGCGTAGGGAAGATAAAATCTTCGGGCGCGATATCGTTACGGAAAGCAACGATATAGATGCGCTCACGGTTTTGCGGTACGCCGAAATCTCTGCTGTTCAAGATTTGCTCGAAAGGTTTGTATCCGATTTGTTTCAACGTTTCGGTGATGATCTCGAAAGTTCTTCCTTTGTCGTGGATCGTAAGTCCTTTTACGTTTTCGCAAAAGATGACTTTCGGCTTTTTCTTTTCGCAAATCCTCGCAACGTCGAAAAACAAAGTCCCGCGCGCCATTCCTTTGTAGTCGTCTTTGAAACCCTTGCGCTGTCCCGCAAGACTGAACGCTTGGCAGGGGAAACCGGCAAGGCAGATGTCAAAGTCGGGAATGTCGTCCACGGCAATCTTCGTAATATCTCCGGCGATCTCGAAATCGTCGTGAAAATTCGCCTTATATGTTTTTTGCGCGTATTCGTCCCATTCGCTCACGAAAACCGTTTTAATAGAATCTCCGAAAGCGCGCTCGAATCCCAATCGGATCCCGCCGATTCCCGCAAATAAATCGATACTTTTCAACATCTTTCTTCTACCGCCTTCTTGATTTTTTCCGCACAAGCGTTTACGTCCGATTTTATTTCTTTGCCCCAAAACCGAATGACGATCCAGCCTTCCGATGCGAGCTTCTCATTGACCTCATGGTCGCGTTCCATATTTCTTTCGATTTTCGGAATCCAAAAGTCTTGTCTTACTTTGAAATCGTTTTTTCTCCGTTCCCAATCGTACCCATGCCAAAACTCGCTGTCGCAAAATACCGCTATCTTCTTCCCGATGAACGCGATATCGGGATGCCCGAATACCGACTTGAGATTCTTCCTGTATCGCAATCCCATACTCCATAGGGCTTTACGCAAAGACAACTCGATTTCGGAATCTTTGTTTTTAACTCTTTGCATATTGAACCGAATTTGTTCTTTTGTTTTCGACATCTTTCAGTCCTCGAACGTCAATCCTTGTTCGGCGCAAAAGTCCCGAAACAATCTTTTCGCCTTCAAAGTCGGTTCGCACTTGCCGGTTTCCCATCTGCAAACCGTAACCGAGTTCACTCCGAGTTTCGCCGCAAATTCTTCCTGTGTAAGCAATAACCTCTCACGAGCGCTCTTTATTTTTTCAGAATAAGTCATCTTATACTCCGCTTAACATCTTGTTAGCAATATTTTAGCATTTTTCGGCGCATAAGTCAAGGGCTTAGACATACTTGCCGCCTGTTCTTACCATAAAATTTCCGATCAAACACATAAGGCGGGTTTCCCGCTTGTTGAGGGGCGAAGTTGTGGCGGAAACGACCAACTTCCTTATCCTGCTTAGGCATCCGTTTTTCTGCCCATTTTGTGGCATATCTGGTATGAGGTATGCCCACTAAAATTTTTTCGGGAAATTTTATAATGGTGACAGGTATTGTCAGGTTTCGTGTGGTATAATTGTCGTATGGATAAGTTAGCATATCATCTGAACAAGAAGAAACAGCCCGCACTCACGGACGGCAAGTTCCTGTACTATTACCCCGCAGACGAGGAGATTGCGAATGCGCACGTTGGCAATAAGTATTACATTACGGTCGAAGTCAGCGAACAGGAATGGGAAACGCTCATCGAGATGGATCGATTGGAATACAACAACACCCATACATACCAACGGCATAATACCGTCCTTCCCGACAGGGACACCGAAGCCTTACTCTCACCCAAAGAACAGGAACAGTTTATAGACAAAAATTTCAGTTTTGCCGAGGCGGAGAGAAAATCGCCGAAAGCGTTGCGGAATACGGACAACCTGACGGACAGAGAGTTCGAGATTTACACTCTCTGCGTAATTGAGGATAAGACGCAGGCGGAAGCGGCAGAAGAACTCGGTCTTACACAGGGCTATATTTCCATGACGCTCAAAAAGGCAAAAGAGAAAGTAACAAACGCAGAATTGAGGAAGGCAAGCCCCGAAGCGTATGTCCGCAAATGTTGGGATATTTTCCTTGATACAGGCACGATGCCTAATTATTTAGACGTCGAACTCGAATTTGTCATTTGTTGGCTTTTATTGGATTTGCTACCGTTCACCCATTGGTATTACAGCGTCGGAGAATTCTGCCGTTATCTTATGACTTATTACCTCTTCGATGAGGACAAAATCGAGGAAGATATATGACATTGTGGATAAACATTGGGAAATCAATCCCACCGAAGCGGAGATCGTGCGGGATATGTTCGCCCGCTATAAAAGCGGTGAGAAAGCAAAAAGCATTGTGGACAGGCTGAACGCACAAGGGATCCATAACAAAAGCGGAGCAGCATTTACAGTCAATTCGTTCGCCAAAATTATCCGCAACAGCAAGTATGCAGGCATTGTCATCAACAACGGCGAAACCTATGAAAACGTCGTCCCCGCTATCGTGGACAAGGATACTTATGAAGCCTGCAACCGTATCATGGACAACCAACGGCACAAGCAAAAGACCGTGCAAGAACACAGCGAATACGTTTTGTCCGGAAAACTTTTCTGCGGATACTGCGGCACGCTCATGACCGCCGAGGACGGAACAAGTCATACGGGCAAGATCTATCACTATTACAAGTGTTTTAACCGCAAGAAGAACAAGGATCAATGCAACAAGAGCAACATTACAAAAGAGAAGCTCGAAAACCTCGTCTTTGAAGCAACAATCGAATACGTCTTAAAACCTCAGGCGATAGACAAAATTGCCTCGGCGGTCGTGGAAAAATTCAACAGTAGCATTACAAAGTCCGACTCGCTCGCTCTGCTCGAAAAGGAGCAACAGCAAGTGCAAAAGTCCATAAACGGCTTCTTGAACGCTATCGCCGAGGGAGTTGTTACGAAGTCTACCAAAGAAAGACTGCTTGCTTTGGAACAGCAAAATGATATTCTCGAAGAAAAGATTGCATTGGAAAAAGCAAGACAAGTTCAACCGTTACAATACGAAACGGTAAAGGCGTTCCTGACTTACTTTGCGAGGAAGAAATACCAAAACGACGAGGAGAAAAACGAATTTTTCAACTCGTTCATCTATCGCGTCGTCCTCTTTGACGACTGTGTGTATATCTTTTACAACACTTCGCCGGATGTGCCGACAAAGGTAAAACTCGACAAAGAGGAACTTAACGAACTGAAAAACCCCGAACATAGAAAAAGCACCCAACTTCAACCACTTGGGTTCAAATTGGGTGCTGATGGCGGAAGGTGAGGGATTCGAACCCCCGGAAGCTTGCACTTCAACGGTTTTCAAGACCGCCGCGTTCGACCGCTCCGCCAACCTTCCATATCGCATCGCACATTCTTCGGCCGGAACCGAAAACTCCGCGATTTCGGCGCCGCACAGGGCGCCGATACCTATATTATAGCAAAAATTACGGATTTTGCAACATATTTCACGGCTTTGCCCGCAAAACATTTCCCCGCCCGCTCCGCCGAATTTCATTTTTTCGGAAAAATTTTCCGAAAAGGGCGCAAAAACACTTTACAACGATGAAGCGATGAAGTATAATGAACTATACTTCAACACAATAAAGAATTAAAGTGAGGAAAAAGGTATGAAAAAGATTGCAGCGATCGGACTTACGGTGGCATTGGGCGCGGCTGCGCTCATGGGTATGAGCGCGTGCGGAGAGGGCGGCTCCGACGGCAAGACGCTCCAAATCGGCATCACGATCTATGCGCCCATGAATTATTATGAAAGCGGCAAGCTCGTCGGGTTCGATACGGAGTTCGCCGAACTCGCCTGCGTGGAGCTCGGCTACAAGCCTAAATTCATCGTGATCGATTGGGACAACAAGATCAACGAACTCAAGACAAATAAGATCGACCTCATCTGGAACGGCATGACGATCAGCGACGAGCTCAAGGAGAGCATTGCGATCAGCGATCCCTACATGGAGAACAAGCAGGTGATCGTGGCGAAGAAGGAGGATCTTGCGAAGTTTTCGGATATCGCTTCGCTCTCCGCGGCGGCGTCTATCGCGGCGGAGAACGGCTCGGCGGGGCAGACCGTTGCGGAGGAAAACGGGTACGAGAGCAAGCTCCAAACGCTTTCCGCGCAGTCCGATTGCCTGCTCGAAGTCAAGACGGGCCGCTCGGAGATCGCCATCCTCGATCTCACGATGGCAAAATCGATGACGGGAGAGGGGACGGATTACGCCGAACTCGGCTATCTCGACGTCGGCTTTGCGGGGGAGGAATACGGCATCGGCATGCGGAAAGAGGACACGGAGCTGCTTGCCTCGCTCAACGGGCTCATCGCAAAGTATAAGACGGACGGCACATTCGATACATTGATCGCGAAGTACATGGTATGACGAAGTTTTTTGCGGTGACGCTTGAGCTCCTCGAGGGCTTCGGGACGACGTGCTATATCTTCATCGCGACGCTCCTGCTCGCACTGCCGCTCGGGCTCATCATCGCATTCGGATCGATGTCCCGCTTCAAGCCGCTGCGGTATGTCGTGCGGACGGTCGTCTGGATCATCCGCGGGACGCCGCTCATGCTGCAGATCGTCGTGATCTTCTACGGCCCGGGGCTCCTCTTCGGAGTCTCGGGGTTCGACCGCGTTCCCTCGGTGATCGTGGCGTTCGTCATCAACTATGCGTGCTACTTTTCGGAGATCTACCGCGGGGGCATCGAGAACATCCCGCGCGGGCAGTACGAGGCGGGGCTGGTGCTCGGCATGACCAAGGTGCAGATCTTCTTCCGCATCACGCTGTTGCAGGTCGTAAAACGCATTTTGGCGCCCATGTCCAACGAGATCATCACGCTCGTCAAGGATACCTCGCTCGCCCGCGTGATCAGCGTCATCGAGATCATCAAGGTCGCGGAGGGATTCACGCGGCAGGGGCTCATCTGGCCGCTCTTCTATACGGGCGTATTTTACCTGCTCTTCGTGGGCATTCTCACGCTGCTCTTCCGCTATGCGGAGAAAAAGACGGCGTATCTCAAGGTTTGATATGGAATACTTGCGCGTAGAGGGCTTCCGCAAAAAATTTCACCAAACGGAAGTGCTGAAAGGGGTCGAATTTACTTTACAAAAGGGGGAGATCCTTGTTATAATAGGGGCGTCGGGCAGCGGCAAGACGACCCTTTTGCGCTGTCTCAACTTTCTCGAGACGCCTGATGAAGGGAAGGTCTACCTCGGCGGGGCGCTGTTTTCGGACGCCGCCGTGCGCTATTCCGACCGCGAACTCCGCAAAAAGCGGCTGAAATTCGGGCTGGTCTTTCAGAATTTCAACCTCTTTCCCAATTACGACGCCAAGCGGAACGTCTCGCTTGCCTGCGAACTCCTCGCGCGGGAGCGAGCGCGGGCGAAAAAGCGGGAACTGCTTGCGGCGGAACAGGGCGCGCGATGGAAGGCGCGCCGCCGCATCGCCGCCGAGATCAGGGCGATGAAGAAAGAGGGGACCGCAGAGAGCCGCGCGCGGGCGGACGCGCTTTTGGCGCAGGTCGGGCTGCAAGAGAAGCGGGATTCCTTCCCCTATGAACTCTCGGGCGGGCAGCAGCAGCGCGTCGCGATCGCGCGGGCGTTGGCGCTCGACCCCGAGGTGCTCTGCTTCGACGAGCCGACTTCGGCGCTCGATCCCGAACTCACGGGCGAGGTGCTCAAAGTCATCCGCGGGCTCAAAGGGCGGACGATGATCGTCGTCACCCACGAGATGGCGTTTGCGCGCGAAGTCGCCGACCGCGTCATCTTCATGGCAGACGGCGTCATCGAGGAGGAGGGGACGAGCGAGGAAGTGTTCGGCGCCCCCAAGAGCGAGAAATTGAAGGCGTTTTTGAAGCGCACGGAGGAACACGGATGGATATGACTTTTACCGAGGAATACAGAGAGCTCTTCGAGGCGATCCTCTCCATCGAAGATCTTGCGACATGCGGGGATTTCTTCGAGGATCTTCTCACGCGCAACGAGGCGGAATCCATGCTCCAGCGCGTGCGCGCCGCAAAACTTCTGCTCGCGGGAAAGACGTATGAGCAGATCATCGCGGAGACGAATATCTCCTCCGCAACGCTTTCGCGCGTCTCCAAATGCGTGCGCTACGGAAAGGGATACCGCGCCGTCCTCGCAAGGCCCGAACAAAAGTAACATTATGATATCGGAATCCGACATCGCGGCGACGGTAAAATACGGGAGATACGTGCGCCGCAGAGCATTCATCGCCTTGTATATCCTTCTGGCCGACGCCATCCTCATTCCCGCCGCGACGATCGCGATCGTAATACTCGCGGCTGCGGGGCAGATGGCTTTGGATCGCGAGATCGGAAGCGCCTTGATCGCGGTAAATATTTTTGCATTCTTTCTGATATGTGTTGCGGCGGGTCTATTGCTGTATCATACGGGGCACAACAGGCAGATCAAAAAATGGCTGCGGGATGCGGTCGTCCTGAACGCCAAAATATACAGACTTGACCACATCACGCACAGATACGACCCGTATCAGGTCGCCGTTCGGTTTACATACGACGGCGTGGTGAAAGAACAAACGCAGCGGCCGAATTTGCTGATCGGGAATCATAAAATGTTGGCAAAATACGTTGGGGAACAGGTCCCGATCGCGTATTCTCCCGCATACGATCAAGCGATCATTCTGCGGTAGGGCGCGGCACAAAAGGGCAGCGGAAACCGTATTTCCGAAAAACGGCACAAAAAAAGTGGTCTTGCGACCACTTTTTTCATTGTTGTATGGAACTTATTCCTTTCCCGCCATCTTCTTGTAGCCCGCGAGGCGCTCCTTGGAGCTCTCCTCCGTCTTCTTGAAGAGTTCTTCGGCGACGGCGGGCTGCGTTTTCTTGAGGGAAGCGTAGCGGGTCTCGCCGAGGATGAACGCCTGATAATCGCCCGTGGGATCCTTCGAATCGAGCGTGAAGGGGTTCTCGCCCTTGGCTGCAAGCTCGGGGTTGTAGCGGTAGAGCTGCCAATATCCGCACTCGACGGCGCTCTTCTCTTCGGCCTGCGACTTCGTCATGTTGATGCCGTGGTTGATGCAGGGCGCGTAGCAGATGATGAGGGAAGGCCCCTTGTAAGTCTCGGCCTCTTTGAGCGCTTTCACGAGCTGGGCTTTATCCGCGCCCATCGCGCACTGTGCGACGTACACATAGCCGTAGCTTGCCGCGATCATGCCGAGATCCTTCTTCTTGACGCGCTTGCCGCCCGAAGCGAACTTCGCGACCGCGCCGATGGGGGTGGACTTGCTTGCCTGGCCGCCCGTGTTGGAATAGACCTCGGTATCGAGCACGAGCACGTTCACGTCCTCGCCCGAAGCGAGCACATGGTCGAGCCCGCCGTAGCCGATGTCGTATGCCCAGCCGTCGCCGCCGATGATCCAGAAGGACTTCTTCACGAGGCAATCCTTCTCCGCGAGGATCTCGTTGACGAGATCGAGCTCTTCGCCCTCGCACTCCGCCTTGCAGGTTTCAAGGTCGGCGACGAGCGCGGCAGCCGTCTTTTTGCTCTCCTCGGCGTCGTCCATCGCGGCGATCCAATCGGTGAGGACTTTTTGGCACTCGGGATATTCCGCCCACATCTCGGCGAGCTTTGCGGCCTTCTCGGCGAGCGCGGCTCTTCTTGCCTTGTAGGCGAGGTTCATGCCGTAGCCGAATTCGGCGTTGTCCTCGAAGAGGGAGTTCGCCCAAGCGGGACCGTGCCCCTGCTTGTTCACGGTGTAAGGGCAGGTAGGGGAGGAGCCGCCGTAGATCGAGGAGCAGCCCGTGGCGTTGGCGACGATCATTCTGTCGCCGAAGAGCTGGGTGACGACCTTCACATAGGGCGTTTCGCCGCAGCCCGCGCAGGCGCCCGAGAACTCGAAGAGGGACGGGGTGAACTGCGACTTCTTGACGTCCGCCATCTTCACGGCGGAGAGGTCGGCTTCGGGAAGCTCGACGGCGTAGTTCCAATTCTGCGCCTCGACTTCCTCGAGCTCGGCAAACGGCGTCATGACGAGCGCCTTGTTGCCCTTCATGCCCGGGCAGACTTCGGCGCAGACGCCGCAGCCCATGCAGTCGAGCGGGGAGACCTGCATACGGAACTCATAGCCGGGGACGCCGGTCGCGGGCTTCGTATCGAAGGCAGCGGGTTTCTCGCTGCCCGCGGCGACGAGCGCGGGGCGGATGCAGGCGTGCGGGCAGACGAACGAGCATTGGTTGCACTGCACGCAGTTCTCTTTGATCCACTTCGGGACGGTGACGGCAACGCCGCGCTTCTCGAACTTGGTCGTTCCCGTGGGCACGGAGCCGTCCGCATTGAACGCCGAGGAGGGAAGCTTGTCGCCCTCGAGGGCAAGGATGGGTGCGATGACGCTCTTGAAATATTCGTTGTCCGCGAGCTTGACCATCTCGGCGCCCTCGGTCGTCGTCGCCCACGAAGCGGGGATCTCGATCTTCACGAGGTTCTCTTTCGCCGAGTCGATCGCGTTGTAGTTCATCTGGACGATCGCGTCGCCCTTGCGTGCGAAGGACTTGTACGCCATCTTCTTCATGTAGTCCACGGCGTCGGTGTAGGGCATGATCTGTTCGTTGATGTAGAAGAACGCCGATTGCAGGATGGTATTCGTTCTGCCGCCGAGCCCGAGCTTGCGCGCGATGGAGATGGCGTCGATCACATAGAGCTTCGCATGCTTCTGCGCGAGCAGGTTCTTCATCTTGGCGGGAAGGTTCTTCTCGAGCTCCTCGACGGTCGTCCACGGCGCGTTGAGGAGGAAGCTGCCGCCCTCCTTGAGGTCGGTCGTCATGTCGTAGCGGATGACGTAGGAAGGATTGTGGCAGGCGATGAAGTCGGCTGCGTCGATGAGGTATTCGCTCTGGATGGGCGTCTTGCCGAATCTGAGGTGGGAAACGGTGATGCCGCCCGACTTCTTGGAATCATAGAAGAAGTAGGCCTGCGCATACATATCGGTGTGGTCGCCGATGATCTTGATGGAATTTTTGTTGGCGCCGACGGTGCCGTCCGAGCCGAGGCCGTAGAACTTCGCCGAAGTGGAGCCCGCGGGCGCCGCGTCGAACTTCTCCGAGAAGTCGAGCGAGCTGTTCGTCACATCCTCGAAGATACCGACGGTGAAGTGGTTCTTGGGAGCTTTTGTCTCGAGGTTCTTATAGACGGAGAGCACCATGGAGGGGTTGAACTCCTTGGAGCCGAGACCGTATCTGCCGCCGACGACCTGAATGCCGCCCACGCCCTTTTCGAGGAGCGCCGTGCAGACGTCGAGATAGAGGGGCTCGCCGAGGGAGCCGGGCTCCTTGGTCCTGTCGAGGACGGCCATCTTCTTGCAGGTCTTGGGGATCGCCGCGACGAAGGCGTCCGCGACGAAGGGACGGTAGAGGCGGACCTTGATGAGGCCGTATTTCTTGCCCTGCGCGTTGAGCTTGTTGATGGATTCCTCCACGGTCTCCGCACCCGAGCCCATGATGACGACGACTTCTTCGGCGTCGGGCGCGCCGACGTAGTCGAAGAGGTGATAGCTTCTTCCCGTGAGGGCGGAAACTTCGTCCATCATCTCCTGCACGATCGCGGGCGTCGCGGCATAGTAGCTGTTCGCAGTCTCGCGGTTCTGGAAGTAGGTATCGCCGTTCTGCGCGGTGCCGCGCTGGACGGGATGCTCGGGGTTCAAAGCGCGCGCCTTGAATTCGGCGACGTCCTTTGCAAGCCCCTTCTTATCGAAGAGCGCCTTCATCTCGGGATAGTCGATGGCGTCGATCTTGGCAACTTCGTGCGAAGTGCGGAAGCCGTCGAAGAAATGGATGAAAGGAACGCGGGCGCGCAACGTCGAAAGGTGCGCGACGGTCGCGAGATCCATGACTTCCTGCACCGAGCAGGAAGCGAGCATCGCAAAGCCCGTCTGGCGGCACGCCATGACGTCCGCATGGTCGCCGAAGATGTTCAGGGAGTGTGCGGCAAGCGCGCGTGCGGAGACGTGCATGACCATGGGAAGCAGTTCGCCCGAGATCTTATACATGTTCGGGATCATGAGCAGAAGCCCCTGCGAAGCGGTGTACGTCGTGGTGAGCGCGCCCGCGGAGAGGGACCCGTGCACGGCGCCCGCGGCGCCGCCTTCGGACTGCATCTCGGTGATGCGGAGTTTTTGTCCCCACATGTTCAGTCTGCCCTGCGTCGCCCATTCGTCTGCACTTTCCGCCATCGGCGAAGAGGGGGTGATGGGGTAGATCGCAGCCACTTCACTGAACGCGTAAGCGACATGCGAGGCGGCTGTATTGCCGTCGATCGTCATTTTTGTCATCGGAAACCTCCAAAACCTAAAAATTTTACGGATTTTTTGCGCGGCGAAACCGTACGGTTCCCCGCCGTCGAGAGTATTATAACGGTTTTCGCGGATAAAGTCAATCCTATCGCACGCATTTTCGCGAAATTTTGTTGCGGAGGACGCGCAAAAACACAATATATAGCGGAAAAACGCACGCCTTCCCGCAATTTTTCGGATAATTTTTTGTTTTCCCCCGTTTTTTCATTGTAAAATGCGCGGGGATTTGGTATAATATTCCCCGTACAAATTCAAAGAGTGAAGGAATATGCGCGCAATCGAATTCCGCGACGTCTCCTATACCTATGAGGACGGCGACGCGGACGGGGATCCGTCCAACGCGCAGCGGGGCGGGTTTCAAATCAAACATCTGAATTTTGCGGTCGAGGAGGGGGAATTCGTCGCCGTTCTCGGGCACAACGGGAGCGGGAAATCCACGCTTGCCCGTCTTTCCAACCGCCTTCTTGCAGCGGATTCGGGGGAGATCGAGGTATTCGGCACCCCGCTCACCAAGAAAACGGTCTACGAGATCCGCAAGCAGATCGGGATCGTCTTTCAGAATCCCGATAACCAGACGGTCGCATCCATCGTGGAGGACGACGTCGCGTTCGGCGCCGAAAACATCGGGCTGGCACGGGAGGAGATCGGCGCGCGCATTTCGTTCGCGCTCAAAGCCGTCGGCATGGAGCAGTACCGAAATGCCACGATCGCGCGCCTCTCGGGCGGGCAGAAGCAGCGCGTCGCGATCGCGGGCGTGCTCGCCTTGAAGCCCCGCATCATGATCCTCGATGAATCCACCGCCATGCTCGATCCGCGCGGCAGACGGGAGATCATGGACGTCGTCGTCCGCCTCAACCGCGAGGAGAAGATCACCGTCATCCTCATCACCCACTTCATGGAGGAGGCGCTGCTCGCCGACCGCGCGATCGTGATGAACCGCGGCGAGATCGTGATGCAGGATAAGCCCGCGGGGATCTTCGCGCGCCACGAGGAACTGCTCACCTACAATCTCACGCTGCCGCGCATCGGCATGATCGTCAAGGGGCTGAATGCGGGGGGAATGCCCGTATCCGATACTCTCGATCTCGAAAAACTTGCCGGGGAGATCGCAGAATGCGTATCGTAGCCGAGCATCTCACCTATACCTACAACGAGCGTTCGCCCTTCGAGAAGCGCGCGCTCGACGACATCTCGCTCACGATCGAAGAGGGGGAATTTTTCGGCATCATCGGGCACACGGGAAGCGGGAAATCCACCTTCGTACAGCACCTCAACGGGCTCATCCGCCTGCCTTCCTCGCGCAAGCATTTTCATCCGAAGAAGCCGAAGCGCGGGCAGCCCGCACCGCCCGCACCCGTGCTCAAAGTGGGGGAGTTCGATCTTTGCGACCGCAGGACGGATTTCCGCGCCCTCCGCAGGAGCGTTGGCATGGTCTTTCAGTATCCCGAGTACCAGCTCTTTGCGGAGACGGTCAAAGAGGACGTCGCTTTCGGGCTCAAAAACTTTGCGGAGAAGAAGGACCGTCCGCGCGCGGAGGAGATCGAAACCGCCGTGCGCGAGGCGCTCGCCGCCGTGGGGCTCAACGCCGCGGAGGTGGGGGAGAAGTCGCCCTTCGATCTCTCGGGCGGGCAAAAGCGCCGCGTCGCGATCGCGGGCGTCATCGTCACCCGCCCCGAAGTCCTCATTCTCGACGAACCCGCCGCGGGGCTCGATCCGCTCGGCAAGCGCGAGATCATGGAACTTCTGCATGAACTGCACAGAACATGGTGCAAGACGATCGTCATCGTCTCGCACGACATGGACGAGATCGCCGAAAACTGCACCCGCGTCGCCGTGTTCAAGGATGGTACCGTGCCCTATGTCGCCACCCCCAAGGAGCTGTTTTCGCATGCGGAAGAGCTCTATGCGCTCGGGCTGGATATCCCGCTCACGGCAAAACTCACGGCGGCGCTCGCCCGCCGCGGGATCGCGATCGACTGCGACTTCACGACGGAGGACTTTCTCGCGAAGGTGCTCGCGCTGAAGAAGGGAGGCGCCTCATGAAGGACGTCGCCTTCGGGCAGTACTATCCCGCGGATTCCTTCGTGCACCGCCTCGATCCGCGGCTCAAATTACTCTTTCTCATCGCATTCATCACGGCGATCTTTCTCGCCACCGATTTCTACGGGCTCGCGGCGTGCGCGGGCGTACTGCTCGTGATCGTTCTCTGCTCGCGCGTGCCGCTCGGAAAGGTATTCCGCGCCATCCGCGGCATCCTCTTTCTCGTGCTGTTCACGGCGGTCATCCAGATCCTCTTCAACCACGGGGACAAGGCATATTGGGGCGGCCCCGCCGTCTATTGGGAGTGGAAGATCTTCGCGGTGACGCAGGAGGGGATCGTGCTCGCGATCTTCCTCGTGCTGCGGCTCGCGCTGCTCGTGATGTGTTCCTCCATGCTCACGTATACGACGACGCCCGTCGCCCTGACCGACGGCATCGAGAGCCTGCTCACCCCCTTGAAATGGCTGCACATCCCCGTGCACGTGCTCGCCCTCGTCATGAACATGGCGCTCAGCCTCATTCCCGTCCTCACGGGGGAGACCGAGCGCATCATGAACGCCCAGAAGGCGCGGGGGGCAGACTTCGAAACGGGGAACATCTTCCGCAGGATCAAGGCGATCGTGCCCATCCTCATCCCGCTGCTCGTCTCCTCCATCGACCGTGCGGAGGAGCTCGGCAACGCGATGGATTCCCGCTGCTACCGCGGCGATATCAAGCGCACGAAATACAAAAAACTTCGCTTCGGCTGGCGGGATCTCATCGCTTTTTTGCTCGGCGCGGCGCTCGTGACGGGCGTGGTGCTGCTGCGCGTCTATGTCGGAGGCATTCTATGAGATATGTCCTTTGCGTACAGTATGACGGTACGGATTTTTCGGGCTACCAGCGGCAGGAGCGGGGGGAGCGGACGGTGCAGGGGGAACTCGAGCGCGCGGCAAGCGCGATCTTCGGGTGTGAGACGCGCGTCGCCGCGAGCGGACGGACGGACGCGGGCGTGCATGCGCGGGCGCAGATCTGCCATCTCGACGGCGAAACGTCGATTCCCGCGGAGCGGCTCTGCCTGTGTTTCAACCGCGAACTTGCGCCCGATCTGCGCGTGATCGCTTCCGCCGCGGCGCCCGAGGGCTTCGATTGTACGCGCGGGGCGAAGCGCAAGACGTATGTCTATTCCGCCTACTATGCCCCGACGGAGCTTCCGCTGTTCTCCCGCTATGCGGCGCGGCTGCAGGAATGCCCCGGGATTTCGCCCATGCAAGCGGCGGCGCGCCTCTTCGAGGGGGAGCACGATTTCCGCGCGTTCTGCGCTTCGGGATCCTCGGCAAAGACGACCGTCCGCACGATTTATCGGATCGAAATTTCCGAGATTCGTCGGGGGACGCTATCGATCTTTCGCATTTATGTGACAGGAAACGGGTTTCTCTACAAGATGGTGCGGAGCATCGCGGGCGAGCTGTTTGCGATCGGTTGCGGCAAGCCGCTCGCACCGCTGGAAGCGGCGCTCGCGCACGGGGATCGCGCCCTTCTCGCAAAGACGATGCCCGCCGCGGGATTGCTGCTCGACCGTGTGGACTACGGGATCCCGCTCTTTGCGGGCGTCAACGGATAAGATCAGGAGGTCATCATGGAATTTTTCAGTTGGTTGCAGATCATGCAGACATTGCTCATCCCGATCGGGTTCAGCGATACCATGGATACCGCACAGGCGGTGGCGATCACCTACCAACGCTATTGGATCTGCGTCGGCATCTCCGCGGGGCTCTTTGTCCTCTGCCTGCTGCTCACGGGTTTCGGGCTCTATAAGCTCGCAAAGCGCGCGGGGCTAAATCATCCGTGGTTTGGGTTCGTGCCCATTCTGAACACCGTATTCCTCGGGAAACTCGCGGGCGAAGCGCAGTTCTTCGGGCAGAAGATGAAGCGCGCGGGGCTGTACGCCGCGATCGTCGAGGCGGTCTCGGTCGTTTACAGCGTCTTTTTCGTGGCATTCGATCTGTACTTTTTGCAGTTCGCCGAGCTCGTGCCCCAGACGAGCGAACTTCTGGGGTCCTACCAGGGGCTTGAGATCGATTTGCAGATCCTCCCCGCGGGCTTGCGCTGGATTTGCGCCTTTGCCAACAGCGTCTGGGCGCAGGTCATCTCGGGCGTCATCACCGTCGCCCAGCTGGCGCTCTTCTGCGTGTTGTTCCTCGCGTTCTTCCGCAAATATTACGCGCGCAACCCGGTCATGATGACGGTGCTCAGCGCACTGTTCTCCTTCCGCGGGTTCACGATTTTCGCCGTCCGCAACAACGCGCCGCTCAACTACGACGACTATGTTCGCAACAGGATGGAGGAAATGGCGCGCAGGTCGCAGAGCTACGGCCCGGGCGGCTACGGGCAAGGCGGCTATGGCCAAGGCGGCTACGGTCAAGGCGGATATGGCCAGGGCGGCAACGGCCAAGGCAACTCGTCCGCGGGCGCGCCCGAAGATCCCTTCGGCGATTTTTCGCAGCAGCACCGCGGCGCTTCGCCGCAGGATCCGCCGCATGGCTCGCCGCAGGACGATCCGTTTTCGGATTTCTGACGAAAGAAGGCACTTTCTGGGACTTTTTCGCCGAAAAACGCCGCGGAGCGAGAGGAATTTTCTTGAATCGCTTTACAAATCCCGCATTTTGTGCTATAATTTCCGCAAAAGCCGAAGATAAGGGAGCAGGAAGCTATGCGCTGTTTGTTTTGTAATTGCACGGAGAGCAAGGTCATTGATTCGCGTTCCGCCGATGACGACAGGACCATCCGCCGCCGCAGGGAGTGCATCGGCTGCGGCAGGAGATTCACGACCTACGAGACGATCGAGGTCGCGCCCATTCTCGTCGTCAAGGCAGACGGAAACCGCCAGGCGTTCGATAAGGATAAGATCAAGCGCGGCATCATCAAGTCCTGCGAGAAGCGCCCCGTGCCCCTCGAGAAGATCGACGCGCTTGCCGACGAGATCGCAAAGAAAGTCTACAACTCGATGGAGCAGGAGATTACGAGCAAACAGATCGGCGAGATGGTGATGGAGGGGCTCAAGGAGCTTGATGAAGTCGCCTATGTGCGCTATGCCTCGGTGTACCGCTCCTTCAAGGATATTTCTTCGTTCATGGCGGAACTCCAGCATATGATGGAGAAGAAGGAATCCGATAAGAAATAAGTTTGGAGCAGCGATGTCCGAAAAAAAAGTAAATGTCGGCGGCGTCCTCCTCGGCGGGGGAACGATCGCCGTCCAAAGCATGACGACTGTCAAAACGAGCGACGTTGAACATAGCGTCGCTCAAATTCTGCGCCTTGCCCGGTCAGGATGCGATATCGTGCGCGTCGCCGTGCTCGACGAAGCCGACGCCCGCGCGATCTCCCGCATCAAGGCGCGCGTTTCCGTCCCCATCGTGGCGGATATCCATTTTTCGGCGCGTCTCGCCGTCCTCGCCGCCGAAGCGGGGGCGGATAAACTGCGCATCAATCCCGGGAACATCGGCGGGGAGCGCGAGATCGCCCTCGTCGCCGACTGTGTGCGGGCGCACGGCATTCCCGTACGCGTCGGGGCGAACACGGGCAGCGTGGAAAGGGAGAGCGAAGCGCGCTACGGCAAGACGGCGGAGGCGCTCGTCGAGAGCGCGCTCAAAGACGTCGCCCTTCTGGAGAAGCACGGCGTCTGCGACCTCGTGATCAGCGTGAAGGCGTCGCGGGTGCCGCTTACCGTGGCGGCATACCGCATGCTCGCCGCGCGCACGCCCTATCCCCTGCACCTCGGGGTGACCGAGGCGGGCACGGAGCGGTCGGGGGTCGTGAAGAGCAGCGTCGGCATCGGCGCGCTGCTGCTCGACGGGATCGGCGATACCATCCGCGTCTCGCTCACGGCGGAGCCCGAGCGGGAAGTGCTCGCGGCGCATGAGATCCTGCGCGCCTGCGGGATAGAGAGGGATTTCGTCGAAGTCGTCTCCTGCCCGACCTGCGGGCGGTGCGAATACGACTGCATGGGGCTCGCCGAGCGCGTCAACGCGCGCTGCGCGGGGATCCGCAAGCCGTGCAGGATCGCCGTGATGGGGTGCGTCGTCAACGGCCCCGGGGAAGCGAAGGACTGCGATCTCGGGATCGCGGGGGGAAAGGACTACTGTATCATTTTCGAGGGTGAAACGCGGCAACGGGTTGAGACCGCCCACGCCGAGGAAGCCTTCTTTGCGCGCCTCGAAGCGCTGCTCGGGAGGATCGGATGAAGAGCGAAGAATATCTTGCGGAGATCAGGAAGCGGGCGGGGTTGTGCCGCGCCGTCTTGAAGCGCATCACCGTGGAACAGGACGTGGCGACGTTCCATCTCGTCACGGACGTCAACTATACGCAGGAGGACGTCGCCTATGCGAGCGAGGTCTCCCGCCGCTATGCGGACGGGCTCGAGGCGCGGGCAGCCGTCGTGAAGTCGGTCCCGAGCGAGGAGGGGATCCGCCGCGCGGTCGCGGAACTGCTCGGCGCGCGCTTCCCCGCGTTCGCCGCCTTTGTGCGCCCCGAGGACATCGCGGTGACGCTCGACGGCGCGGGCGGGAGGTTCTACATCACGGCTGAAGAACAAAACAGCGTGCAAAAGCAGGACGCCGTGCTCGACGAAGTTTGCGCGGCGCTGCGCAGAGGGTTCTGCGGCACATGGACGGGGGAGATCCGCTACGTCCCCGCAAAGAGGAAGGAGGAGATCGCACGGGAAGTCCCGCCCGAGGAATATATCTTCTCGCCGCGGTTTTTCCCGATCGACGGCTATGCCCCGATCGACGGCTCCAAGCCCCGTCCCGAGCGCGCGATCTACATCTCCGATCTCAACAAGGTGATGCAGGGCGTGAGCGTCTGCGGCGAGATCGTCTACATCGAGGAGCGGCGCACAAAAACCGATAAGCCGTATTTCTTCATCAACCTTTCGGACGGCACGGGCAACCTCCGCACCTCCTATTTTTCCCGCAAGGCGACCGTGGAGAAGGTGCGCGATCTGCGGGCGGGGCACCATATCTGCCTCACGGGGGACAGCGAACTTTACAACGGCGGGCTGGCTTTCCGCGCGAAATATATCGACTTCGGCGCGCCGCCCGCGGATTTCGTGCCCGAACAGCGCCCGTCCCGCCCCGTGCCCGCGCAGTACCGCGCCGTCTTTCCCATGCCCGAGGCCGATCTCGTGCAGGGCGACCTCTTCGGCAGGCAGGCGATCGCGAAGGAGTTCGCGGAGAATACCTTCGTGGTGTTCGACCTCGAGACGACGGGGCTCAACCGCGTGAACGGCATGATGGACCACATCATCGAGATCGGCGCCGTCAAGATCGAGGGGGGGAAGATCACCGAGAAGTTTTCCTCGTTCGTCGCCTGCCCCGTGCGCATCCCGCCCGAGATCGTCGAGATCACCCACATCACCGACGACATGCTCGTGGGCGCGCCGCCCATCTCCGACGTCATCGCCGATTTCTACAAATTCACGGCGGGATGCAGCCTCGTCGCGCACAACGCCCCGTTTGACTGCCGTTTCATCACGTATTACGGCGAGGCGGAGGGCTACCGCTTCGATCACCGCCAATACGACACCTGCACGTTTGCGCAGGAGCTCCTGCATCTCAAAAATTATCAGTTGCAGACGGTCGCCGAATATTTCGGGTTCACCTTCCGCCATCACCGCGCCTACGACGACGCCTTCGTGACGGCGAAGATCTTCATGGAACTCGTGCGGCAGAACGGCGGACTCCCGCGGTGAGCTTTTTTGCAAATTTCGGGAAAAAGTTGCCGCGAAATGCTTGCAATCCATGGAAATCTATGGTAAAATGTACTTACTTGATCAATGAAAAGAGATTGAGGGCGGGTCTCCGCTCTCATTTCTTTATGAGGGAAGGATATGAAGGTTCTGCCGATCGCCGAAGTCATCGCATTCCTGAAACCCTACGCGGAGCAGACGGGCGTGGAGATCGTGGACGCCGCATGGGATATGCGCACGCAGTCGCTCACCGTCTACATCGATATGCCGGGCGGGCTCGATCTCGATACCTGCGAAAAATTCCACCGCGCGATCGACGAGCCGCTCGACCTTCTCGATCCGACGTTCGGCGCCCCTTACACCCTCAACTGCTCTTCCCCGGGGCTCGACCGCCCCTTCAGGACGGAGGCGGATTTTGCGCGCCACACGGGGGAGCAAGTGGAAGTCCGTCTCTATGCGCCCCTCGGCGGGAAGAAGCGCTACACGGGCGAACTCGCCGCTTTCCGCGATGGCAACGTCGTCCTCCGCACGGAGAAGGGGGAGACCGAGATCCCCTTCGCGAAGTGCGCCAAAGTCTGCCTGAATATCGAGGTCTGAAGCGATCCGCCCAATGGGCGGGGTGAAATATCAACCAATCACACGAAACTAATCAACGGGAGAAACGATATGATCAACAAGGATTTCTTTGCGGCGCTTGCCGATTTGGAGCGCGAGCGCGGGATCAGCGAAGAGGTTTTCATCGACGCGCTTTCGAATGCGCTTGCCTCCGCCTACAAGAAGCAGGTGTTCGGCGAGACGGGCAACGTCGAAGTCCGCCTCAATCCCGAGAAGGGATCGATCCGCTTCTTTCTGACGCGGACCGTCGTCGAGGATACCGAGGAGGAGATCGCCGACGGGGAGATCATGCTCGAGGACGCGCTCGAGATCAAAAAGACCGCCAAGGTGGGCGACGTCCTCTCCGAGGAGTTCGTGCCCAAGGACTTCTCGCGCATCGCCGCGCAGACGGCGAAGCAGGTCATCCTGCAAAAGATCCACGAGACGGAGCGCGACAACACGCTCTCCGAGTTCTCCGATAAAGAGGGAGAGCTCATGAGCGGCATCATCCGCAAGGTCGACGGCCGCAACGTCTACATCGAGCTCGGCAAGGGGCAGATCGAAGGGCTCATGCTCCCGCAGGACCAGGTCCCGGGCGAGCGGTACGACGTAGGCGACAAGATCAAAGTCTATGTGAAGAAAGTGCGCAGCGGCGGCAGGAACGCGCAGGTGCTCGTCTCCCGTTCCGTCCCCGGGCTCGTAAAGCGCCTCTTCGAAGAGGAAGTTCCCGAGATCAAGGCGGGCACGGTCACCGTGAAGGCGATCTCCCGCGAACCCGGCCACCGCACGAAGATGGCGATCGCCTCCGAGGATCCCCGCGTCGACGCGGTCGGCGCCTGCGTGGGCAACAAGGGCGCCCGCGTCAACGCCGTCGTCGCAGAGCTCGGCGGCGAGAAGATCGATATCATCCTCTGGAGCGAAAACCCGCTCGAATTCATCGCGAAGGCGCTCTCCCCCGCGACCGTCATCTCGGTCACCCAGCTCACGGAGAAATCCGCCGTCGCCGTCGTGCCCGACGATAAGCTCTCGCTCGCGATCGGCAGGGACGGGCAGAACGCCCGCCTCGCCGCCCGTCTCACGGGCTGGAAGATCGACGTCAAGAGCGAATCCGCCGCGGCGAAGCTCGATCTCGAGGGCGGCGCAGAGGGTACGGAGGAATAATGCCGAAGAAGATCCCCATGCGGACCTGCATCGCTTGCAGGCAGGAGATGCCCAAGCGGGAGATGTTGCGCGTCGTGCGCAGCCCCGCAGGGGAGATCTCGCTCGATTTTTCGGGGCGGCTCCCGGGGCGGGGGGCATACATCTGCTCCTCGGAGGCGTGCGTGAAACTGCTCGGAAAGCGCAAACTTCTCCACAAGGCCTTCTCCGCGGACGTGCCCGACGATGTTTACAGGCGCATCGAGGAGGAATTCCTTGCGGGAAAATAAGATCAGAACGTATCTCGGATTCGCGCTCCGCGCACGCAAAGTGGCGCTCGGGGTGGAAGCGGCGAGAACCGCGCGCGGGGTCTGCCTGCTCGTGGCGGACCGCTCGGCGTCCGAAAACTGCAGAAAAGAAATCGAAAAGATCCGCAAGAGGATGAATTGTCCGCTCGTCGAAGTGGACGACCTCGAGGGGATGACGGGGAAGGCTTATTGCAAGCTCGCGGCAGTGCGCGAGGAAAACCTTGCCCGCGCTATTTTGCGAGAAACGGAGAACTCGGAAACGGAGGGACAGTAAAAGGATATGGCATACGAAACCATTGAAAAATTGGGTGCGCTGCCCAAGGAAAAGGCGACGGAGGATCTTCGGGCGGCCATTGCGGCGAACGAAAAGCGCCTCGGCGACCTTTTGAAGCGGCTCGCCGATCTCGAAGCGGCCGCGGCACAGAAGCGCGCCGAAGAGGAGGCGAAAAAGCGTGCCGAGGAGGAGCGCGTTGCGCTCGAGGCGAAGCGCGCCGAAGAGGAGGCGGCGAAGCAGCGGGAGGCCGAACAGGCGGAAGAACCCGCGCCCGCTCCCGCGCCTGCGCCCGCCGCGGAGACCGTGCAGGCACCCGCTGCCGCGGAGCCCGCGCAAGAGGTCCGTCCCGCGCCCGCCGCGTCCCGTCCCCGCCCCGAAGCAAAGCCGCAGCCGTGGCCGCAGCAGCCCGCCGCACAGCGGACGTTCCGCCCCGAGGCAAAACCTGCGCGTCCCTCCTATAAACCTCCCGTCGGCGCCGCGCCCGGCCGCCCCGCGCCCCGTCCGCAGACGGGTCCGCGCCCTGCCGGCATGGCGGGTCCCCGCCCGATGGCGCCCCGTCCCGCAGCGCCCGCGCCCGCACCCGCGCCGCGCAGGGAGCCCGCAAAGAAATTTGAAAAGACGTACGTCGAGCAGCGCCGTCCCGTCAACAAGCGCACATTGCAGCGCCAACAGGGGGCGAGCGTCGGCGACTTCGATAAAGAGAGCGGCTACCGCAAGGCGCGCTTCGGCAAAAAGACGCGCAAGGAGACCGCGACCATCAAGATCGACCACGCCGTCGTCACGAGCAAGGAGATCCCGATCAAGGTGCTCTCCGAGAAGCTCGGCATTTCGGCGGTCGAGATCACCAAGCGGCTGTTCCGCGAGGGGATCATGAAAACCGTGAACGAGTCGGTGGACTATGAGAGCGCCGCGCTGATGGCGATCGACCTCGGCATCGACCTCGAATACAAGCCTGAAAAGACGGCGGAGGACGCCCTCATCGAGGAGCACGGCGAATCGCAGGAGGAGAACACGGTCGTCCGCGCGCCCGTCGTCACCGTCATGGGGCACGTCGACCACGGCAAGACTTCCCTGCTCGACTATATCCGCAAGACCAACGTGACCGCAGGGGAGGCGGGCGGCATCACCCAGAGCATCGGCGCCTACACCGTCACGCTCTCGGGCGACCGCAAGATCACCTTCATCGATACCCCCGGGCATGCGGCGTTCACCGCCATGCGCGCCCGCGGCGCCAAGGTGACGGATATCGTCATCCTCGTCGTCGCCGCCGACGACGGCATCATGCCCCAGACGGTGGAGGCCATCGACCACGCGCGGGCCGCGAACGTGCCCATCATCGTGGCGATGAACAAGATGGATAAACCCAATGTCAGCCCCGACAAGGTGAAGCAGGGGCTCATGAATTACAATCTCGTCCCCGAGGAGTGGGGCGGCGAGACGATCGTCGTTCCCGTCTCCGCCAAGACGGGCGAGGGGATCGACGAACTGCTCGAAAGCGTCTATCTGCAGGCGGAGATGATGGAACTCCGCGCCAATCCCGACCGCAGGGCCCGCGGCGTCGTCATCGAAGCCAAGCTCGATAAGGGCAAGGGGCCCGTTGCGAGCGTGCTCGTCCAGAACGGCACCCTGCGCACGGGCGACAACCTCATCACGGGCATGACGATGGGCAGGGTCCGCGCCATGATCGACGACCAGGGCAAGACGGTCAAGGAGGCGGGGCCTTCCACCGCCGTCTCGGTGCTCGGGCTCGAGGACGTCCCCGGGGCGGGCGATTCGATCTTCGCCGTCGATCAGTCCCTCATGAAGAAATTGCAGGAGGAGCGCAAGAGCAAGCTCCGCGAGAGCCTCGTGCAAGAGACGGGCAAAAAGACCTTCGAGGATATCTTCAAGGAGGCCGAAGCGGGGACGCTCAAGAACCTCAACGTCATCATCAAGGCAGACGTGCAGGGCTCCGTCGAGGCGGTGAAGGCCGCCGTAGAGAAGCTCTCCAACGAGGAAGTCAAGGTGCACGTCGTGCGCGCCGCGGCGGGTGCGATCACCGAGAGCGACGTCTCGCTCGCCGATTCCGCGGGCGCGCTCGTCATCGGCTTCAACGTCCGTCCCGACGCCAAGGCCAAGACGCTCGCGGAGCGCAGCCATGTCGAAGTGCGCATGTACCGCATCATCTACGAACTGCTCGACGAAATGGAGGCCATGCTCAAGGGCATGCTCGCCCCCAAATACAGGGAGACGCTCATCGGCAAAGCGGAAGTCCGCCAGACGTTCAACGTCTCGGGCGTCGGCGTCGTCGCGGGGTGCCTCGTCGTCGAGGGCAGGCTCATGCGCGGCGGGAAACTGCGCATCTACCGCGACAACATCATGATCGTCGAGGGCAACGCCAAGACGCTCAAACACTATAAAGACGAGGTGAAGGAGATCGCCGCGGGCCTCGAATGCGGCTGCGCGATCGAGGGCTTCAACGAAGTGCGCATCGGCGACTTCATCGAGTGCTATCTCATCGAGGAGATCAAACAGTGACAAAGCGGACCGAACGGCTCGACAGCGAGCTGCAAAAGGAGATCTCGGCCATCATATCGGGCGCTCTGAAAAATAAGTTTCCCGAGCTTGTCGGGCTCATCAGCGTGACGGAAGTCAACGTTTCCCCCGATCTCAAGACGGCGAAGGTGTATATCAGCGTTTATGCGGCGTCGCCCGCGGCGCAGGAGCGGTCCCTTGCGATCATCCGCGAGAACGGCGGATTCGTGCGGCATGAGCTTGCGCGCGTCATGCGGACGCGCACGGTGCCCGAGCTCACCTTCCTGCCCGACCGCAGCTTCGAATACGGCGCGAAGATGGATGCGCTCTTCGCCGACCTGCACAAGGACGAAACATGAGCATCCGTGAGATCGCAAACATTCTCAAACACATCAAGAGCGCGGTGATCTTTACCCATGTCCGCCCCGACGGCGATACGCTCGGAAGCGGCATGGCGCTGTCCCGCGCTCTTTCCGTATGCGGGATCGAAAACGAGGTCGTCAACGAGGGGGAGATCCCCGCGATGTTCGGCTTTCTCAAAGGGATCTCCGAGATCAAACTCCGCCCGTCGATCGACGCGGAGGCGTATATCGCCGTCGATACGAGCGATCTTTCGCGCCTCGGGGGGCTCGAGCCCGTCTTTCGCGCGGGCGCCCGCAACCGGAAGATCACATTCGATCTCGATCATCATATTTCCAACACGTGCTTTGCGGCCCATAATTTTGTGCGCGCGCGGGCGAGCAACTGCGAGAACATCGCCGAGCTCATCTGCGCGATGGGCGTGAAGATCGAGGGGGAGATTGCCGAGTTCCTCATGCTCGGCATGGTGACGGATTCGGGCGGATTTTCGCACGGCGACGTGAACGGCGATACCTTCCGCGCGGCGGCGCTCGCCGCGGACGGCGGGGCGGACGCCTCCCGCATCGCCTATGAGATCCTCCGCAAGAAGAGCAAGGCGCGCGCCTCGCTCTATGCCGAGGTCATCTCCAAGCTCCGCTATCTTTCGGACGACGTGCTCGCGATCGCCCTTGTGCCCGCCGCGCGGCTCGCCCACTACGGGCTGGGCGGCGACGCGACGGATGGGATCGTCGACTTCGCGCTGTCCGTCGACGGCGTGGAGGCGAGCGTCTGCCTGCTCGAGATGAAGAAGGGGCAATACAAAGTTTCGCTGCGTTCCAAGGGGCGGGTGGACGTCAACGCGGTCGCCCGCACGTTCGGCGGCGGGGGGCATCCCCTTGCCGCGGGCTGCATGCTCTTCGGCGAATACGAAGAGATCTGCGATAAGCTCCGCTACGCGGTGTGGCAGCATGCGGAGGATCTATGACGGGGTTTCTCAACATCGATAAGCGGCGGGGCGACACTTCGGCTTACGTCGTGAATTGCGTCAAGCGGCTGGTCCGCGCGGGCTACGGCAAGCTCCCGTGCGGGCATTTCGGCACCCTCGATCCGCTCGCCTCGGGCGTGCTTCCCGTGGGGATCGGGAATGCGAACCGCCTGTTCGACTACTTTCTCTCCAAGAAAAAGACCTATCTCGCGCGCTTCCGCTTCGGCGCGACCACGGAGACGCTCGACGGCGAGGGCGAAGTCGTCCTCGGGGGAAGGATCCCCGCGCAGGATGAGATCGCGGCGGCGCTCGGGCAGTTCGTGGGGGAGATCGCGCAGGTCCCGCCCAAATTTTCGGCGCGCTGTCTCGACGGCAAGCGGGGCTACGAGCTCGCCCGCGACGGGTTGGAGTTCACGCTCCCCGCAAAAAAGGTGCAGATCTATGCCTTCGCGCTCGTGCGCGAAACGTCGCCCGACGAATTCGAGTTCCGCATCGAATGCAGCGGGGGGACCTATATCCGCGCGCTCTCGCGGGACCTCGCCGCGGCGCTCGGCACGCAGGGGTATACGACGGCGCTCCGCCGCACCGCGAGCGGCGCCTTCACGGAGGAGACCGCCGTCCCGCTCTCCGCGCTCACCGCGGAAAATCTCGGGCAGTATCTGATCCCGACGGACGCGCTCTTGCCCTTCCCCGCCCTCGAAATGGAGGATGAGCGCTATTTCCGCGGCGTCCGCTTTGCGGTCGACCGCCCCGACGGCACCTACAAGATCTATCGCGCGGGCGCATTCTACGGAACGGGCGTCGTGGAGGGGGGCGTCCTGCGCCCCGAGAAAAAGCTATGCTGAACTTTGCGTGGGGGGAGCGGTTTTCGGCGCCCTGCACGCTCGTGTTGGGCGGGTTCGACGGCCTGCACCTCGGGCACAGGCGGCTGCTCGCCGCGGCGCAGCGCGCGGGGCTGCCCGTCGTCATGACGACGATGTACGGCGTCAAGGGCAGGGAACTCTTCACCGCGGCGGAGCGGGAGTTTATCTTTGCGGAGGCGGGCGTTTGCGCCGTGTGCGGGATGGACTATGCAAAGATCAAAGCGATCTCCGCGGAGGACTTCGCGCGGGAGCTCTTTGCCGCGATCGCGGCGGAAGAGGTCGTCTGCGGCGAAGATTTCCGCTTCGGAAAGGACGCAAAGGGGACGGCGGAGACGTTGAAGCGCATCGCGGACCGCCCCGTTCTCGTGCAAAAGTCGGTGAAATATCCCGCCGCGGAGTGCGGGCGGGCGCGCAAGATCTCCACCTCCGCTTGCAAGGCGTACCTCAAAGCGGGCGATCTTCCCCGCCTGAACGCCTGTCTCTATACCAAGGCGGAGGAGTTCTTTGCGGGCGCATACTTCGTGCAGGGAATCGTGGAGCACGGAAGAGAGGTGGGCAGGACCTACGGCTTCCCCACGCTCAATCTCTCCGTTCCCGCGGAGAAATTGCTCCCGCCCGATGGAGTTTACGGCGGGATGTGCGCCACGCCGAAAGGGAACTTTCCGACCATCGTCAACATCGGCGCCCGCCCGACGTTCGGCGTCGCGGAGCGCAAGATCGAGGCGTATTTGGCGGGGTTCTCGGGGGATCTTTACGGTGCGACCGTGCGCGTCTATCCCACGGAATTTTACCGCGGGATCCGCACGTTTGCCTCCGCCGAGGCGCTGCGGGCACAGCTCGTGAAGGATATTGCAAGATTAAAGGAGCGTTGCAGATGATAAAATTCGGGCCGAGCGGCAATAGCGAGAGCTTCTTCGCCGCGGGATACGAACACACCGAGGATGCGGCGCGCTTCGTGAAGGAGCGCGGGCTGGATTGCTTCGAATATTCCTTCGGGCGGGGCGTCCACATGACGGAGAAGAAGGCGGATTCGATCCGCGCGGCGTTCGAGGAAGCGGGCGTGGAGATCAGCGTCCACGCGCCGTATTTCATCAACTTCGCCAATACCGACGAGGATATGGTGAAGAGATCCTACGGCTACGTTCTCGACAGCGCGGCGATGCTGCGGGCGATGGGGGGAAAGCGGCTCGTCTTTCACCCTGCGGCGCAGGGAAAATTGCCGCGCGAGACGGCCGTCGCCCTCACGGAGGAGCGCCTCGCGATCCTTGCGGGGCTCATCCGCGAACGCGGGCTCGGAGACCTTACATATTGCCCCGAGACGATGGGCAAGATCGGGCAGATCGGCACGATCGGGGAGATCGTCCGCTTCTGCAAGGTCGATGAGATCTACACGCCCTGCGTGGACTTCGGGCATGTGAACGCCCTCGAACAGGGGAGCCTGAAGACGGCGCGGGACTACCGCGAC
>CANQKF010000022.1 GCA_947624445.1 uncultured Clostridia bacterium | reverse complement strand
TTTGACAAATGAAAAAAAAAAAAAATACAATTAAGTTATGCCCAAAAAAGGGACGAAAAAAATCAAAAGGAGAGAACTATGAAACGTAACAACAAAACGCTTGCGAAAATCAAGCGCGGTTTCACGCTCGTCGAGCTTGTGATCGTCATCGCGGTCATCGCGATTCTCGCGGCGGTCTTGATCCCGACGTTCATCACCGTGATCGACAGCGCGAACAACAGCGCCGACGTCCAACTCGTGGCGAACATGAATACCATTCTTTCGACCGACATCGACATCAAAGAGAATGCGACCGCCGAAAATCTTCGCAAGCTTTTGAAAGACAACGGCCTTGACAGCAAGGACCTCGTCACAAAAAACGATGATATGGTCATCGTTTACAACAAGAAAGAGAACAAATTCGAGCGCATGAACCTCAAAAAGACGCTCGGCGGAGATGAGATCGTCATTGCGAATGCGGCCGACGGGAGCAGCTTCCTTGCCGACTTTCCCTATGCGCCCGAGGAGGTTTTTGATGGTTACATCGTTACGAGCACGGGTGGCAACGATTTCGCCGAAGCGCTCTACTCGCTGCATACGATCGCGGATGAAAGTTTTGATATCAATAATTTCTTCAAAAAACTCGGCGATAATACCGACGTGATAAATAAGGTCGCGCGTATTGTTCAGACGACCGCCTTTGTTATTCCGAATGGAGATAGCAACAAGATCGTCACTTTCGGAATACAGCAGAGCGGGAATACATGGGTCAACAATGTTACTTCGAAAATCTCGCCCACACATGTCGTTTTCAACGAGAATGTGGCCGAAGTCGATATCAGAATCTTCCACGATTACACGAATTTGACCGTGGTTTTGCCCGATACCGTAGAGACCGTCACCCATATAGCCGGGGATAGTGATTCGTTGAACGAGACAGTTCAATTCGCGGGCAATTTGGATGCCCTCAACAAGCTCTCGGAGGACGATGTTGTTCGCAATAATAATGTGCTCAAAGGCACGTTAGACGAGGCCAAAGAGGGCGTCGCCAAGTTCGGAGGCGACCTCACACAGCTGTATTTCTACGTTAGCAGTACGGCAGAGCAAGATACCGCAAAATACATCTATTCGTCGATCGATGCAGCGATCGCGCAGGCAAGCATTACCGCATATTATTCCAGGCAGGAAAAGACGGTCGTCCTCACGGATGCAACGACCGAGATCACCGATCTCACCATTCCAGAGAACGTCACGATCAGCGTGCCGTTTGCGGGGGACGCGACGAACGGCTATTATCTGGGCGCCGCGTATAGAGGGCAAAAGACCAAATCGACCACCGGAACCGCCAAATCATTCGACGGCGAGAAGAGCATCGTCGACGACGATTTCAGAACAAACGGCGCGCAACAAAACGCCAACTATGCCTATAATAGCAAAGAAGCCTACAAAACCCACACGCTCACCGTGAACGGCACGCTCACGATCGCAAAGGGCGGCAAGCTGGTCGTCGGCGGCGTCACCTCCTATCCCGGGCAGTATTATCAGGGCCACACGTCGGGCAACTATGCGCAGGTCAACATCGCAAAAGGCAAAGAGATCGTCGTGGAAAACGGCGGGCGTCTCGAGACCTACGGCTACGTAAAGGACGGCAGCGTCACTGCAAAAGAGGGCGCCGACATCCTCGAGCCCTTCATCGTCACCGATTATACGGGCGGCAGCAACACGGTCAGTCTCTACTTCGGCGGCCAATCCCCGTTCCTCCGCTACGCCATGCTCAACATCCAGAGCACGCTCACCGTCAACTATGGCGCCAAGCTGTGGGCGCACTGCAATCTCTGCACGGGCGGCACGAGCTACAACTTAACGAACGAAGTCGTCATCGGCTATGGCGACCGCACCTCTCAAACCAAGGGGCTCATCACGCTCGAAGAGGGCGCAAGGGCCGTGTGCACCTACAAATACAAACCCGAATACGCAGTCAAAGATGCCACTGATACCGATGGGAACAACAACCTCGCGGGCGACATCGGCAAGACGACCGTAACGCTCTACGGCGATGCGCGCACCGAAGCTCTCAGCCTGATGGGGCTCGTGACGACCGCCAACGTGCTCTTCCCCATCCCCTATAATTTCAACTTCGTCATCGAAGAGCACGCCGGCCTCAATATTTATAATAACTATATCGTTCTCCCCGGCGCCGAAGTGACCGTAAAGGGCGATCTCCAAGTCACGCAAAGAGCTTCCTTCTTTGTGATGGACTATCTCAAGCAGGGCGCGGCCATGGAAACCAAAAAATACCCGACGGCCGAGCAATTAAACGGCGGCACAAGCAAGCTCTCCACCTCCGCCGTGTTTACCGTGAGCGGCAACTTCAACGTGGAAGCGAATGCCCATGTCGGCGGTGTGGTGCGCGCGGACGGCGAGAATGCCAAGATCACGGTCGCACAAAGCGCCGATGTCTCGGGCGTTTACAACGTCGGCGGCGTGGGGGCGTATTCCGCCAATACCTCCTCGTATGCCTTCCCGCTCCGCGTGTTCGATGTCGATTCCGCGGACATGGCCGACTACAAGAACGATAGCGATACCCTCAAGCTCGCCAAGGTTGCCGCGGGCAGTACATACGTGGCGCAGGCGCACACCGCAAGTCTCTCCGAGACGACGAACTGCACCTATTATAAAGACCCGGCAGAAGGAGATACAGAGCCGCAGTTCAACGCGGCGGGCAAGACGTACGTCAAAAAGGACGGCACAGGCACCCTCACATTCTCCGCGAGCTACGGCTTCAGGCAGACGAACGGCTTCGAGGCACAGGTCAATGCGTTCCCGATCAAAGGGGACTTCGACACGCTCCCGAGCACGTTTGCGGAGGCAAAAGCGGCGATCGACGCCTACTACGAATTGAGCCCCAAGGCGCGGCAGCTCGTAAACGGCAAGGGCTTTGCGATCTCGTCCTATTCGAAGGATGCCGTCACGAACCTGTTCAAGAGCGAAACCGCCTATAAAAACGCCTTCGAAACGGCGTCCGAATCGCTCAAGCAGCTCGATATCGCCTTGGCGGCCACGGCGGCGTGGAACGAGCTCGCCTCGCTCTCCGCGTACGTCAAGCCGTTGATCGCGGCGAACGTCCAACAAACGCTCGAAGAGCTCCACAAAGAGAGCAAGAATATCATCCTCTTCACGATCTCCTACGAGAATAATACAGGCGTAACCTATCCCACGACCATTGCAAACAAGGAGGCAAGCGGCGCCCCCGTATCCTTGGATCCTTACACCAAAACGGAAGGCACCACAACGACGGTCTACTTCACCCTCGACCTCGCGCCCACAGCGGTGACAATGAAGGATACGGCCGGTACGGTATATGGCAAAACCGACCCCGCTGGCACGCTGTTCTATGAAGCATGGAGGAATTTTGTAATTGAAAATGCGGACGTAGATGTTACTTTGTATTCCGATATTCAGCTGTGGTTCAGCAATGAATTTACGCAAGATGCAACTGCATTCGGAAATTTCAATCATACAGAACAGGGCACTGACTTGCTACGCTTAGATCAAGAATTGACCGTTGTGACGGAAGGAACGGTTTCTTTCAATCTCAATTTGTACACAGTATGCTTCTTAATCAACACTGACGGGCACAATCGCAGTGGTGGTAACCCCTTCGGGCATATTACGGTTCAAAAAAATGGAACGCTAAACATTTCGAACGGAACACTTGATGTTTGCAAAGTTGCAAAATCAAATGAGGAAGATAACAATGAGGTTACAGCGGGAAAAGCTTATTTTATCAACTGCACTGGCACACTTACTGCATCTAATTTAACGCTAAAGACCTATAGTACTCACGATACTGCGACGAAAGTAACGACAAATGGAATTAGAACCAATGCTAGCAAAAAGAGGGGAGGGCCTGGTGCAGCAACATTAACCGATCTTACAATGATCGGGAACTATGCAATAGATTTTACCGGAATTTCCATCGACGGCGGCTATGCGCAAATCGACAATGTAAATATTGACGCCAAGATTGGTATCAGTATTACTCAAAGTGAAGCGATCCAGTCTACCGTAATCAAGAATTCCACCATTAGTGCAACGCAAGCGATAAACATTTGCGCTTCTACAGATGTACACATTACAAGTATCGAAGATTGCAAATTGGCGAGCCGATCTCGTAGCGGTCAGGCGCTCAATATCTCCGTGAGCAACGGAAAAGTTCAGATCGATTCGATCAAGGATAGCTCTTTCGCAAGTGCGGGCACCGCGATCCAATCGGAAGGTACTTCATCGTATCAAGTGCAAATCGGCACGATCGAGGGCTGCACGATCACGGGCGATAAACTGCTCGATACGAGCGACGAATATGAGGATGTTTACGGTCTCAAGCTCGAATATACCACGGTCGGCACGATGAAGAATTGCACCGTCGTCGCCTCCGCCGACAGCTCCCAGCGCGGCATCGCCGTCTCCGTGGGGACGGGCAGCTCCCTCAATTTGGTCTGCGCGGGCGAGGACAACAACTGGTTCGCGGCCGAGGGCAATGAGAATTCCGTACTGTTCAGCGGCGCGGGCACCGTGACGGTGCAGGGTTCGGCGGGCGTCTCCGCAACGGACTTTGATATTTCGAACACCCCGGCGAATTTCTCTCGCGAGACGGAATTCCACGGCGGCTACGATTGCTATAAGCTCACCGCCAAGCAGTGATCTTCTGCAAAACCAAAATAAACGCCATACGGCCCCCGCCGTATGGCGTTTTCCTTTGTCTTTCGCGGGAAAAATTTTTGCGGCGGGGGGCGCGGGAAGTTTCTTCAAACGTTTGACTTTGTTCCGCAAATTCCATATAATGGAGGATGGTTTTACCGTCATTTCAAGGAGGATGCATATGAACGTCACCGAGCTGTTCGCGAGCAACGTCTTTCATGACGAAGTTATGAAGAATTCGCTCCCGAAAGAGGTCTATCGCTCGCTCCGCAAGACGATCGACGAGGGCAAGCCGCTCGATTCCACGATCGCGAGTGCCGTCGCCAATGCGATGAAGGACTGGGCGGTCTCCAAGGGCGCCACGCACTATACGCACTGGTTCCAGCCCCTCACCAACCTCACCGCCGAGAAGCACGATAGTTTCATCGAGCCCGACGGCGACCGCGTCATCATGCAGCTTACGGGCAAGAATCTGATCGTCGGCGAGCCCGACGCCTCGTCGTTCCCCTCGGGCGGGACGCGGGCGACCTCCGCCGCGCGCGGCTACACGGCGTGGGATCCCACGTCGCCCGCCTTCGTGAAGGAGGGGACGCTGTATATTCCCACGGTGTTCGTCTCCTACACGGGCGAGACGCTCGATAAGAAGGCGCCGCTCTTAAAGTCCATGACGGCGCTCGATACGCAGGCCAAGCGGCTTCTGCGCCTCTTCGGGATCGAGTGCAGAAAGGTGGCGACGACGGTCGGCCCCGAGCAGGAGTACTTCCTCATCGACGAGGACGTCTATCTGCAGCGCAAGGATCTGATCCTCACGGGGCGGACGCTCTTCGGCGCGCATTCGACCCGCGGTCAGGAGCTCGAGGACCACTACTTCGGCACCTTAAAGACCCGCATCTCCGAGTTCATGCGCGACCTCGACGAGACGCTCTGGAGCTATGGCATCTTCGCCAAGACCAAGCACAACGAAGTTGCGCCCGCCCAGCACGAGCTCGCGCCCGTGTTCACGACGACCAACGTCGCCGTCGACGCCAACCAGCTCACGATGGAGCTCATGAAGAAGGTCGCCAAGAAGCACGGGCTCGTCTGCCTGTTGCACGAGAAGCCCTTCGAGGGCATCAACGGCTCGGGCAAGCACAACAACTGGTCGCTCTCGACGGACAGCGGGCTCAACCTGCTCGATCCCGGGGAAAATCCCGAGGAAAATCCTCGCTTCATGCTGATCCTGGCGTGCGTCATCGCCGCCGTCGATACCTATCAGGGCATCCTGCGCGCATGCGTCGCCTCCGCGGGCAACGATCACCGCCTCGGCGCCAACGAGGCCCCGCCCGCGATCATCTCCGTCTACCTCGGCGACCAGCTCGGCGCGCTCGTCGATTCCATCGTGATGGGCAGGCAGTATGTGCCCAAGAAGGCGGTGCCGGGCTCCATCGGCGTGCCGTCCTCGCCCATCTTCCCCATCGATACGACGGACCGCAACCGCACTTCGCCCTTCGCCTTCACGGGCAACAAGTTCGAGTTCCGCATGCTCGGCTCGCAGGCGTCCGTCGCCGACCCCAACATCGTCCTCAACACGATCGCGGCGCAGGCGTTTTCCGAGGCGGTCGACGCGCTCGAGGGCGCCAAAGATTTCCCCAAAGCGTGCAGGGCGTATACCGAAAAACTGCTCAAAGCGCACTACCGCATCATCTTCAACTACAACGGCTACGGCCCCGATTGGGAGCCCGAGGCCGAGCGCAGGGGGCTGCTCAACAACAAGACGACCGCCGACGCCGTGCCCGAATTCTTCAAGCAGGAGAACATCGACGTGTTCGTCAAGCAGGGCGTGTATTCGGAGAAGGAAGTCATCGCCCGCGCGAACATCCAGCTCGAGAACTACATCAAGACCATCAACATCGAAGCGCTCACCATGGCGGAGATGTTCAAGCGGGAGATCTATCCCTCCGTCAACGGCTATATCGCGGAGCTGTGCTCGGTCATCGCCGCCAAGCGCGCCGTGAGCGACGACCTCGCCTGCAAGCGGGATCATGCGCTCGCCGAAAAGCTCTCCGCGATGAACGAGGCGGCGGCGGAGGCGACGGAGAAACTCGAAAAGGACCTCGCCGCTCTGCCCGCGGGCGACGGCCCCGCGTCGCAGAAGATGGCGCACGTCGTCGTGCCCGACATGGAGGCGCTCCGCGCCCTCGTCGACGGCATGGAAACGATCACGTCCTCCGACTTCTGGCCCTATCCGACGTACACAGATATCCTCTACAGCGTCCGCTGATCCCGCGGCATTTTCTGCCGCCGTTGCATCTGCGGATCTCACGGCGCCCGCCGGCAGGCGGCCCGCCCACCCCGCCAAGGAGAAAGAAATGGGAGATAACGATTACAGTTTCGGCGAAAAAGTCGATCAGGCATTCTATAAGATGGGATACAAGCTCGGCAAGGCGGTTGCCAAGCATTCGGGCGGTTCGGATGGCGGCAGCAAGCCGAGATCCAACAGGACCAAGTTCGACTACGTATTTTTCGGGAACTTCCCGCAGTGGATCAAAGAGGAAGAAGTGACGATCGGGGAATGCGTCGGCAACGGGCTCTATCGCGGCAGCGACGGCAAGATCTACTGCGAACGCCGCGCCACGGACGGGGGCGTCTTTGCGGGGGATTTTACCTATGCCGCGGCCTGGCATACTTCCCTTGCCAATACCTCCGTCGGGCGGTATACCAACGGGCAGAGACAGGGGCAATATTTCCAAGTTCAGCCGATCAAGTGGTACGTCGTCGATGAAAGCGGCGATACGCTGACGTTGTTGAGCGCAAGAGTGCTCTTCTACACGCCCTTTATGGCGAGACATTCTTTCGGGCAGTCGGGCGGGGCGTGGAGCAACAGCGATCTGCGCAAAGTCCTCAACGGAGAATTTTATCAGACGGCGTTTACCGAAGAAGAGAGGGAATGTATCCTTTTTTCGCTGGTCCACACGGAGACGAAGGGGTATTCGATCGTTGAAAAAATCAACGGAGGAGATACTTCGGATAAGGTATTTATTTTGAGCCGTGAAGAGATCGCAAGCTACGGCTTGCAGAGCGACGATCTTTCTAAATTCCAATCGGATTTTGTCGGGTATTATACCGATTTTCTCGATCCCGATTCCCCGACGCATTTTTACGCCAATTGGGCGACGCGTTCCCCGTTCGGGCGGAGTGAAAACAAGGGTTCCGCGTCGCTCTATTTTGTGACGGGCGCGGGGAGCATCTCTTCCTCGGATCTTTCGCTCTGCGGCGTGGTGCCCGTCATCCGCGTACCGAAAAGCGCCGTCACCGTCTACAACGGCCGCCCCGCCGCGTCGCCGGTGGACGCCGCTGCGGCAGCAAAGGCCGCAGAACAGAAATTAAAAGAGGAACAGGCGAGGATCGCCGCAAAAAAGAAAGAAGAGGAGGAGCTCAACTCGCCGCCCACCGTGGGGAAGAAGGTCGTTGCGACGATCATCGCCATAGCGCTATGGTTTCTCGGCGAATTCCTCGGCTGTGCGTTTTCTCCGCACGGTTCGGCGGGCAATCTCGGCTCGCTCATCGTGATCGCCTATCTCGTGTTTACGATCGTGATCATCTGGAAAACCAAGTCGTATGGCTATGTGCTCGCCATAACGCCGACCAATCTCATTGTTTCCTTTGTGATTTGTTTGATCCTCGGGATCGTCGGCGCACCGTTCTGACCCCGCCCGCCTTGTTGCGGCGCGCCATGCGAATTTCATTCGTTTTCTCGAAGCCCCTCCCCCGAGGGGCTTTGTTGTTGTCGAAACGAAAACCGCGCAATCGCCGCGCGGTGCAAGAGAGGCCTTGCCGATGAATAGGAAAAAGTAAGTGAAAAGGGAGGGATGCCCTTTGGATGTCCCTACCCGTCATTCAGAGGGGGCGCAGCGCAGTCGCCCCAACCGAGGCTTCTATTGTTATACCAAGCTCGGCACGAGCCGCAGGCGAAGTAGAAATCTCAAAACAAGGTAGAGATGTCTCGACTACGCTCGACATGACAAATTAGAGATGTCTCCACTTCGGCTACGCCTTCGGTCGACATGACAAATTAGAGATGTCTCCACTTCGGCTACGCCTTCGGTCGACATGACAATATTGGAGGGTTGGGCTTCCGCGGGCGGTGTTCCCCTCCAAGGGGCAGGCCTTGGGTCGTGCGCCGTGCCCTCCCCTCAAAAAAGGGAGGGCATACTTTGCGGGGCGGGCGCATAGAATACCGTGAAAATCACGGGAGGTCCCCTATGAAAAAAATTGTATGTTGCCTGCTCGGCGCGGCGGTCGGGCTCTCTGCCGCGGGCGGACTTGCGGGCTGCACGCGCCGTCCTGCGCTGCACGGCGAGAACAGCTACACCATTTGCGCAGAATACGATCCCGCCGTGCGCAAGCTCACCGCCGAGATGACCGTCGTTGCGGTGAACACCTCCGCGGCGCCGCTCGGGGAGCTCCGCTTTGCGCTGTGGGCGAACGCGTACCGCGCGGGGGCGCAGTATCCTCCCGTTTCCGAGACCTTCCACCGCAGCACGTATTACCGCGGGGACAGCTTCGGCGAGATCGACATCACGGGCGTCTCTGGCGCAGAGAGCTTTTCGGTGGAGGGGGAGGACGCCAACATTCTCGCCCTGCGGCTCGCAACGCCCCTCGCGCCCGGGAAACACGCCGAGGTCTCCCTCTCCTACGAGGTCGAGCTCGCCTACGTCAACCACAGGCTCGGCGTGGGCGCGCACGCCGTGAACCTCGCGAATTTCTACCCAATTCTGTGCTATCTCGACGAAAACGGCTACCGCGAATATGTCTATTCCCAAAACGGCGACCCCTTCGTGAGCGACCTCGCGGATTACGACGTGACGCTCACCGTGCCCGCGGAATACACGATCTGTTCGGGCTTTGCGGCGGAGCCCGTCGAGGGCGCCGCCGAGGGGAAACAGACATACCACGTCGCGGCGGAGGGGGTGCGCGAGATCGCCTTCGTGCTCGGCGAGGGCTTCGAATGCGAAGTGGCGGAGCAGGACGGCGTGGAGATCGCCTATTACTACCAGCCGGGCGCGGTCGGGACCCCGTCCGCGACGGCGTGCAAACTCGCCGCGGAGAGCCTCGGGTTCTTTTCCGACCGCTTTTCGGCGTACGCCTACCCGCGCTATGCCGTCGTCTCCACCGATTTCGTGTACGGGGGCATGGAGTATCCCGCGCTCTCGATGATCTCCCGCAGTCTCACGGCGGGCGAGCTTCCCGCCGTCATCGCCCACGAGACGGCGCACCAGTGGTGGTACGCCATGGTCGGCAGCGACCAGTTCCAAAACGCGTGGCAAGACGAGGGGCTCGCCGAGTATTCCGCCGCGCTCTTTTTCGAGGAGCACCCCGAATATTCGACCACATACCGCGACTTTATCACCGCCTCCGAGCGCTCGTACCGCGCATATTTCTCGGTCTATTCCCAGCTGCACGATGGCGCCGATACGCGCATGAACCGCCCGCTCACCTCGTATGCGGGGGAGTATGAGTACCGCAATATCGCCTACGACAAAGGGGTGATCCTCTTCGATCGCATCCGCGAGATCACGGGGCGGGAGAAGTTCAACGCCGCGCTCAAACGCTACGCCGCAAAATACAGCGGGAAGATGGCGACGCCCGCCGAGCTCATGAAGTGCTTCTCCTACGCGGGGAGCGACGTCTCCGCCCTGTTCGATTCTTTCCTCGAAGGAAAGTGCGTGATCTGACGGCATTCGCTTGCATTTTTCCGCGCGGTGCGCTATAATGAAGAAAAACAAAGGAGGGGGGACGTATGCCGATTTTTTCCTATCGCTGCCCCGCATGCGGGGAGATGTTCGAGGAGCTCGTGCGCTCGCACGAAGCGGAGGTCGCGTGCCCCAAATGCGGCAAGAAGGCCGAGCGGGTGTGGTCGGGCTGCTTCTATTCCGCCACGGGCAAGCCGCCGAAGAAATGTAGTGGGAACTGCAGCACCTGCCCCGGCTGCCACTGACTTGGTCGGACTTCGTACGGGCGAACTGCGGATAAGCGGCGCATAACTTCGTTGCGCTTACGTTTTACTACTTCGCCTACGGCTCGTGCCGAGCTTAGTGCACAAATAGAAGCCGCGCTCGGGGCGGTCACGTACAGAAGAGTACGCTCCCGTCGGGAAGCCGCGCGCTCCTTGTTCTGCTTACTTCTCCGCAGTTTAACGGTGACGGAGGGTAGAACCCTTGGCTGCCCCATGGGGGGAGCTCTGCCACGTCTCTCGTTCATGTGAACACAATAAGAGCCGCGGACAGCATTTGCTGTTCGCGGCTCTTGGTGTGTCCGACAGGAGTCGAACCTGCGGCCTCAAGCTCCGGAGGCTTGCGCTCTATCCAACTGAGCTACGGGCACATCGCTTTCTCATTATAGCACATTCTGCGGAAAAATGCTTTATATTTTTGCGGGAATATGGTAAAATAGAGAAAAAATTTTTGGGGGACGTATGGCAAAGCGTGTCGTGGTCGGAATGAGCGGAGGGGTCGATAGCTCGGTCGCCGCCCTGCTGCTCAAGGAGCAGGGGTACGACGTCGTCGGGCTCTTCATGCGGAATTGGGAGGAGACCGATCCAAACGGCGTCTGCACGGCGGACGACGACTTCTCGGACGTGGTCCGCGTCGCCGAGACGCTCGGCATCCCCTACTACGCGGTGAACTTCGCGAAGGAGTATCTGGACCGCGTCTTTGCGGATTTTCTGCGCGAATACGCCGCGGGGCGCACCCCCAATCCCGACGTGCTCTGCAACCGCGAGATCAAATTCGGCCCCTTCAAGGAGTACGCGAAAAAGCTCGGCGCCGACTTCATCGCGACGGGGCACTACTGCGGCATTTCGCATGAGAACGGCGTCCACCGCCTCCTGCGGGCGCGGGACCAAATCAAGGACCAGACCTATTTCCTCTGCCAGCTCACCCAGCCCCAGCTCGACGGCGTGCTCTTCCCGCTCGCGGACCTCGAGAAGGGGCAGGTGCGGGCGATCGCCGAGCGGTACGGGCTTGCGACCGCGAAAAAGCGGGATTCGACGGGCATCTGCTTCATCGGCGAGCGCAACTTCCGCGAATTCCTCAAAACCTATCTGCCCGCCCGCCCGGGGGAGATCCGCACGCTCGGCGGCGAGGTCGTCGGCACGCACATGGGGCTGATGTACTACACGCTCGGGCAGCGCCGCGGGCTGGACCTCGGCGGAAAACGGGGGGAGGAGGGCAGGTGGTTCGTCGTCGAGAAAGACCTTGCCGCCAACATCCTCTACGTCTCCCACGGCGACGAAACGCCCCTCATGCGCATGGGCTGCACGGTCTCGGGGATGAATTTCATCCCCCGCGCGCCCGAAGCGGAGACGTTCGGCTGCACGGCCAAGCTCCGCTACCGCCAATCCGAGCAGCAGGTGCGGGTGACGCGGACGGGGGAGGATACGCTCCGCATCGACTTTTGCGCGCCCCAGCGGGCGGTCACGCCCGGGCAGTACGCGGTCTTATACGACGCGGCGGGCTGCCTCGGCGGCGGCGTCATCGAGACGACCTTTTGAGCCCCGCCGATCGGATCCCGCGCGGGGGGGGGGGGGACGTATATCGTTTTTTCGGAAAAATGCGCAAAACGAGATCGCGCGCCGCACGGCGCGCGATCGTTGCATAAAAATGAAGCGATTTTTGCGGAAAACGGGGGGACGTATGGCGTTTATATCGCCTGCGAGAGGGGTTTTCGCTTCTTTTTGAGCTCGTTTTCGAGTTCGGTGCAGGTCTCTTCGAATTCGCTCTGGGTCTCGGTGACATCGATCCCGTCGAGAATGTTCTGCAGCCTGTATTCGGCGTTCAGGTATTTGATGGTCTGGAAGCCGATGACCGAAGTGAGGGTGCCGTTGACGAGCCCCTGCACCGAGCTATCGACGATCGCCGCGATCGCGGTGCCGAGCAGGGGGATGCCCTTGACGACGCCGCTCATCGTCCGCGCGACGGTGTTGCCGAGATTCATGCCGCCCACGCCGTAGGCGACGAGGGAATTTTGCAGCACCCGCCCGAAGATCTTCGCGAGCTTGGCGTCGGAGGGGCGGAAGCCGTAGAGGAACACGAGGTCCTTGATGAGCTGGAGATTGACGAACACGACGAGGATGGCGTCGACCTGCGCCGACTGCGAGGAGGCGGAGTACATGGCCGATTTCAATGCGCTCTTGAAAATGAGATCCTTGGCCGTGCGCTTCACCGAGCCAGAATAGAGCTGGGTGAGCGCCCGCTTCACACCCTCTTCGTCGTTTGCCTTGCAGGCGATCGCGAGCCGCCCGACGACTTCGGAATCGTACCAGCCCACGCCCTCGACGTGCGCGGTGAAGTCGATCATCTTATCCGCGATGTCGTGGCGGACCTTGCGGTTGTGGCGCTGCGCCTGCCGTGCCGTCGACGCGTTGACGTTGGTCTGGAAGGTGGGCATACGCATGATCTTTACGACGGGCACGATGAACAGGAAGAGATAGAGCAAAAGCGCGACGGCTGCGGCGCCGTAGCCCGCGTATTCGTTGATCTCAAAAATTTTGAGCACCACGCCGAGGAAGGCGACGAACAGGAAGATGCCGAGGATGAGGGCGAGAAAGCGCAGCACGAACTTCGCCCCGCGGACGTTCTCCCGTTTGACGTATTTCTGTTCGTACTCATAGATGCTCATCCGCGGTTCGTCCTGCGCGTTGCCGCCTGTCTCTGCGGGGACGATCGCCGTTTGGGAAGTCTTTTTTGCCATAGAGGGGACCTCGCTCGATTGATGTTTCCATTATACACGAATTCCGCGCGGTTGTAAAGACTTTTGGGGATTTTCCCGCGCGCGCGGGCAAAAGGGATTTTTTGGGACAAACGCCGCCCTTCGCGCGTTGGAAGGGTGTTCCCGCGCAAAGATCGGTGTTCTCACGGCGCAAAAAGCTGTTTTTGCACGGTATGTTCTTTCGTGGGTTTTGTAAATAATGAACATAAGCGGGGCGCGGGGGAATTTTTGTCACCTCGGTTTGACAACCGCGCGCGGAATCTATATAATAGCGTTCGTAATCCTGGGGAACCGAAACCATGTTGATGCACGAGCTCATTCTGTGGGTCTGTGCCGCGTTCGCGGCAGAGGTGCTCGCCTTTCCCTATCTGTGCGGGAAGCGCGGGCGGGGGGCGGTCGCAAAGGCGGTCGCGCTCCTTTTCGCCTGCCTTTTTCTTGCGGCATACCTCGCCGACCGCGACGCCATCGCCGACGCCGTGCACCTTGCGCCCGTCGGGGGGCTTCGGTTCACCTCCACGGGCGGGGCGTTCGTGCTCGTCTGGCTCACGACGGCGGCCGCGATCTTCACCGCGCTCTATCCCTTCTTCCGCGAAAAATGCCCCGCGGCGGATGTGCTTCTCGTCTTTACGGCGGCGGTCTTTCTGACCGACGGCATCCTGCTCGGGGACTTCATCGCCGCGCATACGGGGGAGGCGCTCGGCGGGGCCGCCCTGCGCTCGGTGCTCTTCACGCTCGCCCTCGGCCTCGGGCTGGGCAATTCGGCGTTCTTCCTGTGTCTGCGCGCGCGGAACTTCCCGAGGGACGGGCGCGCCATATTGCGGGCGCTGCTCGCGCTCTGTGGGATGCTCCTGTGCGCCCTGCCCAACTACACCCTCCAGCTCTGGTTCGACCCCGCCCGCCATGCGCTCTATGCCGTCGACCTCAATCTCTACCACAGGCTGTATATCTACCCCGCGATCGTCATCCCGGTCGTGCTCTACTTCCTCTTGCGGAACGAGCGCCCCGAGACCCGCCGCTTCGTGCTCCTCTACTACGCGCTCTGCGGGCTTTGGAACTACATGAGCACGCAGAAGTTCCCCGAGATCTACGGGCTCGGGAACGTGGCGCATCTGCCGCTGCACCTGTGCAACACGGCGTGCTACATCACCCCGCTCTGCCTCACCTTCAAGTGGAAGCGGGTATTCTACTTCACCTACTTCATCAACGTGTTCGGGGCGTTTCTCGCGCTCATGATGCCCAATTACAGCACCGAGGGGCTGCACGGCACCGTGATGATGGCGGAGCTCTGGCACTTCTACCGCGCCCACTACCAGGCGTTTTTCATGCCCCTGCTCATCGTCGGGCTCGGGATCTTCGAGCGCCCCCGCCTAAAACAGTTTCTCTGGTCGATGGCGGGGTTCACGGGCTACTTTCTGCTCGTGCTCGTGCTCAACGGCTGGTTCTCGAACTACGACGCGGGCGTGGATTTCTTCTTCATCAACAGCGACTTCGTCGCGGACAAGCTCGGCGCGTGGGCAGAGGGGCTGCGGAATTTCGTGTGGGAGTTCGATCTCGGCGGGCTGCACTTCCGCTACAACCCCGTCTATCAGGCGCTCTACTATCTGGTCTACTGCCTGCTCGCGCTCGGCATGTGGTTCTTATATGAACTCGCCTACCGCAGCGTCTCGGGATGGCAGGATCTCGGGCGCCGCCGCAAAAAGATCGCGCTCGATCGGCTCGCGCGGGAGGTCGCGGGCCAAGGAGGTCCCATCATGGAACACCAAACTGCGCTCGTGCTCGAGCATCTCTCCAAGCGGTACGCCCGCAGCGACGTATACGCCGTGAACGACGTCTGCCTCGAAGTGCGGGGCGGGGAGATCTTCGGGTTTTTGGGCCCCAACGGGGCGGGGAAGTCCACGATCATCAAGAGCATCGTGGGCATCCAGCCCATCACGGAGGGGCATATTCTTGTGTGCGGGCACGATGTGGAGCGCGAGAGCGTGCAGTCCAAATCCAACATCGGCTTCGTGCCCGATCATTACGCCCTCTACGAAAAGCTCTCGGGGCGGGAATACGTCAACTATATCGCCGACCTCTACGGCATCGTGCAGGCCGACCGCGACGAGCGCATGGCGTTCTATGTGGACGCCTTCGAGCTGAACAAGGCGATCGACGAGCCCATCTCCACCTATTCGCACGGCATGAAGCAGAAGATCGCCATCATGGCGGCGCTCATCCACGACCCCAAGGTGTGGATTCTCGACGAGCCCCTCACGGGGCTGGACCCCAACAGCATCTACCAGGTCAAACAGTGCATGCTCCGCCATGCCGCGCGGGGGAACATCGTGTTCTTTTCGAGCCATCTCATCGACGTCGTAGAGCGCATCTGCGACCGCATCGCCATCATCCGCAAGGGGCAGATCCGCTGCGTGTGCGACGTGAAGGAGATCGAAAAGACGACCACCCTCGAGGAATTCTATATGTCGGTCATCAAGCAAGGCGAGGTCCTGCCCGTGCCCTATGCGCCGAAGCGGGGAGGCAGCGGATGCGCGCGGTGAACCGTCTCGGCGTGCTCCTCAAAATGCAGCTGAAGAGCATGGTCGACCTCTCCTTTTTGAAGAGCAAGCGGGCGTTCATCCTGAAAGCGGGGCTGGCGCTCCTCCTCTTTGCCGCCGTGACGGCCGCGTTCTACGGCGTCTTTACGGTCGGCGTAATGCTCTCCGTGTTCTCCTTCGGCGGCGGCGTGCCCATCACGGTCGTCACCCTGATCTTCACGGTCATCGAGGGGATGAGCGTCTTTTCGTGCGCGGCGGGGCTCTCGCGCGCGCTGTACCGCGCGGGGGACAACGTGATCCTGCTCGTGCTCCCCGTGACGGGCAGCCTCGTGTTCCTCTCCAAACTCATCGTCTACTACCTCTTCGAACTCAAAAAGAGCTTTCCCTTCCTCGTGCCGCTCTTTCTCGCCTACGGGATCGTGAACGGCGCGGTGTGGTTCTATTATCCGTGGATGCTCGTCGCCTTTCTCGCTGTGTGCCTCGTGCCCGTGGCGCTGGGGGCGGTCCTCTCCATCCCCGCGCTCTATCTTCCCAAACTGCTGCGGCGGGTGCCCGTGCTCAAATATGCGCTCATCGTGGCGCTGACGGCGGGGCTCGCGGCGCTTGCCTTCTTCATCGTCGGGCGGATCCCCGCGAACATCAACCTCTTGGGGCAATGGGGGAGCATCACGGTCGCCGTCCGCAGGTTCCTGAACGGCTTTGCGCGCGTCTTTGCGCCCTTCCACTATCTTGCGATGATGGTCGCCGGCGGGACGCTGGAGATCGCCCGCAACCCCATCGGGTTGCGCACGCTCTATGTGCTCCTTGCGGTGCTCGGCGGCTGCGGCGCGCTCATCGGCGTCTCTTTCGCGACGGCGCGGGTGCTCTTTCTCAAACTCACCGCGCGGGCGGGGGAGACCGAGAGCCGTCTGCGGAAGAATTGCCCCAACCGCGTGACGCCCCGCCTCCTCTCGCCCCTCGCGGAGGACCTCGTGCGCACCTTCCGCAGCGGCAAGGCGGTGATGCTGTGCGTGCTCGAATTCTTCGTGCCCGCCTTCCTCATCTTCACGCTCAACAAGATCTACGCGGCGATGAGCACGAGCTACACGGGGCAGACGATGACCGCCGCCTTCAACATCCTCGTGCTCCTCGTGACGGTGCTCGCCTCCAACGCCTTCCTCGCCCACGCTTACAGCAGGGACGGCGCCGCGCGCAACCTGATCAAGACCCGCCCCGCCGATTTCCGTCTGCTGCTCGCCTCCCGCCTCGTTCTGCGGGCGGCGCTCTCGGTGCTCGCGATCCTTCTCGCGGTGCTCCTTTTCTGCTTCGTCTCGGAGGCGTCCGCGGCGCAGACGGCGGGATTCCTCTTCATGGCAGTCTTTCTCGACCTCGCGCACATCCTCTGGAGCGCGGAGATCGACGTCATGAACCCCGAGCCCGCGTCCTCCTCCAAGAACTCCGCCGCCGCGACGGCGTACGGCGTCATCATCGCCGTGCTGTTCGCCCTCGGCTACTTCCTCCTGGCGGGTTCGGGCGCGACCTCGGCATTCTGGAAGCTCGCATTCCTTGCGGCCGCGTTCTTCGCGCTGCGCGCCTTCCTGTTCTTCGAGCGGGCGCGGATCTATTTCGTCGAAAAGTGAGGCAGCCATGAAGAAAAGCACGGTGCTCATCGTCCTCATCACGTTCGTCCTCTCCGTCGTGCTCGTCGGCATTTTCGGGATGCAGATGATGTCCTACGATACCAAGATCTACATCGACAAGATCGTGCCGCGGGAAGTCATCACGTCGGCGAACATCCCCGGGGTGCGCATTTCGGAGAGCAAGGAGGTGGCGCGGGAATACAGCGTGACCCTTCCGTATCTCGAAGGGCTCGTCGTGCGGATCGACTTCGAACTCACCCCCGCGGACGCGACGCAGCGGACCGTCGAGCTCTCGGTCACGAGCTCGAACGCGGAGAACTTCGCGCGGATCGAGGGCATGAACATCGCCGTGCTGCGGGAGGGGACCATCCGCCTGCGCTACCGCGCGACGGACGGCAGCGAGACGGAGATCACCGTCTACCTCTATGTGATCCCCGCAGACGACTACTATGCGCGGTACTGACCTTTTTCCGCGGGACAGAGAGATCCCGCGGCATAAATAAATCAAAGGGAAAAAGGAGGCCAACATGAAAAAGTTTTGGAAGTGCGCGGCGTCGGTCTTTGCCGCGGTCGTCCTGATGCTCACGGGCGCCCTCGCGGGCTGCACGGGGGACGGCGAACTCGGCACGCTGCAATCGATCCACATCGTCGAGAGCGGGCTCAATACGACCTATCGGGTCGGCGAGACGTTCGACTACGGTGCGGTCAGGATCCGCGCCGTCTATTCGGAGGGCGAAAAGCAGCTCACGGGCACGAGCGAGGGGGTCACCCACACCGACCTCGATATGGAGCGGGCGGGCAAGCAGACCCTCACCTTCACTTATCGGCAGAAGTCCGATTCGGTCGAGATCGAGATCGTCGAGATCGTCGACGTGCTCGAATCGCTCTCGGTGGGCGCCGTGCGGACGGCGTATACCGTCGGCGAGACCTTCGATTACGGCAGCGTGCCCCTCGTCGCACACTACACGACGCGCGACGTCGATCTCACGGGCGCGAGCGAGGGGGTCACCCACACCACCCTCGATATGACAAAGACGGGCGAACAGACCCTCACCTTCACCTACGGGGGCAAGAGCGCTTCGATCAAGATCACGATCTCCGAGGCGGCGGCGGAAAAGACGCTCAACCGCATCGAGATCGCGGTCACCGATCCCGCGAAGCTGATCTATACGCAGGGGGATGTGGTCGATTATTCGGTATTTTCGCTCAAACTCTATTTTAGCAACGGCGAGACGGAGACGCGCGCGCTCACGGCGGAAGGCGTCTCATATGCGCCCGTCGATACCTCCTCCGCGGGGGAAAAGACGTTCACCGTGCAATACGGCGGCCTGGAGGCGAGCGTTACCCTCACCGTCAACCCGCCCGCGGTCACCGTGATGAGCTTCGAGCTGCCCACGGCATACGAGCTCTTCCTCCGCCGCGACGCAGAGACGCCCGCCGCGGAGACGCGCGAGGACACCGATCACCTGCTCGCCGCGGCTGGGACCTACCGCGTCGGCGACGACAACGGCTTCCGCTTCATGCCCGCCGTCCGCGGCTATGTCGGCGATTCCAAGGATCCCACCGTCGTCGCGGTCAAGACGACCTGCAAGCTCTCCGTGCAGGGCGACGACGGGACTTTTTCCGAAGTGGAGGAAGCGGACCTTGCGGCCTACATGACGACCGTGGAGGGCAAGGCGGACATCTATTTCTTCCACGAGGCCGCGCTCGGCAAGACGTTCGAGCTCGCCGTCTCCCTCGCCGAGGACGTGAAAACGTCGGGCTCGGTCAACCGCACAGTGAAGATCGTGTTCGAAGTCGTCGACGGCTACAACGTCTACGACGATCTCGGGCTCTCCGTGTTCGATAACCTAAACGTGAAGCATTGGAAGGACGTGAAGGAGGCGGCGGGCACGCTCGCATGGGACACCAAGCCCCTCAAGGACTACAACAACCTCGAAACGGGCGAGATCGTCAAAGAGATCGTGCTCCACGAGAGCATCACGATCGACCCCGACGATCTCCCCGCGACCTATTTCTGGGACGAGGCGCGCGCGTCGCAGCAGGCGGCGTTCGCGAGCGTGCAGGCGCAGCTCCGCGGCGAGGGGGCGACGAACGCAAAGCAATACGCCGAAAAACTGAACGGATCCCTGCGCGATTACGACAGCGAGGGCAACCGCGCGCACAACTTCAATTCCGCCTCCGAGGGCGACGTCGCCGAGATCTATCCCGCGAGCCGCGTCAACATGCAGAAGGCGCTCTACAACAACGTGGGCACCAACATCTCGGGCAACGGCATGCTGGTCACCTACGAGGATCCCGCCACTTCGGATTCGGTCCGCAAGCTGTGGTCGGTGCGCGACGACCGCGAGACTCCTTCCTCCAATCCCGTGGGGCATTGGTCGTTCTTTAAGTATGTCGACGAGGAAGTCGTAGCGGACGCCTATCCCGCGCTCCGCGACGGCGACGGCTACAAGTTCTCGACGACGCCCCGCGTCGAATCGCTGCGCGTCAAGGGCTACATGCCCCGCCTGTCGCAGACGGACGGCGAACTTCCCCAGCTCATGGCGTTCAACAATGCCATGGATTCCCTCGATCTCGTCAACTGCCTCGTCAGCCAGGTCTACGTGGTCGTCATATGCGACGAGGCGCACAACACGAGCGCCGTGAACACGACGGACACCAAGGCATTCGATGTTTACAGCAACATGTTCTACGTCTGGCGCTCGGACGTCAACGTGCAGAACTGCGTCATGAAGGACGCGGGCGGCCCCATCTTCCTGCTCTCCGACGGCGAGTTCCACCGCAACGGCACCGATAAACTCAACGACGAAGAGGGCCCGCATCTCTTCTTCGACGAGGCCTCCATCCTCGTATCCAAGGCGGCGGGCACCGAGCCGTGGTACAAACTCAACAATGCGGATGTGCTCTTCTCGGGGATCAAGATGCTCAATGCGGCGACGAAGGGCTACCTCAACCGCACCATGACGAGCACCGAGAACGGGATCGAGGTCGTCAACGTCATCGCGGCGCTCATCTGCTCGCCCGGGGAACTCTCGAATACGCAGGATAACATCGCCGTGCGCGGCTACATCAAGCGCGGCGAGAGCGAGACCTACGCCCTGAACCCCTCCACGGGGAACGACCTTATGGATAACACCTATTATCGGCCGCTCATCGAGAGCGCCGCGCCGATCTTCTTCAGCAACCAAATCTTTGCGGCGTACGTGCAGGGGGCCGCGGAGCCCATGGGCTTCCCCGGCGATATGCTGTGCAAGACGGAGGATCGCTTCACGAGCAATGCCGCGGACATCAGGGCCGCGTGGGATAGGAGCGCGAACGAGTTCATCTTCCTCACGCTGCGCGCCTCCGCGCTCGGGCCGACGCCTTCCGCCGCCGCGCCGCGCTTCGGGGTCCTGATCGGCGGTTGCAGCAAAGTGCAATAAAAAGCAACGGGAAGGAAAACTATAACCACAAAAAAGCACCCCCCCGTGGGTGCTTTTTTGTCTGGACTTCGTAGGAGCAAACTTCGGATAAGCGGCGCATAACTTTGTCGCGCTTACGTTTCCCTACTTCGCCTACGGCTCGTGCCGAGCTTTGTGCACAAATAGAAGCCGCGCTCGGGGCGGTCACGTACGTCAAAGTACGCTCCCAGCGGAAATGCTCGTTCTCCTTGTCTTGCTTGCTTCTCCACAGTTTAACGGTAACGGATGAACCCCCAAGCCCTACCCTTTTGGGGGCACGGCGCAGCCGTGACGGATGGGGGGAATTATGCCGTCAATCCGCCACGGAAGGGGCCGCAAAAATGGAATAAACCACTACATCCCCCCACAAAATCCGTTTCGGGCAGAATTTTGGAGAAATAAAGCGGCCCCGCACATTCTCTTGCGGAGCCGGTTTTGTTATTCCTTGGGCATGAGGTCGAGGAGGGTGTAGCGCGAGAGGAATTCGAACACCGTTTCATCGAGGGCGCGCCAGACGGGGAGGGAGGGGCAGGTCGCCGCGCGCGGGCATTCCGCCTCCTTGCCGCCCGTGCAATCGGTCGCGGCGAGCGAGCTCTCGGTCTCCCGCAGAACTTCCGCGAGGGTATATGCCTCGGGCGCGCGGGTGAGCGTGTAGCCGCCCTTCTTGCCCCGCGTGCTCTCGACGAACCCCGCGCGGAGCAGCAGACTCACGATGGCCTCCGCGTACTTAAAGGGGACCTCCTCTTCGGCGGCGAGTTCGCGAAGCGAAGCGCTCTCCTTGCGCCGTGCGAGCGCCGTCATGATGCGCAGCGCGTAGCGGCCCTTCGTCGAGACGATCATTCGTCCGCTTCCTCATCGTGGGCGCAGTGGGTGCATTTGAATTGCGCGGGATCGTAGGGGATGTTGTTCTTTTGGTAGTAATCGAGGATCGCCGCCTGCACCGCCTGTTCGGCGAGGACCGAGCAGTGCATCTTGTAGGCGGGAAGGCCGTCGAGCGCCTCGGCGACCGCCTTATTGGTGAGCGAGAGCGCCTCGGAGAGGGGCTTGCCCTTGATCATCTCCGTCGCCATCGAACTCGAAGCGATCGCGCTGCCGCAGCCGAAGGTCTCGAACTTCACGTCCGTGAGGACGCCGTCCTTCACCTTGATGTACATCTTCATGATATCGCCGCATTTGGCGTTGCCGACTTCGCCGACGCCGTCCGCATCCTCGATGACGCCGACGTTGCGCGGGTTCTTGAAGTGATCCATGACTTTTTCGCTGTAAAGTGCCATTACCGTACTCCTTATCCTTTGGCGGATACGCTTATTTTGCGCAAATTTTCCGAAATTTTTTGGGGACGTTCAGAGGATGTAGCTGCGCTTTCCCTCTTGAAGATCCCGCCACACGGGGGACATGTTCCTGAGGCGCTCCACGACGGCGGGAACGCATTTTATCATATACAGGACCTCCTCTTTCGTCGTCTCCCGCCCGAGCGTGAGCCGCAGGGAGCCGTGGGCGACGTCGTGCACCCGCCCGATGGCGAGCAGCACGTGGGAGGGATCCAGCGAGCCCGAAGTGCACGCCGAACCCGAGGAGGCGCAGACGCCCATCTCGTCGAGGAGCAGCAGAAGAGATTCGCCCTCGATGCCCTCGAAGCAGAAGCTGACGTTCCCGGGGAGACGCCGCGTCCTGTCGCCGTTGAGGGCGCAATGGGGGATCTTCGCGAGCCCGTCGATGAGCTCGGTCTGGAGGCTTTGCAGGCGCTTTGTGACGGGTCCCATCTCCGCGACGGCCTCTTCGAGGGCGACCGTCATCGCGACGATCGCGGGAAGATCCTCGGTGCCCGCGCGCTTGCCCCTCTCCTGCGCTCCACCCTCGATGAGCGAAGAAAGGGGGGCCCCCCGCTTGATAAACAGGGCGCCCACGCCCTTGGGACCGTGGAATTTGTGCGCCGAGAGCGCGAGGTAATCGCAGCCGATCTTGCGGACGTCCACGGGGACGTGGCCGACGGCCTGCACCGCGTCGGTATGGAAGGGGACGCCCTTCGCCTTGCAGAGCGCGCCGATCTCCTCCACGGGCTGGAGGGTGCCGATCTCGTTGTTGGCGAACATCACCGAGACGAGGGCGGTATTTTCGTCGATCTCCCGCGCCGCGTCCTCCGCGCGCACGATGCCCTCCGTCCCCACGGGAAGGAGAACGATCTCGAAGCCCTCCTTTTTGAGCTTTTCGAGGGTGTGCAACACGGCGTGATGCTCGATCGCCGTCGAGACGATCTTGCGCTTGCCCTTCTTCGCCCCCGCCCGCGCGGCGGAGAGGATAGCCTGGTTGTCGCTCTCGCTGCCGCCCGAGGTGAACAGGATCTCCCGCGCGTCGGCGCCGAGGATCCGCGCGATCCGCATGCGGCAGTCCTCGAGGACTTCCTTCGCCCGCTGCCCCGCGGAATGCAGGGAGGAGGGGTTGCCGAAGGTCTCCTCCGCCGTCTTGATGTATGCCGCGCACGCCTTGGAAGAGAGCTTGGTCGTCGCCGCATTGTCCGCATAAACAAACATGTGCATGTCTCCGTCGGATAAATTCCTACATTTTCGATAGGAATTATAACACGGGCGGGCGGGGCTGTCAAGCATTTCCCGAAGAAATTCTGCGGGAGTTTGAAAAAGCGTTTACTTTTTTGTGCGGATGTGCTATACTGCGGATATGAACATCGTCGCGCTCGACATCGGAGACAGGCGGATCGGGATCGCGGTCACGGATCCCTTCGGGAGCTACGCCATCCCCGCGGAGACCTTCTTCCGCACGGAGGATAAGGCGCAGGACGCCCGAAAGATCGCGGAGTTCGCGAAGGCGCGCGGGGCGGAGCTCGTCGTCTGCGGGTTGCCCCTGCTTGCGGACGGCACCGAGGGGGAGCAGGCGCGCAAGAACCGTGCGTTCGCCGTGCGGCTCGAGGCGCTCGGGCTCAAGATCGTCTTTGAGGACGAGCGTTTCACCACGCGGGAGGCGCAAGGGGATCTCCGCGCCGCGGGCGTGACTTCCGCGCGGGACAAAAAGAAAAAGCGGGTGGATTCCATCGCCGCCGCGTATATTCTCGAAAATTATCTTGCACATTGCAAAAGGAGCGATACCGTGAAAGAGGAAAGCAACAACTACGAAGAGGAAGAGAACATCGTCGAACTCACCGACGACGAGGGCAACACCTATCGTTACGAGCATCTTCTGACCTTCGAATACAAGGGGGAGTGGTATGTGGCGCTCACGCCCGAGGCGCCCGCCGAGGAGGAGTCCGAGGACGAGGACGGCGAGGGCGATGAAGTCGCCATCTACCGCATCGTGGGCGAGGAGGACAACGAGCAGCTCGAGACCATCGAGGACGAAGCGCTGCTCGACGAAGTTTTTGCCGAGTTCTGCGCGCAGTATGAGGACTTCGAGGACGCCGACGAAGCGGAGAGCCTCGAGCCCGACGCGGACGACGGCGAATAATCCTGCATGAATGCCGTAAATTACGATCGGCAGATGCTGGAAATGTTGCAGGGTGCGGAGGGCATGCGGCTGCTTCTGCACAGCTGTTGCGCGCCCTGCGCTTCCCACTGCCTCACCGAGGTCGCCCCGAAGCTCGAGACGACCGTCTTTTATTACAATCCCAATCTCGACAGCGCGGAGGAATACGGGCGGCGGCTGGGCGAACAGCGGCGCTTCCTCGCGGAGACGGGGCTCGCCGATCTTCTCGAATGCGGCTACGGCCCCGAGGCGTTCCGCGAGATCGCCCGAGGGCTGGAAGGGGAGCCCGAGGGGGGCGCGCGGTGCACGGCGTGCTTCCGCCTCAGGCTCGCGCGCACGGCGCAGGAGGCCAAGGCGCGGGGCTACGACTTCTTCGCGACGACGCTCACGCTCTCCCCGCTCAAGGACGCGGCGCGCATCAACGGGATCGGGTTCGCCCTCGAACGGGAGTACGGGGTGCGGTATCTGCCCTCCGACTTCAAGAAGCGAAACGGCTACCTGCACTCGCTGGCGCTCTCGCGGGAATACGGATTGTACCGCCAGAACTACTGCGGTTGCGCCTTCTCCAAGCGGGAAAAAACGGGCGGTATATCATAGAGGGATCTCACAGGCAAATCATAAAAGACGCACCCACGGGGGTGCGTCTTTTTGCAGAGCTTCGTCATTTGATCAGCTGTTTGATCCAAAGCTTTTCTTTGAGCGAGATCTTGCCGTCGATCGCGCAGATCATCATGCAGATGAGCACGAGGTCGTCCTTGAGATCGTCGGAGAGCCTGCCGAGCAGGTCCGTCATGTCGTTGACGCATTTCTTGAGCTCGCGGCTCTCGGGCTTTAAGAGCGCCGCCGTCTTGCGGCAGGTCTCGAAATCCGCCTTGTCGCCGAAGAACGCACGGAAGAAGGGCTCGCAGAGCACATATTCCTCTTCCGCGAGCTTGCCGTCCGCGGCGATCGCGCCGAGGATGAAGGTCGCGAACGTCGCCGCGCCCTCCGCGATGCCGCCCGTGACGAGCGCGAGCGCGGGAAGGACGGTCGCCGATTTTTCGACGAGCAGCGCGGTATACGTCTGCGCGTCCATTGCTTCAAAGGTCTTGCAAAGTTCATCAAAGTTTTTCATAAGATTTCCTCCCATTGATTCTTGCTTTATTATAACACATTGCACAAAGAGAGTAAATAGGTATCCAATAACTTGTACTCTTTTTTTGCGCCGCAGCGGCGGTTTACGCCCGTTTTCCACCTCCCGCCGCGCCGCCCGAAAAAAGCCTCCTGTGGCCGATGATCTACCACAGGAGGCGACTTTTTTATTTCAGACCCCCCGAACGCACGGGGCGCGGGTCACTTGTTCAGGCTCTGGAGCACGCTCTCGGGCGCCTGTTCGTAGCGCGCGAATTCCTGCGAGAATTTGCCCCTGCCCTGCGTCATCGAGCGGAGGCTCGTCGCATAGGTGAGGATCTCGCCCTCGGGCGCTTCGGCGGTGATGACTTGCAGGCCGTCCACCGTGTCCATGCCGATGATCCTGCCGCGGCGCTTGTTGAGGTCGCCCATGATGTCGCCCACGTATTGCTCGGGCACGGTGATCTTCATCGAGCAGACGGGCTCGAGGATGACGGGCCGCGCGCGGCGGACGCCGTCGTCGTAGGCGAGCTTCGCCGCGGAGACGAACGCGACTTCCTTACTGTCGACGGGGTGGGATTTGCCGTCGAAGAGGGTGGCTTTGAGGTCGACCATGGGGAAGCCCGCGAGCACGCCCTTCTGGATGGCTTCGCGGAGCCCTTTCTCGACGGCGGGGATGAACTGCTTGGGGACCGAGCCGCCGATCGTCGCGTCGACGAATTCAAACACGCCGTCCGCAGCGCCCGGTTCGAAGCGGATATTGACGACGCCGAACTGCCCCGCGCCGCCCGATTGCTTCTTGTGCTTGCCCTCGGCCTCCGCCTTGCCCGTCACGGTCTCGCGGTAAGCGACGGTGGGGGTGGTAAATTCGGCGTCGGCGCCGAACTTCGCCTTCAGCTTGCGCTTGATGATCTCGAGCTGGATCTCGCCCTGTCCGCAGGCGAGCGTCTCGCCCGTCTCGGTATTCTTGCGGATCTGGAAGCTCTTATCCTCCTCGGTGAGGCGGTGCAGCCCGCCAAAGACCTTATCTTCGCTGCCGCGGACCGTCGCGGAGACCGCCATCGCGAGCACGGGTTCGGGGAAGAGGATGGGATCGAACTGCACGGGCGCATTGGGATCGCAGAGCGTATCGCCCGTGCCCGTATTCGCGAGCTTCGCGACGACGCCGATATCGCCCGCAACGAGCGAGGTGACGGGCTCGAGCTTCTTGCCGCGGGCAAGATAGAGCGAGTTGATGCGCTCGGTGGTATCCGTGTTGGGATTGTAGGCGTCCACGCCCGTCTTGAGCACGCCGCGGCAGACGCGGATGTAGTTCATCTTGCCGACGAACGGATCCACCGCCGTCTTAAAGACCTGCGCGGCGACGGGGGCGTTTTCCTCGCACGCGACGAGGACGGAAGCCTTCGTCTTGAGATCGGTCGCGGAGAGCCCCGCACGCTCGGCAGCCTCGGGGACGTAGTTGATCATTTCGTTCATGAGGTTGATGACGCCCTTGTTGGCGAGCGCGCTGCCCGCGAGCACAGGGACGACGCTGATGCTCTGGATGCCCTTTCGGAGCCCGAGCACGGTATCCTCGGGAGAGAGGGCGCCCGCTTCGAAATACTTCTCGAGGAGCTCCTCGTCGTTCTCCGCGGCGGATTCCTGCAACAGCGCCTGCATCTCCTCGAGTTCGCCCTGATAGGCGGCGGGAACGGCCGCTTCCTCGGGCCCCTTCGCGCCGAACAGATAGGCCTTGCCGTCGATGACGTTGATATACCCCGTCATCTTCTCCCCCTCCATGATGGGGATCTGGATGGGCGCGATCTTGCCCTTGTATTTCTCCTGCAACGCCTGCACGGTGCCGTGGTAGGCGGCGTTTTCCTTGTCCATGCCGTTGATAAAGACGATCATGGGCTTCTTGTTTTTGAAGCAGTAGTCGATCGCCTTCTCCGCGCCCACCGTCACTGCGCCGTTCGCGCCCATCACAACGAGCGCCGCGCCCGCAGCGCGCATCGCGGAATTGAATTCTCCCTCGAAGTCATAGAAGCCGGGGACGTCGAGCAGGTTGAACTTGACGCCCTTCCACAGAAGATATGCGACGGCAAGGGATACGGAAGATCCGCGCGCGATCTCCTGTTCGTCGAAATCGCACACGGTGGTGCCGTTTTCGATCTTGCCCATGCGCTCGATGGCGCCGGCATCGTAGAGCATGGCCTCACAGAGCATGGTCTTGCCTTCGCCGCTGTGACCCACGACCGCAATGTTGCGGATATTTTTTGCAGAAACGTCCATAGGTGGATACCCCTTAATTTGTGGATACGGGTGTTCCGCCGCTCCCGCGCGAGACCCGTTCATTCCCATTATACTACATTCCCGCCAAAAATCAAGGGGAAAACGAAAAATAATTGCAAAAATTGTTTCTTTCCGCCCGCCGCGGCCGCCGCCCCCCGATTCCGCCCAATTTTCCCGCCTGCAAAAAAATTTTGGATTCTTACTATTGTATGAAGTAAACGAGAAACAATTTGTTTGACAAATGAAAAAAAAAAAAAATAAAATTAAGTTATGCCCAAAAAAGGGACGAAAAAAATCAAAAGGAGAGAACTATGAAACGTAACAACAAAACGCTTGCG
>CANQKF010000021.1 GCA_947624445.1 uncultured Clostridia bacterium | reverse complement strand
CCGAACCCGTCGCCAACAGGCACTACAAGGTTCGGATTATTATCATTTGGTACTCCCGACGGGAATCGAACCCATAATCTTCCCTTAGGAGGGGAAAGTTATATCCATTTAACTACGGAAGCGCGATATGAAATTGTGGGAAATCGGTCGAAAAAATTTACAACCAATTTTACAACCAATTTTATTTTGACCTGCAAAAATCGTAAAAAACAGCGATTTTGAGGCATTTTTTTGCATTTCCCGCAGTTTTTTATGGATAGAACAATCCCTTAGGAGGGGCTTGTTATATCCATTTAACTACGGAAGCGTACTATGAAATTGTCTGAAAATCGGCTGAAAAAATTTTATACCAATTTTTATACCAATTTTATTTGCGACCCCAAAAACGGCTCGTTTTTGCCGATTTTAAGGCATTTTTCGCCCGTTTCTTCCTGTTTTGGTGGATAGCTCTCACGTTTAGGAGGGGCTTGTTATATCCATTTAACTACGGAAGCGTATTTCGTTTTAGGGATCCCGCAAAAAGGTGGAGGATCATTGCGGGGAGAGGCGCGGCGGAGCTTCGCGGTACGGTTTCATTGTACCGCATCCGCCGAAAAAAAGCAAGCGTTTTTGCGGGGCAAGTCCCCTCTTTTGCGCCGATCGGGCCGCGTTTTGCCGCCCGACCCTGCCAAAATCCCAATAAGTGGGGGGACGTATATCGATAAAACGCGTCTTTCGGCGCAGCGGGGCGACGGTCCAAACGGGCGTTGCCGCATGTTTTCCCCTCTTTCTGCCGAATTTTTCGGTGCAGAAGCGGGCCATCCCGCGAAAATTTTCCGCAAAGCAGCTCCCGCGCCGCAAAGCACGGAAGCCGCATCACGGTCGGCCGAGGCAGCCGCTCTTAGGATCAGCCTAGGTCGCCGACGTCGTTTCTGTGCTTGATCTCGAGGACCTCCCGCGCCGCCGTCGCGTCGACGATGGCCTTCAGGAGCGCCTCGAGCTCGGTCCCCTCGCCGAAATCGGCGGGGCAGAAGTAGCGGATGCGCCCGTCGCGGAGCATCTTGTGGACCTTGCGCTTATCCTCGCGCTGGGGGTCGTAGACGCCGATCGCATGCCCGCCGCGCGCATTGACGAGCTTCATGCAGGGCACATCGGTATCGCTGTCGCCGATGTAGACCATGTTGCGGAAGGGCACGCGGAGCTGTTCGGGCGGGAAGTGCTCGTTGACGGCGGGATCGTTGATCTCCATCACCCCCTTCTCGATGCGGAAGAGGAACTGCGTTTTGTTGGTGAAATTGACCGTCTGCGCGGGCCAGACGGCGACGCCGCGCTCGTTGAAATAGAAGGAGCTCGCATAGATGCGCGTGAACTTTTTCGCGATACGGGTCCCCTCGATCATCTCGCGCAGGCCCGAGGAGATGATGTAGTGCTCGACGGCGATGCCGTGCTGTTCTCCGTAGGCATTGATGCGGTCGAACCAAGTATCGACGCCGTGGTAGAGCTCCACTTTCGCGCCGTACTCGGCGAACGCCTTGCGCGTGAGGACGAGATTGCCCTCCGCCTCCCGCACCATCTTGTACATGTAGGCGAGGTTGCCGTCCATATCGTTCTCGTTGGCGAGGCCGTTCGCTTCCCGCCAGAAGTCGGCGACGTCGTACCCCACAGATTGGATGTAGCCCTGCGCCTGCATGTCGTCGGGCGAGAGCGTCTTATCGAAATCGTAAATGACCGCAAGAACCGGCATATCCATAAGATTTCCCTCCGATTCTATCATAACACACTTTTTTTCCGATTTCAACTGCTTTTGGCGATTTTTCTCGCCGTGAATTCAAATTATTCGGAAAACTTATACCTGATATAACTTATTCCGAAGGGAAACGGGGCGATTCGGGCGCCAAACGGGGCGCTTTCGGTTGCTTTTTCGCGCGCGATGTGGTATAGTTAAAATGTTTCATAAACTGATATGCAAAGCGTATCCACGTTATAAGGAGGTCGCAATGACGAAATTTACCAAAAATCTGCTCCTCGTCGTCACCACGCTGCTCTTCGCGCTCACGTTCGGATTCTGCCTTGTCGCGTGCGGCGGGAACGGGAACGAGCACACGCATGTGGACGAAAACGGCGATAAGAAGTGCGATATCTGCGGCACTGCCATGGATCCTTCCGACCCCGGCAGCACGACGCCCAGCGGGACCACCCCCGGCGGGACCACGCCCGGCGGCACCACCCCCGGCGGCACGCAGAACGAGACAATCGACTACACGCTCACCGTGCAGCGCTCGGGCGGGGATCCCCTCGCGGACATCACCGTGCTCGCTTCGGACGAAAACGGCGCGTTGCAGGGGTACGGCGTGACCGACGCGAACGGCGTCGCCACGATGAAGATGCCCCGCGGCACCTACACGATGGATTTCGCCCGCGTGCCCGAAGGGTTCCTCATCGAGGGCCCCTACACGCTCACCGAGACGGAGCCCGCAAAGACCGTGAAACTGCGCACCGCGGTCATCGCGAAGGCGATGCCGAACGGGCAGACCTATTCGCTCGGCAGCGTGATGTATGATTTCTCCTTCACCGATTCGCAGGGCGTCTCCTCCTCGCTCTCCAAACTGCTCGAGACGAAGAAGGCCGTTCTGCTCAACTTCTGGGGCGTGAACTGCACCTGGTGCGTGCGGGAATTCCCCGCGATGGCGCGCGCCTACGAACAGTATTCGGCGGACGTCGCCGTCGTGGCGCTCAGCTCCTATTCGGGCGGCGAATCCACCGCGGAAGTGGAGGAATACCGCCAGGCGAACAACCTGCCCTTCCACATGGTCGGCAACGATATCCCCTGCACCTATGCCCTCACCTCGGCGTTCGGCGTCTCGGGCTTCCCCACCTCCGTGCTCATCGATCGCGAGGGAGTGGTGTGTTTTATCGCGGAAGGCGGCGGCGATGAGGACGGCTTCCTCACCCTCTTCGAGAAGTTCACTGCCGAGCCCTATGTGCAGGACATCGTCTACCCCGATGAACAGCAGGAACAGCAGCGCCCCGACGTCGCGGCGCCCACCTCCGCGGAGATCGAGGCGGCCGTGAACAACACCGCGAGCGGGTATCTCGCCTCCTACTACTTCACCCCCAAGGGCGAAGAGGCCGCGCATGAATACAACTGGCCGTGGGTCGTCGGAAAAGACGGAAACGAGACGTATATCCATCCCTCCAACGCGGGGCACAACGGCTCCTTCGCCATGCTCTATTCGGACGTCACCGTGCAGCCGGGGCAGGTCATCGCCCTCGACTACAAGACCTCTTGCGAGGCAAATGCCGACTACCTGTATGTGTTTATCGACAGTGTGCAGATGTTCGCGCTCTCGGGCGTGCAGAACAGCTGGCGCACCCTCTACGCCTATGTTCCCCTCGAGGCGGGCACCTACCGCCTCTGCCTCGCCTATGTGAAGGATTCCTCGGATAAATCGGGCGACGACACGGTGTACGTAAAGAATCTCCGCTTCGCCGCGACCTCGGACATCAACGTCCCCACCGAACTCACCTACCGCTGCGCGACGGGCGAGATCGTCAACAACCGCTACTCCAAGTATGTCACCCCCATCTATAACGAAGCGGACGGCTACTACCATGTCGGCAGCGCCGAGGGGCCGCTCGTGCTCGCCGACCTCATGAATGCGGGGACGAATTGGGGGGTCGGCCGCAGCGCCTTTTCCTTCGTGCAGAACGGCGGCTTCCTCTACGATCTCGACGGAGACGGCGCGGCGGAGGACCTCACCTCCCGCTTCACCGACTTCTGCCAATACGCGAACAACTCCTCGCGCTACGGCTATCTCGCCGTGACCGAGGAGATCAAACAGTATCTCGAGGCCTTCACGGCGTACTACGGCAGCGGGAATGAAAACGAGTGGCTCGAGCTCTGCTCCTATGTGCAGCGCTACGGCTTCCCCGCGGGTTCGGGCGAACTCCTCGATCCCGCGCGCGGGCTCACCGATTACAACGCCATCCCCGCCGTCGAGAACAAGGGCACCGAGAAGGAGCCGAACGGCGTCAATCACGTCGTCATCGACCGCGTTGTCATGCCCCGCGGCTTCTGGTATAAATTCGTGCCCGAACGGTCGGCCGTCTACCGCATCCGCTCGCTCGGCGACTTCGATACCTACGGCTGGATCCGCGATGAAGCGCTCAACGTGATCGACGAGAGCGACGAGCCCGACGGCGCCTTCGATCCCGGGGATATCGAGCACAGCGACGGCAACTTCTCGATGACCCTCTTCCTCGAGGCGGGCAAGACCTATTATGTCGCCTGCGCCTTCTTCGGCATTCCCGACCTCGGCGAATACGACTTCATCATCACCCGCATCGGCGACTCGATCGACCTGTGGAGCAATGCCGCGGGCGGCGAATACACGTGGGAGATCCTGCGCGACGAGAACGGCGATCCCATGTACGACGCGAGCGGCGAACTCATGCTCGGCGATCTCGTCCTCAAGGGCGCGATCGAGACGATGATCGAGGGCGGAAAGTACTACGAGAAGCGGGCGGACGGCTCCCGCGGCGCGCAGATCTACATCAATCTTGCGGCGGGCAGCACGGCGATGTTCCCCGAGAACCTCTTCGAGCAGTTCATCAACTATACCTTCTACTACTGCGAGAGCTGCGGCTATGCCGTGACGGGCGGCGCCTCCGTGCCCGAGCTCTGCCCCGCATGCGGCGATGTGAAAACGTTTACGGCGCACAAGGCGTTCGATCTGCCCACCCCCGAGCGCGACGCAGACGGCAAGGTGCGCGTGCAGTCCTTTACCGTGGGCGACGACGTGGCGAATGTGCCCCTCTATCGGCGCGGCGCGGACGGCAAGATCCTCTTTGAGGACAAGACGGAGACGATGAAGGCCTATATCGCCGCTTCCAAGACGGACTACCCCGAAGGGCACTACGGCTATGTGGCGGCGGATACCGAACTCGTGGAGCTCCTCTCGCGGTTCATTTTGGCGGGAGACTTCTCCTTCCCGAGCATAGAGAACGCGTGGCTGATGCTCGCGAGCTACTACAGGCATTTGGGAGCATAAATGAATGAAAAAGGCACCCCCGTGGGTGCTTTTTTCATGCTTGTTTGGACTTCGTAATGGCGAACTGCGGATAAGCGGCGCAATACGGCGTCGAACTGCGCTTTCCTGGGTCACGTACATTTTAGTACGCTCCCTGCGGAAATGCTCGTTCTCCTTGTCTTGCTTGCTTCTCCGCAGTTTAACGGTGACGGAGGGTGAAACCCTTGGCTCCCCATGAGGGGGCGCTGCTCCGCAGGCTTATAATTCCCATTCGCGGCACCCTGTGGTCGTTTTTTCCGGTGAGACGGTTTCGGTGAAAGCCCTATCCGCAACGGGAAACGCACCGCCGCTCTGCCGCATTTTTCCGCGTAATATAAGTTTTAATTATGTTTCCATTCCGAAAGCAAATAGTGAAACGCCGCAAAACAGGTTGCCTGTTTTGCAAAACTATGCTAAAATAAGTCTACTATCCCTATTTTATATCACTCGGGAAAACTTTTTGGAGGTATATATGAAACACTTGAAGAGCATCTTTGTCCTTGTGTGCACGCTTTGTGTGGCGCTCGGCATCGGGCTTCTCGCGGCGTGCGGCGGTTCGAAAGACCCCACCCCCACCCCTACGCCCGATCCGTCGGACGTCACCTATACCGTCACCGTCACATGCGACAATTCGACGATCCTCGGCGGCATAAAAGTGAAGATGACGCCCGCAAGCGGCGATCCCACCGAGGCCGCGCTCTCGGACGGCAAGGCGAGCTTCACGCTTCCCGCGGGCACCTACACCGCTTCGCTCGTCGAGACGATGGAGGGCATCCTCACAGGCTACACCTACGCGCCGCAGACCCTGACGGCGACCAGCCCCAACGCGACCATCGCCCTCACCGCCGAATCCTCGGTGAACCCCGGCCCCGGCGGCGAAACCAAGGAGACCGTCAACTACAAGGTCACCGTGAAACTTCCGAACGGCACTTCCGCTGCGCACCTCGCGGTGCAGCTCTGCGGCGGCCCCGTCTACACCTGCCATGTGGCGGAGACCGATCAATACGGCGTGGTGAGCTACGATCTCGAGCCGGGCGAATACGAAGTCCACATCGAATCGGTGCAGCCCAATTTCCCCAAGGGCTACGTCTTTGATAACTCCAAATACACGATGGGCAGCGAGGGCGGCGAACTCATTGTTGAGCTCGAGGTCGCGCAGGAATACACCGTGACCGTCGTCTATGCGGGCAATCTCCTCACGGGCGCCGAAGAGCGCCCCGCCGCGGGGCTCACCGTGGCCCTCTTCGAGGAGACCAACGATCAGGACAACGGCAAGCAATATGCGACCGAGGCGTTCTGCTCCGCCAAGACGAACGACGAGGGCGTCGCGACGCTCTACGCCTTCGGCGGCGATCACGTCTACGTCGCGCGGATCACCGATTGCCCCATCGAATACGGCTATCAGAATACCATCACCGTCGAGGCGACGGCGCCCGCGATCAAACTCGAACTCACCGAGCTCGGCACGGGTCTCTATAACACGATCACCGTCGGCGTCGGCACCTACACCGTCAACATCACCGCCGACCGCAAGGAGTACTTCTACGACTTCGATCCCGCGGGCAAGGCGGGCTACTACCGCATCAGCTCCTCGGGCACCTATACCGACGAGAACGGCAACGTGAAGGACGTCGACGCCAAAGTTGAGCGCTACACGGGCACCTTCGCCTTCGTCAACGCCACGCCCGAAGAAGAGTGCGACGACATCTCGGATACCAACGTCCACTTCTCGATGGACTTCTGCGTCACGCCCGAAGAGATCACGGCCGACGGCATGGGCAACAAGTGGATCTTCAAAGTGAGCGCGCTCGCGACGATCTTCGGAAGCGAGACCCGCCCCTTCCAGATCACCTTCGAATATCTGCGCGAATACGTCGCGCCCACGCAAAAGACCGAGACACCCAACGCGCAGGAAGCGTTCGCGGATGACGACTGGACGGCGGATTACGACCAGCCCGCGGATACCGCATGGGAATGGCTCCAACCCGGCGTTTCGCTCGTGAAGGACGCGAACAGCGTCTATCACTTCGGCAGCGCGGCGGGCCCCATCGTCTTTGCGGCGGTCACGGGCAGTAAATACATCCCGCAGGGCATGGACGCGAACTTCGCCGCCGCCATGGCGCAGGGCAACACCGCCTTCCAATACTCGACGGGCATTGCCGACGACAACAACGTCATCACCACCTATCTGCTCACGGCCCTCTTCACCGATTATGCGAACGCGGCGAACGACGACGGCCTGCACCCGCTCACCGAGGAGCTCAAGCTCGTGTTGCAGGCGTATTCCACCCACAACGGCATCTATGCCGCCGACGACCTGAATTGGGACCGCGACAGCGATCAGCTCTTCCTCTTCGCGTGCGGCTACTTTAAGTCCAACTACGCGACCCCGCTCTCCGGGCAGGGCACCGCGGACGAACCCTATCTTCTGAACGGCGAAAACGCCTACGGCACCTATAAGTTCACGATGCCCGCAAGCGGCAAGCTGTACTTCGCGACCCGCCTCGGCGGCACCGTCACATTCTCCTGCGACGCGACGCTCACGATCGGCGGAACTACCTACACCAAGGATCAGACGGCTTCCTTCGAAGCGAACACTTCGCACACCAACTTCGACTTCGCGCTTGCCGCGGGCAGCGAGCTCATCTTTGTGTTTGCGCCCGAGCTCGGCAGCGAGGGCAATCCCATTAAGTGGCAGATGGGCGAGAACACGGTGAATGTGCCCGAGAGCAAGGTGTTCGACGGCGTTTGGTACAGCTACACGCCCGAGAGCGACGGACTCTATGAGTTCTCCACGGATCACCAGAGCGCCGCGATCGAGAGCCCCGAGGGGTACTTCGACCGCTTCGAGGGCGAGGGCAGCGCTGTGTTCGAGCTCCTCGCGGGCCGCACCTATTACTTCCTCTGCTCGATCGCCGACGGCAAGCCCGTCTCGGCCTATACCGTGCAGGTCAAGAAGGCGCTGACGCAGACGACCGCTTCGGGCACGGGTTCATCGGATTCCCCCTTCGGGATCATCGAGGAGGGCTGGTACCGCGTCCAGACCAACGAGCAGGACGGCGTCTATGGGCAATACTTCGCTTACAACGCGCGCACCGAGGGGAATTGGCAGATCAAGTGCTACAGCCCCAACGCGCAGTTGCTGTTCTTCGCTCCGAACGACAAGGAGGGCGTCTCCTATAGCCTCGGCAGCGACCAGGTGTTCTTCACGATCAACATCAAGACGACGCTCGAGACCACAGGCGTCTACACGATCCTCATGGGCGCCCCCGACTTCGCCGTGTACACCTACTACTTCTACTTCGGCGAAGTGAAGGAAGCGGAGCCCGCACCCGGCCCCGGCACGGGCGGCGGTAGCAGCGAGAACCCTTGGACGAGCGGAAACGGTACCATAGATAGTCCCTATATTTTGAGCAAGCTCGATGGGAACTATTCCGTTTTTATTCCGGCGGGGACAATGTGGGCGGATCACGTTTTCTTCCAATACGTCTCAACCGAAAGCGCAACCTACACGCTCACCCTCACATCGAACAATGAGTACTTCTTCTGGCTGTATTATTACAATGATGCATATGTCAACCAAAATCTCGTGAATTGGGATGAGGGCAACAATGGACAAAAGACGATCACGTTTACGGTTCCTGCGAACACTGAAATCTACATGGAAATCGGTGATTGGACGGATGCCGGAAACTGCACCTTGACGTTCACCATCACAAAAGATGGTAGCGGCCAAGGCGGCACGGGCGGCGATGTGCAGCAGGGCGACCTCGTTGTCGGCACCAACACGGTCGACTTGCCGACGGGATTCATTTCCAAAACATTTGTTGCTCCCGAGGCAGGAATGTATACGTTCAGCATTACGAGTGCAAATGCAGTCGTCATGTTGGAACAGGGCGATTGGATGTCCGAAACCATTCTCGACGGCTCGGATAACAACATGAAAACCTATTCCATGCAGCTCACCAAAGGACAGAGCATCACGTTGTCCTTTGCCACGAACGATTGGCAAGGCGATACCTACACTCTCACCATCGCGAAGGCGTAATGAGACGACAAAAAAAGAGAACGGTTTCCGTTCTCTTTTTTTTTATGCGCTTTTATAACTTCTTGCCTGCGGGCACGAACATCTTCACGCGGCGGGGCAGCACTTCCACGGAGATATCCCCCCTGGTGCCCTCCTCGCCGTCGAAATCCCACACGATGTGCTCCTTCGTCGAAATGCAGACGCGCTCCCCGCGCAGAAATTCGATGTCCTTCTTCTTCACGCGCACGCCGAACACCATGAGCGTCGCGAGAGAGAAATAAGCGCCGATACGTTGTAGAAAATTGGGGCGCTTGGCTTGCCGGATGATGGCGATCTCGAGGGTGCCGTCTTGCATGCTCGCCTGCTTGTTGATGGGGAACCCCGCGATCGAGCGCCCGTTCATGATGAAGATGAGCACGCCGTCTGCAGAGAAGGTTTTTTCACCACAGGTCCCCGCCATCGGGAAAACTTCGAGCTTGAGATTCTTCTTGATCCCCTGGAAAAAGTAGGCGAACCAGCCGAGCGCGCGCTTCTTCTTTTGGGGCGTCTCGTAGGTGACGTGGGTGAGCGTGCCCGCCGCCGCGACGTACATCACATACCGTTCGTTGTTGACGCGCATGCAATCCACGCGGTCGCTGTGGCCCTTCAGGATGACCCCGAGCGCCCCGCGGAGACTGCGCGGGATGCCGAGGGAGTGGGCGACGTCGTTCGCCGTGCCCGCAGGGAGATAGCCGAGCTGGACGTCCTTCTCCCCCACCCCCTGCAACACGTTGTTGAAGGTGCCGTCGCCGCCCGAAAAGATGATGGCGTCGTAGATCTCCGCGCCCGCGCGGACCCGTTCGGTGAGGTCCTCCGCGCTCGCCGTCGGCACGATCTCCACGGTATCGTATTTCTTCCCCAGCCGTTTGCGGATATACCCGATGCGCTTGCCGATCTTGCCCTTGCCGCTCTTCGGATTATAGAGAAAGAGACATTTCATGCCAATGATTATAGCATTTCCTGCGGCAAATTGCAAGCGCTATGCGAAATAATCGCGGCAATCGACGACGGCAAAGCACAGCGCGACCTGCAGATAGCGCAGATCCTTCGGGAAGAGGATGCCCGCGGCGATCTCCCGCGCCCGCCGCTCCGCACGGGACAGCGCGACGTTCCAGAGCGAGAAAGTCTCCCCCGCATTGCCCGCACGGAGCCCCGCAAGCGCGTCTGCGACCCCTTCGACGGCCGCGCGCGCCTCCTCCTGCCCCGTATCCATGCGCTCCAACCCGTTCGCCGCGTCGAACAAGAGATGCGCGCAGGTATCGAGCGTCTTTGCGTTCGCCTCGATGCGCTTCCCCTCTGTCTCCGCGCGGAATTCAGGGGAACTCCGTGCGACGACGCGCGTCTCCACGCCCCGTCCGCGGAGGGAGCTCTGCACCGCCTCGGCGTCCGCTCTGCGGAAATAGCAGGAGAGCACGACTTCCTCCGCGCCGTAGAGGTAGCCCGCCCCGCCCGCGAGATAGCTCTCCCCCGCCACCGCCGCCGAGGTCGTCTCCCCGCACGGGCGCACGAGAAAGTAGTATTCGAGATGCAGTTGCACCGCCCCGCCGCTCCGCGTGCCGAACAGCCCGACGAAGAAGCAGAGCGCCAGCATAAATAAAATGAGGGAGACGGCAAACACCGTTCCCCTCTGTCCGGTCCTGCGCATACTCCATTGTATGCGCGGTTTTCGCGCGCTATCCCCTCCTGCGGCGAAGGATGTCCCCCGCGTGCAGCGGATAGGGGCAGGAAAAACTATACCGCCCCTGCACGAGTTTGGCGTCCGTGCACGGCGTTCCGTCGGGCGCGGTGAGCCCCTCGACTTCGATCGCGCTCCCCAAGGGCACCGAGGGCGAGAGGATCTCGAGCACGTCCCCCGCATAGAAGCGGCTGCGCATCTCGACGCACACCCTGCCCGCCGCATAGTCCCGCACGACGCCCACGAAATCGCAGCTGCCCGCCTCCTGCGAACCCTCGGGCGAGGTCGTCTGCGCGTTTTCGTCGAGGGCGTATGCCGTGGTATAGGCGCGGTGGGCGATCGTCTCGAGTTCGGAAGCGACGAGGCATTGGGCTTCCCCGTCGAGACGGCGGCGGTAGGCGTTCACGACGGTCGCGAGATAGCTCTCGCTCTTCATCCGCCCCTCGATCTTGAAGGAGGAGACCCCCGCCTCCGCGAGCGCTTCGAGGTGCGCGGAGAGGTTGAGATCGCGGCTGTTGAGGAGGTACGTCCCCCGCCCGTCCTCCTCGGCGGAGAGCGTTTCGCCCCCCTCCGTGGTGAGAAGATAGCGTTCGCGGCAGGGCTGGGCGCAGGCGCCGCGGTTGGAGGAGCGCCCCATAAGGTAGTCCGAAAGATAGCATCTGCCGCTATATGAGATGCACATCGCGCCGTGGACGAACGCCTCGAGCTCGATCTCGGGCAGGGCGGCATGGATCTCGGCGATCTCGCGCAGGGAGAGCTCGCGCGCGAGGACCACCCTCGTCGCCCCGAGTTCCTTCCACAGGGCGACCGCCTCGGCGTTCATCGTGTTCGCCTGCGTGGAGATGTGCACGGGAAGGCGCGGCGCCGTCCGCCGCGCGACGCGCAACACCCCGGGATCGGAGATGATCACGCCGTCCGCACCCAGCGCTTCAAGGCGCGGGAAAAGGGCATTCAGCGCACCCATGTCGGCATTTTTCGCGAAGATGTTCGTGCAGACGTAGACCTTCTTCCCCCGCGCATGGGCGTAGGCGACGCCCTCCGCAAGCTCCTCCTCGCCGAAGTTGCCCGCGGCGGCGCGCAGGGAGAAATCCTTGCACCCGAGATAGACGGCGTCCGCCCCGAAATAGAGGGCGAGCTTGAGCTTTTCGAGCGTTCCCGCGGGCGCAAGAAGTTCCGGCTTCATTGGTTCCTCCGTATCCCCGTCACTCCGCAAAATGCGGGGGGATGTGGTCGTTTTTTCGCTTTTTGCTCACGGCGACGCCGTCGCCGTAAGGGTAGATCTTCGTAGAAAAATCCATGTCGCCCGTGAGCGTCCCGAGAAATTCCGCGAGGTGCTGCGCGAGCATCTTGCGCTTTTTGGGGACGCCCGCGCGGAAGAGCAGGACATCGTCCGAAAAGAGCACGCCACCCGGGGGAAGCAGCCGCTTCACCTCGGGATAGAACCGCCTGTATTGCACCTTGGCGGCGTCGAGAAAGATGAGATCGTAGGGGCCCGTGAGCCGCGGAAGGAGCTCCCCCGCCTCCCCTTCGAGAAGGCGCACGTCCGCCCCGAATTCCGCGATCCGCGCGCGTGCCGTCGCGGCGCGCTCCTTGTCCCGCTCGATCGCCGTGACCTTCGCGCCCGTCTCCGAAAAAAGCGCGATCGACGTGAGCCCTTCGCCCGCGCCGATCTCGAGGATCTCCCGCGCGCCCATCTCCCTTGCGGTCGCGATGAGCAGCGCGAGCGTTTCCGCGCAACAAGTCGGATCCCGCCCCTCCCGCGCCGCCGCACGGTATGCGGCAAGCCGCGCGTCCATCAGCAGTACCTGCGCACGATGCGGTGCAGGATGGGATAATCGGCCTGCTTCACGCGCGCGGGGAGCTCCCCGCCCCGCCCGTCGATATGGGCGAAGATCGCAGAAAGGATCTCGAGCTGTTCGCGGTAGATGGCGGCGCCCTCGCAGGCGGTGCGGAAGGATTCGTATTCCACGCGCGCCGCGGAAACGTCCTCCCAATCGAGGTGGAAGAGGATCATGAAGTACGCCGTTTTATACTTCCAGCCGTCGCCGCCCACCCGCCGCAAAAGGTCGGCATAGTGCACGGCGGCGGGGATATCGTCGAGGCAGAGGGAGACGCGCAGATACATCTGGTTTAAGGCGATGCGCATGAAGGGGTAGAGCAGGTGATTGCGGGCGGCCCGATCCAGAACCGCCTTGGCGCCCGCATAGTCGCGGACGCGGTACCGCCCGACGAAGCGCTCCCGCACGCGTTCGCGAAAGACGTAGCCCGCGAACGTCCAGAGAATGACGATCAGCATGACGACGCCGAGCCCGCCCGTAGCGTATTTCCCGTAGACGAAGCAGACGACGCTCGCCGCCGCAAAGAGCAGCGCGCACAGCCCCAATAAGACGCAGGGCAAGATGCAGTTTTTCTTCATACGTCCCCCCTCCTTTCGGAATTATAGGATGCGGATGATCGGAACGATCATGGGAGATTGTTTTGTCTTTTTGAAGAGGTAATTCTTGACGGCGCGGCGGACGGCATTCTCGTAGTCCCCCTCCGTCGCCGAGATCGGCACGCCCGCGATGGCGCGCTCCGCCGCCTCGGAGAGGTCGGAAAGGGTCGCCCGCTCCTCCTTCTCGTCGGCGAACACAAAGCCGCGGCTCTCGATGACAGGCGCATACAGCGGCATGCCCTTGGAGATCGCGACGGAGACGATGAAGAGCCCCTCCGCGGACATCCTGAGGCGGTCCTTCATCACTTCGCTCTTCCCGAGGTCCTCGAAACCGCTGCCGTCGATGAGGCGGGCGCCCGCGGGGAAGTCCTCCCCCCGCCGCATGGCGTCGGCGGTGAGTTCGACGCAGGTGCCGATCTCGGGGATGAGCGTTTGATAGGGCTTCATGCCGAGGTCCTGCGCGAGCTGCGCGTGGCGCATGAGATGGTGGTATTCGCCGTGCACGGGGATGAAGAACTTGGGGCGGAGGAGGGAATGCATGATCTTGTGCTCCTCCTGGCAGGCGTGCCCCGAGACGTGGATCTTCTCGAGGCTCTCATAGACGACCTGCGCCCCCCTGCGGCAGAGGTTGTCGATGACGCGGTAGATCATACGCTCGTTGCCCGGGATGGGGCTCGCCGAGATGATGATCGTATCGTTCTCGCCGATCGTCACTTTGTTGAATTCGCCCGCCGCCATGCGGGTGAGGGCGGACATCGGCTCCCCCTGCGAGCCCGTGGAGACGATGACGAGCTCGCGGTCGAAGAGGTTCTTTGTCTTTTCGACGTCGACGAGCACCCCCTCGGGGATGGTGATTTCCCCGATCTTCGCCGCCGCTTCGACGACGGAGAGCATGCTCCGCCCCGAGAGGGCGACCTTGCGGCGGAACTTCACCGCGATGTCGATGATCTGCTGCAAGCGGTGCACGTTGGAGGCGAACGTCGCGATGATGATGCGGCGGTTGGCGTGCTCCGAGAAGAGGTGCTCGAGGGTGGTCCCCACGACGCGCTCGCTCATCGTAAAGCCGGGGCGCTCGATGTTCGTCGATTCGCCGAGATAGAGCAGCACGCCCTTCTTGCCGTATTCGGCGATCTCGGCAAGGTCGATGGGACTGCCCGCCACGGGCGTGAGGTCGATCTTGAAATCCCCGCTGTGGAAGATGACGCCGTAGGGCGTCTCGACGGCGAGCGCCGTCGCCCCCGCGATGGAATGGTTGACGTTGACGATATTGACGTAGAACACCCCCGCGCGGATGCGGTCCTTGGGCGCGACCGTGACGAGGTTGACGTTCTGCATGCGGTGCTCGCGGAGTTTGTTGTCGACGAGCGCGAGCGTGAGGCGGGTGCCGTAGACGGGCGTCGAGGGATCGAGCTCCTTCATGAGGTAGGGCACGCCGCCGATGTGGTCCTCATGCCCGTGCGTGAGGAACACGCCCTTGATCTTCTTTTTGTTGTTGACAAGATAGGTGATATCGGGAAACACGAGATCGATCCCGGGCATCTCCTCGGTCGGGAAGATGATGCCCGCGTCGATGACGATGATGTCGTTGCCGCATTCGATCGCCGTCATGTTCTTGCCGATCTCGCCCACGCCGCCGAAAAACAGCACACGGACGGGCTTTTCCTTGCGCTGCGGCTTCTGCGCCGCCCGCTTGGGTTCGGACTTCTGTGCCGCCGCTTTTGCGGGCGCTCCCGCTTTCGCCGCGGGGCGCTGCTTGGTGCGTGGTTCGCTCTCCGCGGGGCGTTGCTTGGTGTGCGGCTCGCTCTCCGCGGGGCGCTGCTTGGCATGCGGCTCGCTCTCCGCGGGGCGTTGTTTGGTGTGCGGCTCGCTCTCCGCGGGGCGCACGATACGGGTCCCCTTGCCCTTTGCGCGGGACTTGCGGCGGGGCGTGTAGCCCGCCTCCTGCATTGCCTCGGGGGTCGTCATCGCCCCGAGATCCTGTTCTTTTTCCTTTCTTCGCTCGAATGCTTCGAGCCCGTTGAGAATGGCGAGTTCGATGGCGTCCATCTGCTTCTCGCTCGAATTCTTCTTTTTCAAACCGAACTCCTTATTTTTGGTCGTGATATTGTGATTTTGCGCTTACGCCGCGCCGCATGCGTGCAGACGGGCGCATGAAAACGAAAAGTGCCATGATGTGGTCGTTTTTTTCGGGGGTACCTCCGCACGAAAAGCGCCGCAGTGCAGTTTACGGACGACGGGCGCCATGAAAACGAAAAGTGCCATGATGTGGTCGTTTTTCGGGGGTACCTCCGCACGGAAAGCGCCATGGCGGGCGCAGTTCCTTCGTGAATTTCCGCGCCGCAGCTTTGGTTGCTTTGCCGATTACGGAGCGCCGCAGCTGTGGTTCCTTTTCATATTGCGGGCGCAACTTTGGCTTCTTTTGCCGATTAAAGACGCCGCTTCGGCCCTTCGGAATGCCGCGTCCGCACCGTACGCCGAAGGAATGGCCGTCGGGCACGCGCCCCGCCGTAACCCGCAACTTGCCCCAACGCGGACACGGGATCCGCGCCCGTCTTTATTTTACACCAAACGGGGCAAAATGTAAATGTTTTTTCCTCCTCTTTTTCGCACATGCCCGCTTTTTTTGCCGAAACGCTCCCTCCTCCGCGAAACGGGGTGCGAGGTCCGCTCACAGCCGCCTGTGGACCTGCGCTTTGCCCTGCAGACGGCGGCAGTTGAAGATCGCGCCCGCCGTGAAACAGATCATCAGCCAATAGCAGAAGAGCATCGAAACGACGACGAGCGAGAGCGCGCCGTAGAGCTTTTCGCGGTCGGAGAAGCGCAGAAAGACCGAGAAGGCGAAGGAGGCGGCGAGCCACAATCCCGCCGTGATGAGGCTCCCGGGCGCGGTATCCGCGGGCGAGACGCGGTAGGGGCAGATGTAGGCGTTGAGCAGCCACGCCGCGAAGAAGCCGAGCACGGCGAGCATCGCATAGGTGCACAGATGCGCAAGTATGCGGGGCAGGACCATGCCATAGACGAGCACGGCGAAGAGCAGCGTCGCCGCGGCCGCGAGGTAGAGCAGTACGGCGATCGTGAACAGGATCGCCGAGAGGCGGACGCGGAACCCGTGCTGGGTGCGGTCGCAGCGGTAGACGATCTCCCCGCTGCGGCGCAGGTGGTAAAAAAAGCCCGAGCTCGACCAGAGCGTCGTCGCGAGGAAAAAGATGCCCGCGCCCCGCGTCGCTCCCTCCGCGTTGCCCTTGATGTATATGATGAGATCCCGCGCCCAATCGAAGAGCTCGAGTTCGAGGAGGGCGTCCGCAACGGGCGTGCTGCCCAAAATCAGCGTCAGCCAAAAGACGAAGGGCACGACGGAGATGATGAGAAAAAAGACGAGCGTCCCCGCGATCGTCGTATATTTATGCTCGGCAAGCGCGCGGTATCCGCTTCGCACGCGCGCCGCCGCAGCCCGGATCTTCTCCATACCAAAGAGTGTGCGCAAGAACGCAGAAAACAAAAGGGACGCATGCAAAATTACATCCATCCCCCCTTCTCTTTTGTGCCATTGTTATTTCGATAAAAATCGAAATAATGGAAAAACGCGGGTTTTTCACGGAAATTCCGCGCAAAAACGCCGAAAATCAGAATTTCTTTTGCGTACGGGATGTGCTGCTCCCCATCCGTTCTCCTTGGAAACGGGGCAGGGCTGCGATCAATTTTCTTCGTACGGAAAAAAGGCGCGATAGCTTTACCGCGCCTTTTTCGGCTTTGTTCGGTTACTTGAGGATCTTGGAGACGGCGCCGGAACCAACCGTTCTGCCGCCCTCGCGGATCGCGAAGCGGAGGCCTTCCTCGATGGCGACGGGCTTGATGAGCTCGACCTTCAAGGTGACGTGGTCGCCGGGCATGACCATCTCGACGCCCTCGGGCAGCTCGATGGAACCCGTAACGTCGGTCGTTCTGATGTAGAACTGAGGACGATAGTGGTTGAAGAACGCGGTGTGGCGGCCGCCCTCATCCTTGGTGAGGACGTAGACCTGCGCCTCGAACTTGGTCGCCGTGGGGACCGAACCGGGCTTGGCGATGACCTGCCCCTTCTCGATCTCCGTACGGGCGATACCGCGGAGCAGCGCACCGACGTTGTCGCCTGCCTGCGCGGAATCGAGGAGCTTGTGGAACATTTCGAGACCGGTGATGACCGTCGTTCTCGGCTTCTCGATGAGCCCGACGATCTCGGCGGGATCATTCACGCGCGCAACGCCTCTCTCGACGCGGCCCGTCGCAACGGTACCGCGGCCCGAGATGGTGAACACGTCCTCGACGGGAAGCAGGAAAGGCTTCTGGTCGTCGCGTGCGGGCGTAGGGATATAGCTGTCGATGGTGTCCATGAGCTCGAGGATGCACTGGCACTCGGGAGCTGCGAGGATCTCGGCGTCGGAAGCGCCGCTGGTGGCCTTCTCGAGGGCCTTGAGCGCGGAACCCTTGATGATCGGGATGTCGTCGCCCGGGAAGTCGTACGAGGAGAGCAGTTCACGAAGCTCCATCTCGACGAGCTCCAGAAGATCGGGATCGTCCATCTGGTCGACCTTGTTCAGGAACACGACGATATAGGGCACGCCGACCTGACGGGCAAGCAGGATGTGCTCGCGGGTCTGGGGCATGGGACCGTCGGTCGCGGCGACGACGAGGATCGCGCCGTCCATCTGCGCGGCGCCCGTGATCATGTTCTTGACATAGTCGGCATGTCCGGGGCAGTCGACGTGCGCGTAGTGGCGCTTGTCCGTTTCGTACTCGACGTGTGCGGTGTTGATCGTGATACCGCGCGCCTTCTCTTCGGGCGCCTTGTCGATTTCGTCATAACGCATCTTCTGCGCCTGACCCTTGCATGCCATGACCATCGTGATAGCTGCGGTGAGGGTCGTCTTACCATGGTCGACGTGACCGATGGTGCCGATGTTGACATGGGGTTTGGACCTGTCAAACTTCGCTTTTGCCATTGATGTTTCCTCCAAAGATATATTTTTTGATAACTTTTTCCGCCCGCGCGGGGCAGAAGCGCAGCTATCTATCAATCAATGATATCAAGCTGGATCGCTTGCCGAATTTAATTATAACCGAAACGGAAAAAATTTGCAATGACTTTGTGGAAGTTTTTTGCAAAAATTTCCGATTTCTCCGCAAAATGCGGGAGTTTTTCCGCAGCGTTCAGTTTTTCGTGCGGTTTGTGATGATCTTCTCGGAGATCGAGCGGGGCACTTCGTAGTAATGATCGAACTGCATCGTGAACTGCCCTCTGCCCTGCGTGCGGGAGCGGAGCTCCGTCGCATAGCCGAACATCTCGGAGAGCGGGATCTCTGCGTCGATGATCTTCGCGCCGTTGCGGTCGTCGGTATTCGTGATGCTGCCGCGGCGGGAAGAGACGTTGCCCATGAGATCGCCGAAGTAATCCTCGGGCGTGATGATCTGCACCTTCATGATGGGTTCGAGCAGCACGGGCTTGGCCTTTTCCATGCCGTTTTTGAACGCCATGGACCCCGCGATCTTGAACGCCATTTCCGAGGAGTCGACCTCGTGATAGCTTCCGTCGTACACTTCGACTTTGAAGTCCACGACCTCGTAGCCCGCGAGGAAGCCGTTCTTCGCCGCCTCCTGGATGCCCTTATCGACGGCGGGAATGAATTCCTTGGGAATGGAACCGCCGACGGTGTGGTCCTCAAAGACGTACCCCGTGCCGGGCTCCTGCGGGATGAGGCGGATCTTGCAGTGGCCGTATTGCCCCTTGCCGCCCGACTGCCGCTTATACATGCCCTCGGCCTCGACGGCATTTCGGAAGGTCTCGCGGTAGGCGACCTGCGGCGCGCCGACGTTCGCTTCGACGTGGAACTCGCGGAGCAAGCGGTCGACGATGATATCGAGGTGCAATTCGCCCATGCCCGCGATGATCGTCTGCCCCGTCTCCTTATCGGTATACGTCTTGAAGGTGGGATCCTCCTCGGCGAGCTTGACGAGCGCGAGCGTCATCTTCTCCTGCCCCGCCTTGGTCTTGGGCTCCAGAGAGAGCTGGATGACGGGATCGGGGAACTCCATCTTCTCGAGGATGATGGGGTGCTTTTCGTCGCAGAGCGTGTCGCCCGTCGTCGTGTTCTTGAGGCCGACGATCGCGCAGATATCGCCCGAGTAGATCTCCTCGATATCCTTGCGCTCGTTGGCGTGCATCTGGACGAGACGGCCCACGCGCTCCTTCTTGTCTTTGGTCGAATTATACACATACGACCCCGCCTCAAGCATGCCCGAATAGCAGCGGAAGTAGGCGAGGGAACCCACGAACGGATCGGTCGCGATCTTGAACGCGAGCCCCGCGAAGGGTTCGTCGTCGGAGGTCTTGCGCTCCTCCTCCTTGCCCGTCTTGGGATTGGTGCCGCGGACGTGATCGACGTCGACGGGGCTGGGCAGGAAGTTGATGACGGCGTCCAAAAGGAACTGCACGCCCTTGTTCTTATAGGAAGAACCGCAGAGCATGGGCACGAGCTCGAGTTTCAGGCAGCGCGTGCGCAGACCCGCGATGATATCCTCCTCCGAGAGTTCGCCCTCCTCGAAGAACTTCTCCATGAGCTCGTCCGAAGCCGAAGCCGCCTCTTCCATGAGACGGGCGCGGTATTCGTTCGCGAGCCCGAGCATGTCCTCGGGAATGGGCTCCTTGCGGAAGTCCTTGCCGAGATCGTCGTAGTAGATCTCCGCCTCCATCTTGATGAGGTCGACGATGCCGCGGAAGCTCGTCTCCTTGCCGATGGGAAGCTCCACGGGCACGGGATTGGCGCCGAGGCGCTCGCGGATCATCTTCTCTACGCGGAAGAAGTCCGCGCCGTTGATATCCATCTTGTTGACGTAGGCGATGCGGGGCACCTTGTAGGTATCCGCCTGCCGCCAAACCGTCTCGGATTGCGGCTCCACGCCGCCCTTCGCACAGAACGTCGCCACGGCGCCGTCCAGAACGCGCAGAGAGCGCTCGACCTCCACCGTGAAGTCGACGTGCCCGGGCGTATCGATGATGTTGAACCGATGTCCTTTCCAGAAGCAGGTCGTCGCGGCGGACGTAATGGTGATGCCGCGCTCCTGTTCCTGGACCATCCAGTCCATCGTCGCCGCACCCTCGTGCACCTCGCCGATCTTGTGCGTCTTTCCCGTATAGAACAGGATGCGCTCGGTCGTCGTCGTCTTGCCGGCGTCGATGTGCGCCATGATCCCGAAGTTACGGGTATGCCTTAAGTCGTATTGTCTTGCCATTCCTTCTGCCCCTCAGACTTTCAGAAACGGAAATGCGCGAACGCCTTGTTCGCCTCCGCCATTCTGTGCGTATCTTCCTTTTTCTTGACGGACGCACCCGTGTTGTTGTATGCATCCATGAGCTCCGCGGCGAGCTTTTTCGACATCTCGCGCTCGGAGCGCTTTCTCGTGTTGAGCACGAGCCAACGGATTGCGAGCGTCTGGCGGCGCTCGGGACGGATCTCGACGGGCACCTGATAGTTGGCGCCGCCGACGCGCCTTGCCTTGACCTCCACCGTGGGGGTGATATTGGCAAGCGCCTGGTTGAAGATCTCCATGGGCTCCATGTTGAGCTTCTCGCCCATCTGCTGGAATGCGTCGTAGACGATCTTTTGCGCAACGCTCTTCTCGCCGTCGAGCATGATCTGGTTGATGAGCTTGGTGACGACCTTGCTTCCGTACAGCGGATCGGGAAGCACGTCTCTCTTGGGAATACTCCCTCTTCTCGGCATGATGATATCCTCCTTGTTCTTTTTTCGCGCCGCACCGCGCCTTGTATCGGTCGGCACGAGCCCGCCCCGAAGGGCTTTGCACGCCGTTTCCGCGTGCTATTTGGGTACAGGGCATAACCCTTCTTTTAAGCTATCGCTTGCCGCGACCGCGGTAGCGAACCTTCTCCCCCTCGCGGGGAATACTGCCTACCTTCATCGGGTCTTGAATATTCCGAAATTCAGATAGGACATTGCACGGCGACGCCAAAGGCGGAATGCCGTGCGGCGGCGCGCGTTACTTGGGCAGCTTCGCGCCGTACTTGCTGCGCGCCTGCTTGCGCTTGGCGACGCCTGCCGTATCGAGGGCGCCGCGGATGATGTGATACCGCACGCCGGGCAGGTCCTTGACTCTTCCGCCGCGGATGAGCACGGAGCTGTGCTCTTGCAGATTGTGGCCCTCGCCGGGAATGTACACCGTACCTTCCTGCTTGTTCGTGAGGCGCACTCTCGCGATCTTGCGGAGCGCGGAATTGGGCTTCCTGGGCGTCGTTGTCGTCACCTGCAAGCACACGCCGCGCTTTTGCGGACAGCCTTCGAGGATGGGGCTCTTGGACTTAAAGACCTCGCGCTCCCTGCCTTTCTTGATGAGCTGGTTGATTGTGGGCATAGTTACCTCCTTTATGATTTCGGAATATTCTCGGGATCCGCCGATCCGAAGAAACAAGTCGAGCCGAAAAAGAGCGCACAAAAAAATCCGCCTCTTTTCACGGGCATAAGGTAATTTTACCAAATGGACATGCGTTTGTCAAACGAAATCGCGCAACTTTCCCCAAAAAATTTGCCCCGAAGCGCGGTTTTTGCCCGAAATGCGGAAAAATCCGCGCCGTATCCCCCCGTTTTGCTCCGCTTCCCCCTTTTGTGGGCGCACGCTCATGGGCGCGCGGCGCGCCATATCCGCCGCATCTTCGCCCCCTTCCCTTCCCCCTTCCTTGCCCGCGCGGCGCGGCCCGCCCGCCCCGTTTTCTCCGCGGGGGAAGAAGTTTTCCGCCGCGGAATGAAATTTCGCCCAAAATTATTGACAAATCGAGGAAAAAGCGGTATCATATGGAAGAAATTCAAAGGTAAGGAGAACCCTCTATGAACAAAATGACCGTGAAAGACGTCAAAGACTGGCAAGGCAAGCGCGTCCTCGTGCGCTGCGATTTCAACGTCCCCATGAAGGACGGCAAGATCACCGATGAAAACCGCATCGTCGGGGCGCTTCCCACCATCCAATATCTGCTCGGGCAGGGCGCAAAGGTCGTCCTCTGCTCCCACATGGGCAAGCCCCACTCCATTTTCTCGGACGAGGTGAAGCTCAACAAGAAGGATAAAGCCAAGGTCGAGAAGGGCGAGACCACGGCGGAAGCCATCATCGAGAAGGCGAAAAAGGATGAGCCCAAGAAGCTCACCCTCGCCCCCGTCGCCGCCCGCCTCAACGAGCTGCTCGGCGGGAAAGTCACCTTCGCGAAGGACGTCGTGGGGCCCGACGCGCAAGCCAAAGTCGCCGCCCTCAAAGACGGGGAAGCCGTTCTCCTCGAGAATCTCCGCTTCCACTGGGAGGAGGAGAAGAAGGACCTCGAATTCTGCAAAAAGCTGGCAGCATACTGCGATATTTACGTCAACGACGCCTTCGGCACTGCCCACCGCTCCCATGCTTCGACGGCGGCGATCGTCGAATACGGGCTCGTGAAAACGGCGGTCTGCGGCTTCCTCATCGAGAAGGAACTCACCGTGATGGCGGATAGCCTCGAGCACCCCGTGCATCCCTTCGTCGCCATTCTGGGCGGCGCGAAGGTCGCGGATAAGCTCGGCGTCATCTCCAACCTGCTCGAAAAGTGCGATACCCTCATCATCGGCGGCGGCATGGCCTACACTTTCCTGAAGGCGCAGGGCTACGAGATCGGCACCTCCCTCGTGGACGACGAGAAGCTCGGCTACTGCAAGGAGATGATCGAGAAGGCGAAGGCCGCGGGCAAGGAACTCCTTCTGCCCGTCGATACCGTGGTGACCAAGGCGTTCCCCGATCCCATCGACGCGCCCGTCGAGATCGAGACGGTCTGCTCGCACAACATCCCCGCCGATAAGATGGGCCTCGACATCGGCGAAAAGACCCGTGCCCTCTATGCGGAAAAGGTCAAGACGGCCAAGACGGTCATCTGGAACGGCCCCATGGGCGTGTTCGAGAATCCCATCCTCGCGGCGGGCACCAATGCCGTCGCGGCGGCGCTTGCCGAAGCCAAGGGCGCGACGACCATCGTCGGCGGCGGCGACTCGGCGGCCGCCTGCGCGCAGCTCGGCTATGCCGATAAGATCACGCACATTTCGACGGGCGGCGGCGCCTCCCTCGAGCTCTTCGAAGGCAAGGTGCTCCCGGGCATCGCATGCCTCAACGAGAAAGAATAATTTCTTCGGAGCTTTTCAGCGGAGCGGAAAAAGTCTCCGCCCGAGGTACATCATTCAAAAAGATTTATTAAGGAGAAAAAACCATGGCAAGACGACCCATTATTGCAGGAAACTGGAAGATGAACAAGACCGCCTCCGAGGCGACCGAGCTCATCAAGGAGCTCAAGCCCCTCGTAAAGGACGCCAAGTGCGACGTCGTCGTCTGCGTCCCCGCGATCGATATTCCCGCCGTCAAAAAGGCCATCCACGGCTCGAAGATCCGCCTCGGCGCGCAGAACGTGCACTTCGCCGATAAGGGCGCCTTCACGGGCGAGATCTCCACGGATATGCTCAAAGAATACGGCGTGCAATACGTCATCATCGGGCACAGCGAGCGGCGGCAATACTTCGGCGAGACCGATGATACCGTCAACAAGCGCACCCTCGCGGCGATCGCGGCGGGGCTCATCCCCATCGTCTGCATCGGCGAGAGCCTCGAAGAGCGCGAGAGCGGCAAGACGGAGGAGGTGCTCTCCAAGCAGATCTCCCTCGACTTCCGTGGCGTCGCGGATTTCTCGAAGATCGTCGTCGCCTACGAGCCCATCTGGGCGATCGGCACGGGCAAGACCGCGACCGACGAGCAGGCAAACGAGGCGATCGGCTACATCAGAATGCGGATGAAGAAGCTCTATCCGAACAAGAACGTGGGCAAGCTCCGCATCCAATACGGCGGCTCGATGAACGCCAAGAACTGCAAGGGACTCATGGCGCAGCCCGAGATCGACGGCGGGCTCATCGGCGGCGCTTCTCTGAAGGCGCAGGACTTCGCCACCATCGTCAACTTCGATAAGTAGCCCGACAAAAAACAGCCCTTCCCGCTTTGGAAGGGCTGTTTTTCTATGCTTTTTGCACTCACATGACGATTCGATCGGCTTGCTGCGCTTCCGCTTCGCCCTCCGCCGCCTGCGCCGCTTCGGGCGCCTTTGGCAACGCTTCGGGCGAGCGCGGACGGCGGGAAAGATCTTCGCAAAAACGCTTGTTCCACGCGTACCAAATCGCATAGATATAGGGCATGCCGAGGTTTGTCTCGAGGCAGGAATTGACGATGAGCGTGCGGATGCTCGCCCCGTTCATCGGGCGGATGCCGTTCACGAGGAGCGAAAACTCCCAGCCGAACTGGACGGCGATCCCGATCGCGCACAGCCGCAAAACGCTGACGAACGCCGCCTTGGGATCTTTGCGGAGCAGGAGGACGATGAGCCCGAGGTATCCGACGACGAGCGCGACCCCCATCCAGCCGTGGTATGCCCCCGTCGTGCGGGAGGTCGTGATCGTCGCCGCCCCGCCGAGTTCGCTGATCGAGGGGCAGATCATCCACCACATGACGATGAGGAACACCCAATATTTCGCGTATGTATCGCGGGCGACGAGCGTCCAGATGAAGGCGAAATTGGTGAAGCCGTAGCTCATCGACATCCACAAAAGCACGAGGAACGTCCCGCCCGCACCCTGCAATTCGCCGTTGATGAACACCGTGCGCGTATGGCTCAACAGGTAGAAGCCGCCGAAATCGACGATCGTGTAGAGGATCCCGCCGAAGAGGGCGAAGAGGACGGTCGCATACCGCTTCTTCCAGAGCAGCAACCCGCAAAAGACCGCCAAAAATATGCAGTCCAAAATGATGTAGAGCAGATTTAGATTCCGCGTGGGAACGATCGCTTCGGCAAACGAGTTCATAGCGTTTCCTCCTGCCGAAGATTTTAGCCTACTTTTCCCAAAAAGTCAAGCGGAAATCTTGCGAAATCCGAACCGTGCGGCGCTGCGCTCGGCTGCGGTTGTTGGATAAAACCGTCCGAGGGATTCTTCTACGGGCTCAGGTCCTTGTCTCCGTGCCGTCCTTTGCGATCCTTCCATCGGTGCAATAAACGATATACGTCCCCGTACTTCTGTCCCAATCGGCTTGTTTTTCGATCGCCTTCCAGCCGTCGATCGTCCCGCCGTATTCGATCGCCGTAAGCGCGCCGCATTCAAAAAAGGCGAACGCGCCGATCTCCGTCACCGAGGCGGGCAGCACGACCTTTTCGAGCGCCGTGCAGGAATAGAACGCGCGCAGCCCGATCGTACGAACGCCGCCGAGCGACGCCTCTACGAGGGCGCTGCAATTTTCAAACGTACTCTCATCGAGCGCCGTCACGCCTTCGGGGATCGCGACGCTCGCCAGTGCGCGGCAGCCCCAAAACGCGCTGTAACCGATCGAAGTCACAGTCGTCGGAAGCGTGAGCGCGGGGAGCGAATTGCAGGCGTAGAACGCCATATCCCCGATCCCGACCAGCGTGTCCGGCAATTCGACGGACGCGAGGCCGTTGCATCCGTAAAAGGCGCGCACGCCGATCTCCGTCACGGCGATCCCCTCGTGCGCGGCGGGAATGATGAGCGCGGTCGCACGCTCCGCTGCGCTGTCTCCCGTCACCGTGTACGTCCCCGAAGTATTTTTCTCGAAGAGAAGCCTCTCCGTGCCGCCGCCGCACGCCGCGAGGCAGAGTCCCAAGAGCGCGGTGCAAGAGAGCGCCGCCTTCATCCATCTGTGTTTCATGCGTATCCTCCCGAAAATTCAAAAATAAGGACGCCCGACAATCACGGGCGCCCGCATTGAGTATCCCGTATTGTCTGCGTCACAATTTCCGATTACGAACGGAAAAAGGATACACCGATGCCGTTATATCTCGTTCGTGATCCTATAAGGATTCGATTGAGCTTTATGAAATCAAAAACAACAACGGGGAGAATGCCGAAGCCCTCTCCTCGTTATCTTTCTTGGGGGATGCCTATTACTACAGTACGCATACGGAACCTTATGAAATGGCAGAGTCTGAATTCAAACCAGAATTTCATCTCAGTGTATGAGGGAAAAAATCGAGTTTCACAATTATTCACTTCGCCATGGTAGCTTTGCGATAAAACATCCCGTGAATGTCCAGTTGAAATTTTGGTAATGCGCCCATTGCTTGTCTTATGCACATTTGCTAACCTGCTTTATAAGTAATTCCAACGATTCGAGAAATTCTTTGTCCGAAAGCAAATCAATTCCAATGATGTGTCCGTTGCGAATAAAACAAATTGTTTCACAAAGCATTAAGCAGCTATTCGGCTCATCATCCTCAAAAACCATTTCACCTTTTTTATTAATAATATTAATCACGAAATGTGAGCAATACTTTTTCAAATTTGGCTCAGTATGTTGCACCTCAATGTTAAAACTTAATTTTTTGATATCCAATGCTCTCTTTAAGCGCATGAATATCGCGGAATCAGTAATTTTTTTTACACAATCTCTTTCAAATTGCTCAATTTCGTCCCGCTCTACAGCCTTGTTAAAAACCATGTCCATCTCCTTTTTGTAGCTACAGGCATATACCTTGGATTCCAAGAGTGTGGAATTGTGACGCGATCCCATTCTACCATACCCTCGGAAAATTTGCAAGTCGTTGGCAAAATTTCTTTGCAATGCTTGAAAAAATTTTGGCGGGGGTGTATAATGGTCTGTGGAAAACATCGGCAAGGAGCTTATCATGAAAACACCTTATGCGATCATCATCATGGACGGCTACGGGCTGAGCCCCGAACATGCGGGCAACGCCATCTTTATGGACGGCAGCGCGAACGTCAACGCGCTCATCAAAGAATATCCCTCGGCCACGCTCGGCGCGAGCGGGCTCTCCGTCGGGCTTCCCGCGGGGCAGATGGGCAACTCCGAGGTCGGGCACCTCAACATCGGCGCGGGGCGCATCGTCTATCAGGACCTCACCAAGATCACCAAGGCCATCGAGGACGGCGACTTCTTCGAAAATCCCGCCCTCATCCGCGCCATGGACAGCGCGCGGGAAAACCGGAAAAAGCTGCACCTGTGGGGGCTGCTCTCGGACGGCGGCGTGCATTCCCACATCACCCACCTCTACGCCCTGCTCGAGATGGCGAAAAAGCGCGGCGTGCCCGAATGCTATGTGCACGGGTTCATGGACGGCAGAGACGTCTCCCCCACTTCGGGTGTGGAATACGTGAAGGAACTTCTCGCCTTCATGCAAAAGATCGGCTACGGGGCCCTCGCTTCTCTCTCGGGAAGATACTACTCGATGGACCGCGACAACAACTGGGACCGCGAGGAGAAGTCCTACGATATGCTCACGCTCGGCACGGGCCTCCACGAGGAGGATCCCGTCGCGGCGCTGGAAAAATCGTATGCGAACGGCGTCACCGATGAATTCGTGCTGCCCACCAACATCTGCAAAGAGGGCAAGCCCGTGGCGCTCGTGGAGGAGGGCGACAGCATCATCTTCTTCAACTTCCGCCCCGACCGCGCCCGCGAAATTACGCGCGCCTTCTCGCAGGAGGAATTCGTCGTGCCCAAGGGCACCGCATTCGTGCGGAAAACGGGATTCCTGCACCCCGTGTATGTGTGCTTCACGGTGTACGACGCCGCCTTCGAAAACCTCATGATCGCCTTCCCCAAGCAGAGCATGGAGAACACGCTCGGCGAATACCTCGCAAAGTGCGGCAAGAAGCAGCTCCGCATCGCCGAGACCGAAAAATACGCACACGTCACCTTCTTCTTCAACGGCGGCGTGGAACAGCCCAACGAAAACGAGGTGCGCGTGCTCATCAATTCGCCCAAGGTCGCGACCTACGATCTCCAGCCCGAAATGAGCGCGCCCGAGGTCACCGAGCGGGTGCTCGCCGAGCTCTCGACGGGGGAGTACGACGTCATGATCCTGAACTTCGCCAACTGCGATATGGTGGGGCATACGGGCGTCATTCCCGCGGCCGTCAAGGCCGTGCACACGGTGGACGGGTGCGTGAAGCAGGTCGTCGACAAGATCCTCTCGATGGGCGGGAGCGCGCTGCTCACCGCCGACCACGGCAACGCCGATAGGATGCTCGCGGAGGACGGCTCTCCCTTCACCGCCCACACGACCAACCCCGTGCCCGTCGTGCTGATCTCGGAAAAGTACAGGGGCGCGACGCTGCGCAAAGACGGCATTCTCGCCGACCTCGCCCCCACGCTGCTCGAGGTGATGGGCCTGCCCGTTCCCGCCGAAATGACGGGCAAATCCCTCATCGTGAAGTGATCCGAGAAAAAATCTTACGGATCGATCGCGCCCTGCGGCTTTGCCGCAGGGCGTATGCGTATATTCGGGACTACTGAATATCGTTCGATAAGAATGCGCCACCCGCCGACAAATGTCGGCGGGCGGCGCAAAAAAAACGATATACGTCCCCCCGCGTTTCGGGTCACATCTCCTTCATGCCGCGCTTGCCGTGGGAGAGCTTCCGCACGGACGTTCGGTGTTCCTCGCCCGCAAAGAGCCGCACGAGATTCTTCCTGTGGGCGAACCATGTGAGGAAGTTGAGGAGAAAGAGCATCATGAAGCAGGCGATCGTCCAAATGTTTTTCAGCGCGTCCATGTAGCGCAGGTAGAACACGATCCCCTGCCACAGCGTGAAGCCCGTGACGCCGACGAGCGACCCCATGGAGCCGTATTCGGTGAGGGCGATGAAGCCCACGACGCCGAAGAGCAGCACCGCGGCGGAGAGCAGGATGAACCACGGGTTTTCACAGCCCATGCAGAACCAGAAGAGCCCGAGCGTGGAGGCGATGCCCTTGCCGCCCTTGAACTTCATCGTCACGGGGAATACGTGCCCTATTACCGCGCTCACCGCAAACAAGTAGC
>CANQKF010000020.1 GCA_947624445.1 uncultured Clostridia bacterium | reverse complement strand
GCCGCAGATGAGGTTCCCCTGCCCGTTGGTGTTGAGGCGGGTCTTGCCGCCGCGGGCATGGACGGCGTCCGCGATCGTGAGCATGGCGTCGAGGCGGTAGGTCGGCTCGCCGTAGCCACAAAAGACGATCTCGCGGAAGCGCGTGGGGTCGCCGATCTCCGCGAGCACCTGCTCCGCCGTCGGTTCGCCGCCGCGCAGCCAGAGCGCGTAGCCCTCGTAGGTCTCCTTCTCCCGCACGCAGAACGTACAGCGGTTGGAGCAGCGGTTGGTGAGGTTGAGATAGAGGCTTTCGCCGATTTTATAGGTATACGTATCCTTCATTTCGTCTGCAATTTGGGAAAGAGGCGCGCCGCGTTCGCGCGGACGGCGGCCGTAAGTTCCGCGAGCGGGACCCCCTTGATCTCCGCGATCCGCGCCGCAATCACGGGGATGTTCGCGGGCGTGTTCTTCTCCCCGCGGAAGGGGGAAAGGTAGGGACTGTCCGTCTCGGTGAGGATGCGGTCCATGGGGCAGCGGACGACGCTCTCGACGGCGCGCCTTGCGTTTTTGAAGCACACCACGCCGCCGAACGAAACATAGCCGCCGAGCGCGAGAAAGGCTTCGAGGTTTTCGGCGCCATAGCTATAGCAGTGCATCAGAAAGCCGCGGCCGAGCCGATTGCGGGAGGCGCGGAGCAGTTCGAGCGTCTCGGCGCAGGCGTCGCGGGAGTGGATCTCGAGGGGCAGGGCGAGCGCATCCGCAAGCGCGATCTGGCGCAAAAAAATACCACGCTGTGCCGCTTTTTGCTCTGTGCCGTAGTGGAAGTCCAGCCCGATCTCACCGACGGCGACGCACTTTTCCGACGCCGCGAGCGCGCGGAATTCCGCCTCGTCGAAGGGCTCCGCCGCGAACTCGGGGTGGACGCCCACCGTGAAATAACAGCCCTGCCGCGCTTCGGCAAGATCGCGGTGCATGCGGGCATGTGCGAGCGTATCGGCGGCGAGGATGACGGTATGCACCCCCGCGGCCCCGATCTTCTCCCACTCGGAAGGGGCGTACCCCTCCTCCGCAAAATGGGCGTGGACGTCGATCATCGCACGGTCGCCCCGCTTTCCACGAGCCGCTCGGGCGAGACGAGGGAGAGATTGCCCGCGCCGTCCTCCGCGCAGAGGATCATGCCCTCCGAGAGCACGCCGCACAGCTTCACGGGCTTCAAGTTGGTGACGACGACGACCTTCTTGCCCACCATCTCCTCGGGGGTGTAGTACTTTGCGATGCCCGAGACGACCGAGCGGAGCTCCTCGCCGAGCTTCACCGTCTCATGCAGGAGCTTCTCGCTCTTTTTGACCTTCTCGCAGGCGACAACTTCGCCGACCTTGAGCTCGAGCTTCCGGAAGTCCTCGAACGAGACGGGCGGCTTGGGACCCTCGCTCTCCTTTTCGGCCGCGGGGGAAGGCGCATCGGCCTTGGCCTTTGCCTGCGCGCAGAGCTTTTCGACTTCGGCGAGCTCCTTTTTGAGGTCGAGACGCGGGAACACGGGCGGAAGTTTTTCGATAGGCCCCCCCTCTTTCAGCGCGCCGAAGGTGAGATCGGCGCTGTCTTCGCAGCCGAAGCTCTTCAAGATCTTCTCCGTCGCCGCGGGCAGGAAGGGGCGGAGCATCACGCAGCAGAGGCGGACCGTCTCGGCGAGGTTGTAGAGCACGGCGCCCAGCCGCGCCCTCTGCGACGGGTCCTTGGCGAGGAGCCACGGCGTCGTTTCGTCGATATATTTATTGGCGCGGTCGATGACGGCAAAGATCTCCGCAAGCGCTTCGGGCGCATTCAAAGCGCCCATGTCCGCGTCGACCCGTTCGAACAGCCCTTCGCACATCGCGATGAGCGCGCCGTCGGGCCCCTCCTCTTTCCCGCGCGGCGGGATGACGCCGAAGTTCTGCACGATCATCGCCTGCGTGCGCGAGACGAGGTTCCCGAGGTCGTTGGAGAGATCGGCGTTGATGCGGAGGAGGAAGCGCTCCGTCGTGTATTCCCCGTCGCTGCCGAAGGGGATCTCGCGGAGCAGATAGTATCTTACGGCGTCGGCGCCGTACCGCTTGACGAGGGCATACGGATCGGTGAGCTCGGGGCGGGCGTTCTCCTTGGACTTGGAGAGCTTCTCGCCGCCGATGAGCAGCCACCCGTGCCCGTAGATGTGTTCGGGCAGGGGCTCACCGAGCGCCATGAGGATGGCGGGCCAGATGATGGCATGGAAGCGCACGATCTCTTTGCCCACCATGTGCAGGTCTGCGGGATAGAATTTCCGATACAAGCTGTCGTCCGCCGTGCCGTAGCCGAGGGCGGAGACGTAGTTGGAGAGGGCGTCGATCCACACATACGCCGTGTGCTTTTGGTCGAAGGGAAGGGGGATCCCCCACTTCACCGTCGTGCGGGAGACGGAGAGATCGGCAAGGCCCGCTTTGAGGAAGTTGTTGACCATTTCGTTGACGCGGGAACGGGGGCGCAGGAAGTCGGGCTTCTCCTCGTAGAGCCGCAAAAGGCGGGGGGCGTACTTCGATAAACGGAAGAAATAGCTCTCCTCCTTCTGGAGCGTGACCTCCCTGCCGCAGTCGGGGCACTTGCCCTCTTTGAGCTGGGTCTCCGTCCAGAACGCCTCGCACGGGGTGCAGTAGTAGCCAGTGTATTCGGCCTTGTAGATATCGCCGCTCTCATAGAGTTTTTGATAGATGTGCTGCACGCAGGCGACGTGATCGGGATCCGTCGTGCGGAGAAAGCGGTCGTACTCCACCCCGAGCAGCCGCCACATATCCTTGAGCTCGGCGACCAAGGGGTCGATGAATTCGCGGGGGGTGATGCCCCGCTTCGCCGCCTCCTTTTCCACCTTCTGCCCGTGTTCGTCGGTGCCCGTGAGGAAAAAGACCTCTTCCCCCTTCATCTTGTGGAAGCGGGCGAGAGCGTCGCAGATGACCGTCGTATAGCAGTGCCCGATGTGCCAGTTGCCGCTCGGATAGTAGATCGGCGTCGTGATGTAGTATTTCTTTGCCATAATTTACCTCACGACCATTATACCGCAACGGCGGAAAAATGTAAAACGTTTTTTCCGTGCGGGGCGGATTTTCCCGCGGGCGGGCACGCATATTCGCGGGCGGGGGCGCGTAGAATGTGGCATGAATGCGATCTTTGCGGCGATCTTCTTCGCGGCATGCCTCCTCTTTCTCTTTTCCGATCCCGATCTCTTCCTCGCCGCCATGCTGAAGGGCGGGCAGAAGGCGGCGACGCTCTCCCTCTCCCTCCTCTCCGTCTACTGCGTGTGGCTGGGATTCTTCAAGGTGATGGAAAAAAGCGGCGCCATGGGGTGCGTTTCCCGCGCGATGACCCCCCTCGCGCGCAGGCTCTTCCGCACGCAGGACAAGGAGGCGATCTCGCTCGCCGCGGGCAATCTCTCGGCGAACCTTTTAGGGCTGCCCGGGGCGCCGACCCCCCTCGGCATCCGCGCCACGCAACGCTTCCTCGCCCAAAACAACGGCTTTGCCGCCGAGATGCTCTTCGTCCTCAACGCGACCAGCCTCCAACTTCTTCCGACGACGGTCATCGCCCTCCGCCTCGCGATGGGCTCCGCGTCTCCCGCGGATATCTTCCTGCCCACCCTGCTCGCGACGGCGTTCACCACGCTCCTCGGCGTTTTGCTCCTCCTCGCGGCGGAAACATGCGGGCGCAAGAGGCGGGCGCGATGAAATTCGTCTCCCTGATCATCCCCCTGTTGTTCCTCATCGTGTTCGCGGTGGCGCTGCTGCGCCGCGTGAAGCTCTACGACTGTTTCACCGAGGGCGTCAAAGAGGCGGTGCCCCTGCTGCTCTCGGTCTTCCCCTATCTTGCCGCCATGCTCATCCTCGCCGAGCTCTTCGAGGCGAGCGGACTCTCCCGCATGATCGCGGAATTTCTCACCCCGTTCTACCGCCTTCTCGGCATCCCGCCCGAAATCTCCTCCCTCGTGCTCATCAAGCCCTTCTCGGGGAGCGGGTCGACGGCGCTGCTCTCGGAGATCTTTTCGACGTACGGTGCGGACAGCTACATCGCGCGCTGCGCCGCCGTCGCCTACGGATCGGGGGAGACGGTGTTCTACATTTCGGCGGTCTACTTCGCGGGCGCAAAGAAGAAACTGCTGCGCCCCATCCTGATCTCGCTCGTTGCGAATTTTTCGGGCGTCGTGCTCGGATGTCTGCTTCTTCGAATTTTTTGAAAATTCCGACTTTGTGAACGAGGATATCTTTTTCGGTGTGAAAATGTACGAATCTCACAGCAACTGAACAAGAGGACGCGAAAAATTTTTTGCGCGGATTTTTTGCGGATTTATTTTACTTTCGCTTTGGAATGTACTATAATAAAGGCACAAAAAGCGAACGAGCTCATAATTTTCCCCCTTATCATAAAGCAGACCCTTCGGAGCGTGAGCTTCGGGGGGTCTGCGATTCTCCGAGAAAATTTTGCGAACCTCTCGCCCGCATTTTCCCTTCCAAACCATGAAAAAACCACCCACGGGGGGTGGCATTTTTTATTTTATCCTTCTGCGGTAGACGATCACGCGCTGCCCTTCCTTCACGGGGAATTCCATATCGGGATTGCTCGCGGCGACCTCTTCGGGCGACTTTTTCAGCTGTTTCGAGAGCTCCCAGAGCCCGTCGCCCGCGCGGGGGATGTAGACGCTGATCGCGCTGTCCTCGGCGGGGAGCTCCTCCCCCTCCTCCACGCTCGCGACGATGCGCGCGCTGCAACGCCGCTTCTCCTGCATGAAGAGTTTGAGCGTCGCCTCGGCTTCGATCTCCCCCTCCTGCTTCTGCCGCGCGGACATGCCGACGACGAGTGCCTGCACGGTGCAATCCGCCGCGTCGACGGGCACCGAGAAGGGCAGCCCGATCTCCACGCCGCGGTGGGTGCCATCCGCCGCCTGCACGATGAGCGTCGCCGCGGCAACGCCCTCGGCGCGCACGCCCTCCTCCGTCTTGACGAGATCGGCCTCGGCGCGTTGGAGCGCCACCGCTTGCAGACGGTCGGAAAAATCCACGGGGCCCGAGAGGGTGCACTTGCCCGAAATGCGCTCGGTCGTGCGACGAATCTCGCCGACGCCCGCGCTCTCCGCCGTCGCAAAGACGAGTTCGGCGTTGTGGGTGGGGGAGAACGCGTCGGTAACGGCGTCCACGGAGACCTCCTCAAAGACGCATCCCTCCGCGAGCAGGGCGATCTCGACGAGCAGTTTGCACTTGCCGCGCTCTTCGTCGGCGTCGGCATGGAGGGAAACGCTGCCCACCATGATCTTCGCCTCCGCGCTGCAACCGAAGGTCGCCGCCTCGCACGGGATCTCGATGCGGAAGGGGATGAGCCGCTCGAAGGAGGAGAGCGCGTCCCCCTTCAGGGCGAGCACGCAGAGATTGACGTCCCCCTCGAGGCGAAGGGTGCCCGTCTCGCAGACGATATCGTTCAAGACGACCGTCTCGGCGTGCTGGAGGATATCCGAAGCGTAATCGGTCTCGAATTCGTCCTCCGTCTCCGCGGCGCCCGAAACAAGGTGCGCGGTGAGCACCTTCACGGGGTCCCGCCGCACGATGAGCTCGCCGCCCGCGAGATAGTTGAAGGATTGCTCGCCGTAGAGGGAGAGATCGCAGCCGATCAGGGCGGTGACGATGACGCTCGCCCCCTCTTTGCGCACGGAGAGATTTTCGGGCGCGACGTTCGCACGCGCCGTGAGCGCGGGGAAGCAGAAGTCGTCCTTCACCGTCGCCGACCACTCCACGCCCTTTTCCGCGCGGCAGACGTGCTTCTCCGCGTCCTCGTAGACGACGGAAAAATGCGCCTTGCCGAAGTAGCGCACCTCGCCGTTGCCCACCTCCGCGCCCGAAGGCGTCGTCGCGCAGTGGACGGAGAGCACCGTCTGGACATCGCCGAAGCGGCACTCGACCGCCGTCTGCGCGTTGAGTTCTTTGCGCTTGCCGTAGCCGCGGAACACTTGCATATCGGTTTTCATCATTTCACACCTCGCTTGATTTCCCTCTATCCTATGCGCGATCGCGGCGGCATATGCAAAAGCGGCGGGGGGAAGTTTTGTCGAAACGCGGAAAAACGCAAAACGTCGGGGGACGTTGTGTATAAAATAGGTACCTGCGGGCGATACTTCCGACCATGATCAAGCCAAAGCGCGACATCGATTCCGTGAAGAAAACCATCTCCGATTACTTCCGCAAACAGGTGGATGTGACCGTCAACCTCGGCAGAAACAAGGTGATGCGGTTCTGCGGAGAGCTCTCGGGGGTGTATCCCGCCCTCTTCACCGTCCGCCCCAACGAGGCGGGCTTTCTCGGCAAGACCTCCTATTCCTATGCCGAAGTCCTCTGCGGCAGCGTGAAAATAAAGCCCGCCAAAAAAGCGGAATGAGCGGGGTTTGCGCCCTATACAGCCGTTTATTGATATACGTCCCCACCCGAATGAAGTGAAACCGATCCGCGGAGATCCTTTCCGGGGCAACAAAAAAGCCGCCGCGAAATGCGACGGCTATGTTTTTCAGATCGTCAGGCCTGCGGTTGGCTCGCGTCGAGATCCTTTTCTCCGTAATAGAAACGAATGATGCGCCGCGGGGACTGCTTGGCGTAGATATCATCCATGGAGAGATAGGCGAGCCGCCCCGAGGTTTCGTCGAAGGCAAACGACCCGTGATGGAGCGTATCTCCGATCCTGATCCCGCACATCGCCATGACATATTGGAAATGCACGACGTTGTTTTCGACGGTGAAGTAATTGTTGAACGGCGCCTCGCTCCAATCGTTTGCCGAAGCCCCTCCTTGTTTTGCCGTATCGATCAGATCGTTGATGAGCGCGGCAACAGGCAAGATCTCCCCGCTGTTCGAGGCAAGAGCGTATTGACACGTGGGGACATAATGTTCAACGCCTTCGGTTTCCGATATATCGCCTTGACTGATGATAAAGCCTTCCACCTCTCTCGTGAATTGCAGCCGCGAATCATCCCAGACAAGGCTCCTTGCCCGATGAGATAATAACTTATCGGGATCGTTGATATAGGTCTTTTGCATATTTTGCGTATCTTGCATCCAGCCGCCGTTTTCATCCACATAGAGCGTGATCACTTTAGAATTATTTCCGTTTTTGTCGAATTTGATCTCCGTGTGTTCGATCTTATCGATCTTACCCCAGGTAATATTGGGCAGCCAAAATTGGAAGGTGTCCACGGTCATGCGCAGATTCCAATCCTCCCTGTCGGGATCGTCATATTGGAAGAGCGCGGGATTGAGCCCTGCCAACGGAACCGAATTGGAAGAACGCATGAAGCTCATCAGATATATCCCGAACGCGCTAGAATACATATCGGGCGTGCCCGCAGTATAATGTGCGTCGCTCCCCGGTTTTACCGTAACGTTGATCTCTTCGCTCCAAACGTCGCCGATCTTCGCTTTCACCGTCACCGAGCCATAGCTCACGCCCGTAACGACGCCCTTGCCGTTCACATACGCTATGGAAGCGTCGCTCGTGTACCATTCAAGGGGCTCCTCCTCCGTATTCGCGAGAGAAAGTGCCGCCGTCTGCCCCGATTCCAAGGTTATGTCACCCTGTTCGATCGTGTAGGTCTTGGGGCTGCCGCCGCAGCCGCAGAGCGCACTCAACGCAAAGAGCGCGATGAGCAATGCCGAAATCCCATGCTTGCATGCTTTTTTCATCCTGTTTCTCCTTTCCTTTTAACGTTTCAAACGTTATTTTCTCTATTATACAGTTTCAAACTGTAAAATGTCAAGCGAACAGAGAGAAAATTATGCAAGAATTATATCCCTTGGCGAAAAACCTGAAAACGCTTCGCTTGCAATACGGCTACACCCAGCAATACGTGGCGAACCAAATCGGGATCACGTGCCAATCTTATCAAGCGTATGAATGGGGCGTGACCGTTCCAACCCTGCAAAACTTTATCAAACTTGCGCGGCTCTACGACGTCTCGCTCGACGATCTCATCGAGCCATGACCCGAGATCCGATTGCTTCATATTGATTTTTTCCACAAAAAAATGCGGCACTGTGCCGCATTTTTTGTTGTTTTCTCTTTATTCGCCGTCCGCAGGATCGTCCTCCGCAGGATCATCCTCCGAAAGATCGTCCTCCGAAGGGGCCTCCTCGGACATAGGCGCCTCGTCCGCCGCTTGCGCTTCCTCGGCGGCTTCTTTTTCCTCCTCGGCGAGCTCTTCCGCGCTCTCCGCGAGGTCCTCGGGGGAGAGATCCGCCGCCGTCTCTTCGGGCGCTTCGACTTCGGCCTCCTCGTCCTTCTCGGTGACGGCGATCGTCGCCACGATGCCCTCGCGCACGTTCATGAGCCGCACGCCGCGCGTCGCCCGCCCGATCCGCGAGATCGCCTCGAGGTGCATGCGGATGATGATGCCCGCCGAGGTCACGAGCATGACGTCGAAGAGGTCGCTCGCGAGCTTCATGTTGACGAGCGCGCCCGTCTTTTCGTTGAAGATGCCCGCCTTGATGCCCTTGCCGCCGCGGCTCTGGAGCCTGTAATCGGCGGGATCCGAGCGCTTGCCGTAGCCGTTTTCGGAGACGGTGAGGATATCGAAGCCCTCTTTGAGGACGAGCATATCCACGACTTCATCGTCCTTCGCGAGGGTGATGCCGCGCACGCCCATCGTGCCGCGCCCCATCGGGCGGACGTCGGTCTCGCGGAAGCGGATGCACTTGCCCGAATGCGATGCGATCATGATCTCGCTGTCGCCGCCCGCGAACTGCACGGAGATGAGTTCGTCGCCCTCGACGATCTTGATCGCGATCTTGCCGCTCTTCATGATGCGGTCGAATTCGCTCGTCGCGGTCTTTTTCACGAGCCCGCGCTTGGTCGCCATCACGAGATAGCCCGTGCCGTTCTCGTAGACGGGCAGCACGGCGGCGATTTTCTCGCCCGCGGAGAGCTGCATGAGGTTGACGATCGCCCTGCCCCGCGCCTGCCGGTTGGCCTCGGGGATCATGTAGCCCTTCATGGCGTAGACCTTGCCGAAGTTGGTGAAGAACAGGATATTGTGGTGGGTGGAGCAGACGAACATGTTCTCGATGAAGTCGTCCTCCTTGGTCTTGTGCCCCGTGATCCCCACGCCGCCGCGGTTCTGCGCGCGGTACTCGGCGAGCGGGATGCGCTTGATGTAGCCGCCGTGCGTCAGGGAGATGACGACGTCCTCTTCGTCGATGAGGTCCTCGTCCTCGATGTCGCCGTAGTCCACGGAGATCTCCGTCCTGCGCTCGGAGGGATATTTCTCCTTGATCGCCATGAGGTCGGAGCGGATGATCGCGAGCACGCGGCTCTCGTTGGCGAGGATATCCTTGAGGTCGGCGATCGTCGCGTGGAGCGCGGCGAGCTCTTCCTTGAGCTTTTCGACTTCGAGCGCGGTGAGGCGCTGGAGGCGCATCTCGAGGATGGCGTTTGCCTGTTTTTCGGAGAGTTCGAAGGCCGCCGTGAGCTTTTGGGTGGCGTCGTTCTTATCCCGCGATTCCTTGATGATCCTGATGACCTCGTCGATATTGGCGAGGGCGATGACCAGCCCCTCGACGATATGCGCGCGCTCCTCCGTCTTGTTGAGGTCGTAGCGGGTCCGCCGCACGATGACTTCCTTCTGGTGGCGGAGGTAGTAATCGAGGATGTCGCGGATGGTGAGATACTTGGGCTCGGTGCCGTTCTCGACGAGCGCGAGAAGGATGATGCCGTCCGAGACCTGCAAGTTGGTGTGCTTGTAGAGGGTGTTGAGGACGACCTGCGCGTTGGCGTCCTTCTTGCACTCGATGACGATGCGCATGCCCTCGCGCCCCGATTCGTCGCGGATATCCGCGATGCCCTCGATGCGCTTATCCTTCACCATGTCCGCGATGGACACGATCAGTTGGGCTTTGTTGACTTGATAGGGAATTTCGGTGACGATGATGCGGGAGCGCACGTTCGCGCCCGTGCCGTGCTCCTCGATCTCGCACTTGGAGCGGATGACGATATTGCCCTGCCCCGTGCGGTAGGCCTTACGGATGCCCGATCTTCCCATGATGACACCGCCCGTCGGGAAGTCGGGGGCGGGGATGTATTCCATGAGCTCATCGACGGTGATCTCGGGGTTGTCGATCATGGCGATCGTCCCGTCGATGACCTCGGCGAGGTTGTGGGGCGGGATGTTGGTCGCCATGCCGACGGCGATGCCGTCCGAGCCGTTCACGAGCAGGTTGGGGAAGCGGGCGGGGAGCACCGCGGGCTCCATCTCGATGCCGTCGAAGTTGGGGAAGAAGTCCACCGTCTCCTTGTCGAGGTCGCGGAGCATCTCGGCGGCGAGCTTGGTGAGGCGGGCCTCCGTATAGCGCATGGCCGCGGGCGGATCGCCGTCCACCGAGCCGAAGTTGCCGTGCCCGTCGACGAGGGGGAAGTTGATGGAGAAATCCTGCGCGAGACGGACGAGCGCGTCGTAGACCGAGCTGTCGCCGTGCGGGTGGAATTTACCCATGACGTCACCGACGATACGGGCGCACTTGCGGTATGCCTTGTCGTTGTAGAGCCCCATCTCGTGCATGGCGTAGAGGATGCGGCGGTGCACGGGCTTCAAGCCGTCGCGCACATCGGGGATGGCGCGGGACTTGTTGACGGCCATCGCATAGGCGATGAAGGAACGCTTGAGCTCGTCGTCGACCTCGACGTCGAGCACCTTGGTCATCGCCAGCGTCTTTTTGAATTCTTCGGTGAGCTCCGGGCTCGTTTCTCGTTTTGCCATATCTTACTCCTTGATGATTTTCAACAGCTTTCTTGCGCGGGAACTGTGTTTGAAATACGCCGCTTCGATGAAAAACGGGCATACCGTGTCTGAGGCCATGCCTCACGGGAGGCGCGATCACTTTTCTGCGGACCCTTTTCCCCCTCGAGGGGGAGCCAAGGAAAGCGCGGTTCGTTCATTCAAAGCGAACGCGGGTACCGTTAAAACGCGGAGAGGCGAGCAAGGCGAGGAGAAGGAGCATTTCCGAAGGGAGTGTACTAAGACGTACACGACGGAGGAAAGCGCATCTTCGACGACGCATTGCGAAGCCTATACGCGTTTACCCATGCGCGTTCAGATATCCAGATCGGTAACCAAGGTGGCGTTTTCTTCGATGAACTGCCGGCGCAGCGCGGGGCTCTCGCCCATCAGGATGCCGAACATCTTATCCGCCTCCACCGCGTCCTGCATGGAGACCTTGATGAGCGTGCGCGTCGCGGGGTTCATCGTCGTCTCCCAGAGCTGCTCGGTCGACATCTCGCCGAGGCCCTTGTAGCGCTGGTATTCCACTTTGTTGTTGTTCGCCGCGTCGAAGAGCACCTTCTCTTCCTCGGAATAAAGATATACGTCCTCCGTCTTTCCCTTCACGGTCGCCTTGTAGAGGGGCGGCTTTGCCGAGTACACGTGCCCGTGCTCGATGAGGGGGCGCATGTAGCGGAAGAGGAAGGTGAGCAGAAGAATGCGGATGTGCGCGCCGTCGACATCGGCATCGGTCATGGAGATGATGCGGTCGTAGCGGAGCTTGCTCTCGTCGAAGTCATCTAAAATGCCGCAGCCGAAGGCGGTGATCATGGCCTTGATCTCGGCGTTTTCGAGGGCGCGGTTGAGGCGGACCTTCTCGACGTTCAGGATCTTGCCGCGGAGGGGAAGGATGGCCTGGAAGCGCCTGTCTCTGCCCTGTTTTGCCGTGCCGCCTGCGGAGTCGCCCTCGACGATGTAGATCTCGCAGAGTTCGGGGCGCTTATCCGAGCAGTCGGCGAGCTTGCCGGGGAGCGTCGTCGATTCGAGGATGCCCTTGCGGCGGGTGAGTTCCCGCGCGCTGCGCGCCGCGTCGCGCGCCTTCTGCGCCGTGATGCAGCGGAGCACGAGCTCGCGCGTCTCGGAGGGGTGCTCCTCGAGATATTCGCCGAATTTCTCGGCGACGACTTTATTCACGAACGGGCGGATGAAGGAATTGTTGAGCTTATCCTTGGTCTGGGATTCGAACTGCGCGTCCTCGAGTTTGACGGAGACGACCGCCGTGATGCCCTCGCGGACGTCCTCGCCCGTGAGTTTATCCGAATCCTTCAGGATGTTGAGCTTCTTGCCCGCGTCGTTGATGATCTTCGTGAGGGCGAGTTTGAGGCCCTCGACGTGGGTGCCGCCGTCGATCGTGTTGACGTTGTTGGCATACGAATAGACGACTTCGTTGTAGCTCTCGTTGTATTGGAGGGCGATCTCGCAGACCGTCGTCCCCTCCTGCGCCTCGAAGTAAAGGGGCTGCTCGAAGAGGGTCTCCTGCCCCTTGTTGAGCTCCTCGACGAGCTCGCGGATGCCGCCCTCGTAGTAGAAGCGGTCCTTCTTCTCCTTGCCCTCGCGCCGATCCTCGAGGTTGATCTCGAGCCCCTTGTTGAGGAAGGCGAGCTCTTTGAGGCGCACTTTGAGCATGTCGTACTTAAAGACGATGGTCTCGAAGATCTCGCTGTCGGGGAAGAAGGTGACCTTGGTGCCCGTCTTGTCCGTATCGCCGATGACGGTGAGCTCCCGCTGGGGCACGCCGCGGTTGTAGACCTGCTTATAGACGTGTCCGTTCTGCGAGACCTCGACTTCCAGCCACTCGGAGAGGGCGTTGACGGCCTTCACGCCGACGCCGTGCAGCCCCGACGAGACCTTGTAGCCCGAATCCCCGCCGAACTTGCCGCCCGCGTTGACCTTGGTAAAGACGACCTCCACCGTGGAGATGCCCTCCTTGGGGTGGATCTCGGTGGGGATGCCGCGGCCGTTATCGACGACCGTGCAGCTGCCGTCCTGATTGATGGTGACGTCCACGCGGTCGCAATAGCCCGCGAGGGCTTCGTCGATGGAGTTATCGACGACCTCCGAGACAAGATGGTGCAGCCCCTTTTCATCGGTCGAACTGATGTACATCCCGGGGCGCTTGCGGATGTGCTCGAGCCCGTCGAGCACCTGGATCTGTTCCGCACCGTAGGCGGCTTCCACTTTTTCCGGCATATCTCCTCCAACAAATATAATTTCCTTATCTGCTTATCATACAGCACGCAATGCGTGCGCGCAGCGTGCGCGCACGCGCGCGAGACGAAATCATTATAGCATGCAAAAAGAAAAAAGTAAACCGTTTCCGCACGGTTTACCCGAAATTTTTTCCCGAAAATGCCCGTTTTTGCCGTTTTTTGGGGCATATTTTGCATGTTTTTTTTCGGCTACGGCGAAAAGATCTCCACCATGAGCGCGCGGACTTCCTCCGTCGTCTCCGCAGCGAAGCACCGCCTGCGCAGCGCCACCGCGCCGCGTTGCCCCTTGGCGTAGAACGCCGCCATCTTGCGCATGTAGACGAGGGCGAACCGCTCGCCGTAGTATGCCCGCGTCTCCTCGAGCTGGCGGAGGAAATAGGGCAGCATTTCGGGCGCCGCGCCGAGGATGTCGGCAAAGGTCTGCGGGCGGTAGAGCGCGGCACGGGCGATCATGAAGGCGTCCGCCCCCGTCCGCTCATACATCTTCCCGACGTCCTTCTCGTTCCAGATGCCGCCGTTGGCGACGACGGGGATCTTCACGGCCGCTTTCGCCGCGGCGATCTCGGCGAAATCGCAGGGGCCTGTGTAGATCTTTTCGCGCGTTCTGCCGTGGACGGTGATCATGCACGCCCCCGCGCCCTCGCACATCTTCGCAAATTCTGCCGTGATCTTGTGGGCGTCGTCGACGCCCGTGCGGAACTTCACCGAGATGCGCTTCCCGCTCTTGACGCAGGCGGAGATGACCTTCTCCGCGCGCGGAAGATCCTCCATGAGGGCGCTTCCGTCTCCGTTCCGCACGATCTTGGGCATGGGGCAGCCCATGTTGAGGTCGATGAGGTCGAAGGGCGCGAGCGCCTCGCTCTCGCAGGCTTCGCGCATGATGTCGGGGTCGCTCCCGAAGATCTGCGCGGCGATGGGGCGTTCTGCGGTCCCTTCCCCGCAGGAAGCGGCGGGAGCGGCGTGGAGGAGCAGCTGTTTGGTCTCCTCGTTGCCGTAGTGCAGCCCCTTCGCGCTGACCATCTCGGTGAAGGTGAGCCCCGCGCCGAGCGCTTCGCACATGCTGCGGAAGGGAAGATTGGTATATCCCGCCATGGGGGCGAGAAAGAGGTTGTTCGGGCACACCATGCCCGCGATATCAATCGCGTGCAGCATCCTTGGCCCGCCCGTAATAGTCTGCTTTTTCGGCTTCTGTGAGGGCGTGCACGTCCTTCCCGTCGGCGCGCACGAGCCCCTCGTATGCGGTGTAGCGTGCGGCGCATTTCTTCACGGTGTCGAGGAGGGCCATCTCGCAGTCTACGCCCACGGCCCTGCCGAGCTCGACGGTGCAGAACAGAACGTCGCCGAGTTCCTCCGCTACCGCGGTCTTGTCCCCCGCGCGGTGGGCCGCCAGAAGCTCGCCGTATTCCTCGCGGAACTTTTTCTCGAAGTTCTCGAGGGTGGCGGCGTCCCAGCCCCCCTTTTCCATGCGCTTTGCGATCTTCTGCGCGCGAAGGAGGGCGGGAAAGCATTCGGGCACGTCGTTCACGGCGTCCGCATAGGTATTCTGCCCCTTCTCCTTCATCTTGTTTTGGTCCCACACGGAGAGCGCCCCCTCGGCGTCCTGCGCGCGATCCTTGCCGAAGATGTGCGTATGCCGCGTGATCAGCTTCTCCGAAACGGCGGTGAGCATGTCCGCAACGGTGAATCCCCCCTTCTCCTCCTCGATGAGGGCGTGGAAGGCGGCCTGCATCAGCACGTCGCCCGTCTCCTCGAGCATGCGGGCGACGTCGCCGCGGTCGATGGCGTCGACGAGCTCATATGCCTCCTCGATGGCGTTGATGCGGATGCTCTCGTGCGTCTGTACCTTGTCCCACGGACAGCCGTCGGGCGCGCGCAGCCGCCGCAGGATCGCGATGAAATCCTCGAAGGTAAACACCTTTTTTTCGAGGAGGGGAACGTCGTAGACGACGATGCCGCACAGCCCCGCGGGACGTTCGCGGTCCACGGAAAACAGGGGCATGCGGTCGTTTTTTTCGACCGATATGTACATCGCGGGCGCCTCGTCACCGTATTTTTCGGCGAGAAAGAGCTTGATATCCGGGAGGTTGTCCTGCGTGACGTCGTAGACGACGAGGGGCAGGGCGAGGGCGCGCTCCCCCACCGAAAACGCCGAGACCGCCGTGTATTCGCCCGTGAGCGCGGCGCGTTCGGCAAAGTACGCCCCCTTGGAGCGCCCGCCGACGGCCTTCGCCCCCCGCGCGATGAGCAGCCGTGCCGCGGCATCCTCCGAGGCGTCGCCGTCGACGCAGTAGCAGACTTTCTTCCCCTTCGCCCGTGCCCGTACTTCGCGGGCGAGATTGCGGGCGAGCGTATCGTAGTTTCTGCTCCGCTCATAGATAAAATCGAGGGGGATGTAGTGGATCTTTTCGTCATCCAGCGTCTGTGCCGAGGGAATTGCGGCGGTGCGCAGGAGCACCTCGTCCGCCTCCCGCAGCGCCCGCATCCCCCGAAGCGTCAAGTCGCCCCGTTCCGTCCCGAGACTTACGACCGTGATCATGTGCTTTCTCCTTTTCTTTTCTTACAGTATAGAACAAATCGAGGAAAAAAGCAACCAAATAGCAGGCATTTGCCGCAACCGCTGCCCCGAGGATGCCCATCCGCCCGATGAGCAGGAATTGCAGCAGGTGCTTCAACGCGACGGCGAGCAACATCGACCGCGCCGCCCGCTTCGCCCGCCCCATGCCCGCAAGGCAAGCCGCGAGCGTCTCCGTGCCCGCAAGGCAAGCCGCGGAGACGGACATCGTGCGGATGAGGCGCAAAAGAAGTGCCCCATCCCTCGGGTCCAGCGCGGGATAGAGCGTCTTCACGATGCGTCCCGCGAAGAGGAACAGCCCCGCCGCGCAGACGCCCGAAAAGAGGAGCGCGGGCAGAAGCGCGTAGAGCGCGCGCCTTCTTCCCTCGGCGTCGTCCCCCCTTGCCGCGGCCGCCGCCACGGCGGGCACCGCAGCCGCCGCAAGCCCGTAGGAGAGGGAGGCGGGCAGGGAGATGAGCGTCCCCGCGCCCCCAGAAAACAGCCCGTAGAGGGCCACGGCGCGGTCGGAATGGGGCGCCAGAAGCCGCACGATGAGCACCGAGTCGAGCGTCTGCGAGAGCGGCAACAGGGCAGCCGCCGCCATCACGGGCAGGGCGTGGCGGAAGATCTCCCCGTAGCGCTTCTTCCTCCCCTGCGGCGGGACGTGCTTCTCGCGGCGGAAGCGCAAGAGCAAAAAACCGAGGGAGACGAGCTCGGAGAGGGTGACCGCCGCAAGGCACAGCGCGACGGCGCGCGCGGGAGAAGTGCGGTACCTGTATGCGAAAAACAACCCCATCCCCGCCTTTGTGAGCTGTTCGCAGAGCTCGGAGATCACCGTCGGCACCATGTTGTTTTTGCCCTGGAAATACCCGCGCAGCACGGCAATGAGCGCCACGGGCACGACGGCGGGCGCCAGGGCGAGGTAGCACCCCGTGAGCGCCCCGTCCCCCTGCAATCTCGCCATTCCGTATGCGGAGAGGCACATGATGAGGGTCCCCAGCGCGCCCAACCCCGCAAAGAGCAGCATGGCGCGCCGCACCGTGCTTCCGTCCTCCTCCCCCCTTGCCGTCTCCGCGGCGACGATCCGCGCAAACGCCGAGGGGATCCCCGCCGAAGAGAAGGTCAGCGTGAGGCAAAAGAGGGGGTACGTCAGTTGATAAAGTCCCGTTCCGTAGCTCCCGAGCAGCCCCGTGAGCGGGATACGGTAGAGCGCCCCGATCGCCTTCGCGACGAGGCTCCCCACCGTCATCGTGGCGACGCTGCGCCAGAATGCCGCGTGTTTCATATGTACGCCCGCGGGGCGTCGTTATTCGAACTGCCCCGCGATGATATCCGCGGTGAGACGGGCGAGCTTGACCGCCGAGCCCTCCATCACGCGTCCCTCTTCCTGCGAGAGCAGGATGACCGTGCCGAGGCAATCCCCGTTCGCCACAATGGGGACGATGATCTCCGCCGTGAACTCCGCGCCGTCCTCCGCCGTGACGGGATAGACGTCGCCGCTCTCCGCGCGGCTCGCGAGATAGCTGCGGCGGGACGCCATGATCTCGGTAAGCTTCTCCGAGACCGTCTTGCCCGCGATCGCCTTCTTCCCCGTGCCCGAAGCCGCGAGCACGACGTCGCTATCGGTGATGGCGGCGAGATAGCCGCTCTGTTCGCTCAACGACTTCGCCGTTCCCTCCGCAAAGCGCTCCACCGAGGCGATGGGCGAATACTTCTTCAGCATGAGCTCGTCGCGGTCGGTGAACAGCTCGAGGGGATCCCCCTCGCGGATGCGGAGCGTCCGCCGTATCTCTTTCGGGATGACGACTCTGCCGAGTTCGTCAATCCTTCTTACAATTCCCGTTGCCTTCATAAAAACCTCCGTATATCTTCATTATGCGGAAGTTTTTTACTTCTATGCGGCGCAGCTTCTCCGCACCGCGCGGCTTGCGGGAGCGCACCGCGCCCCGTCAGCGATCCGTTTGGATAAAATCGGCAAAGCGCACGCGTTTTACGCCGCGGAACTGCGCCGAAGCGCGCGCCATCGCGGGCACGTTGGCGAGCGTTCCGTCCGCATGGATGCAGAGCGTGAAGAAATCCGTCCCCGCCTCGGGGTCGATCTCCTTTCCGTTCATCCACACGCACCCGAGCGCCTTCGCCCACCGCAAAAACCGCCTGCCCTCCTCCCGCATATCCGAAAGGGTGAACCAAACGCACCGCTCCGTTCCGCAGACATCCCTGTAATCCATAAAAAATACCTCCTTGCGATTCCCACAAAGAGGCACGAAAAAGGCCCATCGTCACGATGGACCGTAAAAAAACCGTATCGCCCATCGTTCAGCCATTAGCACCTTGCACTTGCAGGTTGCTGTGCGGTCGCAGGGGCTGTCCCTCGCGCACTCTCTATGGTGATTCGATTATAATATAGGTTTTGCGATCTGTCAAGCGTTTGCGCCCGCTCCCCGCAAAAAACCCGCGCGGGTCATTTGAGATCGTTCAGGATCATCTTGATCCCTTTGATCCAATAGGGACGGTCTCCGTCCTCGCAACGGAAGGATCCGTTCTCTAATTGTTTGAACCGGAAATACGCGTTTGCACGGAAGATGATCTTCTGCAGTTTGCACCAATTCGGGTCCTTCTTGAAAATGTTTCCCGTCGAAGCGTAGTTCGAACCGTAACATGTATGGCAGATGTGGATCGCAATACAGTCGCGGCACTCCCCCTCGAAGCAGGTCCTGTCGATCTCCTCGGGGAACACCAGCTTTTTCGCCGCCTCCGATTTCTCTGCGCCGATGGAGAGCGGCATGAAGAATTGGCATGCGTAGCTCTCTCCGTTGACATCGTAGGAAAACATCTCGACCCCCGCGCCGCATTGGCGGAACTTCGTATCGAGACTTGTGGAGGCGACCATGAAGAGCGGCACATCCATAAACGTGCACGGGGCGACGTCGGGATGCCCGAGGTAGTAGTCGATGAGTTTGGAAAGCTCGCGCTCCAGAACCGACTCATTTGCGGGATCGCACCAATCGATATCGAAGGCGAGGTTGGCTGTGAAACGGTATCCGTGCTCGTGCATAAAGATGACGCCTTCCGCAAGGTAGGGAAGCGTCTTTTCGGAGACCGTCATCTTCATCTCCTGACGGGGCCATGTCCGCGCAAAGAAGTCGATATCGATCTTATCGAAACTGTTGCAGCGGTTGAGGTCGTGCATGCGCTTGGTGCCGTCTAAACTGAGCGCGCAAACGAAAATATCCGCATGCTTTTCCAGCCACTCCTTGATCTCGCCGTGCACGAGCGTCCCGTTCGTCGTCGCCGTAAAGAGAAGCAGCTTCTTGGGATATGTCTCGGCGACATATTGGATCGCCTGCTTGATGAGTTCAAACTCCAAAAACGGTTCGCCGCCGAAGAAGTCGATCTCGAATTCGTCGAATTTGTCGTCGTTCAACGCCTCGTCGAGGATCTTCTTCGCCGTCTCAAACGTCATATGGCGGCCCGATTTGTTCGCCTCAAAACAATATCCGCAGTTCAAATTGCACGATTGCGTCAATGTCAGTGTGATGATTTTTCTTCGCCTCATGGTCGCGACTACCTTCTTTCGTTTTATTTTATGTTCTGCCGTGAAAATTTTCCGTCAAACAAAAATGGGAAGGAAGCCTCCCCATTCCGGTCGATCATGAAAACAATGAAGTACAGGATGACTTGCAGGCCGCCTGGCATGATCCGCCGCATTTGCTCTTGCAGTTGCTTCCGCCGCAATCATAGACGAAATGCGTGCCTCTCTCGTCGGCGGGAAGATTGTCGACCTCTGCCAACATGCTTTCGAGGAATGCCCACTCTTGATCGTTGAGCTTAAACATGACTCTACCTCCGATGCAGTTTTGTGCAATTATACCACACGTCTGGCGCTTTGTCAAGAGAATTTTATAAAATTTATTGCATACCGCATGTACCTTATTGCATATCGCTTGCCCCCTGTTGCTTGCAATATCCCCCGCGCGGCTTCGATCCTCACCGCCGGAAGGGCGCGAAGTTTTGCCGCGGCTTTTTCATGATGTTTTTATATTTTTTGTTCCAAATACATGTTGAGAAAATCCACGAAAGCCTCCCTGTCGCAATACATCACTCCGAACTTTTCCCCGTATCGGATACTTCCCGCGCGTTCGGCCGCCTCTCGGTCGAAGATCCATTGCACATAATAGATCCCCATTGTGATAAGTGATTTTTATGGCATAGTCTCCGTGTTTGAGTGCCGCGGGGTCGCCCATTGCGTACCTCGAAAAGAGCAAAGTGTTATTGAATTTTTCTATGAACTCCGAAGCTTCCTCGATCTCGGCCAATCTGATGCATTCTTCTGCCGCCTCTGCATGAAAATCCCGATCTTCATTCTGCAACGCGATTTAAACGATTTGAATTACTCGGATCTCCTCGGTTTTATGAAACAAAGGATACTGCCCTTTGGGGGTACAGGCAGCCGTCAATAAGAGAAAAAACACCGAAAGAAACAGACATGATCTCTTCATTTTTCGTCTACGTCCCCCTCCGTTTCTTATCAAAATCCAATTATAATTCGCGCTTGGCAACGCCGCCGTTTTTCTTTTCGGCAACACCTCCCCACGCCAAAAGAAATACAGCGTCCCCCCGCTTTTGTGCGGATGCCCTCGGCATTGCACTCCAACTGCGTGCCGCGGAAGCTGTCCGAAAAGGAGTTTCAAGACGCGCCGATTTTGAATGGTTTCCGCTGTTTTTGCGCGCGCTACCGCGATCCGATCGAGGGTTTCTTGTCTCCAGAAATCAAAGACGCACAATCGGGAATCGAGAGAATTCGTTCCTGCGACGCTTCATCGCACACCCCTTTGTTCGCTCCCGATATCCACAACGAACAGCGCGTGCATTTGTCCCGCCGTGAAGAAACTTCGATCAAACCATCCGCAATCAAGATAAAATCGAAATCTACAATGACAAAGACCACCAAGGTCCCGCCTTCGATGGCGGGACCTTTCCTCTTCATGGAACACTCGAATATCACTATACTTTACACTATAAAAAGAATGAGTTGAGCTTAAAATCAGTTCAACTCATTCCTACTTGGCTGACCGAATTAGACGTAAAATGAATGAGGCGCTACAATGTTCTAACCGTTACCGCGCGCCATTTCGATCAATTTCGGCAACCAATCTGTCAAAAACAGCGGAACATTCAGAACGTTACCGTCCAGAGAAAGGTTTTTAAGCGACAGCCGCACGGCGAGCGGCGTTTCGCACTCGTACTTTTTTTTGTAATTTTTCAAGCTGATCGAAGAAACGCTCTCCCCCGCCTTCACCTCGATGGGAATGATGTCGTTCTCCCTTTGGATGACAAAATCCACCTCGTACGGCGCTTCCGCCCAATAGTACGGGACGGTATCGAACTGTCGCAACAGACTTTGTAGTACAAAATTTTCGGCGAGTGCGCCCTTAAACTCGGTGAACAGCCTGTTCCCTTCTGCAAACGCCGAATGGTTCAGCCGCGATTGCCGCCGCAATAGCCCTACGTCACCGTGGTAAATCTTGAAGGAATCCAAGTCCTCATAGGCCGATAAAGGTAGCCCCGGTTTTGATATCTTGAACACCTTCTTCACGAGATCCGCATTTACAAGCCATTGCAAGGAGTCCTCATACTCCCTTGCGCGCGCCCCACCCTTTACAACGGAATACAGGAATTTTTTGTTCTCCCGCGCGAGCTGCGACGGAAGGGAATTCCAAATTAAAGTAATTTTCTGCACGTCGTGCCGCTGCCATTCGTCCGCCTCATCGTGATGCTTGCCGAAGTCACGCTCATACGAACCGAGAATGCCGTCGAGCGCCCAATCCACAAGTGCAACATCGCGCTCCTGCGTCCACCGAAGCACCGGTTCAGGCATGCCGCCCGTCACAAAGTACATCTTCAGCTTTTCACAGAGCGGATTGAAGAAGGCGTCGGGAATGGCCTCAATGGTCTTTATACTTTGCAGATAGTCATACAGTCCCTCGTCCCCGTTGGCGATGAGAAATTCCGAGAAGGTCATCGGTCCCATGTCGAGAAAATCCACTTTCCCGACGGGGAAGCCCTTGGAAAGAGTCAACCCAAGCAGAGACCCCGCGCAAACAACAAAGTACTCGCTCGCATTCTCGCAGAAATATTTCAAAGAATTTAGGGCACTGTTGCAATTTTGGATCTCATCGAAAATGATGAGTGTACCCTTCGTAATGCGCTGCCCGCTCGCAAAGGAGAGATTTTGCAAAATGCGGTGCACATCCTTTGTCGTCTCAAAGAATTGCTTATACTCCTCCGACTCGTCAAAGTTGAAATAGGCAACACTCTCAAACTCCTTGCCGAATTCTTTCAATGCCCAAGTTTTGCCAACTTGCCTCGCCCCACGCAAAATGAGCGGCTTTCGATATTTTGATCCCTTCCACTTTCGCAAATCGTCTAAAATAAAACGCTTCATAAGGCGCCTCCCATCTTTTCACCTTAATTATAGACGAAAAATCTCGCCACGTCAACCGTGTTTGCATAATTTTTAAGAAATATGTGATTTTTCTCTCGAATATAGTTGAAATTATGTGGCGATTTCATTACCGTGTGCCCGAATGGTTCGCATATCATTTGCCAAGCGAAAAATAATTTCTCGCGCTTTATCAATGTGTTATAATGGCTCCGAGGTGATAACGATGAGTAAAAAAGCAACGAAGGAAGAAAAAGAGGCGGTCGTGCAGCGGTTTAAGGATGGAGAAACGGTTGCAGAACTCTTAAAAACGACGAGATTTTCGCGCAGTTCGATCTATTCATGGATCAAGGGAAGTAAATTGAATCTACCCGAACACGTAAGACTCAAAGATTTTTCCCGATTGAAGATGCAGTACCGGCGACTACAAACCGTTATAGAAATCCTTCAAACTGCACCGTGTACTGCGACCGCACCGCTTCGGGAACGCTTGGAAGCTGTTGAGCAAATGTCGAAGGAATACAACGTTAATGTTCTTTGCTTTGCCTTGAAGGTGGCGCACGGCACCTATTATAATCATATCTTTCGCAACAAGTGCGAAAATTCGGTCTATGCAAAGAGGAAGGCGGCGTTCAAACCGATCATTGAAGAAATCTACCACAAGAGCCGCGAAACGTACGGTCCGAGCAAGATTACGGCGATCCTGAAAGACCGCGGTTATAAGATTTCGGAAAAAACCGTGGCGGACATCATGCACGAGAATGATTGGTTCAGCATTCGCGGAAGCGCAAAGACGCTCTATCTGCAACAGCAAAAACGCAGAGAAAATCTCTTAAAACAAAATTTCAAAGCGAACCGCCCCAACGAGGTTTGGGTGAGCGATGTCACCCACTTCCGATTCCATGATAAGACATACTATATTTGCGTCATTTTGGACTTGTATTCCAGAATGGCGATTGCATGTCAAGTCTCTTTGAAAAACAGCACGGCGCTCACAAAAAGAACATTTTTGCACGCCTATGAAAGCCGTAATCCTCCGCAAGGGCTACTTTTCCATTCCGATAACGGCAGCAATTACATTTCGCGCAGCTTTACCGACGCCCTTCGGAGTTGCGGCGTAGTTCAATCCTATTCCCGCAAGAAAACACCTTACGATAACTCCGTATGCGAATCTTTCTTCCACAATATGAAGGCGGAGGAACTTTATCGCACCAATTACCGATCGGAAAAGGATTTGCGGGCAGGAATTGAAACCTATATCCACTTTTACAATACGGAACGCCCGCACAGAACTTTGCGCTACATGACGCCGCTAAAATTTGAAGAGGAATATGCGCGATACCATCCGAAACAAACCGAACAAGACAGTTCGGATTTCGATGTATTTTGATTTTTGGCAATAAATTGCCGATTTTCGGAAAACGGCGTCCAAAATCCGATTGCCGTATAAAAGCCGATTTTATATGAAATAGCAACTGAAAAATATCTTAAAAACAGCAAAAAACAAAAGAATAAGAGTTCCTATTTGGACATCAAGCGTTCAAATAGGAACTCTCGTTCAGATGGCTGCTCCTGTCAGACTCGAACTGACGACACCGCGGTTAACAGCCGCGTGCTCTCCCAAGCGTACAGGTTTACAGTCAATATCATAATAGATATTTGTTAATCAACATCCTTTCCACCGTCATTATCATTTCTATGGCTATTTTTCCCAAGAATATAGGTCATTTTTATGCCGGAAACGGCACTCATAATGGTCGCTACGGAAATAAAACTCGTCATATGCATTTCATACATGGATTGATTATTTATAAGAACTGTTTGTCCCTCAGTTGTAACAGGATCGGGGGTAATTTGTAGCATGATTGTTAAGTATGCATTCATAAACACTAAGAAAAGAATGCTTATGGATATTACTAACCCGCACCAACCGACCTCATTCTTTTTCACCGTGAAGTAGAGCGAAAACACACTGTATAGTGCGACATAGAGGTAAAGCATAGCATAATAAAAAATATACGGCCAACTGAATTCTTTGTTTGCGTGCTTCGTAAAGTGAATCCTCATGTAGTCTGACAGAAATTCACCATCAAGCCATTTGTTATTCTCAAACAAAAAACCAACTATCATCACCAACACAGTGAAAAACGCCACTCGCGCATATGCCCCTTTAAGTCCTTCGTTTAGGAGCGTCCCAAATATAGTCTTAAAAAATTTTTTAATGAATTTCATAAATCTGTCTATCCGTTAAGTTTTTTTCCACCAGTCTTTATTTTTTTCGTAGTCATCTTCATCCTCATACTCAATATCCTCCAACTCACCTTTCTCATGTAGAGCAGTTATTGCCATTACATATTCATCAGTCTCATCGGGCTCATGGTGTCCAGTTGCTTCCCAAGAAATTTCACCCGATCTTGCTGCATCAGTGTCATAATGAACATGAGCATTTCCATTTTCAATGTGGATCTCACGTTCTTCGCCGTCACCATTCGTATAGTTAATTTTGCCAGATTCCCTGTTCCCGCCCATAAAAAACCTCCTTTTTAATCATATTAATTATATCATGCAATTGGCGAATGTCAATACCTTTCTCTAAAAAATCCGATAGTCTAACGCTATCGGATTTTCCATTTTCTATGTTATTTTCGTCATTCTTTTATCAAGAAACGCAGTTTTAACCGGTTTCCCTTACTCGATAGGATTGTTATATAGCTCAAATAAGCAGTCATCCTGATGGGCGATTTCCTGAATTAATATAGCAGTATTGTAGTTGAATCGGGCGGCACTCCAAATAGATAGTGTTGATAACAAAATAACAGATAGCGTAGAAATAATCGAAAGAATACTAAGGACGTAGCCTATCTCTCCTAACGGAAGCACCATATTCCATATTTTTAGTACAGATATGGAAAAAAATAGAGCAATTATTATCCCTTGAACCGCATACATCGTATACTTTAATACGGTCGTAGGCTTTTCCTTTTTCGGCGTATATGGTTTTAATTTATCTTTAATTGGCTGATTTTTTCTTTCAATATCCTTCAAATAATCTCTTAGCTTTTTATTTGATTTCGCCCCATAAATAGATGCGGCAAGGGAAACTGCTATTGAAGCGAGCGCGGCAAGAATTTCCGCAGACTCCACGAGTATCCCGTCCAGTTCGGAAGCTGAGAAGCATAGTGCTACAATTGATACCGTAAGATACAAGACCGCAGCTACTATCATAACAATTAAAAAGCGTAGCCAATACTTATGTTCCTTTTTATAACGCGGAAACGTTAAGAATTCATTACTCATCGTCTTTCAGCTCCCATGCACGAGATGTCAGTGCCCATATAGGATGCAACGTGTAGCCCTCCAAAAAATGCTCGAGTATTTCCGGAGAGATAATCCTGTAAGCGAGATGATACCGCAACATGTCTATAATTGTTTCGTTCATATCTTCAAATGTTTCAAAGCAAAATGTTTTTCCCTTTTTCACATTTGACAATTGAGAGGCTCCACAAATCGGTTGCTTTTCTTTGTCAAGATCAAATATGTATCCAACCATAAAGGTCGTTGCCACCACTTCGTTTATGTGCTTCATTTCCCAAATTGTGAAGGTTTTAAGGTCCTCATCAGTCTCTATTTCATCAGTAAATCGCAGGTCTTTCAAATCTGTCTGCGAATCAAAATAAAGGAATAAAACAGGTTTATGAACCAAGAACCAATACCCTAAATGCGCTGCTATCTTAAATGGACTCGGTTTGGAAATATTATTATGTCCGCTGTCGCTAATTTTTTTCAACCCAACTATAGCGTCATACACCACCTCTTTCAAAAGAGTTGGATTCAGCTGATAGTTAATGCCTTCCATATGACCCAATAGGTTCTTAAACTCATCTACAGTGGCTATAGCGCATTCGTAAAGGTTATCATACCACTCATTAAATAACTCTTCAGTAAAAAACGCGTCTGGGTTTGTCGCGGAATCTTCCAAGACCAAAAGATTTGTGGGTAAAACATGTTTCATAAGTATACCTCAAAAAAAGAGGCATAGCTCTTGCTATGCCCCAAAATAAACTTCACTTTTTGCGATAGCCCGTAATAACCATATGCGCAACGCCTTTCCATGCAGACGGTTGGATCTTAACGTCGTGGTAGGTATTCGTTTGCCAAATCGTTTCCACTTTTGCGGGTATTCTGTAGGATTTTTCATCCAGCGGTTTTGCAATAAAACCGGGAGTCATTATAATTTTCTTGTTTTCTTCTGTCATATTTATCACCTCACACCAAGTTATGCCGCGCACGAGCCATTATGCTCGTCAACGTATCCGTGTGTATCAAGCCGATAGTCTCTTACCCCTCTGCACATTAAATATACCACGGATCGGAGCGATTGTCAAGTCTGTTTTTGTGTTTTTCGCAAATTTATGCTTTTTTTTCGCTATTCCGCGCCTAAGCACTATGATTTCCCGATTAGATCAAAATAGCCCTTTTTTATTAAAACATTTATTTCATATCCCCTTCCAATCTCTATCCTTTCCAAAAGGTCGCAAATTATCATCTTCTTCCGCTCTCTTGTTGCGCCGTCAAATTCCTCTGCGAAGCCAAGGAATTGCTCGTAGCGCGCATCAAGATTTTTCAATGTGTCTTGCTCGGCATTGACGGCTTTCAGCGTTTCCGGAATTAGCTGCTCAAGCTGTGCAAGTTTCTTTCTGTGAACAACTAAGGATTGATTGATGTCCTCTAATGACAACCGGGATTTTCCGATCATTGCCACGCCTATTTCACCAACAAGTTTTTGGATGATGAGCATAAGCTCTTCATGCTCTTTAAGAAGCCGATTATAGTCCGCCTTTTTTTGACGAAGAGCCTCTTTGTAGCTCCTTTCGAGGGCATCAGTTCTTACGCTCCCCTTGATTTTGTCAAGCAAATCATGAACGACAGCGAGCACCGCCTCGTCGATCCGTGTAGAGGTGTATTCCGTCAAGCCGTCGCATTGTCCTCTGCGCCGCGCCCGATTGGGGCAGACGTATTTGATTTGATGATATACCTTTTCCGTCCCATCTGCCAACGTTCGCTTTGCGGAATAAGTGCAAGCATGCAATCTCGCCCCGCAGTGAGCGCAATAGATATTCCCGCCGAGAAGAGCCGCGCCTCTTGTAGTATATGCTATATTCGATTTTCTTGCATTCACTACGTTCCGCGCTTCCAAAATATTTTGCGCTTGTGCAAATACATCTTCACTGATAATTTGGATGCCCTCTATGAGTTCAGACCGCTTCCCGCCGCGCACATAGTGTCCCGTGTAGACTTCGTTGCGAAGGATTCTATTTATGGTATTAGATTGAAACTTCGCCCCGGAGTGGGTTCGGAAACCCTGTTCATTGATGAGTTTACAGAGTCTCCAAGTGCCATATCCCTCGTTTACAGTCTTTTGGAATATGTATTGCACAACAGCGGCTTCTTCGGGCACGATCTCAAGGGCTACAAGCTCCCGCCCCTTCTTTGTTATAGTCCCGCTCTTCACGAACCGATAACCGAACGCTGCCGCCCCGCCCGTAAATTTCCCCTCTTCCACAAGTTGTCCAAGGCGGGTTTTGACGCGGAGAGAAGTCTTTCGGCTCTCCCCGCCCGCTTGCCAAAACCTTATGTAGTTCAAAAGATAATCGCAGTCCGTTTCAAAGGTCTGCTGTCCCTCTTTTGTACTCCAAACTTGGATACCGCTCTTTACGAACCATTCAAGGACAAAAGGCGTTTCGTTGGGAATACGCCCCAATCGGTCGAACATGAACACAAGCAGAATATCAAACTCTTTCTTCTCTGCCGCTGCCCTCAGATCTTGTATAGCATCGCGGTCATTTGCCGAGATCTTGAAACCGGATACGCCCTTCTCAAGGAATTCCTTGCAAATCGTCCACCCCATTTTCTCCGCGAACACATGACAAGCTTTCCGTTGCATGGGGATGTCGTCCTCATCAACCTGTCCTTTGGTCGAAACACGATATAAGCAATACACCCTTTCCATTCTATTCTATCACCTTTATTCTATTGCTTGAGTTGTTAGTGCCAAATATTTTTTTATCGCATCTTTCTTCGTATATCCGATTCTTTCAAGAATAACCGCAATCGCGCCAGAGGTATTTCAGCCATTGCATCGAGTAGCTTCAGATCAGGAGTTATGTCCTCGCATTGGTAGACCGCGACATTCGTTCGTGAAAAAACTTCAAATAGTTTCTCAAAGTCATCGACATTCCTTGACAGATTTTTGAACTGATCAACGACGATCACGCTTATCGCCCCTGCTTCGCATTCTCGGATAAGTTTTTGCAAAGCAGGGCGTTCAGTGTTATAACCGCTATAACCGACGTCAACGTATGCGCCCGCATACTGCCAATCGTCCCGTCTATCGATACTTGCTTTCAGGTGCGTTTGTAAATCATCATAGAAAGCACCCCTTGCACACCGAATGTAGATGACCGCTTTTCTCCTCGAATCTTGATACGTCCCGAAACGGCAATACGCCGGTGTCCCACGCTCAACCCGTGTAAACTTGGCTTCGTTTGCATTCATGGATCCTTCCCCCATCTCTTCTTGCGATTTGGTTATTGTTTTGCTATCCTTTCTTCGTATGCCGCCATAAGGTTATCAATCACCCTCTGCATCGAGCCGCTCGAAGAAGGAGTATTGCTGATATAAACTTTCACGTGGATACCGTTTATGTCCATTTCTTTATACAGTTCTCTTTCCTCTTCCCCGTATCCAATTTTTGCGCTTTCCGTAAGCCCTCCGCGCAGAGGGAGCGCATCCGACAAAATTCACGGCTGCGCCCCCTTGCGCAAATTTTCTCCGTAACTCTGCCATAAGCATTACGTCCTACTTTGGGTACAGCCCTATTCTACATGGTAGCTATCTTTGATTTGCTTTTGCAAACTCTGATAGCCCTGACGGATCAACTCTACCTTCGTGATTTCGTACTTTTTCAAAAAGGCATTGATCTCTTCGAGTTCACCCCGCGGCAAAAAGGTGCTGAACGTCCCATTTGCCGCTTTACGTTTCTCTTTGTTTTTTTCCTCATACCTACGATTTCTAAGGCGGCTCGGCGTATCTTCTTTCTTTTCCATAGCGTTCCCCTCAATCCACATAGACAAGTTCGGACAGAATTTCATCCTCGATCGCCTTGTTCATCGCGTTCAAACGGCGTACATCTGTCATGTAGTCTCCCGTCCGCTTGTACTGTTCGCTCTCGGAGAGTTTCTCGCGTAACGTCTCATCCATTTCCTCTGCCTGACGGTCGATGCCATGAAGGTATTCGGGAAGATCGACGATTCCCCACATCTTTGCGGGATTGTGTTCTTCAAGATAGCGGAGCGCAAGCGTTCCGTACTTGCCATAGACCTGTTTCTTCGGCTTTACGAGCTCTTGATACCGTCTGACTTCCTCTTCCGTCAAGCCCTCGCCTGCCTCTGCCTTCCTTAAAATTTCCTTGTCGTTCATTTGATTCCTCCTTTTGACTTGCGTCGTAAGCATACGATACACTATTTTATCCCGTTTGTCAAGGATTTTTTGAAAAAACTTTGTCCTTCGCAAAATTTATGTGATGAATGCGGCAATCCCGCGCACAAGGTAAGGGCAAGCGACGACGATTGCAAAAATGATGACCAAGCCGATGAGATAATTCACAAGCATTTTCTTCGCCTTCGCTTTATCCTCATTTTTGGTCGCTATGATAATCGCCACGCCGATTGCAATGCTCCACAGCCCTGCCGTCGCGAGAAGCACCCAATACATATGGAGCAGAATCAATACTGTTACGAAATGAAAATCGGAAGGAAAACTTATCAAATCGTCGTAAGGCAAGCAGAGGG
>CANQKF010000019.1 GCA_947624445.1 uncultured Clostridia bacterium | reverse complement strand
CCCAGCTCGGCCCCGAGATGAAGTCGACGGGGGAGGTGCTCGGCATCGGCAAGACCATTGAGGAGGCCCTCTTCAAGGGGCTCGTCTCGGCGGGATTCAAGATGTGCCACCCCACGAAGGAGAAGCCCGTCGGCGTCTATTTCACCGTCAACGACCAGGATAAGTTCGAGGTCGTCTCGATCGCCAAGAAGTTCGCCGATCTCGGTTGCAACCTCTATGCGACGGCGGGGACCGCCAAAGTCATCGAGGATCTCGGCGTGGAAGTGACCGTCGTCGAGCGCCTCAAAGCGACCAAACAGGTCTGCGAGCTCATGGACGCGGGCAAGATCGACTACATCATCTACACGGGCAAGACGGACGTCGATTCCATCGCCGACTACATCGAACTGCACCACCATGCGATCCTGCTCGGCATCACTGTGCTCACCTCGCTCGACACCGCTAACGCGCTCTGCGACATCATCGCGAGCAAATTCACCGAATACAACACCGAGCTTGTGGACATCAATCATCTGCGCACGAAAAAGACCGAGCTCTCCTTCGTCAAGATGCAGTCCTGCGGCAACGATTATATCTACTTCGACGACCTCGAGGGCAAGATCACCTGCCCCGAATCGCTCGCAGTCAACTTCGTGAACCGCCACTACGGCATCGGCGGCGACGGCATCGTGCTCATCGAGCGCTCGGAGATCGCCGACGCGAAGATGCGCATCTTCAACCAGGACGGCTCGGAGGGCCGCATGGCGGGCAACGCCATCCGCTGCGTCGCGAAGTATCTCTATGAAAAGGGCATCGTGCCCAAGGAGAAAATGGCGATCGAGACGCTCTCGGGCGTCAAGGAAGTCACGGTCTACTCCTTCGGCGGCGTGGCGACCTCGGCGAGCGCCGATCTCGGTGTCGCCGAATTCCGCGGCCCGCTCATCCCCTCGGTCTGGAAGGGGGCGAAGATCGTCGATCATCCCATGGAGATCGACGGCAAGGAGCTCTCCGTCACCCTCGTCAACCTCGGCAATCCGCACTGCGTCATCTTCTGCGACAAGGTGGACGACGTTCCCGTAAAGACGCTGGGTCCCAAGATCGAGAACAGCGAATATTTCCCGCAGAAAACCAACGTCGAGTTCGTGCGCGTCGTCAACCCGTCCACCATCAAGATGCGGGTGTGGGAGCGCGGCAACGGCGAGACGTACGCCTGCGGCACGGGGGCGGCGGCCGCCGCGGTCGCCTGCGTCGTCAAGGGGCTGTGCCCGCGGGACGCCGATATCACCGTGAAGGTGCGCGGGGGCGACCTGATCGTCCGCTACAACACGGACGGCACGGTCACGCTCACGGGCAACTGCGAAAAAATTTATGAAGGGAAGGTGGAATTCTGATGCAAAGAGAGGGGTTGCTTGAAGAGAGCGCGGTCCCGCAGAACGCCCTGCGGGAAGCGAAGTTCAATATGGTGTTCCGCGTCGCCGCGATCCTCGCCTTTCTCGTGCTCGGCGTCTTTGTTTTCTCGGCGTTCGGCTATATTCCGTATCTCCGGGAACAAGGCGGCGCCGCGCTCGCCATGGGGCTGATCTCCTATATCGTGTTGCTTCTGCTCATCCTCGGCGCGGGGCTCTTGCTCTGGTTTTTGAAGGACCGCTTCAACGTGAGTTACGACTACACCTTCGTCGAGGACGAATTGCGCATCACCAAGGTGCTCAACGGCAGGAAGCGCAAATATCTCACGACGCTGCAAGCCGACCGCATTTTGCAGATCGGCTGGGTGGAGAGCGACGCCTACGAGCGCGCCGTCCGCGGGCTCGAACGGGGCAAGAAGCCGAGGATCTGCACGCCGAACAAGGCGGCCTCGGAGGGGAAAGAGCTCATCTATCTCATCAATTCCACGAGCATGGAGAAGATGATCTACGTCGTGGAGATCCGCAGGATCATGCTCGAAAACCTCGTGCTCGCCGCGGGCAGGAACAAGCTGGAGCGCCGCCAATGATCTATCTCGATAACGCCGCCACGACCCGCCCCGATCCCGCGGCGCTCGCGCGCGCAACGGAACTTTACGGGCAAACCTACTTCAATCCCTCCGCACGCTACGGCGGAGGGTTTGCCGCACACAGCCTCATGGAGCACGCGCGGCAGGCCCTTCTTTGCTCGGCCGCCGATCCCGCGCTGTTCGATCTCGTCTTTACCTCCTGCGGCACGGAGGCGGACAACACGGCGGTCCGCATGGCAAAGCGGGGGAACGCCGTCACGACGGCGGGGGAACATGCCGCCGTCTACGAGAGCTTTGTGCAACTCCGCGCCCGCGGCGTCGAGCCCCGCTTCGCGCCGCTCCGCGAGGATGGGAGCGTCTCGCCCGAAGCCCTGCTCGCCATGGTGGACGACGCGACGTCGCTCGTCTCCGTCGTCCATGTGAACAACGAGACGGGCGCGGTCAACGACGTCGCCGCACTCGCGCGCGCAGTCAAAAAGAAAAATCCGCGCTGTATCTTTCACAGCGACGGCGTGCAGGCGTTCGGCAAGCTCGCCTTCCGTCTCCCCGCGGAGATCGATCTCTACAGCGTCAGCGCGCACAAGATCGGCGGGCTCAAGGGGACGGGCGCGCTCTTCCGCCGCAAGACTTGCTCCCTGCAGCCGATGATCTACGGCGGCGGGCAGGAGAACGGGCTGCGCAGCGGCACCGAGAACGTGCTCGGCATCCTCGATTTCGCATTTGCGGCGGAAAACACCTTTTCCCGCCGCGCGGAGCACGAAGCGCGGCTCGCCCTCCTGCGCGAGAAGATGTGGGGCGTCCTTGCGGGCGGCGGCTTTGTGCGCATCTCGCCCCAAGGCGGCTCGCCCTATATCCTCACCGTATCTTGCAGGGCGGCGCGCGGGGAAGTGTTGCAGCGGATGCTCTACGACCGCGGCGTCGCCGTCGGAACGGGCAGCGCCTGCTCCTCCAAGAAGCCGGTGAGCCGCGTGCTCGAGGCGATCGGAACCTACGACCGCGCCGCGCTCGGCGGGGTCCTGCGGGTGAGTTTTTCGGGGGAGACGACGGAGGAGGACGCCCTGCGCGCCGCCGATCTCATCTGCGAAGCCGCAAACGAATACATGGGAAAGGTCTGAACAAATGGAAAGAGTCATCATCCTCCGCTATGCGGAGATCCACCTGAAGGGAAAGAACCGCGGATTCTTCGAGCATGCGCTCGCCAACAATCTCGAAAAGAGCTTGAAGGGCTTCCGCCACGAACTGCACCGCTTGAGCGGGCGCTGGCTCGTCGCGAAGTTCGATGAGACGCGGACCGAGGAGATCGCCCTGCGCGTCTCGCGCGTGTTCGGCGTGCGGTCGTACTCGGTCGGCTACCTCACGGGCAGCGAACTCGATGAGATCTACGCCGCCGTGCGCCTCGTCGCACCGGATACGGGCAGTTTCAAGGTCGAAACGCACCGCGGATACAAGCAGTATCCCATGACCTCGATGGAGATCAGCGCCGCGATCGGCGGAAGGCTGCTCTCCGAGCGCACGGCGCTCCGCGTCGACGTCCACGCACCCGAGAACTACGTCTACATCGACGTGCGCGAACGCGGGAACGCGCTCGTGTTCGGCAGCTTCGGGGACGGCGCGGGCGGCATGCCCGTCGGGACCTCGGGAAAGGGCCTGCTCATGATCTCGGGCGGCATCGATTCGCCCGTCGCGGGGCACATGATGGCAAAGCGGGGGCTGACGGTCGAGCTCCTGCACTTCCACAGCTATCCCTATACCAACGAGGGCGCGAAGGAGAAGGTCGTGCAGCTTGCCAAGCTCCTCTCGCCCTACACGCAGGTCACCGAGCTCACGACGGTCAAGGTCACGCACATCCAGGAGGAGATCCACAGAAAGTGCGCGGCGGAGTTCAACGTCACCCTATTGCGGCGGTTCATGTTCCGCATCGCCGAGCGCATCGCCCGCGCGCGGGGGCTCTCCTGCCTCGTGACGGGAGAGAGTCTCGCACAGGTCGCGAGCCAGACGATGGAGGGGCTGACTTCCTCCAACGCCGTCGTCACGCTCCCCGTGCTCCGTCCGCTCGTCGGCTTCGATAAGGAGGAGATCATTGAGCGCGCCAAGAAGATCGGCACTTTCGAGACCTCCATCCTGCCCTACGAAGATTGCTGCACCGTCTTTTTGCCCGAGCACCCCGTGACCCGCCCCAAGCTCTGCGACGTCGAACGGGAGGAGGGGAAGCTCGAGATCGAGGCGCTCATCGAAGAGGCGCTCACGACGGCGGAGCGCATCACGTTCTGATCCCACCAATCGTCGGGCGGCGCCGCCTGCGGCAGGGAGACGCGTTCGAGCTCGACGGGCGCGCCCTCATGCCCCGCATAGACGGGGATCACAAAATATTTGTAGCTCTCGCCCGCGCGCACCGAATTATCGCAGATGCAGGGGCGAAAAGCGCCTTGATAGATTGTGGCAATTTCGCCGCGATTTTCTCTTTTTATGATGTAATCATAGTACTCTGTCTGACATAATACTATGGAAACCGTACCATTTTTCACGGAAATCTGCGGTTTTTGGATGGTCGGGCGGGAAAACCGCGTCGAGATCTCCTGCGGCAGGGCGTCCGCCTTGAAGTACTCCTCGGGTTCGAGCAGGCGGGGCGCGGCGGGATCGGCGCGCAGCAGCCTGTGGTTTTTCGCGTATTCCTCGCCGTCGTACGCGGCCCGCACGACGCCTTTTGGTGCCACGGGCGCGGCGGGCGCACCCTGCTCGTAGAGAGCCTCGAGCACGCTCTTTGCGATGTTCGCGGGCAGTCCTCCGCCCGTCGCGGCGACGGGGGAATGGTCGGCGTTGCCCAGCCACACCCCGACGGCGTCCTCCGTCGTGTAGGCGATCGTATAGGCGTCGAGGTTGCCCGTTTTTCCCTCGTTGGTCCCCGTCTTTGCCGCGACCCAGAAGGGGAGGGATTTGAGCTTGCGCGCCGTGCCCTCGGTCGCCGCCGTGCGCAGCATATCCGAGACGAGGAAGGCGGTCTCCTCGGAAAAGACCCGCCGCGCCGCGTTTTCCCGCGCGTAGAGGGTCCTGCCCGCCGTCTCGACGCGCAGAATGGCGGAAGCGGGGGTGTACATGCCGCCGTTTGCGAGCGTTGTGTAGCCGTTCGTGAGGGAAACGAGGTCGAAGCCCTCCCGCATGCCCCCGAGCGCCAGGGCGAGCGTGCGGTCGCCCGTCTCCACGGGAAGCCCCATCCGCCCGAGATAGGCGGCGCCCTTCTCCACGCCGAGGCTGTTCAGGATGCGCACGGCGGGGATGTTGACGCTCCCCGCAAGCGCCCGCCGCACGCTCATGTAGCCGCCGCTCGCCCCGCCCGCGTCGTCGGGCATGTAGCCGCCGAAATCCACCCGCGTATCGGCGATCGGCGTGGCGGGGGAGACGAGGTTTTCCTCGATGGCGGGCGCGTAGACGAGCAGGGGTTTGATCGTGGAAGCGGGCTGGCGCTTCAGGCAACCCGCCGACGCCGTGAGCGCCCGCACGGTGCCGTCCTTTTTCATGGCGACGATCGAAAGATCGCTCTCCGCCGCGCACGCCTCGAGGCGGCGCTGCAGGGCGGGATCGAATGCCGTGTAGACCTCGATGGCGACGGATCCGCCCGTCCCGAGATCGGGGAAGCGCGCGGAAAATTCCTCCGCCGCGAGCGCGAAATACGCGTCCGTTCCCGTCCCTTCATGGGGCGACGCAGGGAGGGGCTCCTCCGAAGCCGCGGCGCATTCCTCGGGGGTGAGATATCCTTGCCGCTCCATCAGCGAGAGCACGAAATTCCGCCGCGCAAGGCATTTTTCCGCATTTTTGAAGGGAGAATAGCGGTTGGGGGACTTCACGAGCGCCGCAAGGAGGGCGCTCTCGGCGGGCGTGAGCTCCTTAGGGAGTTTGCCGAAGTAGAAGCGCGCCGCCTCGCCGATCCCGAAGGCGCTGTGCCCGAAATAGATGGAGTTGAGATACAGCCCGAGGATCTCCTCTTTGGAATAGCGTGCCTCGAGCATGCGGGTGAGCTTGATCTCGCGCAGTTTGCGCTTCAAGGTCTTTTCCCCCGAGAGATGGGTATTCTTGATGAGCTGCTGGGAGATGGTCGAGGCGCCCTCGCGGAAGGAAAAGCTCGCGAGGTTTTTGAGGGCGGCCTTGCCCATGCGGAGAACATCCACCCCGCCATGTTGGTAGAACCGCTTATCCTCGACGGCGACGAACGCCTGCGGCAGGTGGGGCGGAAGCTCGGAGAAGGGGACGTCCGCGCGGGCGGGCGGGGCGATGCGGTCGCCGTTGACGTCGTAGAAGTGCAGGCAGCTCGTCTCGAGCGTGAGTTTTTCGGGCGCGAGTTTGACGCCCGCGGTCACGCCGATCGCATAAACAAGAAAGATCGCCGCGAGCGCGAGCACGACGCCGCCGAGGACGCCGAAGATCTTGAGAGCGCGTTTCATGCCGATAGTATCTGTAATTTCCCAAAAAATTTTATCACCTGCGCGCGGTTTTGTTGAAAAATCCGCGCGTTTATGTTATAATTGGGAATAAGGAGGGAGCTATGACGCTGCAAGAAATCATCGATCGGAGCAAAAATATCGTATTTTTCGGCGGGGCGGGCGTCTCCACGGAGAGCGGCATTCCCGATTTCCGCTCGGAGGACGGGCTCTACCGCACCAAGTATGCCTATCCGCCCGAAACGATCTTGAGTGCCGAATTCTTCCGCGACCACACCGCGGAATTCTTCGATTTTTACCGCGACAAGATGCTTCCCCTTTGGGCAAAGCCCAACGCCGCACACAAAAAGCTCGCTGCGCTCGAAGCGAAGGGGAAACTTCTCGCCGTCGTCACCCAGAATATCGACGGGTTGCACCAGGCGGCAGGTTCCCGCCGCGTCTATGAGCTCCACGGCAGCGTCCACCGCAACTACTGCATGAAGTGCGGCAAATTTTACGACGCGAATTTCATCGCCGGGAGCAAGGGGATCCCCCGCTGCGGCTGCGGCGGGATCGTGAAGCCCGACGTCGTGCTCTACGGCGAATGCCTCGACGGGGAGACCGTCACGGGCGCCGTCGGCGCGATCTCGCGGGCGGATACGCTCATCGTCGCGGGGACGTCGCTCACCGTCTATCCCGCGGCTGGCTTTTTGGAGATGTTCCGCGGCGACACGCTCGTGCTCATCAACCGCGGCGCGACCCCTTACGACGGGAAATGCGACCTTCTCCTCCGCGAAAACATCGGAGAAGTTCTCGGAGCCATTCAAGTATGAACTATCATATCGTCACATACGGCTGTCAGATGAATCTGCACGAATCGGAAAAGATCGCGGGGGTGCTCCGCGCGGCGGGGTACGATACCCCGACTTCCGAGGAGGAGGCGGATATCATCGTTTTCAACACCTGCTGCATCCGCGAAAATGCCGAAAACCACGCCTTCGGCAACATCGGCGCCCTCAAACAGCTCAAACGGCGCAAGAAGGGGCTTCTGATCGCCGTCGGCGGGTGCATGGTGCAGGAAGAGGGCAAAGCCGCCGAACTCAAACGGAAATTTCCCTTCATCGATCTCTTTTTCGGCACGCACGATCTTCCCGAACTCAAACATCTCATCGAGCGCAAGCGGCGGGAGCGGAAGTCCGTCGTCTCGGTGCGCGCGGCGCGGGAAGCGGCCGAGGACGGCATTTCTCCCGTGCGGACGAGCTATCCGAACGCATGGGTGAACATCATCTACGGCTGCAACAACTTCTGCTCCTACTGCATCGTTCCCTATGTGCGGGGCAGGGAGATGTCCCGCAGGAAGGAGGATATCCTTTCCGAAGTGCGCGGGCTCGTGCAAGAGGGATACAAGGAGATCACCCTGCTCGGGCAGAACGTGGATTCCTACCGCGGGGAGGACGGGACGACGTTCCCCGAACTCCTCGACGCGGTCGCCTCCATCGAGGGGGACTTCCGCGTCCGCTTCATGACCTCGCATCCCAAGGATTTCTCGCCCGAGCTCGTCGCCGTCATGAAGAAGCACAAGAAGATCTGCAAACATTTGCATCTTCCCGTGCAGGCGGGCAGCAACAGGATCCTGCATCTTATGAACCGCCGCTACACGCGGGAAAAGTATCTCGAAGATCTCGCCCTGCTCAAGCGGGAGATCCCCGACTGCGAGGTCACGACCGATCTCATCGTCGCCTTTCCCACCGAGACGGAGGAGGAATTCCAAGAGACGCTCTCCCTCGTCGAGGCGGCGGACTTTGCCTCGGCGTTCACCTTCATCTATTCCCCCCGCACGGGCACCAAGGCGGCGCAGATGGAGGGGAGGATCGCGGAGGACGTCGCCAAGGACCGCATCACCCGCCTCGTCGCCCTCGTCAACGAGCTGACCCGCCGCAAGAGCGCGAAATACGTCGGCAAGACGATCGAGATCCTCTGCGAGGACTACGACGAAAAGAAGAAGATGTATCTCGGGCGGGACGAATACGGCAGAATGGGCTATTTCAAGTGCGAGCGGGATCCCGTCGGCGAATTTATCCGCCTGAAGATCACCGCCGCAAACGGCATTTCCCTCTACGGCGAGCCCGTTTGAGGGCCGACAGGGTATAAAGGAGAAAAAATGGGACTTTCACCCATGATGGAGCATTGGCAGAAGATCAAAGAGCAGTATCCCGATTGCCTGATCTTCTACCGTCTCGGCGATTTCTACGAGATGTTTTTCGACGACGCGGTCAAGGGGAGCGAGATCCTCGACCTCACGCTCACGGGCAGGGACTGCGGGCTCAAAGAGCGCGCCCCGATGTGCGGCGTGCCCTATCATGCCGTCGACCTCTACATCCAGAAGCTCGTCGAAAAGGGGGAGCGCGTCGCCATCTGCGAGCAGCTCTCCGATCCGAAGGCGTCGAAGGGCATGGTCGACCGCGACGTCATCCGCGTCGTCTCGGCGGGGACGGTCATCGACGGCAATCTGCTCGACGAGAAGAAGAGCAATTTCATCGCCTGCGCCTGCAAGCACGACGAAGGGCTCGCCCTCGCATGGGCGGATATCACGACGGGGGAGTTCTCCGCGGCGGAGGAAGAGGACATTGAAAAGCTCATCTCCGACCTCGTCAACCTCTCCGTGGTGGAGATCGTCTGCAACGACGCGCTCCTGCTCGCCGTAAAGGACCGCCCCGAGCTCCGCCTCTTGCCCGCGTTTTCCTGCTATGTGCCGTGGGCGTTTGCGCTCCCCAAGGCAAAAAACAGCGTCGAAACGCAATTTTCGGCGTCGGTGACGGCGCTCGGCGTCGAGGTGCATCCCGTTGCGATCTGCGCGGCGGGCGCGCTCCTCGAATACCTGCGGGAGACCCAGAAGCACGCTCTCCAGAACGTGACTTCCCTGCAATATGCCGATCGTTCGGGCGCGATGCAGCTCGATCCGACGGCGCTGCGCAACCTCGATATCCTGCGGAACAACGCCGAGGGGAAGAAGTACGGTTCGCTCCTCTGGCTGCTCGATAAGACAAAGACGGGCATGGGCGCGCGGCGGCTCTCCGCCATGCTGACCCGTCCGCTCGCGGACACGGCGCAGATCGAGGCGCGCCTCGACGCGGTGGACGAACTCTATCAGGCGACCGTCATCCGCATGGGCGTCGCGGATATGCTCTCGGGCGTGAAGGACATCGAGCGCCTCGCGGGCAGGATCTCCAACGGCAATCTCCAGCCCTCCGATTGCCTCACGCTCTCCGCCTCCCTTGCCGCCGTGCCCAACCTCAAATTCAGGCTCTCGGGCTTTTCCTCCGCCCTGCTTGCGGGGATCGCGGAGGATCTCGTCGATCCCAAGCCCGTCTGCGATCTCCTCGACCGCGCGATCTCGCCCATGGCGACGACGCGGCGGGAGGGGGGCTTCATCCGCGAGGGCTACAACGCGCGGCTCGACGAGCTCCGCGACCTCAAAAACCACAGCCGCGACCTCATCGCCAAGCTCGAGACGCGGGAGCGCGAGCGCACGGGCATCCGCAACCTCAAAGTGGGGTTCAACCGCGTGTTCGGCTACTATATCGAAGTCAGCAACTCCTTCAAGGACCGCGTTCCCTACGAATACACGCGCAAACAGACCATTTCGACGGGCGAGCGCTACACGAGCGAGGAACTCAAGGAGCTCGAGGGCAAGATCCTCGGCAGCGAGGAGGAGGCGGGGCGGCTCGAAGAACATCTCTTTGCGGAGATCGTCGAGATCCTCGGCCGCAACATCGCCCTGTTCCGCCGCATCGCCTCCGCGATCGCCGATCTCGATTGCTTCGTCGCGCTTGCGACGGTCGCCAAGGAGAACAGATATTGCCGTCCCAAGCTCAAAGCGGAGGGGCCGCTCGTCATCGAGGAGGGAAGGCATCCCGTCGTCGAGGCGATCTCCAAGGAGCGCTTCGTGCCCAACGACTGCCTGTTAGACGGCGGCGAGAACCGCACGATGATCATCACGGGCCCCAACATGGCGGGCAAATCCACCTATCTTCGGCAGGTCGCGCTCATCGTGTTCATGGCGCACATCGGCTGTTTCGTGCCCGCAAAGCGCGCCGAGATCCCGCTCTGCGACCGCATCTTCACCCGCATCGGCGCGAGCGACAACCTCATCCTCGACCGCAGCACCTTCATGGTCGAAATGACGGAGGTCGCCAACATCCTGCGCTGCGCGACGGCGAAGAGCCTGCTCATCCTCGATGAAGTGGGGCGGGGGACGAGCACCTTCGACGGGCTCTCGATCGCGTGGGCGGTCATCGAACAGCTCACCGAAAAAGTCCGCGCAAAGACGCTGTTCGCCACCCACTACCACGAACTCACCGAGCTCGAGGGCAAGCTCGACGGCGTGAAGAACTACAAGATCAACGTGCGCGAGCTGGGCGGGAACATCGTGTTCCTGCGCAAGATCGTGCGGGGCGGGGCTTCGCGCAGTTTCGGCGTGGAAGTCGCCGCCCTCGCCGGGGTGCCCGCGGAAGTCACCGACCGCGCAAAGCGCATCCTGCGGAGTTTGGAGCGCGCCGAAGCCCGCCGTCCGTCCATGGAGCAGGAGGAGGAGCCCGCGCCCGAGACCTTCGATCTTGCGGCGGAGCTCAAGGAGCTCGACTTAAACGCCCTCACGCCCATGCAGGCGCTCATGGTCTTATCCGAATGGAAGGAGAAACTCAAGTGAAGATCCATCTTTTGACTGCCGACGTCTACAACAAGATCGCGGCGGGGGAGGTCGTCGACCGCCCTTATTCCGTCGTGAAAGAGCTCGTGGAGAACGCGATCGACGCGGGCGCCACCGAGATCGCAGTCGAGATCGAGGCGGGGGGAAAGTCCCTCATCCGCGTCACGGATAACGGCTGCGGCATCGAAAAGGAGGACTTGAAGAATGCCTACGCGCCCCACGCGACGAGCAAGCTCGCCCGCGCGGAGGACCTCTTCGGCGTGAAAACGCTCGGCTTCCGCGGGGAGGCGCTCGCCTCGATCGCCGCGGTCTCCGAGATGGAGATCGTCTCCAAGACGGCTGCGGGCGAAGCCTACGCGCTTTCCTGCAACGGGGGCGTGTTGGGGCAGCTCGCGCCCGCCGCAGGGGCGAACGGAACGCAAGTCTGCGTCAAAAACCTGTTCTTCAACACGCCCGCCCGCCTCAAATTCTTAAGATCCGATAGCCACGAGGAGGGGGACGTCGCGGCGATGATCGCCCGCTTCATCCTCTCCCGCCCCGAGATCTCCTTTGTGTATGAGGCCAACGGCAAGACCCGTTACCGCTCCTACGGCGACGGTCTGCGCGCCGCGCTCGCCGCGGTCTACGGGGCGGAGGTCCTCTCCCATCTCTGCGAGATCGACGCCGCCAAGCACGGCGTCCGCCTGCACGGGTTCATCGGCGACCGCAACTATTCCAAGCCCAACCGCACCTATCAGAGCCTGTTCGTGAACGGGCGGTATGTCGTCAACCAGACGCTCGCCTCGGCGATCGCCAATGCCTACGCGAGCTACCTCATGAAGCGGCAATATCCCTTCTATGTGCTCTTTTTGGACGTCCCGCCCGAGATCGTCGACGTCAACGTGCACCCCAACAAGGCGGATGTGCGCTTTGCCGACCACAATCTCATCTACGGGAACGTCTATTCCATCGTCTCGGCGGTGCTCGACGGCAATTCCCGCGCGCTCGAATACGTCGTTCCCGAGCAGGGGCGCGCAAAGCCCGCGCCCGCTGCGCCGCCCGCGCAACCTGCGCCCGCGCCGTCTGCGCCGCAGCCCACGATGAGCTATGCGGAGGCGAAGAAGGAGCTTGGCTTCGATATCCCGCTCTATGCGGGCAGCGCGACCGTTCCCCGCCGCATGCCGCAAAAGCCCGTGTTCGAGGTACAGGCGCCCGCCCCGCAAAGCGACGCCTTCGAGGAGAACAAAAAATTCCTCCGCGCGCAGGAACAGTCGGCGAAGCAGCAGCGCGTCGACCCCGCCGCGCTCGCCTTCAAGGGGGAACTCTTCCGCACCTATCTCATCTACGAATGCGGCGACGACGCCTATCTCGTCGATCAGCACGCCGCGCACGAGCGGCTCATCTACGACCGTCTCCGCGCGAAGTGGGAGGCGCGGGAAGTCGTCTCCCAGCCCATGCTCGCGCCCTACGTCGCCGAGCTGAATGCGCAGGAACACGCGTTTTTGGCGAAAAATTACGAAATTTTGCGGGAGATCGGCTTCGAGATCGAGGATTTCGGCGGAACTTCCGCCAAGATCTCCGCCGTCCCTTCCGACCTCATGGGCATGGATCTTCCCGCCTTTTTGCAGGAAGTGCTCTCCTCGATGGAGAGCCTGCGCGCGATCAAACTCACCGACATTTTGAAGGATAAACTCGCGACGGCCGCGTGCAAGGCGGCGGTCAAGGGGGGCGCGCGGCTCACCGAAGCCGAGGCGCGTTCCCTGCTCGAAAAAATGGACGGCGACATGGGGCTCAAATGCCCGCACGGGCGCCCCGTGGCCGTGCATCTCACGCGGAGCGAGCTCGAGAAGCTCTTCAAGCGCATCGTATGAGGAAGCTGCTCGTCATCTGCGGTCCCACCGCAACGGGAAAGACGGCGCTGGCCGTCGAATGCGCGGCGCGGCTCGGCGGGGAAATCGTCTCCTGCGACGCCTTCCAGATCTACCGCGGGCTGGACATCGGCACGGCGAAGCCGACCCAAAGCGAGCGGCGGGGGATCGTCCACCACATGATCGACGTCGCAGACCCCGAGGAAGCCTTCTCCGTGAGCGATTTCGAACGCATGGCGCTTCCCGCCGTCGAAGATATTCTCTCCCGCGGCAAAACGCCCGTGCTCTGCGGCGGAACGGGGTTCTATCTCAATGCGATCCTCTACCGCCATTCCTACGGCGACGCGCCCGCCTCGGAGGAGATCCGCGCCAAATATGCCGCGCTGTTCGAAGCGGAGGGGCGGCATGCCCTGCACGCACGGCTTGCGGCGGTCGATCCCGAGAGCGCGGAGAGGCTGCACGAAAACGATGTCAAGCGGGTCATCCGCGCCCTCGAGATCTATGAGCTCACGGGCAGGAAGAAATCCGCGCAAAACGACGGCGATATCGCGCGCTATCCCTTTTGCGCCGTATCCTTCGACTACCCGCGCGAGGAGCTCTACCGCAGGATCGACGCCCGCGTGCGGGGGATGGTTGCGGCGGGGCTGTTCGAGGAAGTCCGCGCGCTCTTGCGGCGCGGCGTTCCCGCGGCCGCGCAGAGCATGCAGGCGATCGGCTATAAAGAGGTCGCCGAATTTTTGGAAAACGGGGCTGATTTAAGTACTATGCCAGACGTAATATCGCGCATCGCGCAAAATACGCGCAACTATGCAAAGCGGCAGATCACATTTTTCAAGCGGACGCAGGGGCTCGTGCTTCTCGCGCCGACGACGATCGAACGCGCCGCGGAGGAGACGTTAAACGAATATGCAAGATGACATCGAGGCGCGGATCCGCCGCGCAGAGGAGGGGCTGCGTTCGCAGTTTTCCGCGATCGACGCCGTCGCCCTCCACAACCAGGAGAAGGTCTTAAACGCTTTCCGCGAGGAGCAAATCGCCCTCCGCCACTTCCATCCCTCGACGGGCTACGGCTACGACGACGCGGGGCGGGAGGCGCTCGGCAGAGTCTATGCGCGGACTTTCGGCGCCGAACGGGCGCTCGTATCGCCCGCGCTGCTCTCGGGCACGCACGCCCTCACCGTGGCGCTCTTCGGCGTGTTGCGCCCGCAAAACCGCATTCTCTTCCTCACGGGGGCGCCCTATGATACCATCCAAGGGGTCATTTGGGGAAAGGGCAACGGATCGCTCGCCGATTTCGGCGTCACCTACGATATTTTGCCCCTCAACGGCGCTGGAAAGGTGGATTTTGAGGCCGCAAAGAGAGTATTATGTCAGACAGAATACCACATGGTCTACATCCAGCGCTCGCGCGGCTACGACCTCCGCGACGCCTTCACCGTCGCCGAGATCGGGGAGATGTGCGCCTTCGTGCGCGCCCAAGGCTTTGCGGGGTGCATCTTTGTCGATAACTGCTACGGCGAGTTCGTCGAACCCCTCGAGCCCACCGAGGTCGGGGCGGATCTCATCGTCGGGAGCCTCATCAAGAACCCCGGGGGCGGCATGGCGCCGACGGGCGGCTACATCGCGGGCAAGGAAGGCTATGTGAAGCGCGCCGAGAACCGCCTCACCGCGCCCACCGTTGGCGGGGAGATCGGCTCCTACGCCTACGGCTACCGCGAATTCTTCCAGGGCTTCTTTCTTGCGCCGCACGTCGTCGCGCAGGCGCTGAAGGGGGGACTGCTCATCGGCGCGTGCATGGAGGAGCTCGGCTATCAAAATTTCCCCGCACTCGACCGCCCGCTCGCGGATATCACCCGCGCCATCCGCTTCCCCGACGAAAAACAGCTCACCGCCTTCATCCAGGCGGTGCAGGACGTCTCGCCCGTCGATTCCTTCGTGCGCCTCGAGGCGTGGGATATGCCCGGCTACGATTCCAAAGTCATCATGGCCGCGGGCACTTTTGTGGCGGGGGCAAGCATCGAGCTCTCGGCGGACGCGCCCATCCGCCCGCCGTACACCGCCTACTTCCAGGGCGGGCTCACCTACGAGCACTGCAAACTCGCCTGCCGCGCCATTCTCGGGAATCTCTTGCGGGATTGATTTTTTGCAATGGATCCGCACTTTTCGGGGAAGTTCCGCGTTGCCGCGTAATATAATAGTTAGGAATTTCAGATTCGGTCGGGACAAAGAAAAAGAAAAATTTTCGGAGGAATATGGGGCGCATCGCAAGGTTCAAAGAAAACGGACTCATCGTCCGCTACCGCAAGGATTTCGAATTCCGTACCTTGGTCAATACGCTTGTCTCCTCGGCGGTGACGCTCTTCATCGCCGTGTATCATCTTGCCGTCGCGATCTTCGTCGCCTCCTACGCCTCGATCTGGAATGGCACGCTCGCGGGGTATTATTTTGCCCTCGTGCTCGCGCGCATCACCGTGCTCTTCTCCCACGGGGTCGGGCTGCACCGCAGAGAGGACGCCGAGCAGACGGCCCTGCGCAACGCGCGGAACCTCCTGTTCTGCGGCGCGCTGCTCGTCCCGCTGGCGTTTGCGTTCTCGGGCGTGCTCGTGCTCATCGTCGTGCAGGGATTCCACACGAATTACATGGGGCACCTCATCTTCGCCGCCGCGCTCTATGCGTTTTTGAAGGTGACGTTTGCGATCAAGAACATGGTGAAGGCCGGTCGGCGCGAAAATCTCACCGTGCGCGCCCTGCGCTATGTGAACATCGCCGATGCGCTCGTCTCCGTCGTCTCCCTGCAGGCGGCGATGCTCGCGGCGTTCTCGGTCGCCGAAGAAGCCTTCGATCCCAACCTGTTCAACGCCGTTACGGGCGGCATCGTCGGCGTGCTCATCCTCGCGCTCGGGTCGTACATGATCATCCGCGGCTACCGCGGTCTGCACGACCTGAAGGACCGCGAAGCGCGCTGAAATTTGCTTCGGCAGAAAAATCTTTATAAAATCCGTAAAAAAAGGGGCGCCCGCAAGCGTCCCTTTTTCTCAAAGCGTTTTCTCGGGCGGGAGGAATTCGATCCGCTGCGCGAGATTTTGTTCGACGTTTCTGTAGTCCCGCCGCAGCTGCGGCCGCTCGAGCAGGAGCCCGTTCGCCGCCTCCCAGAGTGAGAAGGTCCCGATCACGGAGAGGACTTCGGAGAAGATCGGCTGGTCGTAGGCAAACGTGACGAAGAAGTAGACGGCGAGCATGCACACGCCGAAGATCGTGAGGAGCACCATCTTGCGCAGGTTCGCCGCGAGATCCCACGCGATATCGTAGGTCTTGTGGGTGTAGTGGCGGTGCATCATGCGGCGGATCTCCTCCTGTTCGGCTTGGGGCACGTCGCCGTAGAAATTGATGCGCAGAGGGACGTCCGCGGGAATGACGTTGGTCTGCGCGTCGATGTAGTCGTAGATGCCGCCGCACAGATCGCGCTGCTCTTTCATGCTGTAGGGATCGTAGATGCTCTCTTCGCCGATGTTGATGTTCACGACGGCATAGCCCTCGTCGTCGCGGATCTGCTTGAAGTATTCGATCAACTCTTCGGTGTGTTTTTTGATTTTCATATGCGCCTCGGAATGTTGGATTTGAACGGAACAAGTATAGCACGAAATGCTTCCCGCCGCAAGCGGATCGGAGGAAATTCGCTCTTTCCGCAAAATTTTTCCCGCCAAAGGCGGGAAAGGTGGGCGGGCGAGAAAAAACTCCCGCAAAACGGGAGTTAAAACCTGGCGGCTTCGCGGTCCATTTCCCGCTTTTGGTCGCGCGCTTTGATCGTTTGCTTCTTGTCGTAGGCGTGTTTGCCGCGGCAGAGCGCCACTTCGACTTTCACGAGGGCGTCCTTGAAATAGATCTTCAGCGGCACGAGGGTGTAGCCGCGCTCGTTGACCCGCCCCACGATCTTGGAGATCTCGGCGCGGTGCAAGAGGAGTTTGCGGTCCTTGCGGGAATCGCGGGTGGAAAAGGCGCCGCTCTTATCGTAGAGGGCGATGTGCGCGTTTTTGAGGAAAACTTCGCCGCCGCGGAGCTCGCAGAAGCTCTCGCCGAGCGAGACTTTCCCCACGCGGAGCGATTTTACCTCCGCGCCCTCGAGGACGATGCCCGCCTCGTATTTTTCCTCGATAAAGTACTCAAAGGAAGCGGATTTGTTGACTGCGATCTGTTTCATGGCTCATCTCCCGCCCCGCAGGGCTGCAAGCAAACGGAATTGGGGTTTCCGCATTCCGAAGTCCACGCCCGTGACCTGCACGCGGACGGGCGCGCCGAGGCGGTAGGTCGTGCGGGTCCCGCGCAGGGCGTAGTGCGCTTCGAGGAATTCGTAGCGGTCGTCGGGCAGGGTCTCGATGGGAATGAATCCCTCCGCGGTGTTTTTGAGTTCGGCGAACAGCCCGAAGGAAGTCACGCCCGAGATGGTCGCCTCGAATTCTTCGCCGATGTGCGCGCGCATGTATTCGGCGATGTAGAGATCGTCGGTCTCCCGCTCGGCGTCTGCGGCGTTGCGCTCGGTGCGCGAACATTGCGCCGCGGCGCGCTGCACAACGTCGCGGTATTTTTTCTTCGCCTCCGCGGGGGAGACGAGGGCTTCCTTGATGATGCGGTGGATGCAGAGGTCGGGATACCTGCGGATGGGGGAAGTGAAGTGGCAATAGCATTCGGAGGCGAGCCCGAAGTGCCCGAGATTCTCGGGAGAGTACACCGCCTTCATCATCGAGCGCAGCATCACGCGGCTGACGATGGGCGCGACCGCATGATCCGAGATCTGCGCGAGGAGGGCGCCGTAGTCGCGCGGGGTAACGGCGGCGGGATCGAAGTTCGCGCGAATGCCCGCGCCCCGCAGAAATTCCGCGAGCGCCCGCGCCTTTTCCTCCGAGGGCCGCTCGTGGACGCGGTACAAAAAAGGGACCTGTTTTTCGGTCATGAGCGCCGCGACCGATTCGTTCGCAAGCACCATGAACTGCTCGATCATCTCGTGCGCAATGGTCCGCTCCGCCTCGGGGATCTCGATCTTCCCGTCGCGGTAGAGGATCTTGGCCTCTTTCATCTCGAGGTCCACGCCGCCGCGCGCCTGCCGCGCCGCCTTCAGGATCTTCGTGAGCGCGATCGCCGTATCGACGAACGCGAGAAGGTCGGGATATTTTTGTACCGTTTCCGCGTCCCGCGCGCAGAGCTTTGCGACTTCGGTATACGTCATGCGGTGCGCCGAGCGGATGACGGAGGGGACGATCTTCTTTTTGAGCACCCTGCCGCGGGGATCCACCGTCATGAGGCAGGAGAGCGTGAGGCGGTCCACGCCCTCGTTGAGGGAGCAGATGCCGTTGGAGAGGGCGGGGGGAAGCATGGGGAGCACGCGGTCGGGGAAATAGACGCTCGTGCCGCGCGCAAACGCCTCGCGGTCGAGGAGGTCCCCGCGCTTCACATAGTGGGAGACGTCGGCGATGTGCACGCCGAGCAAAAAGTTCGCGCCCGCACGGGAGATCGAGATCGCGTCGTCGATATCGCGGGTATCCTCACCGTCGACCGTGATGATGCACTCGTTGCGCAGATCCAGCCTGTTCTGCGCCGCGGAAGCGTCCACGGTCTGCGGGATGCGCTCGGCCGCCCGCAAAACTGCCGCGGGAAACGCTTCGCGCAGCGCATGGGCGCGGACGATCGCCCTCTCCTCCGTGAAGAGTTCGCCGCTCGCGCCGAGCACTTCGACGATCTCACCCACGGGCGTTTCGCCCTCAAAGGAGCGGATGCGCGCCACGGCCTTTTCGCCGTCGCGGCAGTTCATCTGTTTGCCCGCGGGGATGAGGACCGAGGCGTCGTATTTGCGCTCGTCGGGTTCGAGATACCCCGCGCGGCGTTCGCGGCGGTAGGTCCCGACGATCTCCTTCACGCGGTCGAGTATGGCGAGCACTTCGCCCTCGTCCTCGCCCCGTCCCTGCACGCGGATGGCGAGCACGCTGTCGCCGTGCAGGGCGCCCTTCAGGGCGCGGTGGGGGAGGAAGAGGTCGCCCGTGCCGTCGTCGGGCTGAAAAAAGCCGAAGCCGCGCTCGTTGCCGACGATCGTCCCGCGGAGGGCGCAGAACTGTTCGGCCGTGCCGAATCTTCCGCGGCTGTCCGTGAGGAGTTCGCCCTCGCGCACGAGCGCATGCAACATGTCCCGTACGGCAAAGGATTCCCGCCGCCCGAGATGGAGCGCTTTTGCGATCTGCACATCGGTAAAGAGGGCAAAATCGCCGTTTTGGATATGTGAAAGAAGGGATCGTTTTGCGTTCACGCCATCACCGCCGCGATAGAAAAACGGGCAAGCACACGCCCGCCCGTTTCACTTATCATCTGAAAATCAAACGTTCCAGATCGCATCGATCTGAAGAATAAAGAACACGACCGCGAACACGGCGAGGACGCCGAGACAGATGAACGTCCACGTGCGGAGTTTGGCTTCGGTGGATTTGCCCTTGTTCTTGCCGTAGAAGGTCTCGCTCGAGCCGCCGAGCGCGTCGATGCCCTGCGAGTTGCCGGGCTGGAGCATGACGAGGATGATCGCGGCAAGCGCGGCGACGCCCATGGCGATGATGAGCGAAAGGCTCACGATGAGGTGGGGCAGGTAGTGTGCGGGTGCGAGCAAACTCATAAGATAAGAAGTGAATTTCATATCGTAATTCCTTTTTTGCAAAATACAGATAGGATTATACCATACGGCAAGCAAAAAAACAACTTATTTTCGCGGGATTTTCGAAAAAAACACAAAAAATTTCCCTCCCGCGCCGCGGGAGGGAAGAATTTTTACTTGGTTCCCTTGAAGATCTTCGCGTCTCCGATGAGGAGAATGCAGTTGCCGTTTACAATATCACTCTTCTGGTATTCCTCCCAGAGCTTATCGAACTCCTTCTGCTCTTCCTCGCTGAGTTCCTCTTTATAGGCCTTCTGCACGGCTTCGACGTTCTTATACTCGAACACGACGGTGAAGGGGGAGAGGAATGCTTTCAAAAGGATCTCGGCGTCGCTGTCGTCGTCGTTGATCTTGGCCTTCGTCATGAAGTGGATGGTCGCATCCGATTCCTCGAGCTTTTCATCGGTTTGTTCTTCGATCGCAGCGCGGAGCTTCTCGGAGACCTTGATTTCGGTGTATCCCTCTTTCTCGTATGCGGACTTGATCTTTCCCCACGTGGAGCCGCAGGCGCACAGCGCAAAGAGAAGGACGGCCGAGAGCACGGTGCAGAGAAGAACAGTCAATTTCTTTTTCATCTTTGTTACCTCCCGAATTCTGTACATATAGTTTAGCGTGTTGCACAACCGCCGTCAAGGGGTTTCGGTTTTTTTAACGAAAAAATCTTTTGCGGAATCGCAAGTTCCCGCGGGCGCGCGATTGACATTTTCCGCGTGGGGCGGTATAATGGGACTGATCGGAGCGGACGGCGCGCCGCCCTGCCGCAAAGCGCGGGGGAGGAAGCTATGAGGATTTGCATATACGGCGCGGGAGCGATGGGGACGAGCCTCGGCGCGGGCCTTGTGCGGGAAGTCCCAGATCTTGCCTGCGACTTTGTGACCCGAAACCGCGCGCACGTCGAAGCGCTCAACGCGCGGGGCGCGGAGTTCATCGGGGGATCGGAATTCCGCGTGCGCGTGCACGCCCTCCTTCCCGAAGCGATGCAGGGGGAGTACGACGTCATCTTCCTCGCCACGAAACAGCGGGAAAACGCGCAGATTGCCGCATTTTTGGCGCCCTTTCTGAAGGCGGACGGCGCCCTCGTCACCGTGCAGAACGGCCTGCCCGAAGCGGGGCTTGCTGAAGTTTTCGGCGCAGACCGCGTCTATGGCTGCGCGCTCGGCTGGGGGGCCGAACTCGTCTCGCCCGGGGTCGTCAAGCTCTCTTCGGAGGGCGAGCTTTGCCTCGCGCTCGGGGCATACGGAAAGGGGGAGCGGCGCGAAGAGCTGAAAAATTTGCTCTCGTCCGCCTTTACGGTGACGGTGGGGGATCTCGCCGAGATCCGGTATAGCAAGCTCGCCGTCAACGCGGCTTTCTCCACGCTCTCCGCGATCTCGGGGCTTTCCTTCGGCGAGATCGCGAAAAAATACAAGAGGATCGCCCTTGCGCTCATGCGGGAGACGATCGCCGTCGCCAAGGCGGAGGGCTGCCGCACGCTGGTGCAGAACGGGCACGATATTTTGCGGCTCTTTTCCTCGCCGTTCGCGGGGCTCGTGCTCCCCTTCGCGATGAAGAAGCATGCGCAGATCCGCTCGGGCATGCTGCGCGATCTCGAGGCGGGAAGGCGGTGCGACGTGGATTTCGTCGCAGGCGCCGTCGTGCGGGCGGGCGCCGCCCGCGGCGTTCCCTGCCCCAAGCTGGAGCGGGCGGTCGCGCTCGTTCATGAGATCGAAAACGGACTCGCGGAGCTCGCTCCGTCGTCTATAGAACTTCTGGAGGTGGAAAAATGCGTTTGATTTTGATCCGCCACGCCGATCCCGAGTATCAAAAGGATACGATCACCGCGCGCGGCAAGCGGGAAGCGGCGTTGCTCGCCAAGCGCGTCGCGAATTGGCAGGTCGACGACGTGTATGTCTCCCCGCTCGGGCGGGCAAAGGCGACGGCCGAGCCCTGCCTCCGCGCATGGGGGAAGGAGGCGACCGTGCTCGATTGGGCAAAGGAATTCTATGTCTTGGTCGACGACGGCAACGGAGGGAAGCGGATCCCGTGGGATTACTATCCCTCGGAGTGGACGTGGATCTCCGCGAACTTCCGCGAGAACGATTGGGTCAACCTTCTGCGCATGGTGCCCGTGCGGGAAGAATACGAGCGGGTCTGCGCCGCGCTCGACCATCTGCTCGCGACCTACGGCTTCCGCAGGCAGGGGCGCTACTACCAGACGCGGCGTCCCTCGGAAAAGACGGTCGTCATCTTCTGCCACTTCGGGATCTCCATGATCCTGCTCTCGCACCTTTTGAATCTGCCCGCGCAGGCGCTTTTGCACGGCTTCTACCTCGCGCCGACCTCCGTCACCGTGCTCTCCGCCGAGTGCAGAACGGGCGACGAAGCATATTTCCGCGCCGAACGGCTCGGGGACTGCGCCCATCTCATCGCGGGCGGCGAACCCATCTCTTCGAGCGGCTATTTTGCCGAGATCATGCAGGAACCCAAGCTCTTCAAGCACAATCCTGCGACAAAACCCGATAAGGAGTAAATACCATGGACAACAAAGCCCTTGCCGAGCGGCTTCTCCCCGGAGAGTATCCCGCTCTTGAAAGCTACGAAAAACTCTATCCCCCGCGCGATCTTCCCGCAGGGGCGGAAGTGACCCGCCTCGCACCTTCGCCGACGGGTTTTATCCATCTCGGCAACCTCTTCGCCGCGATCGCCAACGAGCGCATCGCCCACAGGAGCGGCGGCATCCTCTATCTTCGCATCGAGGATACCGACTTGAAGCGCAAGGTGGAGGGGGCGGTCGAGGCCGTCATCAAGGCGCTCGATTACTTCGATATCCGCTTCGATGAAGGGGCGGAGATCGGCACGGATGAGACCTACGGCCCGTGGTATCAGCGCCAGCGTGCGACCATGTACCGCGCTTTCGTGAAGCACCTCATCGAGGAGGGGAGGGCGTATCCCTGCTTCTGCACCGAAGAGGAACTCACCGCCCTTCGCGAGGAGCAGACGGCCCGCAAGGAAGTGACGGGCTACTACGGCAAATACGCCAAATGCAGAGATCTTTCCGAAGAGGAGATCTACAAAAATCTCGATGCGGGCAAGCCCTTCGTCATCCGCTTAAGATCGATGGGGGACCCCGCCGTAAAGCATACCTTCCGCGATGCGATCAAGGGGGATATCACCGTTCCCGAAAACGATCAGGACGTCGTCATCCTGAAGTCCGACGGCATCCCCACCTATCACTTCGCCCACGCCGTCGACGACCATTTCATGCGGACGACCCTCGTCATCCGCGGGGAAGAGTGGCTCGCAAGCCTTCCCATCCACATCGAGCTCTTCGGCGCGCTCGGCTTTGCGCTTCCCCGCTACGGGCACAACTGCTCCCTCATGAAGCAAGAGGGGGAGACCCGCCGCAAGCTCTCCAAGCGCAAGGACCCCGAGCTTTCCCTCGAATTTTACCGCAAAGAGGGGTACTTCCCCCGCGCGGTGAAGGTGTATATCCTCACTCTGCTCAATTCCAACTTCGAGGAGTGGTATAGGAAGAACCCCGATCTCCCGCTCGAGGAGTTCAAATTCACGGCGGCCAAGATGTCGAAGAGCGGCACGCTCTTCGATCTCGATAAGCTAAATGATATCTCCAAAGACGAGCTCTCCCGCCTCGATGCCGAGGGGATGCTGTCGTTTTTGCAGGGTTGGGCGGAGGAATTCGGCAGCCCCGCCGAACAGAATTATTTTGCCGACCGCGAGAAGATGCGCAAAGTTCTCGCCCTCTGCATGGGCATCGGCGGCAAGAAGCGCAGAAAGGACTTCACGACGGCTTCGCAGGCGATGCAATTCATAAAGTATTTCTTCGAACGCCCCGAAACACATGAGGAGTTCCGCGTTTCGCCCGCTGATAGGCGCGCCATTTTGGATGGATTTTTGCGGCGGTATGATGAAAAAGACGACGCACAGGTGTGGTTCTCCAAGGTCAAGGAGATCGCCGCCGAGAATGGCTATGCCGCCGAGATGAAGGAGTACAAGGCCGATCCCGAGGCCTACAAGGGCAGCGTTGCAGACGTCGCCGAGATCCTGCGCGTCGCGACGACGGGGCATGCCAACACCCCCGATCTCTGGACGATCATGCAGATCCTCGGGGAAGCGGAAGTGCGGGCGCGCATCGCCGCAGTCTGCACGGATTAACGGCGGAAAATTGCGCGGCGCGGCGGTCGGGCCGTAAACAGGAGAGAGGCATGAGCAAGGCAGATCGTATTTTTATCGAAAATTGCAGGGAGATCCTCGCGCACGGCGCATGGGATACCGATCTTGCGGTCCGCCCGCATTGGGAGGACGGCACGCCCGCGCACACCGTAAAGAAGTTCGGGATCGTCAACCGCTACAATTTGCAGGAGGAGTTTCCCATCCTCACCATCCGCCGCACGGCGTTCAAGAGCTGTATCGATGAGATCCTTTGGATCTGGCAGAAGAAGAGCAACAACGTCCGCGACCTTCATTCCCACATCTGGGATAGCTGGGCGGACGAAGCGGGGAGCATCGGCAAGGCCTACGGCTACCAGCTCGGTGTGAAGCACAAGTATAGAGAGGGGGAGTTCGACCAAGTCGACCGCGTGCTCTACGACTTGAAGCACAACCCCGCCTCGCGCAGGATCCTCACGAACATCTACAACTTCGCCGATCTCCACGAGATGCACCTCTATCCCTGCGCCTATTCCATGACGTTCAACGTCACGGGAGATACCTTGAACGGCATTTTGAACCAGCGCTCGCAGGATATGCTCACCGCGAATAATTGGAACGTGGTGCAGTATTCGGTGCTGCTCATGATGTTTGCGCAGGTCTCGGGGCTCAAAGCGGGCGAACTCGTGCACGTCATCGCCGACGCGCACATCTACGACCGCCACGTCCCCATCGTCGAAGAGATCATAAAACGGGCGCCTTATTCTGCGCCGAAATTCAAAATGGACGGGGACGTATGTAGTTTTTACGACTTCACGGTGGATAGCTTTTCACTCGAAAACTACGAATATCATCCGCTGGACGCCAAGATCCCCGTCGCGATCTGAGGCCGCGAAAATGAAAGCGATCTTCCATGCAGATAAGAATTGGGGCATCGGGAAAAGCAACGGTTTGATGTTCTCCCTGCCCAAGGATATGCGATTTTTCCGCGCGGCCACGCTGGGAAAAGTCGTCGTCATGGGGCGCAACACCCTGCGCTCCTTCCCGCACGGCGCGCCGCTCAAGGACCGCACGAACATCGTGCTCTGCCCCGAGGATGTGGCGGGCGTTCTCACCGTGCACAATTTGGAGGAACTCTTTGCGGAGGTCAAAAAATACCCCGCGGAGGACGTCTTTGTCATCGGCGGGGCGAGCGTGTACCGCGCGCTGCTTCCCTATTGCACCGAGGCGCTCGTCACCAAGGTCGATGCCGAAGGCGGCGCCGATGTGTTCGTGCCCGATCTCGACGTGGATAGGGATTTCGAACTCATTTCCGAGAGCGCGCCCGAAGAGGACAACGGCTACTTTATCCGCTTTTGCACCTACCGCAACCTGTCTCCCAAGCCGTATTGATTTCATGAACCGACAAATCATGGACGATTTATCAATTTTATCAAAAACCGAAACCTCATGAAGGGAAAGAATTCTTCGAGGTTTGCGTTTTTGGCTTTTGGCGTGATTTTTGTTTTGATCGTCTCTTGGCCAAACTCCACGCTTGCGGAGTAGATCGTCGTGGCGATCCTTATTTGGCTGGAAGCATTCTTCGTGTTGCTTTGCGCTACGACCTAACGCATGCAAAACCATATAAAAGGAACCAATTTTACGGCCGGACGATCTATATCAACGGTCTGTTGCTTTTATATTCAATTTATCGCGTGCATTTCAAAGGGTTCAATCTCCCGCTGATCGCAGTATTGGTTGCCGAGAGCTGCTTGCAAACAGTGCTTTGGATATTGAGTGTGAAAAGGAATATTGCTTTGGGGAGATATAATTTCGTCGATGGAAAGCAAAAGCTCGGCGTGAATTATTTATTTCTCTTGGAAGTGATCATTCATCTTTGCGCAATCGCGGGGATCAATCTCATCTACTATTTAATGGGCAAACCGAAACGATCGTTTATGTCTTGATGAATCTGTTGTACCTCCATCATTGGGCATTTTATTTGGGGCTGACGCCGCTCTATCAAAATTACATCATCAAAAAGCATAACTTATTTTATGTTTTAGACGAATTATAAGGTTGAATCGGAGCGGCGAAGTGATCGCATCGTCCGCCTTCCGAGGTCTTTGCGGCGCGCGGCGTCCTATAAAAACAAATCGATATCTCGGCTGACCGATGGGCGGGCAGAATGAAGCCGCGGGCGGAAAGTTTATTTCCGCCCGCGTTCGTAAAGAAGCTATTGCGCGAGAAGCGCGAGGACCTCGCCTATGTCCGCGCGGATCAGGATCGCCTGCGCCGCAATCTCCTCGGGACACGTCGCCTCGGGATTGACGGCGGCATAAGTCGCCTGTTTGTTTTGTGCCGTCATGCGCCAAAAGGGGAATTTGATGATCGCGGGCGTGTTGTAGCCCACGCCGAGCTCGAGGTAGAGCACGCGGCCGCGGGCATGCGCCTCTAAAAAGGCGAGATAGCGCGCAGAGGCCTCCCGCCAACCCGCGTCCTCGACGAACGTATCGTCGCTCCGAAGATTCATCGCCATCTCCCGCCCGCATTCGGGGCAGCGCGGGATGAGCGCCGCGGGGATCTTCATATCCCTTTGGCATTCCGCCATTTCGCGCACGCGGGATTCGTTGTCGTAGGTTGCGGCGTGGCAGGGGAGGGAGCACTGGAAGAGCCCGTAGTCGCCCTGCGTGTAGAAGAGCCGCTTCTTTTCGAATCCCGCCCGCTGAAAGCAGTGGTCGACGTTCGTCGTGATCACAAAATATTCCCTTCCCCGCACGAGGGAAAGCAGTTGCCGATAAGTGGGTTTGGGCGGGGGCGTATATCGATTAACGAGGATATAGCGCGACCAATATGCCCAAAATTCTTCGCGGGTGGGGAAGGGGTAGAAGCCGCCCGAATACATATCCCGAACGCCGTATTTTCGGGCGAAATCCGAGAAGTATTCCGAAAAGCGCGCGCCGTCGTAGCGGTAGCCCGCCGCGGTGGAGAGCCCCGCGCCCGCGCCGATGACGATCGCCTCCGCCGCGTCGAGCGCGCGTTTGAGCGCTGCGATCTGCTCCGTCAAAGGATGGCGTCCTCCGCCGTATAGCCGCCGAGCGAGCCCGCCTTGACTTGGATGCAGAGATAGCGGATGCCGCTTTCCGCCGCGGCGAAGAATTGCCGCTTCGTTGCGGGCGCGACGCGCACCCAATCGCCCGCCTTGAGCGGCACCCTTTCGCCATCCAGAACGGCGTACCCCTCGCCCTCGAGGACGCCGTAGATCTCTTCGTTCTGCCTGTGGGCATGGATGAAGGGAACGCCCGCCCCCGCGGGAAGTTCGTTGAGGCTGATCTCCGCGCCCGTCAGGTGCAGAGCGTCGTGCAATTCGGTGCGAGCGCCGCGCTGCACCGTCGTCTTTGTGTAGTTTTCCATGATTTCACCTCCGAAATTTGGCAATAGGATACCATAAACCGCCCAAAATTGCAAGAACGTTACTTTTTTATTGCCCGAAGAGAAAAAAGCAACCTGGTTTCCTTTTGAAACCGTTGACAAAATGCTTGCCGCGCGCTACAATACCCCGAGGAGGTTGGAATGCTGACGAAGGAAGAATTGCCCGAGTGCCCCGTCGCGACGACGGTGCAGCTCATCGGAAACAAGTGGAAACTGCTCATTCTCCGCGAACTTTTGGAGGGTCCGCGGCGGTTCACCGAGATCGCGCGGCGGATCGACGGCATCAGCAAGAAGGTGCTCTCCGAGAATCTGCGCGCGCTCGAAAACGACGGGATCCTCGAGCGGGAAGTCTTTGCGGAAGTCCCGCCCCGCGTCGTCTATTCGGTCTCGCCGCTCGGCGAGAGTTTGCGCCCCGTCCTCGACGCGATGAAAGCATGGGGCGAATGGTATAAATCGCAGCCGTAAAATCGGGATCGGGGCAAACTTTTTCGGAAAATTGCCCCGATCCCGTTGTTTTTTCGCGAAAATTACAGCCCATGCGGTCATATGGGAAAATTTTCTCAAATGCTTGCAAAACTCCGCACACTGTGGTATACTGAGTCTGCGGCACAATTAAATCATAAATCCATTATCAGGTTACAACCTTGGCATAGGTGTATCCTCTTTTCCTGTTAATGGATTCATGACGGAAATTTAATTGTGTCGCAACAATATGGGATACCACTGAAGCGGGCGTCCCATATTGGGGCGTCCTTTTTTTTTTATTTTCAGGAGTGTTTTTATGAAGAAGTTTGTAACGATTGCGCTCTCGGTTCTGATGGCGCTCAGCTGTACTTTCGTCGCCGCATGCACGAAAGGGGGAGAGCCTTCGTCGGAAGTGCCCCCCACGCCTTCGGCTCCCTCCACGCCGTCCACTCCAACCGAACCCTCTACGCCTGATGACAAGGGCAAGGAGGATGACGGCGGCAAGGAGGAGCCCACGCCACCCATAAAGACGAAGGCAGAGGCGGTTGCCGCCTTCAACGCCGCCGTGCAGAGCATCCAAGCGGATAAGAATTTCACCTATACGGAACTCGGGGCAGAGTACGTTGCCGAATTCGATGGCACAAAGCTCAAAGTGACCGAAGGCGGTGATTCGGTATTCTACGCCACAGAGGCTGAGAAGAATTATTGTTACGCCCTGCGGGATTCCGTGTGGCATAAGGATTTTTCCGAGACGACGGTGGGGGAGGTTTTCACTGCACTCACTGCGGTTTACGGCGATGCCGTCTGGAGCGAATATGACGCGGAGGCAAATCAACTGTTTGGCGCCGCTTCTGGCGGCACGATCAGGGCGACCGTTCTTGATGGGACGGTAACCGTTGAAGTGGCGCAGAAGAAATTTACGCTCACCAAACTTGGCACGACCGCCGTCTCTCTTCCCGCTGACGCAATCGACGATACCGACCCTTCCAACTTTATCTTTACGACTGACGCAAGCGGCGAAACAGTCTGGAATGTGAAACTAATTGCTGAAACAATTAAAAATTGGTGGCCGGAAGGATATTACAAAAAATTACAATTTAATGATTGTGATTTGGTTGATATTTTGGCAGTAGAATATAAGGAAAATAGGCTTACATTTTTAGGATATTTTAGCGGAGATACTTTTAAGTGTCTTCAAGAAATGGTAATGCCAAAGAAATATTTTGTAGCATGGCTTAATTCTGGGGACCTTAAGACCGCAAAAGACCTTGTTAAATATTTGAATAGCATAGAATATTCCATAGATCTAGGCGGAGCACCAATTATAATTGAGTATTCAACTCTCGACCAAGATTATGCAACCGCGCACAAGCAAGAATTTGAGACATTGACGAAAAATGTCTTTGAAAAATATCACAAGGAAAAAGCGGCAAACGACCCGAATTATAACGGCGCAAAAATTTACTTTGCTTTTAAGACAGCAGCTGGTCAGACAAATTTGGGAAGTGATGGTTACGGAAAAGAGTGGAGTCAATATTATTTAGTTAAGAATAGTCAAAAATTGGAGTTAATTGAAATAAGAATGAGAGGTTTGGTGACGGGGCTTGGCTACTATGAAAATGTTTTGCAGAATGTAGAGGGGAAATGGTCTTTGGAAAATTACGGAAAAGTAGTTCAAATCGCCGAAATATCTCCCGAAAATCTTGCCCTGTTTGATGAACCCTTGATGACGATTGGGAGCATTGCCTGATTTGCGCCTACGCCTTCGGCATCTTCCGCTTTCCGCTCTGAAAATCCATAAAAGAAGGGGGAATTTTTTCGAAAAGCCTCCTTTTTTGTTGTATTTTTCGGGCAAAAGTATTATAATCACCTTTGGATTTTTCATGTGAGGAAATTATGCTGAGAGAAGATTTAAGAAACATTGCAATCATCGCACACGTCGACCACGGCAAGACGACGCTCGTCGACCAGATGCTGCGCCAGAGCGGAACTTTCCGCGAGAACCAAGTCGTCGAGGAGCGCGTCATGGACAGCGGCGATTTGGAACGGGAGCGCGGCATCACCATCCTCGCGAAGAATACGTCGATCCACTACAGCGGCGTGAAGATCAACATCGTCGATACGCCCGGCCACGCCGATTTCTCGGGTGAAGTCGAGCGGTCGCTCAAGATGGTCTCGGGCGTGCTGCTGCTCGTCGACGCCGCCGAAGGGCCCATGCCGCAGACCCGTTTCGTCACCCAGAAGGCGCTCGAACTCGGGCACCGCCTCATCATCGTCATCAACAAGATCGACCGCCCCGACGCCCGCGTCAGGGCGGTCGAACTTGTTGATGACGATGA
>CANQKF010000018.1 GCA_947624445.1 uncultured Clostridia bacterium | reverse complement strand
GTTATAGTTTTGGATTCATAACTCAAAATCCTGTGGTAGTGATACCGTATCGGTTCGACCCCGATCACCGGCACCAAAAAGAGCGGCCCTTTTCAGGGTCGCTCTTTTGTGCCGTGAGGGGTCGAAGATCCTTTTTCGACCCCGCGCGAGGCGAAGCCGAAGCCATCGAGCCGCGGGCGAAGATATCACCGGCACCGCGCCGCATTGTTTAAGGTTTTCTATCATCGGTTCATTTTTTCACGGCGCGGAAGTCGATGTCGACGTCGCGATATCCCGTGACGTAGCGGAACCGCATGACTTCGGCGATCGGGTCGATTTCCGTATACGGTTCCCCGTTGACGTACATGACGACCTTGTACCCTTCGATCGTTCCGATCTCATAGGATAATTCGCTTCCCGCCCAAAAAGTATCGCCCGCCTTTTCGCTGAATTTTATCGCCGCATCGCAAGTTAAGCGGCAATTATATCGGAAATTGCGATGCTCGTAGGAAGTCTCCCCGCCCGCGGAAATAAATTTGAGAATAACGCGATCCGCTTCGCCGTTTTTCAAAAAGTCCATTGTCAGCTCGTCGACCGTTTTATCGCCATCGTGGTCGGCCAATTTGAGCGTCACATCCGAAAGATCCAATGCGCGGAGGAAGGCGTCGCCCTGCAAATTTTTCACCCGATAAGTATCCGTCGTGACGACGTTCCGCGCGGCAAGTTCCGCAAACTTTAACACATAATTTTCGTTTCCCTCGCTGATGACGAGATCCACATGATACGGCGTGTAGAATTTGGTATCGGTCGTCGAAAGATCTTTGACCTTATTTTCATGCGTTTTAACGTATTCCGCCCGATCCATTTCCGAAAATTCCACGCTGACCGTCAACGCGGGATTGCGATCGGAGGTCCCCTGAAACAGCCCCTCTTTCAGGGAAATTTCAAACTGCCGCGGCGCAACGCACCCCGCCGCGCAAACCGCCACCGCAAACAGGAAGCATGCAAGCAAGATCTTTTTCATAGAAGCACCTCCTATCGCGAGGCGGTCCCGGGCGGAAACCGAGATCGGGCCAAAAAGTTAACGCGTTCCGACGCCTACTCCTTGGTGAGCTTGGCGACGAAGAAGCCCTCGAAGCGCTCCGTCGGGCAGACGGCGAGCGTCCCCTGCGGCGCGGGGAGCCGCGGCACCCCAAAAAGCCCGACGGGGAGCAGTGTTGCGCCCGTCTCACGGGCGACGCGCATCACGAGTTCGCCGTTTTCTGCGGGGAGCACCGAGCAGGTCGAATAGACGAGCGTTCCCCCGCGCTTCAAGAGTTTCAGCCCCTTTTTGAGCAGTTTTTCCTGCGCGCGCACGCATTTTTGCAGGTATTCCTCGGAGAAGCGGACGGGCGCGGCGGGCGAGACCGTCCCGCTGCCCGTGCAGGGCGCGTCGAGCAAGATCTTATCGAAGCAAAAGAAGTCGTCGAGCAGCGCGGCGTCGGTGCAGAGAGCGGTGACGCGCGTCGCCCCCTGCCGTTGCAGGTTGAATTTGAGCCGCTCGAAGCGGATCTTGTCCCGCTCGCAGGCGGTGATGAGCGCCTTGCCGTCCGAGAGCGCATAGAGCTCGGTCGTCTTTCCGCCGGGGGCGGCCGCCATATCGAGAATGCTCTCCCCTGCCTGCGGCGCCAGAATGAGCGGCGGGAGCATCGAGGAGAGATTTTGCAGATAGATCTTGCCCGTGCGGTAGAGTTCGGTCCCCTCGACGGCGGACTCCCGCACGTCGGGAAGGACCAAAGCGTCCGGATACCACGGGACGCGCTCCGTTGCGATTCCCTCCGCTTCCAGCGCGCTTCGGGCGGTCTCTGCGTCGCAGCGCAGGGAATTGACGCGCAAAGAAACGAGGCGTTCGGAATATCCCGCCTCGATCTTTTGCACCGTCTCCGCGTCGTAGGCGGAGCGCAAAGCTTTGAAAAGTGCCGTCATATCCGATTTCCCCGCGCCCCGAGCACACGTCGCGGCCGTCGTTTAGAAGAACGTGGCGACTTCCGTCTCGGGCGGATCCGCATATTCGAGCGAGGTCGCCTTGAGCACAGGCCCCCTCTGCCCGTAGATCTTGTGCTCGGCGAGGTCGATGCGCGCCGTCACGATCACCCAATCGCGGGTGCGGAGCGGGAGCGAAGAAGCGTGCAGGCAGACGAGCCCGCTATACGCGATATCCGCCTCGCAACAGGTCATGATATGCCGCCCGACGACGATAGTGCCATAGTCCATGCGCTTATCGACGGCGACGAGACCCTTGAATTTTACCATTTTTCCCGCGTATTTCTCCATGTCCTCCATGAGATCGCGGTAGAAAAAGGCGTAGTCGCGGTCCTCGATCTCGATGAGATCGGCATTGACGTCGAAGGGTAGCGGATCGACGATCTCATCGTAGACCGCCTTCCCGCCGACGTATTCATAGACGATGCCGGGGCGGCGCGTCATGGCGCGGATGACTTTGTGATACTCTTCCTGCGAGAAGTTCCCCTTGAAGCGGTTGAAAACGACCATGTCGGCATACTGCACCTTGTCAAAGACGAGCTGCCGCATGTTCTTATTGTAGGAGAGGAAGGTGTTCGCGTCGAAGAAGGTCATCACCTGCGCGATGAGCCAGCCGTCGGGCATCGCTTCGAAGAACTTATCGAGGGTGAGCATGCCGTTGTATTCGACGACGACGCGGTCGGGCCTGTGCTTCTTTTGAAGCGCCATGAGGTTTGCGAGGGTGAGCTGCTCCCCTTCCACCCTCTCAACGGCGAATTTTTTCACGGCAAAGCGGGAGGGATCGTATTCCTCCTCCCCCTCTTCGCAGACGAGAAGCAGCGTGCGCTCGCGCTGTTCATCGAAACGGGGATCCTCGAAGGTCTCCTGAATGAATTTGGTCTTTCCCGAATCGAGAAATCCGAGAAAGAGATAGACGGGAATTTCTCTCATATCAACCAAGAAGCAGGGCTTTGAGCTTTGCTTCGTCGAGCTTGCAGCCGATCACGCACAGTCTGCCCGTGACGCACGGAGCGCCCGTGCGGATATCCGTCTCCCCGGGCACATAGTCGAAATAATACCAAACGCCGTCGCCCGCCACGATGCCCTTTGCGCGCAGGACATCGCCGTATTCGCCGCCCGAGAGCGCGCCGAGCGCAGCTTCGAGCTGTTGCTTCGTGAAGGTCTTTGCCGTCTCCACGCCCCAGCTCGTAAACACGTCGTCCGCATGGTGATGATGATGGTGGTGCTCATGCTCATGCTCATGCTCGTGGTCATGGTCATGCTCGTGGTCATGGTCGTCATCATCGTCGTCGTCATCGTCATCGTCGTGATGATGGTGGTGATGATGCTCGTGCTCCTCGCCGTCCTCGCCGTGATGGTGATGGCATTCGCACTCGGGATCGTCGCACTCGTCGTCATCGTCGTCGGCGGTCTCCGCTTCCAGACGGCGGAGTTCGGCTTCGAGGCTATCGGTGCGCTGCATGGCGGCGAGGATATCCTTGCCGTCGAGCATCTCCCAAACGGTGGTGACGATCGTCGTCTGCGTGTGTTCGCGCAGGAGCGCGACCGCCTCCTCCACCTTTGCGGGGTCGCCGTTATGCGAGAGCACGATGCAGCTCGCGTTCTCCACCTGGTCGAGGAAGAATTCGCCGAAGTTCTTGAGATAGGCCTTGCATTTCTTGGCGTCGACGACCGTGCAGAACGCATTGAGCTTGCTTTCGGGCACATTGGCGCGCAAAACGGCCTTGATGACGTCGGAAAGTTTGCCGACGCCCGAGGGTTCGATCACGATGCGCTCGGGCGAGAACTTCTCGGCGACCTCCACGAGCGCCTTGGAGAAGTCGCCCACGAGGGAACAGCAGATGCAGCCCGAATTCATCTCGGTGATCTCGACGCCCGCTTCCTTCAAAAAGCCGCCGTCGACGCCGATCTCGCCGAACTCATTCTCAATGAGCACGACTTTTTCGCCCGCATAGGCCTCTTTGAGGAGCTTTTGGATGAGCGTCGTTTTCCCGGCGCCCAAAAATCCTGAAATAATATCGATTTTGATCATAATTATGCCTTCTTATTCTGCGATCGGAGCGGCGCCGCGGCGCCGCAGGTTCAGAATGCCCAGTTGCCGTCCTTGAAGAGGACGATGCGCGCCCCGTTCTCCGCGATGCCCGTGATCTCGAGATCTTCGCTCCCGATCATGAAGTCGACGTGGATGACGCTGTCGTTGATGCCGAGCGCGTGGAGTTCCTCGTTCGTCATGTTCTCGTAGCCGCGGATGCAGTTCGTGAAGCCCGCGCCGAGCGCAAGGTGGCAGCTCGCGTTCTCATCGAAGAGCGTGTTGTAGAAGAGCACGCCCGAATTGTTGATGGGCGAATCGTAGGCGATGAGCGCGCACTCGCCGAGCATCCGCGCCCCCTCGTCCATCGCAATCATCTTCTCGAGCAGCTGTTGGTTCTTCTTCGCCTTGACTTCGACGACCTTGCCGCCCTCGAAGCGCACCGAGAAGTCCTCGATGAGTTCGCCCTGATAGGAGAGCGGCTTCGTGGAATACACGATCCCGTCCGCGTCCCCCGCCTTCGGCGAGATGAAGATCTCTTCGGAGGGAATGTTGGGGTTGAAATATCTGCCCGAGAGGTCCTCTTCCCCTCCGCCCATGAACTTGGAGCCCTTGATGAGCCCGACTCTGAGGTCGGTCCCGTTGGAGGACTTATATTCGAGCGCGGCGAGCTTGAAGGCGTTGAGACGGTCGCAGCGGATGCCGATCTCGTCGTTGTGATGCAGCCACGTCTTGACGGGATCGGGACCGTCGGCACGCGCCGCCTTCAGGATCTCCTCCCAGAGGCGCTCGACCGCGGTGTTCACCATGAGATCGGGGAAAACCTTCTTCGCCCACGCCTTGCTCGGCACGGCGGCGATGCACCACTGGTAGCGGTTGTCCATCGCGTCGCGGTAGGGCTTCGTGACCTTCGTCCGCGCGGAGCGCACGCCCGTGAACTTCTCCTGGTCGATGCCCGCGAGCCCGTCGGGATCGGCGGATTCGATGTAGAGCATGGCGGGAAGTTCCTTCTTGCGGAGCTCGAGCTTCTCGATCTCCCACTGTTCGAACTTGGAGAGCGCCTCCGCTTTCTGATACTTATAGTGCAGGGCGACGAGCGGCTGGTGCGACCATTCGACGGTCACCTTCCCCGCGCCCGCGCGGTAGAGCTCCTCGACGCACATCTCGACGAATTCCGGCTGGTCGAGCTCCGCCTGCACGACGACCCATTGCCCTTTCTGGACATTGATGCCCGTGCGGGCAAGCAGTTTTGCATACTTGCGCATTTGATTCTTATTCATGAAACCTTTCTCCTTCCGATGGTTTTTACTTTGTTATTTTTTCAAACTTTTCCGCGGGAAAAACGCAAAAAAGCCGAGATCGTTCGGGGTTTATGTCAAATAAAGCACGATTTCGCCGCGCGCGGCCGTCGCTTTCAGGTCGATCACGCGCTGGTTGGCGGAGCCGCGGAATTTGAGGCGGATATCCTTCTGCGCCTCGATGAAGGGACCGTCGACGAGCACGTCGATCATGGAGAGAAACCGCTCCGTCGCCTCGCAGCGGGCCTGCGGCTCGGCGAGCGTGCCCGCGCGGTAAGTGTAGCCCGTGTAGCACCACACCGATTTTTCGGGAAAGCGCGCGCGGAATTTTTCCAAAAACGGCAAAAGCCCGCGTTGGTTCTCGGGCTCGCACGGGTCCCCGCCGAGCAGCGAGAGACCGCAGATATAGGATGGCGCGACCGCCGCGAAGATCTCCTCTTCGAGCGCGGCGTCGAGCGGACGCCCGTAAGAAAAGTCCCATGCGATTTGGTTGAAACAGTTCTTACAATGCCGACGGCAGCCCGAAACGAAGAGGGAAACACGCACTCCCTCTCCGTTTGCGATGTCTGTTTTTTTGATTTCGGCGATATTCATTCCCCACCTTCGGGGTTTTGTGGCAACTTACAGATGCAGCACCCTGTCGCGGATCTCCTGTGTGCGCCCCTGGTTCCAATACTGCGTCCCGATGTAGCCGCACGTCCTCCGCGCGACGTTCATCTTGTTCTGGTCGCGGTTGTGGCAGTGCGGGCACTCCCAGAGGAGCTTGCCGTCCTCTTCGACGATCTTGATCTCCCCGTCGTAGCCGCAGATCTGGCAGTAATCGCTCTTGGTGTTGAGCTCGGCGTACATGATGTTGTCGTAGATGTACTGCATCACGGCGAGCACGGCGGGAATATTGTCCTGCATGTTCGGGACTTCGACATAGGAGATCGCGCCGCCGGGCGAGAGCTGCTGGAACTCGCTCTCGAATTTGAGCTTGGTGAAGGCGTCGATCTGCTCCGTGACGTGCACATGGTAGCTGTTGGTGATGTAGTTCTTGTCCGTGACGCCGGGGATGATGCCGAAGCGCTTCTGGAGGCACTTCGCGAATTTATAGGTCGTGCTCTCGAGCGGCGTGCCGTAGAGCGAGAAGTCGATGTTCTCCTTCGCCTTCCACGCCTTGCATTGATCGTTCATGTGCTGCATGACGGCGAGCGCGAAGGGCTTTGCCTCGGCGTCCGTGTGGGATTTGCCCGTCATGTACTTCACGCACTCGTAGAGCCCCGCATAGCCGAGCGAGATCGTCGAATACCCGCCGTAGAGCAGTTTATCGATCTTCTCCCCCTTCTTGAGCCGCGCGAGCGCGCCGTATTGCCAGAGGATGGGCGCCGCGTCGGACAGCGTGCCGACGAGGCGGTTGTGCCGCGCCATGAGCGCGCGGTAGCATAGGGCGAGGCGCTCGTCGAAGATCTTCCAGAATTCGTCCATGTCGCCCTTGGAGGAGAGCGCCACGTCGACGAGGTTGATGGTCACGACCCCCTGGTTGAACCGCCCGTAGTACTTGGGTTTGCCGTTTTCGTCGAGATAGGGCGTGAGGAAACTGCGGCAGCCCATGCAGGTGTAGCAGTGCCCCTCGCCGTTCTTATCGACTTTGAACTCGAGCATCTTCTTCTCGGAGATGTAGTCGGGCACCATGCGCTTGGCGGTGCAGCGGGCGGCGAGCTCGGTGAGATACCAATATTTCGTGCCCTCGCGGACATTGTTCTCCTCGAGCACATAGATGAGTTTGGGGAACGCGGGCGTGACCCACACGCCCGATTCGTTCTTGACGCCCTGGATGCGCTGGTTCAAGGTCTCTTCGATGATCATCGCGAGGTCGTCGCGCTCGCGTTCGCTGCGCGCCTCGCCGAGATACATGAACACCGTGACGAAGGGCGCCTGCCCGTTGGTCGTGAGCAAGGTGACCACCTGGTATTGGATGGTCTGGATCCCTTTCTTGATCTCCTCTTTGAGCCGCTTTTCGGCGATGCGGTGCACGGTCGCCTCGTCCACCTCCACCCCCGCGAGCTCCTCGGCGACTTCGCTGCGGATCTTTTGGCGGCTGATCTCGACGAAGGGCGCAAGATGGGTGAGCGAAATGCTCTGCCCGCCGTATTGGTTGGAGGCGACCTGCGCGATGATCTGCGTGGCGATGTTGCACGCCGTGGAGAAGGAATGCGGCTTCTCGATGAACGTCCCCGAGATCACGGTGCCGTTTTGCAGCATGTCCTCGAGGTTGACGAGATCGCAGTTGTGCATGTGCTGCGCGAAATAGTCGGCGTCGTGGAAGTGGATGAGCCCTTCGTCGTGCGCTTCGACGATATCCTGCGGAAGGAGCAGGCGGCGCGTGAGGTCCTTGGAGACCTCGCCCGCCATATAGTCGCGCTGGACGGAATTGACCGTGGGATTTTTATTGGAATTCTCCTGCTTGACGAGCTCGTTGTTGCACTCGATGAGCGTGAGGATCTGCGCGTCCGTCGTGTTCGACTGGCGCACGAGCGAACGGTTGTAGCGGTAAGTGATATACTTGCGCGCAACGGCATACGCCCTGTGCTCCATGATCTGGTTCTCGACGAGATCCTGGATCTCCTCGACGTTGACCGCGCGGTTGAGGTCCCCCGCGTTCGCCGCGACGTTTTGCGCGATCTCCCCGATCTGTTCCTCGGTGAGGCGGTTCGTTTCGCTGACTTCGTTGTTCGCCTTGCGGACTGCGCTGATGATCTTCTCTATATCGAAAGCAACTTCGGTGCCGTTTCGCTTGATGATTTTCATGAACTACCCCTTCGTTCGTTGAACTCCACCCGCGACGGCAAAAGAGCGCCCCGCGAGAGGAACGCTCATATTATACCGCAACCCGTCTGCATTTGTCAATGATTTTTTCCCATATTTTGGATGAAAATTTTCGCCCACACACAATATGTTGTGGTTTTGGTGAAAATTGGCGTTTTTTGTCCGTGAAACCGAAGGCGCAAAAAGTTACACGAAAGTAAGGCCGAACGGGCCGAAATTCCGCGGCCCGCGGGGCGGCGCCGCGCCCCAACGCTTGCGCCGCGCGCCCGCGCTTTTTGTGCGCTCGGCCGCGCTCAGAACTCCGTCACGGAGAGATTGGCGTAGATCTCCTCGTACTTTTCCTTGGTGAAGGAGATCGTGCCGAAGGTCGTGACCGCAGCCGTGCCCGCCGCGACGCCCGCGCGCAGGATCTCGGGCAGATCCGCCCCCTGCTGCATCATGACCGCAGCCGCAGCGACCATGCCGTCGCCCGCGCCGACCGTGGAATTGACCGCAACGTTGATGCTCTTGCAGTAATAATTCTTGGTGCCGTTCGTGATGATCGCGCCGTCCCGCCCGAGGGAGAGCAGCACCGTCCCGGCGCCGCGGTCCATGAGCTCCTTGCAGCCCGCGAGCATATCCGCGCGGTCGTGGAATTCTCTGCCGAGCGTCTCTTCGAGCTCCTCGACGTTGGGCTTCACGAGATCGATCCCCGCTTCGAGCGCCGAAAACAGCTTTGCGCCCTCGGTATCGGCGATGCGGAGCGATTTGGGGTCGACCGCGCGGAAGATCTCGCGGTAGTAGCTCGCGTCCACGCCGCGGGGCAGACCGCCCGAGATGACCGTGACGTCCGAATGGGCGGAAAATCCGCGGATCATCTGCATGAGTTCGACGAGTTTGTCCGCGCCCACGCGTTCGCCGACGTCGTTGATCTCAGTCAGCATGGAGCGCTTGTCGATGCATTTGTAGTTTTCGCGCACCCTGCCGCTGTTCCAGACGAAGGAAAACGGCACGCCTTCTTTATCGAGCGCGCTCTCGAACATCGCGCCGCTCTCGTTGTACATAAATCCCGTCGTGCGGACCTCTCCCCCGAGCCGCGCAACGCCGATCGCGACGTTGATCGCCTTGCCCGTGAAGGAGAGCGTCTTATTCTTGACGACGTTCACCTTTCCCACATTGAGCGAATCGAGCTCGATGGTGACATCGATGCTCGGGCTCATGCAAACCGTCAGTATCATATCTATCCCCCTGACTGCGCACCGCACGATCGCGGTCCGTCCGCTATACCATATTTATATATATGATATGCGGGCAAGTCGCCGTTTACATCGAGATCATCTGGAGCGTCTCGTAGAGCTCATAGTTGAAGCGCTTCTTCATGGAGACGGCTTCGATGATATCCATATCGATGATCTCATTCTTGTGGATGCCGACGACGCGGTTGCCGATGCCGTCTTTGAGCAGACGGACGGCCTTGTTGCCGAACTGTGCGGCGAGCATGCGGTCCGCCATCGAGGGCGAGCCGCCGCGCTGGATGTGCCCGATGTTCGTCGCGCGGACGGAATACGTCGTGACTTCCTGCAACTGCTTCGCAAACGCCTCCGCGCTCGTCGCGCCCTCTGCGACGACGATGATGTTGGAATGCTTGCCGTTGGCGCGCGAGCGGTTGATCCGCATGACGATGTCGTCGAGATCGTAGGCGATCTCGGGGACGATGATGATCTCCGCGCCCGAGGTGATGCCGGCATACAGCGCGATATCGCCGCAGTGCCGCCCCATGACTTCGACGACGGAGATGCGCTCGTGCGAATTCATCGTGTCGCGCAGTTTATTGATGACTTCGAGGCAGGTGTTGACGGCCGTATCGAAGCCGAGCGTGTAATCGGTATACTCGAGATCGTTGTCGATCGTTCCGGGAATGCCGATCGTAGGGATCCCGTAATTCTCGGTCAAGCACTTCGCGCCGCGGAAACTGCCGTCGCCGCCGATGACGACCAGCCCTTCGATCCCCCTGCGCTCGAGCGTCTCGACCGCCTTTTTCTGCCCGTCGACCGTGAGCATCTCGAGGCAGCGCGCGGTGCGGAGCTTGGTGCCGCCGCGCTGGACAATATCCGAAACGCTGCGCATTTCCATGGGCATCATCGTATCGTCGATGAGCCCCGCGTAGCCGCGCTCGATCCCATAGACCTCCATGCCGAAATAGATCCCCGTCCGAACGACCGCGCGGATCGCCGCGTTCATGCCCGGCGCGTCCCCACCGCTCGTAAGTAAACCGATTCGCTTCATTCTTAACCTCCGTAATTCCCGCTGATCATCATTATAACAGACTTTTCCGCAAATGAAAAGAGGGTTTTTGTTTTTTTTCGGGCTTTTCGGAAAATTTTTTCCCGATCCCCCTATGATACGACTTTGATGCAGGAGGCGGGCAAAAACGTGTAGAGCTCGGCGAGCAGCGCGCGGTTGAGGTTGACCGAGACTTCGTAGCGCTTGCCGCCGTGCAAAACTTTCGCCCGCTTGCTTCCCGCGTAGTCCCCGAGCGTATCGAGCAGCTCCCGCAAGGTCTCCTCCCCGAGCGCTCTGGCGTCCAGCCAAAGCACCTCCTCTCTCGGCTGCTCCTCCTTCGGCGGGGCCGCTTCGTCTGCGGGAACGTACGCCTCGATGTTCTCCGCGACGATCACGGGCAGCTTTTCGGGCGCGATGTCGATCTTTCCCGAGATGCTGACGATGACGTCCTGGCGCAGGAAGGACTTCGCGCGCTCGTAGAGGCGGGAAAACACGACGCATTCGATGCTGCCGTAGAGATCTTCGATCGTGACGAACGCCATCGGCGTGCCCGATTTGGTGTTGAGCTTCTTGATGGCGGAGACGATCCCCCCCATCGAGACGACGTCGCCCGTCTTGATGCGCTGGTAAATGCGGTCGCCCGTCTCCTCGTCCTCGATGTAGTCCGAGAGCATGCCGCAGTGGAAATTGCAGTGCGCGAAGTGCGCGGCATGCGCCGCGAAGGGATGCCCGCTCGCGTAGACGCCGAGCACGGATTTCTCCTTGGAGAGCAGATCCGCGGTCTCCCATTCGGGCAGATCGGGATATTCGACCTTGGGCGGCTCCTCCTTGATGAAGTCCCCGAACAGCGACATCTGGAGCCCGCCGCGCTGCTTATCTATGCCCGAGATGCGCCGCATGAGCTCTTCGTAGACGGCGGCATACTGGCTGCGGTGGCGGCCCATGCTGTCGAAGGCGCCGCCGAAGATCAGCGCTTCGACCATGCGCTTGTTGATGAATTTCGTGCACCGCATGAGGAAATCCGAGAAATCCGCGAATTGCCCGTGCTGTTCGCGCTCCTCGATGACTGCCTCCATCGCGCTCCTGCCCACCCCGCGCAGCGCGCAGAGCCCGAAGCGCACCCCTCCGCCCTGCACCGAGAAGTAGGCCTTCGAGAGGTTGACGTCGGGCGGGTAGACGGGAATGTTCTTTTCCTTCATGTAGACGACGTATTTTGCGATCTCGTCGATCTTGTCGATCCTGTTGTTGAGCACGCCCGCGAGGAACTCCTTGGGGTAGTACCGTTTGAGGTAGGCCGTCTGGTAGGTGACGACGGCGTACGCCGCGGCGTGCGATTTGTTGAACGCATAGGAGGCAAAGCTCTCCATCTGCGAAAAGAGCTCGGCGGCGACTTCGGGCGGGATCCCGTGCGCGCGGCAGCCCGTGATGTGCCCCCCCTTGTCGAGATCGCCGTAGATGAACTTATCCTTCTGCTCCATCAGCTCGTTGAGGTGCTTTTTGGACATCGCGCGGCGGACGAGATCGGCCTGCCCCAGCGAGTAGCCCGCAAGATTCCGGAAGATCTGCATGACCTGCTCCTGGTAGATGATGACGCCGTACGTCTTTTCGAGAATGGGCTTCAAAAGGGGCGTGAGATAGCGGATGTGCGCGGGATCCTCGCGGTTTTTCAGATAGGCGGGGATGAAATCCATGGGCCCCGGGCGGTAGAGCGAGATGCCCGCGATGAGGTCCTCGAGGCAGGTCGGCTGGAGCTGTTTCATGAACCGCTTCATGCCCCCCTGTTCGAGTTGGAACACCGCGTCGGTATCCCCCTCGGAGATGAGCTGGTAGGCGCCCGCGTCGTTGCACTCCTGCCCGAATTCGATCTTCCTCCCCGTATCTTCGAGGATGTAATCGCACGCCTTCTGGATATCGGTGAGCGTTGCGAGCGCGAGGAAGTCCATCTTGAGCATCCCGATGGATTCCACTTCCTTCATGTCGAACTGCGTCGTGATATCCTCGCCGTTGCGCGAGAGCGGAACGTTGTCCGCGATCTTTTTGCGGCAAATGACGACGCCCGCGGCGTGCATCGAAGTGTTGCGCGGCATGCCCTCGAGCTTGAGCCCCATGTCGATGACCCTGCGCAGCGTCTCGTCGTTTTCGTAGATCTCGATGAATTCGCCGTTGCGGCGCCCCTCCTGGTCGGCGAGCGCCTTCTTCGCCTCGCCGAGCTTGCCCTCAAGATCCGCGAGCTTCATCTTCTCTTCGTTGGTCTGCGCGCCCTGCGCCTGCGCGGTTTCGAACTCCTTCGCGAGGCGGTCCGCCTTCGCCTTGCACTCCTCGATGTTCCTGCCGAGGAGCTCGCGGATGGAAGAGCGCCCGTCCATGAGCTTGGTAACGCGGTCGGTCTCGGCGTAGGGCACGCGCATGACCCGCCCGACGTCCTTGATGACGGCGCGGGATTTGAGGGTCCCGAACGTCACGATCTGCGCGACGTTCTCGGGATGGTAGCGCCTGCGGACGTATTCGATCGTCTCCCCCCTGCGTTCGGTGCAGAAATCGACATCGAAATCGGGCATGGAGACGCGGTCGGGGTTCAAAAACCGCTCGAAGAGCAAGTCGTAGCGGAGCGGGTCCACGTTGGTGATGCCGATCGCGTAGGCGACGATGCTCCCGACGCCCGAGCCCCGCCCGGGACCCACGGGGATGCCGTGCAGGCGGGACCAGTTGATGTAGTCCCAGACGATCAGGAAGTAATCGGCGAACCCCATCTTGATGATGACGGAGAGCTCGTATTCGGCGCGCTGCCTGATCTCGTCGGTGAGATCGGGATAGCGCTTGGGAAGTCCCTCCCACGTGAGCCGCTCGAGGAATTCGGGCGAGGGCGTGCCGTCGTCCGCGGTGTAGAGCGGGATGAGCGATTTATCGTATTCGGGCACGCCGTTCGGCTTGATCTTGAAGGGAAGATCGGTCGAGGAGACCTTGTCGGCGATCGCGCGCGTGTTGGCGATCGCCTCGGGGTACGCCTTGAAGATCTCCGCCATCTCTTCGCCCGATTTCATGTAGAATTCGTGCGTCTGCATCCGCATGCGGGTGGGATCGTCAAGCGTGCGGCGGGTCTGGATGCACATCAGAACGTCCTGCGCCTCCCAATCCTCCTTGTGCAGATAGTGCACGTCGTTCGTCGCGACGAGCGGGATCCCCGTCTCGCGGGAGATGCGCACGATGAGCGGCAGGACCTGCTTCTGCTCGGGGATGCCGTGGTCCTGGATCTCGAGATAGAAGTCCTCGCCGAACATCCCCTTGAGTTCGAGCGCGAACGCCTTGGCCTTCTCGTATTCCCCCGCCAGAAGCAGGCGCGGGATGCGCCCCGCAAGGCAGGCGGAGAGGCAGATCACGCCCTCGGTGTGCGCTTTCAGCACTTCGTAGTCGATGCGCGGGCGGTAGTAGTAGCCGTCGACAAAGGCGATGGAATCGAGCTGCACGAGATTGACGTAGCCCTGCTTGTTCTTGGCGAGCAGGATGAGATGGTCGGCATGCTGGTTTTCCTTTGCGCTGTGGTTGTTGACGACGTAGAACTCGCACCCCAAGATCGGTTTGATCTTATTTTTTACGCACTTTTCGAGAAATTTGAGCGAACAATACATGTTGCCGTGATCGGTCACGGCAACTGCATCGATCTTCTCGCGGACGCAGTGGTCGATGAGATCGTCGACTTTGACTGCGCCGTCCAAAAGACTGTATTCGGTATGAAGATGAAGATGTACAAAATCGGTCATCGGGATCCTCGTTGGTATCCGCGGGGCGATCACCCCTTGCCGCCCAGCGCCATGAGCCTGCGCAGCCTGTGATTGAGACAGCTTTTCGAGATCTTTAAGGTCTCGGCGAGCTCTGCGAGCGAGAGCTCGGGATGTTCGAGGCGCGCCAGCGCGGCCTCTTTGAGGGGTTCGGGCAGGGCAAACAGCTTCCCCGCATCGCGCATCGCCGAGATCGTCACGACCTGGTGCGCGCTCGCGATCGCCGCCTTATCGAAATTGCCCGCCATGCAGTTGGTCACGCGGTTTTCGTTGTTGCGCTCCTCCCGCGCCGCGGAGATCGCCTCGAGCTTGCGGAGCGCCCCCTCTGCGCGGAGCACGGAGAGATAGTCTCCGATCCCCTCGCGGCTCTTGCAGTAGACGATGCGCTTTTCCCCGCGCTTCGCGACGCTGCCGAGCAGTTGCAGGCCGTCGAGCAGTTCGACGAAGCCCGCCGCGTCCTCCTCGCCGCGAAAGACGACTTCGAGGTGGTAGCCCGTCGCGTTCCCGCCCCGCGGAAGGGTGCAGCTCCCGCTCCCGAGAAAGGCGCCCTTCAAAAAGGCGCGGGCGCAGTGATCGGGGAGCGACGCGCAGGAGAGTTCTGCGATCTCCCGCCATGCGCCGCCCGCATGCGAAAAGGTCAGCCGCGGCCGCTTGTTGATGGGATCGCGGATGGCCTCGGTGAGCGTCATCACGATGTGCAGGCGCTCCTCGATGACGGAGAGCATGTATTCCGCGACCTCTTCCTCCTCGCAGGTGAAAAAGACGCGCTCTCCCGTATCCGTTCCGCTCGTGCGCAGGAACCCCGCAAGCAGCGCCGCCTGGCAACAGGAAGGCCCGGGCGGCGTGCGTAGAAGCTCCCGACGGATCTCGCTCGTAAAGTTCATGCCCCCCCTCCGCTCACATGTGCTTTTTGTATTCCGCAAAACGGAACTTCGGGAAGCGCCCGTCGATGTTGTCGATGCGGTCGAGCGGCACGCCGGCGCGCGCAATGGCCTCCTCGGCGAGCTTGGTATCGCCGATGCGGTCCACCGAGTGCGCGTCCGAATTGACGACGAACCGCACGCCCGTGTTCACGCATGCGGCGAGCTCGTCGTCGGAGAGGTGCGGCTTTTTGGAGCTGATCTCAAGGTAAGTCCCGTAGTCCGCGCAGCACTTCGCGACTTCGGCGGCGTCCGCAAAGGTCTGGTAGTTGAGGTGCGTGATGATGTCGATGGGATTGTTTTCGATCGCACGGATATAGGCGCGCGTCACATCCCTGACGAAGGACGCGGAGGGTTTGACGTGAAAGGTCCTGCGGAACCATCCCCCCCATCCGATCCTGCGGTCGGAGGGATGTTCGTAGCGGATGACGATGTGGATGCCCGCGAGATAGACGTCGAAGTTCTCGAAGTCTTTTTCGGTGAGATCGCACGCCCCCGAGATGCCGCGGATGTTGCTCTCAATGCCCGTGAGCACGCGCACGCGGGAGAGCTTGTCCGCCGCGCGCACCTCGCCGAGCCATGCCTCCGTCTCCTTGCGCGCGATCCCGCGAAAGATATGGGAATACCCGTGCTCGGTGATCGCGATCTCGGCGAGCCCCGCTTTTTCCGCGGCGACCGCATTCTCGGCGGCGCTGTTCTTGCCGTCCGAATACGTCGTATGGGTATGGTAATCTGCCGTAAGTTTCATATTCCCTCGTTGGAAAAATTCAAATTATGTACTTCCGGGAAGCCGCTTGATCTCTTCGCGCAGCAGGATCCCCGTGCGCTCGAACACCGTCCGCCTGACGTGCGCGATCAGCGCCGCGACGTCCGCAGCCGTCCCCCCGCGGTTGAGAATGAAGTTGGCGTGCCGCTCCGAGACGGAAGCCCCGCCGACCGCGGCGCCCTTGAGCCCGCAGCGCTCGATAATCTCGCCCGCCGATCTCCCCGCGGGATTGACGAACACGCAGCCCATGCTGCGCCCCTTCGGGAGACCCGCCCGCGCCGCGCGGAAGGTGAAAAGACGGCGGTCGATCTCGGACTGCGGAAGCGAAGAAAATTTGAGCCAAACGGCGCATACGGCGGCGCCGCGCTGAAAAACGCTCTGTTTTTCGCCGAAATCGCATGCGGCGGGCAGATATTCGCGCAAAACGCCGTGCTCGACCGCCAGAACGCCCGTCACGAGGTCGCCGATGTGCCCTTCGCGCACGCCCGCATTCATCGTGACCGCGCCGCCGAGGCTCGCGGGGATCCCCGTGAGGAATTCCGCGCCGCCGAGCCCGTAGGCGCGCGCCGTGCGGAGGAGCCGACCGACCGTCACGCCCGCGCCGCAGAGCACGGTGTTTCCGTCCCGCACGAGCGCGTCCATGCGGCTGAACCGCACAACGACCCCTTCAAATCTTCCGTCCGCGGGGAGCACGTTCGCCCCCGCACCCAAGAAGCAATACGGGATGTTTTCCGCGGAGAGTTCGCGGAGCAGACGCGCCGTTTCCGCACCGCTTCGCGGGAATGCGGCGAGGGCGGCCGTCCCGCCGCAACCGATCGTCGTATGGCGGGCGAAGGAAAAATCGCGCTCGGTCGGGAGGGCGGGAAGTTTCTGCTTCAAATACGCATGGATCTCCAAATTTACGCTCCTTTATTCTACCACATTTCTCTGCATATTTCAAACGGTTTTTAGAAATTTGTCGATATTTTTTACGGGTTCGCCCGCACGCGCGCGTTCGGCAAGCGCCGCGCGCGCGGTTTGGTCGGAAAACAGGCTCGGCGCGCGGGTCTTGCCCGTCGCCGCATAGGACGCCATACCGATCTCGGAAAGCGTCGCCTGCACCTGCGGGGAAAGCAGCTCGGCGAGGAACGCGAGGCAGATCTCCTCCTTCTCCGCCGAGAGCAGCGCGATGCACTGGAAGAGGTCGTTGTATCCCGCAAGTTCCCTCCGGTAGACGGACGCGCCCCGCGCCGCAAATCTGCACACGTCGCGCTGGGTGCCGAGTAAGTAGCGGTATTTCCCCGCAAGAAAGCCCGTATATGCCGCCTCGGAGGACATCTCCTCGCCCGCGATGTCCGCATAGCGCGCCGCAACGCACGCGAGATTGGTCCCGCCCGCCGAGATCGCCGTGCGCCCCGCCTGCGTGAAATCGTCCGTCGCCGAAAAGAGATAGTAGCCGCCGCTGCACCACGGCACGGCGCGCACCGTGCCCTCCGCCTCCCCCGCGGAGAAGGAATACGGGAGCGGTCGGGCGCATTCGAGAAAGCACGAGAGCCCCGGCCCGAAGGAGATCAGATCGGGCCGTTCGCCCTCCAGAAACGCCGCTTCGGCGCCCTCGGCGGTGTAGCTCGTGACAAGAAAATACGCCCCCTCCCGCGCACCGAACTTCCGCGCGACGTTCCGCAGAAAGCCCGTCCGCGAGCCCTTCCCGCCCTCGAAGGTATCGACGTTCCAGATCCGCACGACGGGCTGCGCCGCAGTCTGCGCGGAACGCTGCGGGGGAAAGGCGCCGAAGATCAGCGCCGCGACGCACAGGTAGGGCAGGACAAGGCGCAAAATATGCAAAAATTTCGCCGCTTTTGGCTTCATACGGCATATTTTATGCCGCTCTCCCGCCCGTCATGCAAAAAATAAGAGGAGGCGCAAACCGTTGTGCCCCCTCCGCCTTTTCCGAGGGGGCTTCCGCGAAAAAGGCTCTATCGTAAAAGCGGATCCCCGCTGCCGTAAGTTTGTGCCGCTCCTGTGATTTTATACAAAAGCCGAAAGCGGATCGCTTCCGGCCCTTGCCTTGCTCGGTTCAGACGCCGCGGTGCACGAAGCTGTCGCAGCAGGTGCAGTGCTCGCAGTCGCACGTGTTGCCCACGTGGATCTTATCGAGCTCGCAGTGCATTCCGTCGCGGTTGTAACGGCAATCCGTCACGCCGCAGGAGACGCCCCTATTGATCTCTTCTTGCATAGTTCCCTCCTTGCCTGAAGTATGGTTCTTTTTGCAAAAAAATATCTTGACAAATCCCCCCAAAGCCTGTAAAATAAGAAAAAAGGAGAAAATCATGAAAGTTATTCTCAAACAGGACGTGCAGGGAAACGGAAAACAGGGCGATATCATCGAGGTATCCGATGGCTACGCCAAGAATTTCCTCTTAAAAAAGGGGCTCGCCATCGTCGCGACGAACGGCGAGATCAACGAACTGCGCCAACGGCAAGCCGCCGACGCCCATCGGCGCGCCGAGGAAGTGAAGGCGATGAAGGAACTCGCGGCAAAGATGGACGGAACGCTCGTCACGGTGCCCATCCGCATCGGCAAAAACGGCAAGGTGTTCGGCTCGGTGACGACGGATAAGATCGCCTCTGCCCTCGCGGCGCTCGGCTTCGAGGTCGATAAAAAGCGCATCACGGCAAAGGAAGCCATGAAGTCCATCGGGATCTTCGACGCCGAAGTGCGGTTCATGGAAAGCGTCGCCGCAAAGATCAAAGTGAACGTCGTCCCGCTCGAATAAACGAAAATGAACGAAAAAACCGCCCAACGGCGGTTTTTTTATGCTTATTTTTTCTGTATTATGCGTGGCATAGTACTTCGCAAACTTTCAATTCTCCCCTCTTTTCACCGCTGTTTGCCGTAGTAAGCGTTCAAATACATCGCTTTGATCTCGGAAATGAGCGGATAGCGGGGATTGGCGCCCGTGCACTGGTCGTCGAAGGCGTCCTCGCTCATGCGGTCGAGCTGCGCGAGGAAGTCCGCTTCGGAATACTTCTCCCCGAGCGCCGCCGCGATGGTCTCGGGTAGCCCGAGCGCGCGTTGGAGTTCCTTCAATTTTGCGATGAGCGCCTCGACGAGCGCTTCGTCGCTCCCCCCTTGCAGCCCGAGGTAACGGGCGGCGTCGGCATAGCGCGCCTGCGCCTGCGGGTAGGCGTACTGCGGGAAGGTCCCCATCTTGGTCGGCGCCTCGCTGCTGTTGAAGCGGATGACCTCCTCGAGCATGAGCGAATTGGCGACGCCGTGGGCGATGTGGAAATACGAGCCGAGCTTGTGCGCCATCGAATGGCAGACGCCGAGGAAGGCGTTCGCAAACGCCATGCCCGCCATCGTCGCGGCATTCGCGACCTTTTCCCGCGCTTCGGCGTCCGCCCCGCCCCCCCGTTCGTAGGCGCGCGGAAGATAGGCGAAGAGCAGGCGGAGCGCCTCCTTTGCGATGCCGTTCGTGAAATCCGTCGCCATGACCGAGGCGATCGCCTCGAGCGCATGCGAAACGGCGTCGATGCCCGAAGCGGCGGTGAGCCCCTTGGGGATATCCATCATGAGGTCGGCGTCGACGATCGCGATGTCGGGCAGAAGCTCATAGTCGGCGAGCGGATATTTGGTCCCCGTCGCCTCATCGGTGATGACGGCGAAGGGCGTCACCTCGCTGCCCGTGCCCGCCGTCGTGGGAATGGCGACGAAGCGCGCCTTCTCCCCCATGTGCGGGAAGGAATAGACGCGCTTGCGGATATCCGAGAAGCGCATCGCCATATCTTCGAAGTTCACTTCGGGGTGTTCGTAGAGCACCCACATGATCTTGGCGGCGTCCATGGGCGAGCCCCCGCCGATCGCGAGGATGACGTCGGGCGCAAAATCCCGCATCCGCTCCACGCCCTCGTTGGCGCAGGCGAGCGTGGGATCTGGGGTGACGTCGGGATAGATCTCGTAGACGATCCCCTGTGCGTTGAGGCGGTCGGTGACGCACTTCGTGAAGCCGCTGCTAAAGAGAAAGCGGTCCGTCACGATGAATGCCCGCTTGGCCTTATAGACCTCGCCGAGCTCCCCGAGCGCCACGCCGAGGCATCCGCGCTTGAAATATACCTTTTCGGGTGTTCTGAACCAAAGCATGTTCTCTCTCCTCTCCGCAACCGTCTTGATATTGATGAGGTGTTTGACGCCGACGTTCTCCGAGACCGAATTCCCGCCCCAGCTGCCGCAACCGAGGGTCAGCGACGGCGGGAAACGGAAGTTGTAGAGATCCCCGATGCCGCCGTGCGAGGAGGGCGTGTTGATGACGATGCGGCAAGTTTTCATGATCTTGCGGAAATATTCGATCTTCTCCCCGCCCGTCGCCGTATCGACGTAGAGCGCCGAAGTGTGCCCCAGCCCGCCGTCGCAGATGAGACGGTCCGCCTTCGCGACCGCCGCTTCGAAGGTCGCGGCGCGGTACATCGCGAGCACGGGAGAGAGCTTTTCATGGGCGAATTCCTCGGAGAGATCGACGGATTCGACCTCGCCGACGAGCACCCGCGTGCCCTTGGGCGCTTCGAAGCCCGAGAGCTTTGCGATGGTCTCCGCCGTCTGCCCCACGATGCGGGAGTTGAGCGCGCCGTTGATGATGATCGTCTTGCGCACCTTTTCGGTCTCTTCGGGGGTGAGGAAATAGGCCCCGCGGAGCTTCATCTCCGCCTTGAAGGCGTCGTAAACGTCGTCGAGCACGATGACGGATTGCTCGGAGGCGCAGATCATGCCGTTATCGAACGTCTTGGAGTGCAGGATCGAAGAGGCGGCGAGGCGGAGATCGGCGGAGCTGTCGATGACGGCGGGCGTGTTCCCCGCGCCCACGCCGAGGGCGGGCTTCCCCGAGGAATACGCCGCCTTGACCATGCCGGGGCCCCCCGTCGCGAGGATCATATCGGCCTCCCGCATGATCATCCCCGAGAGCGGCACGGTGGGCATGTCGATCCAGCCGATGATGTGCTCGAGCGCACCCGCCTTGACCGCCGCTTCCGCGACGATCCGCGCCGCTTCGATCGTCGAACGCTTGGCGCGCGGATGCGGGGAGATGATGAGCCCGTTGCGCGTCTTGAGCGCAAGCAGACACTTGAAAATGGCGGTGGAAGTCGGGTTAGTCGTGGGGATGATGGCGGCAAGCACGCCGATGGGCTCGGCGATGCGCGTGTAGCCCCCCGCGGCGTCGTGCTCGATCACGCCGCACGTCTTTGTGTTCTTGTAGGCATTGTAGATATACTCCGAGGCATAGTGGTTCTTGATGACCTTATCCTCGACGACGCCCATCCCCGTCTCCTCGACGGCGAGCTTTGCGAGCGGGATCCGCGCCTTGTTGGCGGCGAGCGCCGCCGCATAAAAGATCCGATCGACCTGTTCTTGCGTGTACGTCGCGAATTTCGCCTGCGCGCCGCGCACGCGCGCAAGGAGCCGAGACAGCGATTCCTCGTCGCAAACGGTAAAATCGTCCATGAGTTCCCCTCCTGTTTTCCATATTAGCAAACCGCGGCGGAAATGTCAACGGTGCAGCGCAACTTTCCCGCGGAAAGTTCGCCAAATGCGAAAGGCGGCATCCTGCCGCCTCCCGAGTTACAGCGATCCGAGCTGCTCTTCGATCTTCTTTTTCATCTCAAGATATTTGTCGCGCTTGGCATACTCGTCCTCGACGAGTTTTTTGGGCGCTTTGGACGTGAAATTCTTGTTGGCAAGTTTTCCGTCGGCGCGGGCGATCTCCCCCACGACGCGCTCGAGTTCCTTGGTGAGGCGCGCGCGCTCCTCCTCGATGTTCACGAGTTCGCCGAGCGGGATGAAGATGTGCGCGATCTCGGTGACCTGCGAGACGACTTTCTCCCCCGCCGCCGCGCCGCGCTCCACGAATTCGATCTCGCTCGCCCCCGCAAGGCGCAGAATGGAGTTCTTGTTGACGGAAATGAGCCTGCGGGCGTCCGTCACGAGGTAGAGATGCACTTTCTTGGCGGGCGGGCAGTTTACGGAGACCTTCATCGCGCGCACCGCCTTGATGAGCCCGATGACGCCCTCGAACGCTTTCGCCTCCTCGCGGTAGGCGAACTTGGAGTTGTAGCGGGGATAGCGGGCGTTGATGATCTCCCCCTCCGTGCCCGGCAGATAGCCGTAGATCTCCTCGGTGACGAAGGGCGCGAAGGGATGCAGGAGCTTGAGCGTCTGCTTGAGCACATACATGAGCACGCCGAGGGCGGCGCGCTTGCGCTCGGGATCCCCCCCGTAGAGCGCGGGCTTGGAGAGCTCGATGTACCAATCGCAGAAGTCGTCCCAGACGAAATTCGTGAGCTTATCCGCCGCGATGCCGAGGTCGTACTTTTCCAGCGAGAGCGTGACCTCGCGGACGGTCGCCATGAGGCGGGAGATGATCCAGCGGTCGGCGGGCGTGAGCTTGATCCCCGTAAGGTCGGCGGGAACGTCGACGTCCTTGGCGTTCATGAGCACGAAGCGTGCGGCGTTCCAGATCTTATTGATGAAGTTGCGCGAAGATTCGACTTTCGTCTCGGTGTAGCGGGTATCGTTGCCGGGGGCGACGCCCGTCACGAGGGAGAGCCGCAACGAATCGGCGCCGTATTTTTCGATGACTTCGAGGGGATCGACGCCGTTTCCGAGCGTCTTGGACATCTTCCTCCCCTTTTCGTCGCGCACGAGCCCGTGGATGAGCACGTCGCGGAAGGGAACTTTGCCCGTGTAGCGCAGCCCCGAGAACATCATGCGCATCACCCAGAAGGGAATGATGTCGTAGCCCGTGACGAGCACGTCGGTCGGGTAGAAATACTTGTATTCGGGGGTCTCCTCGGGCCAGCCGAGCGTGGAGAAGGGCCAGAGCGCGGAGGAGAACCATGTATCGAGGCAGTCCTCGTCCTGCCGCAGGTGCGTGCCGCCGCACTTGGGGCAGACGGCGGGATCCTCGCGGGCGCAGATCTCGGCGCCGCAGTCCTCGCAGTACCACACGGGGATGCGGTGCCCCCACCACAGCTGGCGGGAGATGCACCAATCGCGGATGTTCTCTAACCAATTATAATAGATCTTGGCGAAGCGGTCGGGCGTGAACTTGGTCTTGTTCTTCATCACCGCGTCGATCGCGGGTTTGGCGAGGGGCGCCATCTTCACGAACCACTGTTTGGAGACGATGGGCTCGATCGTGGCGTTGCAGCGGTGACAATGCCCGACGTTGTGCGTGTGCGCCTCGATCTTGACGAGCAGCCCGAGCTCCTGCATCTCCGCTACGATGCGCTTTCTCGCCTCGTAGCGGTCGAGCCCCGCGTATTTCCCGCCCTCGGCGTTGACTTTACCGTCGTCGCCGAGCACGCGGATCATGGGCAAGTTGTGGCGGAGCCCCACTTCGAAGTCGTTGGGGTCGTGCGCGGGCGTGATCTTCACCGCGCCCGTGCCGAACGCGGGATCGACGTAGGCGTCCGCGACGACGGGGATCTTCCGCCCGACGATGGGCAAAACGAGCGTCTTGCCGACGAGATGGGAATAGCGCGCGTCGTCGGGATGGACGGCGACGGCGGTATCGCCGAGCATGGTCTCGGGGCGGGTCGTCGCGATCGTGATGACCTCCTCCGAGCCCTCGACGGGATAGTTGAAGTACCAGAAATTGCCCGCGTCCTCCGAATAGGCGACCTCTTCATCGGAGAGCGCCGTCTTGCAGTCGGGGCACCAGTTGATGATGCGGCTGCCGCGGTAGATGAGCCCCTTCTCATAGAGGCGGAAGAAGGCCTCGCGGACGGCGCGGGAGCACTTCTCGTCCATCGTGAAGGCGAGCCTGTCCCAATCGCAGGAGGAGCCGAGCTTTTTGAGCTGTTCGACGATCCTTCCGCCGTATTGCTCCTTCCATGCGTAGGCGCGCCGCAAAAATTCCTCGCGGCCGAGTTCTTCCTTGGTCGTCCCCTCTTCGCGGAGCTTTTCAACGATCTTGTGTTCGGTCGCGAGCGAGGCGTGGTCGGTCCCGGGCTGCCAGAGGACGGAATATCCCTGCATGCGCTTGAAGCGGACGATGATATCCTGCATCGTCTCATCCATCGCGTGCCCCATGTGGAGCTGTCCCGTGATGTTGGGGGGCGGCATCATGACGGTAAACGGCACCTTTTCGGGGTCGATCTCCGCGTGGAAGGCTCCTTTTTCCAGCCAACGCGCATAGATCGCATCCTCAAAGGCCTTCGGATCATAAGTTGTCTGCATTTCTTTCATAACCATCGTTTCCCCGTTCGTAATCCAAATCATTATACTCTCTTTTTTCCGCGTTGTCAATTATTCCGCCCTTGACATAGAATATAATATTCCAATTTTTACGGAGTGAAATATGAAAAAACTACTTACGACTCTGGGAGCGGCGGTCTTTGCCCTCCTTCCCCTCTCCGCCTGCGGCGGAACGGGCGACGGGCTCACGACCGTCCGCATCAACGAAGTCACCCACTCGGTGTTCTATGCGCCGATGTATCTCGCCGATTCCCTCGGGTATTTCGAGGAAGAAGGCATCCGGATCCAGCTCACCAACGGCGGCGGCGCCGACAAGGTGATGGCGGCCGTGCTCTCGAACAGCGCGGACGTCGGCTTCTGCGGCCCCGAAGCCGCCTTCTATGTCGCCTCGGGCGGTACGAGCGACGTCCCCATCGTCTTTGGGCAGCTCACCCACCGCGACGGTTCCTTCCTGCTCTCCCGCGACGACGAGCGCGCGACCTTTGATTGGAAGGACCTCGCGGGCAAAGAGATCCTCGCGGGGCGCCACGGCGGCGTGCCTGCGATGACCTTCGAATACATCCTGAAAGAACGGGGCGTGGAAGGCTACAAGCTCAACTTCGACGTCGAGTTCAACAACATGACGGCGGCCTTCCTCGAAGGCACCGCCGACTACTGCACGGTGTTCGAGCCCACCGCATCCGCCATCCAGGCCGAGGGCAAGGGATTCATCGTCGCGGCGGTCGGGGAAGCGAGCGGCGAAGTCCCCTACACGAGCTTCATCGCCAAGAAATCGTGGCTCACCGCGCACGAGGACGTCGTACAGGGCTTCCTGCGCGCCATGCTCAAGGCGGTCGATTATGCGCAGACCAAGTCGCCCGAGGACATCGCGAAGCATCTCACCCAACACTTTGCGGATACCTCGGAGGCGTCCCTCGCGACGAGCGTCGGGAACTACCGCGACATCGACGCGTGGGTCACGGACATGACGATGACGGAGGCGAGCTTCACGCGGCTCCAGGACATCATGGACGCGGCGGGCGAGCTCCCCGCGCGCGTGGATTTCGGATTCTTCGTCGATAACAGCTACGCAAAGAAGGCCTATCAAGCGTTGAAGGCATAGCCTGCGCGCCGCCCTTACAGAGGAAACGCCTATGAAAAAGGAAATTCTGCGATTTTCCGATGTGACTTACATCTATCACACCGTCCGCGGGGAGACGATCGCGGCACAAGACCTCTCCTTTTCGGTCGACGAGGGAGAATTCGTCGCCATCATCGGGCCCTCGGGCTGCGGAAAGACCACCCTCTTATCCCTCGCGGCGGGGCTCATGAAGCCCTCCGCGGGCACCGTCGAGAGCCGCGGCAGCTTCGGATACATGTTGCAGCGCGACGAGCTCTTCCCGTGGCGGACCATCGAGAAGAACATCTGCCTGCCCCTCGAGATCAAGCGGCAGACGGCGCCCGAGCACCGCGCGCGGGCGCGGGAACTCGCCGTGAAATACGGGCTCGGAGACTTCCTCGACAGCTATCCCGGGCAGCTCTCGGGCGGGATGCGGCAGCGCGCCGCGCTCATCCGCACGCTCGCGACCGACCCCGATATCCTGCTCCTCGACGAGCCCTTCTCCGCGCTCGACTACCAGACGCGGCTGAACGTCACCGAGGACGTCTCCGAGATCATCCGCTCGGAGCAAAAGACGGCGCTCCTCATCACGCACGATATCTCCGAGGCGATCTCGCTCGCCGACCGCGTGCTCGTCCTCACGCGGCGCCCCGCCCGCGTGGCGCACACGCACACGCTGGATTTCGAGGTCGGAAATCCTCTGAAACGGCGCGAACAGGCGAACTTCTCGGGGTGGTTCGAACGACTTTGGAGGGAACTCAACGAATGAAACACAATCTGACGGAATGCTCGGATGAGCATATGACCTTTTTGAAACGGAGGAAAAAGCGGCGGGCGCTCATCTGGGCGCTGCGGCTGGGACTGCTCGCCCTGCTGCTCGGCGTGTGGGAGCTCGTGACGCGGGTCGGCTGGGCGGATCCCTTCCTCACGAGCTCGCCCTCGCGCATCGGCGCGACGATCGCCTCGCTCTACCGCGACGGCTCCCTCTTCTACCACATCGGCGTCACGCTCGCGGAGACGCTCGCGGGCTTTGCGATCGCCGTCGTGCTCGGATGCGGCGTTGCGCTCGCCCTCTGGTGGAGCGATCTCCTGCGCGAGGTGCTCGAGCCCTATATTGTCGTCCTGAACGCGCTCCCCAAGATCGCGCTCGGGCCGCTCATCATCATCTGGTTCGGCACGGGGAGCACCGCGATCGTCTTTATGACGGTGCTCGTCGGCATCATCGTGTGCATCCTGCACATGCTTTCAGCGTTCATCGCCACAGATAAGAATAAGATCCTGCTCCTGCGCTCGATGGGCGCGACGAAGTGGCAGATCCTGCGCAAGCTCGTGATCCCCTCTTCGCTCGCCTCCTTCATCTCCATGCTGAAGGTCGCCGTCGGCATGGCGTGGATCGGCTCGATCATGGGCGAATACATCGTGTCGCGGGCGGGGCTCGGGTATCTCATCGTGTACGGCGGGCAGGTGTTCAAGCTCGACCTCGTGATGAGCGCCACCTGCATCCTCTGCCTGCTCGCCGCGGGGATGTATTTCCTTGTGGCGCTGCTCGAAAAGGCGATCGTAAAGAACGCAGACCGCTGAAAACGCCAATCCCAGATATCCTTCCGCGGGGTACAAAAACCGCACGATCCCTTTGAGCCCCAGGCGGGAGAGCCCGAAAGCCGCGAAGAGCACCAAGCTCTTCGCGGCGATTTTTTTCGTGCGGGGAAGCCCCTCCGCGAGCGCGAAGAGCGGGTAGAGCGAGGCGGCGAGCGAGGTGAGGATGGCGAGCGCCACGGCGAACGGGAACAGCTTGGCGCCGCGCATCGCGTAGAGGAAGGGCATCTCCGCGGCGATGGCGTTCGCCCCCTCCCCAAAGACGCGGCGCAGGATGACCGCCGCACAGCCGCCCATCGCGGCGGATGCAAGCAGCGCGGAGGCGAGCGGGCGCTTCATCTCCCTGCCCGCGTCCATGAGCACGGGCGCGAGCAGAAAGCCGTTCATTCCCGCATAGACGACGCCGAACCCTCTTCCCGTGCCTGCGGGCGGGAGCGCCGTCGCCCCTCCGCCCGCGCAGAACACGAAGAGCACGAGCGCGGGGACCAGCGCGGTGTTCAGCCATCCGATCGCCTTCGTCCCGCGGACGGCGACCGCCGCGCACAGCAGCAACCCCGCCGAGGAGAGCAGCGGAGCGGCACGGGGCAGGAGGGCGTCGAGCCCGGCGAGCATGCCCGCGCAGGGCACGAACGCGCACAGCGAGAGCGCGGCGCGGATCCCCTTTGCGGCACGCCCGAAGAGCGCCTCCGTCGCCCCCGCGAACCCGCCATACTTTTTCCCGAGGAAAAGATAGCAGCGGGCGAGCAGCGCAAAGACCGCCGAGGCCGCCAAAACGCTCCAAAGATAGTACTTTGTATGAAAGAAATGGACAAGTTCGGCGCCCGAGATGAATCCCGCGCCGATCGCCCCGCCCAAGATAAAAAATGCGCCGCGCAATGCTCCCATCGTAGCTCTATATGCAGAAATTCCGCGAAAAATGCGAAAAAATCAGAAAAATTTTCCAAAATTATGTCACACATATTACTTCAACTATTGACAAAACTTCCCGTATATAGTATAATGTAGGAAACAAAGGAGGAATATCTATGGACGACGAAGATAACGTCGTGGCCGAGGAAGCGAAAGAGGAAGGCGAAAAGGAAGAAAAATCCATCTCCGCAGACCTCATCCGCGGGCACATCAACACGATCATTCTCCGTTCGCTCTACGACGGCGACAGATACGGCTACGAGATCATTGCCGAGATCGAGCGCAAGAGCCACGGACAGTATTCGCTCAAACAGCCCTCTCTTTACAGCGCCTTGAAGCGCCTCGAAAAGGAAGGCTATGTCACGTCCTATTGGGGCGGCTCCGTCGGGGGCGGCAGAAGAAAGTACTTCTCGCTCACCGAGGAAGGCAAGGCGATCTCCGAGCAGAACCAATCGGAATGGGAATATTCCCGCACGGTCATCGATTCGCTGATCTCGGATAAGGCGTTCGACTTCAACAATCCCGCGCCGACCGCCGTGAATATGCGCGTTTTGCGCAACTCGACTTCCCGCGTTCCCTTCCGCGAGGGCGAAGGCGAGGAGCTCGACTACGAGCCCATCTTCGACGACTCTGCCGACCGCGCCGAGATCGACGAGGAATTCAGCCGCAGGAACGCGGAACTCGAGGAGGACCGCAACTCGCTCTCCGCCGAAAAGGCGGCCCTCGAGGAGGAGCGGACCCGCTTCGAAGAGGAACAGCGCGAGAAGAACGAGGCCTACGAGCGCGACCGCGCATGGCGGGAAAACGAGCTCGCCGAACGCGAGAAACAGCTCGCCTCCGACCGCGCCGCGATCGAGGAGGAATACATCCGCAGGAACGCCGAACTCGAGGACGACCGCAATGCCCTCTCCGCCGAAAAGGCGGCGCTCGAGGCCGAGCGGACCCGCTTCGAGGAGGAACAGCGCGCGCAAGCGGAAGCGCACGAGCGCGACTGCGCATGGCGGGAAAACGAGCTCGCCGAACGCGAAAACCGGCTCGAGAGCGACCGCGCGGAACTGCTCAAATTGCAGGAGGAACTCGCCGACGCGCAGGAGCGCGCCGAGCAGCTCTCTTTGGAGCAGGGCGAACTCGCCGAAAAGCAGTCCGAGATCGAGGCGCTCGGCGAACAGCTCCGCGAACGGGAAAGCGAGATCGCCGCGCTGCGCAGCGAGATCGAACAAAAACAGGCGGAGATCGAGGCGCAGACGAGCAGTCTCGCGGCGGACGAAGCCCTTCTCGCCGCCAACAAGGAATCCTTTGCCGCCGAACGCGCGCAGTTCGAAGAGGAAGTCCGCGCGCGCAACGAGGCGTTCATGACCGAGCGCCTTTGGCGGGAGCGCGAACTCGGCGAACGGGAAGCCGCGATCGGCGCGGAGCGCGCGAAGCTCGAGGCGCTCAAGTCCGAGCAGATGCTCTCCCTCTCCCGCGACATGGCGGTCAGCGAAGCCAACCGCGCCGCGCAGGACGCCGATCTTGCCGAGCGCATCCGCCGCTTCGAAGAGACCGAACAGGAGCGCCGCAAGGCATTGGAAGAAGAGGAAGCCCTGCGCCGCCAAGCGCTCGACGAAGAGACCGCACGCCGCCGCGAGGCGCTCGAAGCCGAGGAATCCGAACGCCGCCGCATGCTCGACGACGAGGAACTCTCCCGCAAGCAGTCGCTCGAGCTCGAACTCGCCGCCCGCGAGGCCGATCATGAGAAGGAAGAAGGCGCGCGGCTCAAAGAGCTCGGCGAAAAGCTCGACGCGCGCAGCGAGGACCTCGATTCCCGCGCCGAATCGCTCGAGATCCGCGAGCAGGAGATCGACCGCCGCGAACATGCCCTCTCCGAGGAGCGCTACCGCTTCGCGCAGCAACTCCGCGAACGGGACGAGCTGCTCGACCGCGAGCGCCGCGAACATGCGGCCGCGCTCGAAGAACAGCGCCGCCAGATCCTCAACGAACAGCAGGCGCTGTTCCGCCAGCGGGAACAGGAACTCATCCAATATAACTATCTGCGCATGGTCAGCGCGCCGCCCGCAGAACAGCCGCGTAACGACTACGGCTTCTTCGCGCCCGAGCCCCCCGCAAACAACGGGGATTACCGCTCCGTCGTGCAGGGCATCTACGCCAACACCGCCTACGATCCCGCGGCACGCCGCATCCGCGCGAAGTCCGTCGAAGATCTCGATTTCGGCGATCTCGAGGGGCGCGCCTCCCGCGACAACATCCGCATCGCGACCACGGGCGGCAAATCCGCCGAGCGGGAAGCGTTCGAGGAAGAGAACACCGTTCACCGCGGGAAGGCCCTCTTCCTGAGCGCGATCGTCGTGTTCGTGCTCTGCCTCGCCGAAGGGATCATCCTGCTCGCCCTGCAGAGCCGCGTGAAGTTGCCCATGTTCTATCCCTTCCTGATGTGGGGCGTGGGACTCGTCCTTCTCCTCGTGACCGGGCTCGCCTATGCCAACCACTACGGCGCCCACTCGCTGCGGCGATCGGGACGGATGCTCATGAACTCGATCATCATCTATGCGCTGGCCGTCATCCTCACCCTGATCTTCGCCCTCTCCGTGGACATCGGCATCTTCACCGACCACCTGCGGCTTGCGGCATACGTGCTCGTTCCCGTCGTGTTCTTCTTCGGAATCGTCGTGTTCGGGATCTGCTACCACCTGCTCACGCGAGAGAAAAAGTAAACCTCACACAGAAAAAGTCCCCGATCGCGATCGGGGACTTTTTCTGTGCCGAAGCGTTATGCGAGGCGGTTGTTGGCGTATTCGGCGGCGCCGTAGAGCCCCGCCTCGTTGCCGAGCGTCGCGCAGAGGATCTTGAAGGGCGCGTATTCGGGCGAAGCGTAGAGCAGCGGGCGCACGCGTTCTCGGAGCGGCGCGAGCAGGGCCTCCCCTTCGTGGGAGACGCCGCCGCCGAGCATGACCGCCTGCGGGCGGATCACGTTGGCGAGATTCGCGATGCCCTCCGCGAGATACCCGATGTAGGCGTCGACGACGCCTTGTGCGACGCGGTCTCCCGCGCGGGCGGCGAGGAAGGCGGTCTTGCCGCTCACTTCGCCGTCGGGTTTCAAAAATTCGCGGATGCGGCTCTCGGGATGCGCCGCGAGCGCCTCCCCCGTCATGCGGATGAGCGCCGTCGCCGAGGCATACCGCTCGAAACAGCCACGTCTGCCGCAGGTGCACAGCTCTCCGCCCGCGCGGATGACCATGTGCCCGATCTCCGCGCCCGCGCTCTTGTAGCCCTCGAAGAGCTTGCCGCCGAGCACGATCCCCCCGCCCACGCCAGTGCCGAGCGTGATGAGGATACTGTCGCGGTAGCGCATGCCCGCGCCGTACCGCGCTTCGCCGAGCGCCGCGGCGTTGGCGTCGTTCGTGACAAAGACGCGCTTGCCCGTCGCCCTGCCGACGAGCTCCGCGAGCTCGACGTTCTGCCAATGGTAATTCGACCAGAGCACGACGGTGCCGTTCTCGCTGTCGACGACGCCGGGCGATCCGATGCCGATCGCCTCGACCTCCGAAAAATCAATGCCCGCGGTCTCCGCCACCTGCACGGCGAGCCGCGCGAGCGAAGCCGCCGTCTCCGACGGAGAATGTTCCGACGAGGTGACGACGCTGCACTTCCCGAGCAATCCCCCGTCCGTGAGGATCGCAGCCTTTGCCGACATCCCTCCGAGATCGATCCCGATGACCATATGCTTTCCTCCCTTGTTAAAGACTCTTATAGACGCGCAGCCACTCGGGCAGGCGCGAAACAAAATTGTTGTTGTCGGGCGTGCGGCGGAGCATGTCGATCAGGCCCGCCATGTTCTCCGTCAGCCCGCGCTCCCGCATCTTGTATACGGCGGAGAGTTCCGTCTCCGTGAGCAGGAGCTCCTCCTTGCGCGTGCCCGACTTGCGGATATCGATCGCGGGAAAGATCCGCTTTTCGGCGAGTTCGCGCGAGAGAAAGATATCCGAATTGCCCGTTCCCTTGAATTCTTCGTAGATGACGTCGTCCATGCGGCTCCCCGTCTCGACGAGCGCCGTCGCGAGGATCGTGAGGCTGCCCGCCTCCACGGTGTTGCGCGCCGCGCCGAAGAACCGCTTGGGTTCGGCGAGCGCGCCCGCGTCCAGCCCGCCCGAGAGCGTTTTGCCCGTGCTGTCGATCGCATTGTTGTATGCCCGCGTGAGCTTGGTGAGCGAATCGAGCAGGATGACGACGTCCTTCCCCTGCTCGGCCATGCGCTTGGCGTGGTCGAGCGTGAGCTCGGCGGCGCGGATGTGGTGGTCCGCTCCTTCGTCGAAGGTCGAATAAACGATGTTCGCGCCCGAAACGCTCATGCGGAAATCGGTCACCTCTTCGGGGCGCTCGTCAATGAGGAGCACGATGAGGCAGATCTCGCGGTGGTTGTTTGCGATCGCCGAGGCGACGGACTTCAAGAGCGTCGTCTTGCCCGCCTTGGGCGGGGCGATGATGAGCGCGCGCTGCCCCTTTCCGATGGGCGCGAACAGATCGAGCACGCGCAGCGAGAGATCGGTCTCGTTTTCGGAAAGCACGATCTTCTCCTTCGCGTATTGCGCCGTGAGCGCGTCGAAGTTGGGGCGGGATTCGTATTTGCCGATAGGCATGCCGTTGACCGTGAGCAGTTCCTCGATGGCGGGCGAATCGCTCTTCTGGCGGGGCTTGACGGTGCAGGCGATGTAGTCCCCCTGGCGGAGCTTCATCGAATGGATCATCGGCGCGGGAATAAAGACGTCGCCGTCGGCCGAGGGCTGGCAGTTGCGCGCGCGCACAAATCCGTAGCCCGCAGAAGTGATCTCGAGGATCCCCGTGTTCACGCTGCTCTCATAGGTCGAGGGG
>CANQKF010000017.1 GCA_947624445.1 uncultured Clostridia bacterium | reverse complement strand
TCATTCCCCGATTGTACGTATTGAAGATACTTGCCGAAATTGTTTTGCATTTCGGTTGCGGTTACGGTCGTCATGATCACCTCCTGCTTGTTATCTACAAACAGTATATCCGATATTAGCGATTTTGTCAATCCTTTCTCAGAAAATAGTTAATTTTTGACCGCAAAAATTAACTAAATTTCGGCGGAAAATTTTTGCTATACTTCCCTTGAGGGGAAATTTCCCCAAAGGAGAAGTACCATGGAAAAAGAAGAACTCTTGCGCGAGAAGCTGCTTGCGGCCTTTCGGGCGCTCACGGAGGCGATCTCATATCTCTCGCCGCCCGAACTCCCGAAGCTCATGCTCTGGGTGAACGAAGATCCTCACGCACGCGTTTCTGAAGCAAAAAAAATGCCCTCGGCGCGGAATTGCATTTCCCGGGCGAGGAGAGGGGAACGGCGGCCGCTTCGGCGGGCGCAAAAATCGGTGGCGAAACGGATCGCTCCCGGGAAACGGCTCTTTACTTTTCGCAGGAGGAGATCAGAAAGATGCCGAAACTCAAGGACGGAAAGATCCGTAAGACCTGCGACGGGCTCTATCAAGTGAGATATCGTCGCGGTGGGTATAACGTACAATTTACTTCGAAAGACAAAAAAACAGCGCTCGCGAAGTTCCGCGAATGGGTGGAGAGCGTGAATGAAGAGCAGCCGCGGCCGCTTCCGCAGCACTCGGTGACGTTCGCGCAGTTCGCGGAGCGGTACTTCGATGAAGTCAAGCGTCTTAAGGTGGATGAAGAAACTTGCCGCATGAATAAGCGAAGCTGCGAGCTGCACATCTTGCCGGAGATCGGGAACATGAAGCTCAAGCAGATCACGCCGCTGCGCTGCCAGAAGATCCTCGCGCAATGCATCGACCTCGGGCACGGCCGCACGGCGGAGACCCTGAAGGGGATCATGAACGAGGTATTCCGCGCGGCGGTCGGAGAGCGGTTGATCCGCGAAAATCCCATGGCCTACGTGGAGATCCCGCGGCATATCCGCAAGCAGGGCGTAGCGCTCGGCAGAGAGGAGATCAAGCGCTTCATCGAGCGCTGTGCGGGTTCCGTATACGGTCCCGCGTTCATGGTATTCCTCTACACGGGGATCCGCCGCGGCGAGTTCAAGACAGCGATCTTCGACGAGGACTTCATCACCGTGACCAACGGCAAGTGCCGCAAGGGGCAGCGCAAGACGACGCGCAAGATCCCGATCGCGCCCGGGCTCAAGAAGTATTTGCCGCTTTCGGATGCTGTGCGCAAGATCAAAGAGGATGCCCTCACAAACAATTTCAGCAAGCTGATGCCCGAGCATACGCTCAAGGATCTGCGTCATACCTTCAGCACGGTCTGCCAGGAGTGCGGGATCTCGAAAGAGCTCGTCGACGTGTGGACGGCGCATGTGGATAAGAAGGATATGACGAGCGCGGTGTATACGCACTTCTCGGCGGAATTTCAGCTGAGGGAGATCCGAAAGCTCGAATATTGATGCGTTTCCTACCCAAATTACTACCCAAAACAGTTTACTTTTTTGTATTCGCGCCAAGAGATCGAAAACAGAAAGACCCCACATATCGTATTTCCAAAAAATAGGAAACACAATATATGGGGTCTGTGGTTGAGGTGACGGGACTTGAACCCACGACCTCTTGGTCCCTAACCAAGCGCGCTACCAAACTGCGCTACACCTCAATATGCCGTTTTCTGTGGCGGTCCGCCACGGCTCCGTGTGGAAGCATATCTAATTATAGAGAATTTTCGGAAAGTGTCAAGTGATTTTCCGCGTCTTTCGTGAAATTTTTCCGCGCCCCGCCGAATTTCCTCGCCGCAGGGCAATTTTTTTGCATACGCGGCCGAGGAAGGGTCTCCGCGCGGCAAGCGGAAGGGGGACGTATATACATAAAACGCGAAAAGCAGTGAAGAGGCGGAGCCGAAACAACGGGGGGTCGCAAATTCGCCGAACTTTCGAAGAAGCGGGGGGATGGGGTAGATAAAACGGATGTATGCGGGCGCATGTGTTCATACAAGGCGCGCAGAAATTCCGTGCAGGCGGCGCTAAAAATTTGACTTCGGCGGCGGGGTGTGGTATACTGCTGCAAAAGACAAAAAGGAAGGGTGCATATGAAGAAAAACGTGGCGGAAGTTTTGCGGCAACTCGTGAACGGGCTGCTCGCGGGCATCATGATCTCGCTGGGCGGCGCCGTGTTCCTCTCGTGCAACGCGATCGCGGAGCCGTACGGAAAATTCGTGGGGGCGGTGTTCTTCCCGATGGCGCTCCTGTGCATCTGCTGGAAGGGCTACGGGCTCTACACAGGCAAGATCGGGCTGATCTATGAAAGCCATAAAAAGCGGGACGTCTCCGTGCTTTTGGTCTCCCTGCTCGGCAACGCGATGGCGACGTTCGCCTTCGGGTATCTCATCGCCTACGCCATTCCGCAGATCAAGGAGGCCGCGTTCGCCGTGTGCTCGGCGAAGCTCGATCAGGGGTACCTGTCGGCGTTTTTGCGCGCCATTCTCTGCGGGATCCTCGTCTTTATGGCGGTGGACATCTACCGCAACCACAAGACGGTGCTCGGCATCGTGTTCTGCATTCCCGTCTTTATTTTGAGCGGGTACGAGCACTCGATCGCCGATATGTTCTACTTCGCCGCCTCGGGGATCGCTTCGTGGCAGGCGTTCCTCTATCTTTGGATCATCATCGCGGGCAATTCCGTGGGCGGACTGCTGATCCCGACGCTCAAGCTCATCGGGCGGAGCAAGGAAGGCGCGGAGCCCGCCGCGACGGACACGCGGCCCGCGGACGCGGAAGAGGCGGTGCGCGCCGATCGGATTGCGGAGGAAGCCGAACAGATCGCCGCCGCCGACGCGGCCCAAACCGTAAAAGAATGACATACGGTAGGGGGCTTTTTCCCGTGTTTGCCTTCCGCATGCGGGGCGGGTTTCGCAGTTCGCCCTTTGGGGATGGGCGCGCGCGGACTTCGTGAGACCGTTGCGCTCTGAACGGCGCTCCATCCCTCACGGCGCGCAGAGTTTGTTCCGCCGGGGACTGCGGGATGCGCCCGCCGCGTAAGCGAGAGGGAATTCGACAAGATCCCCGCGTTTTTTGCCTGAAAAGCCATTGCGGCGTGCGCAGCCGCCGCGGAATGCCGCGTATACAAAGAGCATGGACGCGATCACGGAAACCATCGAATGGCATACGGCAGGGGTGCAGAGGCGGCGCAACGCGGCGCTCCGCCAACGTCTCGAGGACGCGACGTTTGAGCAGCTCATGCGGGAGCTCGCCGCGCTCGAGGGGTTCAACGTCGCCGCGCGCATGGACGCCCGCGCGGCGCAAGAGCACGCGGCGGAAAATTTGCAAAAAGCGCCGATTGTCGGTTGACATCGGCGGCATGCGCGTGTATAATGTACATACGGTCCCCCCGAAAACGGGCGGACGTCCCGCGGCAAGGGCTGCGGGAAGGGAGTTTACCGATGAACGTCATGGATACCCTGCGCGCGCGGGGATTTTTGAAGCAGACCGTCTACGAAGATGAGCTCTACGAGCTCTTGGGCAGGGAGAGCGTTCCCTTCTATATCGGCTTCGATCCGACGGCGGACAGCCTGCACGTCGGGCACTTTATGCAACTCGTCATCATGAAGCACATGCAGGACGCGGGGCACAAGCCCATCGTGCTCATCGGCGGCGGGACCGCCATGGTCGGGGATCCCTCGGGCAGGACGGACATGCGCGCGATGATGACCAAGGAGACGATCGCCCACAACGTCGCCCGATTCAAGGAGCAGATGGCGCGGTTCATCCGCTTCGAGGGCGAAAACGCCGCGATCGTCGTCAACAACGCCGATTGGCTGCTCGGCCTCAACTATATCGACTTTTTGCGCGACATCGGCGTGCATTTCTCCGTCAATAAGATGCTCACCGCCGAGTGCTTCAAGACGCGCATGGAGCGGGGGCTCTCCTTCCTCGAATTCAACTACATGCTCATGCAGGCATACGACTTCCTCGTGCTCAACCAGCGCTACGGCTGCGCGCTCGAGCTCGGCGGCGACGACCAGTGGAGCAACATTCTCGCGGGGGCGGACCTCATCCGCAGGATCGAGCACAAGCCCGCCTATGCGATGACGACGGCGCTGCTCACGACGAGCGAGGGCAAGAAGATGGGCAAGACCCAGAAGGGCGCCGTGTGGCTCGACGAGAACAAGACGTCGCCCTACGAGTTCTATCAATATTGGCGCAACACGGCGGACGCCGACGTCGAGAACTGCCTGCGGCTGCTCACCTTCCTCCCGCTCGAGGAAGTGCAGACGCTCTGCGCCTTCCGCGACGAGCGCATCAACGCCGCCAAGGAACGGCTCGCCTTCGAGCTCACCGCGATGGTGCACGGGAAGGAGAAGGCCGAAAAGGCGCAGGCCGAGGCGCGCGGCGCCTTCGGGGCGGGCGGCGAGATGCCCACCGTCACGATCTCCGCGGGGTGCGCCAATGTGCTCGCCATGCTCGTGGAGACGGGCGTCGCCAAGTCCAACGGCGAGGCGAGAAGGCTCGTGGAGCAGGGGGGCGTTGCGATCGGCGAGGAGAAGATCGCCGACGTGTTCGCGCCGCTGCCCGCGGGGGAGTTCATCCTCCACAAAGGCAAGAAAGTGCACCTGAAAGTGGTGCGCGGCTGATGTATCTCGGCGTTTACGGCGAAGCGCAGACCGAGCGGGTCATCGAGAAGTCCCGCTTTCTCGGCTATTGCCGCCGCGTGGAGGGGGAGGACGACGCGCGCGCCTATCTTGCGGCGCTCCGCGCCCTGCACCCCGCGGCGACGCATGTGTGCTACGGCTTCATCGCGGACCGCCTCGGGAACCTGCAACGCTTTTCCGACGACGGCGAGCCGCAGGGAACGGCGGGGATGCCCATCCTCGGCGTCCTCCGCGCGCAGGGGCTGTGCGAATCGCTCGTTGCCGTCGTGCGGTACTTCGGCGGCGTCAAGCTCGGCGCGGGCGGGCTCACGCGGGCCTATGCGGGCATTGCGGCGGACACGGTCGCGGCGTGCGAGAAGCGGAGCTTCGAGGCGTGCGTCGAGCTGTGCGTCGCCGTCTCCTACGGCGACGAAGGGACCCTCCGCCGCTTCCTCGCCCGAAACGGTTTTGCGGTGCTCAAAGCGGCCTACGACGCCGCGGCACGCTTCACCTTCGCCGTGCGCCTCAGCGAGAAAGACGGGGTACAAGAGGCGCTGCGGGAATGCTTCTGCGGCAAGGTCGAAATCACGCAGGGCGCGCAGTATTTATACCCGTTTCCGCTAAAATAATCATAAAAAATCCATCAAAAACGGTTATTTCGATATTTTTCGAAATAACCGTTTTTTGTTGTGGCGACGCGGCTGCAAAGGGAAGAGATCGCGGTTTTATTTTAGCCGAAGGGATACGGTTTCACACCGCAATCGTGCCAAGAGAAAGGATACGGCGGCGCATAACGGGGGACGGGACGGGCATAGGATAGGATGTGAAGCATCGTATCCGCCTGCGCACGCGCATTGTGCTCCTTGCGATCCCGTGCGCCGCGCTCATCCTCATCGTGCTCTTCCACCGCAACGCGACGCACATCGTGAAGTCGGTCGCGGAGGCGAACATGCGCTCGGTGACGACGGTCGCCGTCAATGACGCCATCTATTACACCCTCTCCGACGAAGTGCGCTACGAGGATCTCATCCGCATCGAGCGGGACGAGACGGGCAAGATCTCCGCAATCACCTCCAACGCCCTGCAGATCAACCGTATCGCGCGCGACGTCGCCTACATGTCCCAACAGAATTTGCAGACGATGAGCGAGAACGGGGTGGAGATCCCGCTCGGCGCCTTTTCGGGCATCGGGACGCTCGCGGGCTTCGGTCCCAAACTGCGCATGAAGATCCTGCCCATCTCCAATGTCGCCTGCAAGTTCACCTCGGCGTTCGAGAGCGCGGGCATCAACCAGACCAAGCACTCCGTCTACCTCGAGATCGTCGCCGATATCTCCATCATCCTGCCCTCGGGGACAAGCAACTTTGCCTCGCTCACGGAGGTGCTCATCTGCGAGAGCGTGCTCGCGGGGGAGGTGCCCGATTCCTTTTTGCAGGCCGACCTCTTCGGGAACGGCTACTCGCTCGCCCCGCCGAGGACGTCCTCGATCGCCGAGATCACCCGCCCCGTGCCGTCGGGGTAGTCCGCCGCGGCGAGGTTTTCGCGGAGCGCCCGATCTTGCAGGAGGGCTTGCAGCGCGGGGACGAGCTCCGCAAGGCGCGCCTCGGGGAGCACGCGGCAGAGTCCGCGCGTCTCGAAGTAGCGGGCGTTCTCGGTTTGGTCGCCCCGCGAATTCTTGCCGAGGGGGACGAGCAGGGCGGGCTTTTTGAGGGCGAGCAGTTCAAATACGGTGTTGCTGCCCGCGCGGGCGAGAACGGCGTCCGCTGCGGCGTATGCGCTGCCCATGTCCGTCTCGAAGGGCTTTCGCACATATACGCCCCCCTTTTCCAGCCGCGTCTCGCTCGCCTCCCGCCCCGCGAGGTGGAGGATGGAGAAGGTTTTGAGGAGTTTCCCGAGATGCGCCGCGATCGCCTCGTTGAGGGCGCGGCTGCCGCTGCCCCCGCCGAACACGAGGAGGACGTTGCCCTCCTTCGGCAGCTGGAATTTGCGGCGGGCGCGGTCGCGTTCGCCCGAGAGGACCTCCCGCCGCACGGGGGAGCCCGTCCACCTGCCGTTTGCGAATTTTTGCGCCGTCTCGGGAAAAGAAGTGAGGACGTACCGGCACTTCTTGGCGATGAGGCGGGTGCACAGCCCGGGGGAGAGGTCGCTCTCGTGCGTGATGACGGGGATCCCGAGGCGGCTTGCCGCCCACACGGCGGGGTAGCTCGCGTAGCCGCCCTTGGAGACGACGAGATCGGGCGGGGCGTCTTTGAGGATGGCGCGCGCGGCGCGCTTGGCGCGGGCGAGCAGAAATGGGATCTTGAGATTTTCGGCGGTGAACGCGCGGACGAGCTTGGGGCAGTTGACTTCGAGGAAGGGGAAGCCCGCCTCGGCGATCAGCCGTTTTTCGATGCCGTCCGTGCCCATGTAGGAGAGGGCATAGGTATAGCGGAGCTCGTGCATGACGGCGAGATTGGGAACGACGTGCCCCGCGCTCCCGCCGCCCGTAAACAAAATGCGCTTCATAAAGACAGTATATGAAGCGCGAAGGTTTTTATTGAAAAAACGGCTCCCGCGGGAGCCGTTTGCGCCCGAAAAAGTTCAGGCGTTGATGTTCTTTTGCTTTTCGTTCTCGAAGGGCGCGGTGTAGAGGCGGGCTTCGTCGAACACGAACCGCGGGGCGCCGTCCTCGGCGTAGGTCACCCGCACGACGTGCGCATGGCGGTTGTGGTCGTTGAGCGGATCGCCGTTGATCTTCTCGTAGTTGCGGAAGTGGAGCAGGGAGAGCTGTTCGCCCTCGTCCCCCTCGACGAAACAGTTGTGCCCGGGGCCGTAGATCTTGAGGCGGGCGTCCGTCTTGCAGACGGGATAGCGGTCCTTTTTCCAGCTGCGGGGATCGAGCAGGTCGGCGTCCTCGTCGGCGGTGAGCAGTCCCATGCAGTAGCAGGCGCCCGTCGCCGAGGCGGAGAAGGTGCAGAAGATCTTGCCGCCGTGTTTGAGGATCGCGGGGCCCTCGTTGACCCAGAAGCCGCCGTCGCGCTCCCAATCGTAGTCGGGCGTGGTGAGGAGGACGTGGAAGGTTTTGAGCTTCGTAGGGGTCTCGAGCTCGGCGATGTAGAGGTTGGAGATCGCCTTCTTCACCTCCGCGGTGCCGAACTTCTGCGCCCAAATAATATACCAATGCCCCCTGTGTTCGAACACGGTCGTATCGAGGGAGAAATCGGTGAAGGGATAGGGATCGCCCTCGGCGCGCTGCAACATGCCGCCCTCGACCCATTCATCCTTCATGGGGTCGTCGCCCAGGCAGATGAGGGCATAGGGGCGGATGCGCCAGATGCCGGGCTTGTGCCCCGCGGCGAAATAGATGACCCATTTGCCCATGATATAGTGGATCTCGGGCGCCCAGACATGGCACGCCATGGCGCCTGCGGGGTGCCTGCGCCAAACGACGCGCGCGGGGGCCGCGGCGATGCCGTTGACCGTATCCGCGCAGCGGATCTCGACGCGGTCGTATTGCGGCACGGTCGCGGTGAAATAATACTTCCCGTCGGTGTGTTTGTAGAGATAGGGATCGGCGCGACAAGGCACGAGAGGGGAAAGATAATCCATGAAATTACCGCCTTTGAATTTCGGAGGGAGCCCTGCTCCCGTTTTTTTATTTGGTACGGTTTTGCTCCCGTTTTTTTATTTGGTACGGTTTTGCGCCCGTTTTGCGGAACGATCTGCACCGTCCCCCCGCTTACGTGGCAAGAGGAAGAAGTAGACGCCGACGATGAGGAGGGCGAGCACGGTCAGAATGATGATGAGCGAGATGCGCAGCGCGTCGCTGTCGCCGCGGTCGATCGCGCTCTCCTCGACGGTTGCCGTATACGTCTTTCCGTCCTGCGTGATGCGCGCGGTGTAGGTGCCGTCATCGTTGCGCGAGAACTCCGCGCGGGTGCGCTCGGTGACGGTGATCGTCGTGCCGTCGTCCGCGGTGAACACCACGCCCGCCTTGTTCGCCTTGAGATAGGCGGGCTCGAAGGCGCTGTTTTCCTGCCCTTCGGGAGAGACGTCGGTGAGATAAGAGGCGGGGACGTACCCCGTTTTTCCGTCGCGCGCGACGGTCTCGACGAGGGCGTAGACGTGCTCTGGATCGATCGTGACGTAGCCCTTCACGAGCACTTTGGTGCCCCGCGCGAGGACGTCGCCGCGCAGCGCGCCGTGCATGCAGGGGAAGCAATAGGCGCCGACGCTGTTCGAAAGATAGCGCACAGGGGGCTCCGTTTCTGGTTCCCAATATTGCTCCTCGGGGAGCATGGCGTTGTCCGTCGGCTCGAAGCGGAAGAGGTTCGCGGTGTACACGCGGTCCTTCTCGCCGATCTCATAGAGCACGACGAGCGCATAGCTATCCTTGGTCGCGAGCAACACGCCGCGCTTTGTCTCCTCGGTGCGGTAGTGGGCGACATAGGGGAAATAATCGGGGTCGGTCTCCTTGAGGAGATCGAGATCGGTGCGGACGCCGATCGTCCCCGCGGGGATATCCACGATAAGGCCTGTTTCGTCGTGCACGGAGAAGGCCTTTTCGCGCACGCCCTCCGCCGAGATCTCGTTGAGGGTGGGGATGGCGAGCGCGTCCTGCGCCGTCTTGACCATGAAGTTCCCGTAGAGGAAATAGACCTCGTTGTCCTCGAAGCCGAGGGCGAAGGAGACGGGCAGGGCGGCGTCCGTGCAGACGAAATCCTCGCCGCGGAGGGTGAGGAGCGGCGCCGTCTCCGCACTGCAAAAGAGGGCGCCCCCCTGTAGATAATAGAGGTTTCCCTCGAAGTCTGCGCGGAGGGAAGCATAGCCCTCGGGCAGGGTGAGATCGAGCTTTTCGCCCCCGCTCGCGGAGAGGAATTCCCGCTCGGAGAAGCGCACCGCGCTGCGGTTGTCGTAGGCTACATAGAGTCCGCCGTAGACGTCCGAAGCGAGCGCCGCGGGGGAGCCGTACGCCTCGTGAAAGACCGTTCCGCCGCCGACCTTGCCATAGGCATTGCCCGTCACATAGTAGACGGCGCCATAGACGCAGGCGATGCCGCGGATGGCGGTCTCGGCGGTCGCCGCCGCCTCGAAGCGCATCTCCTCCCCTGCCGCATAGGTGCATGTGTAGATCGTGCGGTCGGTCGCCGCGGCGACGATCGTGCCGTCCGTTGCGACGAAGCGCGGGGTAAACGCGGCGGGATCGGGGGGAAGGATCTGCGCGCAGGCGCCCGTGCGCAGGTCGCAGACGCTCACCCGATGGTTGCCCGCGTCGGCAGTGACGAGCAGGGAACCCGCCCGCGCCGTATCCACCGCGCCGTTCAGGCGGTTGACGGAGGAAGAAGCCGCGGAGATCTCGTAGCCCGTGTAGGCGGCGCCCGTCTCCTCCACGGAGATCTCGCGGACGGACTGCCCGCAGACGGCATAGAGCGTTTCACCATGGGATGCGAGCGCGCCGAACCCATCGCCCGCGAGGAGCAGACGGCTCGTGTGCGCCGTAAGATCGCTTGCATAGAGCCCGCCCTGCGCGGTGTAGTAGAGTTCGCCGCGGAAGGCGCAGACCGAGCGGACGTTCTCCGCCAAAGAGGGATTGAGCGCAGAGAGATAGAAAGAATCGGCGCCGAACTGCCCCGAAATGCCCGGATAAAAGACTTGTCCGTTGACGGTGCAATAGAGCGTATTTCCCGAATAAGCCATATACGGGGTGGCATTAAATTTGAGCGAGCCGAGATTTTTGGCGGTCACCGTGCCCGATTGCAGGGCGGAGATCTGATAGGAAGCGATGGTCGTGCTCGTGCTGCTCACCGTCGCCGTATAGAGGGTATCGCCCACGGCGAGGAAGGTGGAGCAGTTGATGCCCGAAATCTGATCAAGGGTGTTGCTTTGGAAGTCGTATTCATAGAAGGCGTTGTTGACGCCCGTCACCGCCACGAAGAGCTGCTCGCCCGCAAAGCCGAGTTTGGAGACGGTGGTCCCTTCTTCGAGCGTGGTCGCGGTGTAGCGGTTTTCGGCGCGGTCGTAGAGATAGAGGACGTCGCCGTCGGCAATGGCGATGTGCATCTCCGAGAGGGCAACGTCCTGCGGATCCTCGAGCGCTAAATATTGTTCGTAGGAGGAGGGCAGGAAGAGGGAGCCGCTGCCCGTCGCCGCATTTGTGCGCGCAGAAAGACCCGCGCCCGTAAGCGCGAGGACAAACGCCGCCAACCCGACGGCAAAGACCGCTGCTCTTCTTAAAAATTTCATACGTATTCATTATAACACGCGCGCGAGCGAAACGCAACGCTTTCCGTCAAAAAAAAGTCCGAAAAATTTTGGCACAGCGGGTGGCGTGCGGCGGGGCGGATATGCTATAATAAAAAACGAACAAACGTTTGTATTCGCGCCGTGCAAGGGAGTGCTCGGCGCAGGGCAGGGGAGTATGCAGAACGAGATCGTGAAGTTATTTTTATATGGGTATCCCTACCTGAACGGATTGGCGGAGGCTTCGGAAGTCGCGGCGCGCAACCGTGCGCTGCTCTCCTTCGGGAGCCGCCGTCCCGCAGAGGAGACCGCGGCGGGGGTCGCGGACGAATTTTTGCTCGCGGCCTATCTCCGCGGGCTCTTTGAAGAGCTCACCGAGGTGCTCTCCGCGCTCACGGGGGAGCGGTACCGCCGTATCGCGGAGAAATATTTTCTGCGCATGTCGCAGGAGGAGAGCGGGCTTGCGCCCCGTTCCTATTACCGCATGCAGGCGGCGGCGCTCAAATGCGTGCGCGAACTGCTCATCGCTCGGGGCTGGACGGACGAGGTCTACTTTGCCCGTTTCGGGGAATTTGCGCCCTTCATGCGGCTGTATGCCGCCCTGCGCCGCGGCTGGAAGCCGCAGCCTCAAAAGTCGTGCTCCTCGTGGTTCGCGGGCTTCTTGCCCCGCAGCGCAAGCACGGCGACGACGACCGCCGCGCCGCACACCGCGAGGATGAGGACGATCTGCAGGACGGAAGAGGCGTCCGACGGGGGCGCTTCGGAGGGATCGGTCTCGGCGGGGCCCGCGGGGACGTTCAGGAAGTCGTCGTTCCGCTCGAAGGAGAGCTCTTCCTCGGCGGGGATGAAGCCGAAGGTCTCCCCCTCGAGCACATAGAAGTAGAGCTGGCCGTTCTCGTAGCGTTTGCCGTAGTAGACGAAGGTGCGCTCGATGCTGTCGAACTCGCCGAAGCCGCCCCCCGCGCCCGGGAGGGTGTAGGAGACGGTGATCTGCCGTTTGAGGTAGGGGCGTTCGGGGATGAATTCCACGAAGGTGAGCGCCTCCGTGCGGCAATATCCCATGATCTTGCGGTAGGGCGCGTCGTTCACGAGATACTCCACCGCCGTGTAGAGATCGTCTTTGTAGAGGACGCGGACATAGTAGGTTTCGGGCAGCAGGAAGAGCTTATATTCCTCGCCTTCCGCGCTGTAAAACCACACGTTGGTATCGGCGGCGACGGCATAGCGGGGAGCGTCCGCCCGCGCCGCGCGGGCGGGAGGCGGGCAGAGGACGAGCATCAGCGCGAACAAGACGAGCGCAGGCGCAAGAAAGAGACGTTTCATACGCGCCATCATAGCGCAACCGCGCGTGCAAGGGAAGGAAAGAATTATCGAATATGGACGAAATCATGCAGAAACTCCGCGCCATCGCGCAGGAACAGGCGCGGCGGAAGGAAGCGGATCATCTCGCGCAGTACAACGCGGGGCGCAAAAAACACAAGAAGCAGATCGCTTTCCACCGCGCCAAACAGCGCAACCGCTGGGTGTTCGGGGGCAACCGCACGGGCAAGACGGAATGCGGCGCCGTGGAGTGCGTCTACATGGCGCGCGGCATCCATCCCTACCGCAAGAACAGGAAAAACGTGTTCGGGTGGGTGGTCTCGCTCACGGCGCAGGTGCAGCGCGACGTCGCCCAGCGCAAGATCCTGCACTATCTCCGCCCCGATTGGATCGAGGACATCATCATGACGAGCGGCAGGAAGGATTCCCCCGCCGCGGGCGTCATCGACCAGATCCTCGTGAAGAATGTGTTCGGGGGGACCTCGATCATCGGCTTCAAGAGCTGCGAGATGGGGCGGGAGCGCTTCCAGGGCAGCTCGCTCGACTTCGTGTGGTTCGACGAGGAGCCCCCGGGGGAGATTTACGAGGAGTGCAGGATGCGCGTCGCCGACCGCAAGGGGGATATCTTCGGCACGATGACCCCCCTCAAAGGCCTGACGTATATCTATGAGGAGATCTATCTCAATCCCAAAAACGACCCCGAGATCTGGTATGAATTCATGGAGTGGGAGGATAACCCCTATCTGCCGAAGTCCGAGATCGTGCTCCTCGCGCAGACGATGGACGAGACCACGTTGCAGGCGCGCAGATACGGCAAATTTTGCACGCGGGAGGGGCTCGTCTATCCCGAATTCGACGAGACGGTGCACGTCGTCGATCCCTTCCCGATCCCGCCCGAATGGCAGGATACGATCTCCATCGACCCCGGGCTCAAGAACCCGCTCTCCGCCCATTGGTATGCGGTGGACTACGACGGCAACGTGTACGTCGTCGCCGAGCACTACGCGGCGGGATGGGACGTCGACAGCCACGCGGGGGCGATCCTGCGGATCTCGGAGGAGCTCGGCTGGAAGCGGGACGCCCGCGGCAGGGTGACGGCGCTCATCGACTCGGCCGCGGACAGCCGCACGCTCGCGGCGCGGCAGAGCGTCACCGAACTCTTCTACGAACACGGCATCCTCGCCGATCCGCACGTCTGCAAGGACGTATTCGCGGGGATCGCCCAAGTAAAGCGGTACCTGTCCCAAAAAAATCAATTCCCCAACCTCTTCATCTTTTCGAATTGCGTGAACATGATCCGCGAATTCAAGGGGTATTTCTGGGGGAGCGGCGAGGCGCCCGTCAAAAGGGACGACCACGCCATGGACGAGCTCCGCTACTATCTGATGTCCAAGCCGCAGGCGAGCGCGGGCGGCGGGAAATCGGCGATCGAGCGGGACAAGGAGCGCCGCATCCGCCGCGCGGGGCGGCGGAGATGAGCGGCGGGGGAGGACAATGACGGACAAAGTGAAGGAAGCGATCCTCAAGGTCGCCCTCGGGTTCAGCGTGGGCGAAGTGACCGAGGAATACGACGTGAAGGACGGCGAGCTCAGGCTCGTCAAGCGGCGGGAGACGCGCAAGGACGTGCCGCCCGATCTGAAGGCGGCGAAACTGCTCTTCGAGGAGCGCGACTATTCGGCGCTCTCCGATGAAGAGCTCGAAGCGGAAAAAGAAAGGCTCTTGAAGGAGTTGAAGGAGGATTCATGAAGGAAGCGGAAATCAAGGAAAAGGCGGAGGAGCGGCGCAAAAAGCAGCTCGCTGAGGAGATCGCGGCGGACTTCGAGCGGCGCAGGGAGATGCGCAGGTCGCTCGAGCGGAATTGGCAGCTCAATATGAATTTCGTGAGCGGCAACCAGTTCTGCGACATCGACCCCGCGGGCGAACTCATGGAGGAGGGGACGGACTTCTATTGGCAGTCCCGTATGTGTTTTAATCACATCGCGCCCACGGTGGACGCGCGCGTCGCGAAGCTCTCCAAGGCGCGCCCGACGCTGCGCGTGCGCGCCTTTTCGGACAGCGAGGCCGACCTCAAAACGGCGCGGCTCGCCTCGGGCATTCTGCGCTCCGTGAAGGGGCGGGTCGACCTCGACGACGTGATCGCGCAGGCGACGCAGTGGTCGGAGGTGTGCGGCACGGCGTTCTATAAAGTCGTATGGAACTACGACGGCGGCAAGGTGATCGGCTGCGACGACAACGGGCACCCGATGAAGGAGGGGGATGTGAACGTCATCGCGCTCTCGCCCTTCGAGGTCTATCCCGATTCGCTCGTCGCCGAGTCGATGCGCGAAGTGGGGAGCATCATCCACGCGAAGGCGGTGCCCGTCGCGGAGATCTACGAAAAATTCGGCGTGGAGATCGCGGGGCGGGAGATCTCGGAATTCCCGCTCCTGCCCTATGCCCCCTCGGGCGGGTGGAAACGCCCCTTCGAGGGAAATGCGCGCCCCGTGCTCGGGGACGCGGAAATTCTCATTGAACGGTATACCCGTCCGTGCGGAAGATATCCCGACGGGCGGCTTGAGATCGCAGCGGGGGATAAGCTCCTCTTCGAGGGGCCCCTTCCGTACTGCAACGGGGACCGCGGCGAACGCACCCTGCCCTTTATCCGGCAGACGAGCGTCGCCCTTCCGGGGGCGTTCTTCGGGACGTCCGTCGTCGACCGCATGATCCCTCTCCAGCGGGCATACAACGCCGTCAGGAACCGCAAGCACGAGTTCCTGAACCGCCTGTCCGCGGGGGTGATCGCCGTCGAGGACGGCTCTCTCGACGCCGAGGAGCTCGCCGACGAAGGGCTCTCACCGGGCAAGATCCTCGTCTACCGGCAGGGGGCGAACATGCCGCAGTTTCTCGATTGCGGCAAGCTCCCCGCCGAATTCGCGGAGGAGGAGGCGCGCATCTCGGAGGAGTTCATCCTCGTCTCGGGCATGAGCGAGATCTCCCGCAACTCCGCGAATCCCACGCACGTGACGAGCGCCGTGGGGCTCCAGCTGCTCATCGACCAGGATACCGACCGCATGCAGGCGGCGGCGGAGAGCGTCGCGCGTGCCGTAAAGGAAGCGGGCAAACAGATCCTGCACCTTTATAAGCAGTTCGCGCATACGCGGCGGCTCCTCCGCATGACGGGAACGGGCGGGGATACCGAGCTCTTCTACTTCGACGCGAGCGATATCTCGGCGGACGACGTCGAGTTCGAGACGGGATACGACCGCACGCCCGAACAAGAGAGGGAGGAAATTCTGCAGCTCCTTTCCCTCGGGCTTTTGAAGGACGGAGAGGGCAAGATCTCGGACGGGGTGCGCAGCCGTGTGCTCGAAGCGCTCGGCTACGGCTCCTTCGAGAACGCGCGGGACATCTCCTATCTGCATATCCGGAAGGCAGAGCGGGAGAATGTCCGGCTCATGAAAGAGGAGGTGGAGGCGGACGCATACGACGATCACGCCCTGCACATCGCCGAACACCTCCGCGCCCTGCTCTCGGGCGGGGAAAAGGACGCGGCGTTCAAGGAGCGGATGCAGCGGCATCTTCTCACCCATCGCCGCAAAGGAGAATGAAAAGTGGAAGAGGAAAACAAAAACGCGAACCCCGAAAGAGAAGTGCTTCTCGCGGGAAAATTCAAGAGCGTCGATGCCCTCGCGCGTGCGTACGGAGAGCTCGAAGCCGAATTTACCCGCCGCAGTCAACGGCTGAAGGCGCTTGAGGAAGCATCCGTTCCCCAAACGGCGCACGCGCCGTCTTTGCAGGAGGAGCCCGTGGAGACGGTCCAAACGGCGGAGGAGAAGCGCGACGGCGCTTTGGAGTGCGCCCTGCCGCAATCCAAGGTGCCCCTCATGGGCGCGGAAGGCGCGCGCGTCGCCGCACCGCAGGTGCGGTGCGCGAGCATCCGCGAGGCGGGCGCGCTCGCGCTCGGGTATCTCAAGCGGCAACACAGATGACCGCACCGCGGGCGCGGCGCGCCGCGCCCGCAAAACTTTCTGAAAATAATAAGGAGAATTTTATGGTTACAACCCAAACTGCAGACAGCGTACTCAAATCCTATTATCTCGGCGCGGTCGCCGATCAGCTCGATAAGTCGGCGAACCCCCTGCTCGCGGCGATCCGCAAGACGACCTCGGACGTCTGGGGCAAGGACGTCCGCAAGGCGGTCCGCTACGGCGTCAACGGCGGCGTCGGCGCAGGCAGCGAATCGGGGCTTTTGCCCACGGCGAGCGGCAACAACTACGCCCAATTCGTGAGCACCCTCAAAAATCTCTATGGCGTCATCGAAGTCAGCGACAAGGCGATCCGTGCCTCCGCGAACGCCGAGGGCGCCTTCGTCAACATTCTCAACGACGAGATGGACGGGCTCATCAAGAGTTCCTCCTTCAACTTCGGCAGAATGCTCTTCGGCGACGGCACGGGGCTCATCGCGACGATCTCGGAGTCCGACGGGGTGAACTACACCGTGGACAATGTGAAGAACATGGTCGAGGGGATGACCGTGGACGTCTACAACGGCGGCGGCACGGTCACCGCGCCCGGGCGCATCATCACGAGCATCGACCGCGCGGCGAAGAAGATCGTCCTCTCGGGCAACGCCATCGCGACGCCCACCGGGTACAAGCTCTACGTGCAGCACTCCAAGGATCAGGAGATCACGGGGCTCGGCGCCATCTTCAAGGATTCGGGGGAACTCTACGGCGTCGACCGCAGCGAAAACAAATGGATGGTCCCCTACATCAAGGCCGAAGTGGGCGACCTCACCGAGGGGGCGATCCAGAAGGCGATCGACGAGATCGAGGAGATCTCGGGCAGCCGCGTCAACTTCATCGTCTGCTCGTGGGGGGTCCGCCGTGCGTTCGCCGCGATGCTCTCCGCCTACCGCACGATCGACACGATCGACCTCGAGGGGGGCTTCCGCGCCCTTTCGTATAACGGCATCCCCGTCGTCGCCGACCGCTTCTGCCCCGACGGGACGATGTATCTTTTGAACACCGAGGACTTCGCGCTGCACCAGCTCTGCGATTGGCAGTGGCTCGAGGGCGAGAACGGCGCCATCCTCAAACAGGGGACGAACAAGCCGACGTTCACGGCGACGCTCGTCAAATACGCCGAACTCCTGTGCTACCGCCCCGCGGGGCAGGGCATGCTCACGGGCATCACGGAGAGCTGAGGAGGCGCGCAATGCTGGTGAGGGATGTGATCTCGGTTGCCGCCGACCTTGCGGGGCGGGGCGACCTGGCTGCGGAGGCGGCTTCTCCCTCGGAGGAGCAGTCTGCCGCGCTCAAGGAGGAGATCGCGCTGCTCGTGCGCTGTTTCAACCTCGTCGAGAGCGATCTCTCCTTCGGCTGCTTTCCCCTGCGGGCGACCGAGCGCTTTCTGCCCGAGGACGGAAAGATCGAATATACCCGCTTTTCCCACGCGCCGATCGGCATCCATGCGGTGACCGCGCGGGGCAGAGAGGTCGCCTTCGAGGCGGGGAGAGTCTTTCTCACCCTGCCCGCTGGGACGGGGGAGGTCGAGGTGACGTATTCCTACGCGCCCGCCGTCAAGACGGCGGAGGACGCGCCCGAGCAGGGCGGAAAGGTATCCCTCAGGTTGCTCGCCCTCGGCACGGCGACCGAATTTGAGCTCGCGCGGGGGCATGTCACCGAGGCGAACGCGTTGGAAAAGCGGTACCGCGACGCGATCGCGGCGGCGGGATATCCGCGGCGCATGCCCGTCCTCCGTGCGCGGAGGTGGTCATGAAGCACAGGGAATTGAGGTTTTCGCCCGAACAGCTCCGCACTTCCCGCCGTACGTCCGCCTATGCCTGCGTCGGGCTCAAGGAGCGGGGCGGCGCGCTGTACCCCGCGGAGGGGGCGGAGGCGTGCGCGACGGTCGGTGCGAGCGCCAAGCAACTCTTCGCCGCGGCGGGCGCCGTCTATGCGGGCGGGAACGGATTTCTCTACGACGTCTCCGCCCAAACCGCCTACACCATTTTGGGCAAACTCACGGCGGCCGCGGCGTACCGCGAAACGAGCGGGGAGAGCATTCTCTTCTTTCTCACCGAGCGCGGGCTCTTCCGCCTCGCGGGGGAGGATTACAACCAGGTGCCCCGCATGGAGGGAGGCGACCATCTCGCGTTCTACCACGAGCGGCTGTTCACGGCGAAAGGCTGCGAACTTCGATATACGCCCCCCCTCGATCCCCGCGTGTGGGACCCCGACACGCAGGACGCGGGCGTCCTTCCGATCCCGTGGCAGGATGGGCCGATCGTCGCGCTTGCTTGCTTCGACGACGCGCTCTACGTCTTTGCCGAGCATGCGATCTACTGCCTCACGGCGCGCGGCGAGGACCTCGATTTCCGCCTGGAAAAGCTCGATTTTGCGGCGGGAACGATCGCTGCGGGCTCGGCATGGGTGTGCGGCGACGCGCTGCTCTTCTGCTGCACGCGGGGGCTCGTCCGCTACAAAGGAAGTTTCCGCCTTCTGCGCACCGCGGAGGAAATGGGGTGCGTGGCGGGCGTGCCGACGGCGGCGAGCCGCGGGGAGTACTTCGCGATCGCGGAGCGCGCGGGAAAGCGTTGCCTCTACGTCTATGATGTATTCTCGGATACCGACCGCGTGCTCGATCTCGACGCGGATTGCGTTGCGGGCGACTTCGGCGGTGTCGTCTTTGTGAAGGACGGCAAGGCGTACGCGCTGACGGGCGTCGCGGAAGAGGGGACCCTGTATGCGAAACTTCACGTTTCCGACGGCGATCCCGCGCGCATCGATTGCGCCGCGTGCGAGGGCGAGGGGACGTTCGCGCTCACCTTGCAGGCCAAAGACCGTTCGGTGGAGACGGCGCTTCCCGCGGGAAAGCGGAAGCAGCTCCCGCGCACGGTCTACGCCGACCAAGCGGAGATTTGGGTGCGCGTTCCCGCAGGGGGAAAACTTACCGCGCTCACGCTGTATTTGAGGGAGGAATGAGATGACCATCGACATCATCGACCTGAACGATCCGCAGTATGCCGACCTGAGCCCCGTGCAGCTCTCCATGGTGCGCGCCGCGCAGGCGCAGAAGGACAAATTGCTTTTAGCCGCCGAAGCGGAGATCCGCAAACTGCTTTTGCGCATGGTAGAGCGCAATACGGCGCGGGCGAGCGCGCGCGAAAAGGAGGAGACGCGGCTGCGCACCGAGGCGAATGCGCAGGTAGACGCCGTGCGGGAGGACCTCTTGTATCAGCTCGCCTATGAGGCGTATCAGAACGAGGGCAACGAAAACGGCCGCTACCGCTATCCCGAGAACCCCAACTACAATTTGAGCTATTCGCAGCGCTTCCTCGTCGTGCGGCAGTACTACATGGATGTGACGAGCGACCCCGTCGCCCGCCTCGACGCCTACCGCATGGATTCGCTCGCCCGCACCTATCTCGGGGACTTCTACCAGACGCTCTACGACTTGCTCGCGTCGTATTGCTGATTTGATTTTCCGCAAAAGAGGGGGGACGTATATCGTTCTTTTGCGGTCGACGGGCGCCGCCCGCGCAGTTTGCGCGGGCGGTTTTCCGTATCCGAGAAAGGCGCGCCGCACCCGCGCGGGACGGCAGGCCGCCGCGGAGTATAATTTTTGCGCGCATGTCGCAAATTATTGGTATGAAAAAGGTCAAGACGCCCGCCGCGAAGAGCGGGGAGCGGGAAACTTGTTTTCCCGCGCGCACCCACGGGGAGGCCCGCCAATGACGGGAAGATCCCGCGAGAACTACAACCGCAACTATCTGCGCTATGTGAATTCCTTCGATCCGCCGACCAAGCACTTTAAGACTTGTCTGCGCGCCTTTCTCGTCGGCGGGTTCATCTGCGCGATCGGGCAGTTCTTCCGCTTCATGCTCGAATTCGCGGGGCTCGAGGGGGATGTCCTCGCGGGCACGGTCTCGGCGATCCTCATCTTCCTCGGGACGCTGCTCACGGGCCTCGGCGTCTACGACCGCATCGGCAGGAACGCGGGCGCGGGGAGCATCGTGCCCATCACGGGGTTCGCCAACTCCGTCGCCTCGCCCGCCATCGAATTCAAGACGGAGGGCTACGTCTACGGCATGGCGGCGAAGATGTTCATCGTCGCGGGGCCGATCATCGTGTTCGGCGTGACGGCGGGCGCCGCCGTCGGGCTGATCTATTGGTTGCTCGCCCTGTAAAAATTCGGAAAAATCCGATCGAAAACAGTTGAAAAGCGCAGGCGAATGTGCTACAATATGTGAAACCGAACAACAAGGAGAATGGTATGAAAATTACAGCAGACACGTTGATCGCGGATTGCCTTCAGCTCAATCCGAACGCGGCGGAGATCCTGCTCTCCGCGGGGATGCACTGCTTCGGGTGCGCGCTCGCCCACGGCGAGACGATCGCAGAGGCGGTCTCCGTGCACGGGCAGGACCTCGAAGAACTGCTTGCAAAACTCAACGAAGGCGTGGAGTGAATTCCCTGCCGCAAGGATCCCGCAGCCCGCTGCGGGTCTTTGTCATTTTTTGCGGTGGATATGGGGGATTTTGACGAAATGGGGGTGAAATCTGTCTCGAACTCACAGATTTCCGCCGCAAAGAAAATCGGCGAGAAAAAATCTCAACTTCCCGCGCGCGGCATGATATAATATAGCATGGGCATGAATTTGAAACGACTACGGGAGAACATGGCGCGATGAGGACCTTATTTGTGTCCGATTTGGACGGGACGCTGTTGACAAAAGAGGAGGTCGTCTCCGCATACAGCACGGAGCGGCTCAACCGGCTGCTCGACGCGGGCATGCTGTTTACCTATGCGACGGCGCGCTCTGCGATCAGCGCGAAGCGCGCGACGGCGGGCCTGCGCCTGCGTGCGCCCGTCATCCTCTACAACGGCGGGCTCATCTATGATTTTACGACGGGCGAAACGCTCTCCGCCATCCTCTTCGGGGAGGAAGAAAAGGGGTACGTGCGCGCCGTTTTGCGCGAATACGGCATTCTGCCCGTCGTGTTCGGGGCGACCGAGACGCGGGAGCGCCTCGTGTGGCTGGAAGGCAGGGAGACGGACGGCATCCGCCGCTATCTGCACCGCCGCGCGGGGGACGACCGCCTCGGGCCCGTCCGCACTGAGGAAGCGCTCACCGAGGGGTTTGTGTTCTACTTCAAGTGCATCGGTCCGCGCGAGCTTCTGGCGCGCGCGTGGAACGATCTCAAGCTCGATTCCCGCTTCATCTGCATCTTCCACCCCGAGACGTACGCCGAGGATTTCTGGATGGAGATCTATCCCCGCGCGGCGACCAAGGCGAACGGCGTGCGCTTTTTGCGCAACTATTTTTCCAGCCCGCGCGCCGTCTGCTTCGGCGATACCTCCAACGATTCGGATATGTTCGACGTCTGCGAGGAGAAATACGCCGTGATGAACGCCGACGCATGGCTCAAAGAGAAGGCGACGGGCGTCATCGGCTACTGCGAGGAGGACGGCGTTGCCAAGTTCCTCGAAGCATACTGCGCCGCGCACGGCTTTTGAGACCGCGGGGCGCAGCGCGTCGGATCTATAAAAAGAGCCACACCGAGCGGAACCCGAGATAGAAACAATAGAGATTGAGCACGGCGAGGAGGGGCATTCCCACCATGAGCACGAGGCTCGTGAGGCGGTAGCGCATGCAGAACATGGCGGCGTAGACGGCGATGGCGCCCCCGAGGGCGGCGGCGAGAAAGAGTTTCGCGTCGCCGACGGTGCGCTCCCCGCTTTCCTCGGCGTCCCGCTTCTCCTTGACGAGGCGGAAGCCATAGAAGTTCACCGCAAGAATATAGACGATCAGCAGCACATACCAAAGCACCATTTGCGAGGCAGTATGTGCATTTTTTCGGAAAAGTTACGGAGGAAGATATGCAGGAAAAGAAACGGGCGTACATCAGCGTATACGATAAGCGGGGCATCGTGGACTTCTGCCGCTATCTCGTGGAGTACGGCTATGAACTCATCGCCACGGAGGGGACGAGGAAGGCGCTCTCCGAGGCGCAGATCCCCGTCCTCTCGGCGCATGAGCTCACGGGATATCCCGAGCCCCTCGGCGGCAAGGTGCGCGCGGTGCATCCCGCCATCTACACGGGCATCATCGCGGGCAGGTTCACCACCGAACAGCGCGCCGAGCTCGACGACGACGAGATCTATCTCATCCAGCTCGTCGTCGTCAACTGCTATCCCTTCGCGCAGGACATGCCCGGCGTCCCCTTCGACGAGGCGATCTCCCACGTCGACGCGGGCGGCGTCGCCCTGCTCGACGCCGCGGCGAAGAACAGCCCGCATACCGTCGCCGTGTGCGACCCCGAGGACTACGACAGGGTGCTCTGCGACCTCGCGGCGGGCGTGATCACCGAGGACGAGCGGCGCTATCTCACCTACAAGGCGTTTTCGTATACGGCGTCCTACAATGCCCTCGTCGCGCAATACCTTGCGCAGAGCCTCGAGATCCCCTTCCCCAAGACGCTCACCGTCACCTTCGAAAAGGCGCAGGATATCCGCTACGGCGAGAATCCGCACCAGCGGGCGGCGGTCTACCGCGAACCGCTCCTGAAAGAGGGCTCGCTCGCGCGGGCGCGGCGGATCGCGGGTCCCGAGCCGACCTACAACGGCATCGGCGACGCCAACGCCGCCCTCGAGCTCGTGAAGGAGTTCGAGGGCCCCGCCGCCGTCGTCTGCAAGCACTGCGCCGTCGCGGGCGCGGGCGTGGGCGAGAGCGTCTTTGAAGCCTTCGGAAGGGCGCGGGAGGCGTGCCGCAGCCTGCGGGGCAAGATCGTCGCCCTCAACGGCGTCGTCGACGCGCGCGTCGCGGGCGAACTGTGCGGCAAGGGCATCGAGCTCGTGCTCGCCGTCGGCTTCACGCCCGAGGCCATGGCCGAGCTCCGCTTCGAAAAGGAGCTCATCCTGCTCGAGATGCCCGATATCCGCAGCAAAGTGCAGTTTTCCACGCTCGATATGACCAAGATCTACGGCGGGCTGCTCGTCCAGAGCTACGATACCGAGCTCTCCGCGGGGCGGGAAGTCGTCTCCGCGCGGCAGCCGACCGAGGCCGAGTGCATCGCGCTCGACTTCAACGCGAAAGTTGCGAAGCACGCCCGTTCGAGCGCCGTCGTCCTCGGCACCGCATGTGCGACGCGCGGCGTCGGGACGGGGCAGACCGACCGCATGGGGGCGCTCAAACTTGCGCTCGCGCAGGCGGGAGACGCAAAGGGGACGGTCCTCGCCTCCGACGCGGGATTTTCCGAGGCCGCGCTCGTCGAGGCGGCGGCGGAAGCGGGGATCACGGCGATCGTCTGCACGGGGAAACCGCGGGAGGAAGCCATCGCCGCGGCCGACCGCGCGGGGATCGCGCTCGTCGTCGAGCGGCTCCGCCACTTCAAGAACTGAAAAGGAGCCATATGGAATCGCTGAAAGAACTCTACAAGATCGGGCGCGGGCCTTCGAGCTCGCACACGATGGGCCCTGCCCGCGCCGCGGCGGATTTTTCGAAGCGCTATCCCGCGGCGACCAAATTCCGCACCGTGCTCTACGGCTCCCTCGCGCTCACGGGCAAGGGGCACCTCACCGACCGCGCGGTCATCGACGCCTTCGCGCCCAAGCCCGCGGAGGTGGATTTCAACGTCACCCGCACCGATCTTCCGCACCCCAACACGCTCGAATTTTTCGCCTATGCGGGGGAGGAACTGCTCGGCAGCGAGGTCTGGCTCTCCGTGGGCGGCGGCACCGTCCGCCGCGCGACCGAGGCGGGCGCCGTCGCCAAAAACCAATACCCGTTCCGCAATTTCAGCGAGATCATGCGCTACTGCAAGGAGAAGGAATGCTTGCTTGAACAGGTCGCGTACGACTATGAGGACGCCGACATCAAGGCCTTCCTCCGCGAGATCTGGCAGGCCATGCGGGCGGGGATCCGCCGCGGGCTCGTCGCCGAAGGAAAACTCCCGGGGACGCTCGGTGTCGACCGCAAGGCGAAGATGCTCTTCGAGACCGTCGCCCCCGACGAGGAGCCCGAGGAGCGCGAAAAGCGGCTCCTGTGCGCCTTCGCCTTCGCCACGAGCGAGGAGAACGCGGGCGGCGGCGTCATCGTCACCGCGCCCACCTGCGGGGCGAGCGGCATTCTTCCCGCCGTGCTCTACTACCTCTCCAACAAGCACGGATTCTCCGAGGACCGCGTGCTCGCCGCCCTCGCGACGGCGGGGATCGTCGGGCTCACCGTCAAGCAGAACGCCTCGGTGAGCGGCGCGGAGGCGGGTTGCCAGGCCGAAGTGGGGACGGCGACCGCCATGGCCGCCGCTGCCGTCTGCCGTCTGTTCGGCGCCCCCGTCACGCAGACGGAATACGCCGCCGAGATTGCCCTCGAGCACCAGCTCGGGCTCACCTGCGACCCCGTCGGCGGATATGTGCAGATCCCGTGCATCGAGCGCAACGCCGTCGCGAGCCTGCGGGCGCTCTCCGCCGCCGAACTCTCCCGCGTGCTCACGGGAACGCGCAAGATCTCCTTCGATACCGTCGTGCGGACGATGTACGAGACGGGCAAGGATCTCTCCGCCCGCTACCGCGAGACCTCGGAGGGCGGGCTCGCCGCCATCTACAAGAGCTGCGATTGAGGCTCCCCATAAAAAGAGCAAAAAAAGCGGTTTGGAAGCTCCTTCCAAACCGCTTTTGCGCAATCAAAAGTTTCGCCGCGGGCGCCCTATTGCTTGGGCTCCTCGGGCTTGTAGCCGCTCGTATAGGGAAGCAGCGCCTGCGCGAGCTGATCGGGGCAGGAGGTGTTCTGGCGGCAGCGGATGCCCTTGAGGAGCGCGACGATCTCATCGGCCGTCCTTCCCTCAACGAGGCGGCCGATGCCCTGAAGATTCCCGCTGCATCCGCCGATGAACTTCACGTTGTGCACGCGGCGCTCCGCATCGAGATCGAAAATGATTTGCTTGGAACAGGTTCCCTTGGGCGAATAAGTATACATTGGTTCTCCTTTTTCAGTCCACGAGCGTATCGTAGACGACGTTGTAGAGCTCGGAGGCCTTGTCCTCCCATTTTTTGTAGATATTGTTTGCCGTTTTCTTATCGGGGACGACGAATTTCAGCTCGAGCATGGGCTGGACGGGGGCGAGGATCTTCAAAAAAACGGTATACGTCCCGTCCATATTCTGATAGTAATCGGCGCGGAACTCCTGCCGTTTGCGGAACTTTGCGCCGTAGAGCTTGATGTAGCGCGAGATCTCTTCGCGCGCGCTGCGCGGGATGTTGATGTAGAAATTGGCGAGCGATTCCCTGCCCTCGGGCGTGATCGTGTAGAGGGGATCGTCCCCGCTCGGGATCTCGCAGATGAACCCGTCCGAATTCAGCTTATGCAAAAGCACGCCGCAGTCCATGTAATGGATCCAGTCGTTCGACGAGGTACACATATCGAGGATCGTGCGTTCGGAGAGCGGGCTCTCCATCTTGTCAAAGACAAAGAGGAGAATAAGTTTGTTGACCGAAGTCTCGCCTTTGATCAGCATGAATATCTTCCGTGAGCACCGCGCGGGCGGATTTTATAAGAGACAAAAACGTCGCTTAATGGAATTAAGCGACTTTTTTGCCGAAGCCGTGGGAACGACCCAGAGCCGAAACGTTATGCAATGAAAGGCTTGAGCTCTGCGATCAGATCGTCGCAGTTGTCGCTATAGATCTCTACGGTGAGCGGCTTGGAGGTATCGAGACTGAACAGCCCGAGGATGGACTTGGCGTCCGCAACATAGCGCCCGCTGCGGATGACGATCTCGTAGTCGTAGTTCTGCGTGATGTTGACGAATTTCTTGACCGCGCTGGACATTTCGAGATTGACGACGATGGATTTCATGATGGTGTTCCTCCATATTTCCTGATTTTCCATCATTATACATGAATTCGCGGATAAAATCAAGATATTTCCGAAAAAAAATCTTTCATATTTTTTGGGTTCGTGCTATAATGGAGAAAAACGCGGAAGAAATCGCACGCGCGGAGGAGACTATGCAGGGGACGTATCAACAGATCGATCGCTTTCTCGAGGCCTGCGGGCAGCTCATCGAGGGGAAGTATACTACGGCGGACACGGGGATCAAGGAGGTGCTCCGCGCGGTCGCGGGGAGCCGCGATCTCACCGAGCTCTTTGCCGCAGTCACGGCGGGCTACAACTATCCCGCGGCGAAGAACAGGTATTTCCGTTCGCCCGAGGAGACGGGCACGATGCGCGGCATGGCGTATATGCCCGCCGACCGCAGGGAGATCCTCGCCTTCGTATTCTGCCTCTTCGTCGAGATCGACGCGAACGCGATCGTTTTGAGCGATCTCTTGCAGCGCTATTTCTACCGCGACGGCAGCTATTCGGCGAGCTACGATCTCTTCGCCGATAAGGTCGTGCGGCCCTTCCGCGATATCGTCGCCGATTGCTTCCCCGATACGGGCGGGAAGGCGCAGGAAGCGGCGCGCATCGCCGCCTTCGAGGACCTGCTCGGGCAGATCGCCGAGTGCGTCCCCGCCGAACGGGCGCGGCTCAAAGCGTACGGCAGGCTGCGGGCGGCGGAGATCAGCGCCTCCGAGTGCATCTTCGCGGGCATCCAGTCGGCGGTCGAGTACAAGGACGCCCTGCTCGTCGTCTCCCAGATCGCGGGATACAAGTACCTGCTCGCCTACACGGGCGCGGAGGACGAGAACAGCCGCAAGCTGTTCGGGCTCGCCGAGCAGCTCCGCAAGGAGATGGGCTACGATTTCGGCAAGCGGGGAGGCGCGTAAATGGGATTCGAGGAAACGACAGTCCGCAAAAACTACGTGTTCCGCGGCAAGATCATCAATGTCCGCAAAGACGACGCCCTGCTCCCCGATGGCAAGCCCTGCACGCGGGAGGTCGTCGAGCACCCCGGCGGGGCTGCGGTCCTGTGCGTGCGCGGCGGCAAAGTCGCCCTCGTGCGGCAGTTCCGCTACGCCTATGGCGAGACGCTCTGGGAGATCCCCGCGGGCAAGCTCGAGCGGGGGGAGGACCCGAAGCGGGCGGCGCTGCGGGAGCTCTCCGAGGAGACGGGGCTCGTCGCCGACGACCTTGCGCTCCGTTTCGTGCTCTATCCCACCCCGGGCTACACGGACGAGAAGATCTACATCTTCGAGGCGGAGTCCGCCGCGGACGGCGCGACGCACTTCGACGAGGACGAATTCCTCGACGTGCGCTTTGTTCCGCTCGAAGCGGCTTACCGCATGATCGCAGCGGGGGAGATCCGCGACGGCAAGACGATCGTCGCCCTGCAAGATCACCGCCTCCGCCATGCCGAACGTTGAGGCTTAACCTTTCCCGCCGCGCCGCGCGCCCTGCCCGTTTTTGGAATTCGCGGGGGGACGTATATCGATAAAACGAAACGATCCCCGCACGCCGTGTGCGGGGATCTTCTCTACGGGATCGGATTCCAAACTCAACCGTTGTTGCAGCCGCAGCCGCCGAGCCCGAGGCGCCCGAGGACGTTCTGGAGCGTGCCGTTCTTGCACATGCAGTAGGCGAGCGCAACGATGAGCGGCCAGCCGCAGCCGGAAAGCGCCTTGGAATTGAGCACGTTCGTTCCGAGGATGAGCGCGATGATGAGAATCCAGAGGCAGCTATTGCCACCGAAACAGCTATTCATGGTTTTTCCTCCTTGTTGCCGCAGAGTATGTAACGTTTTGGGTTCTGCGGTTTTTTCTATTGCATTCTATGAGCCCGCCGAAAAAAATGTTCCCGCGCCGTCAATTTCGTTGCAAAACGCAAATCATTCTGCTATAATAAGTAAAGGGCACGGCTTCCCGCGCGTGCGGCGCACCCGCACATCGGGCGCCGCCGCAGGGATAGAACGGCACTATGCGGGCCGTATCGCAGCCGCACCCGAAAAAATTTTTTCTACGGATATCCCGGATACGGGAATTCGATGGAGGTCAATTTCATATGAACAAGAAGGAGCTCTTTTCGGCAAGAAACCTGAGCTACACCGCGGTGCTGCTCGCGCTCGTCATCGTGTTGCAGGCCGTGGGCGGGACGATCTCGATCGGCGTCGTCCAGCTCAATTTCACCCTCGTCCCCATCGTGCTCGGCGCGATCCTGTTCGGTCCCGTCATGGGCGCGATCTTGGGGCTCGCCTGCGGGATCGTCGTCCTCATTCAGGTCATCATGGGGCTCTCGCCCTTCTACACGGTGATCTGGACGAACAGCCCCGTCATCACCGTGCTCACCTGCACGGTCAAGACGACGGCGGCGGGGCTCGTCGCGGGATTTATCTACCGCCTGCTCGAGAAGCGCAACGTCTATGTCGCGACGTTCGTGGCGGCGGGGCTCGTGCCCGTCATCAATACGGGGCTTTTCATTCTCGGATGCCTCTGCATGAACGGCGCGATCTCGGCCTTTCAGGGCGCCATCGAGATGGACGGCATGAACATCTTTCTGTTCATCGTCGTCGTGCTCGTCACGTGGAACTTCTTTATCGAGTTCGCGATCAATCTGATCTTGGCGCCTGCGATCGCGCGCGTCGTCGCCATCGTGGAAAAGCGCATCGGCGGAAAGCGGAAGAAGATCGAAATAAATGATACAGGTACCCCCCTGAATGCGGACGCCGCGCCCGAGGCCATGCCGGAGGCCGCGCCGACGGAAGGGGACGGAGAACGCACATGATCGTCTGTATCGACATCGGAAATACCAACATCAAATACGCAGTGTTCGAGGGGGACGCGCTCAAAGTCTCCTTCCGCGTGGCGACCGACCACAAGAAAACCTCGGACGAATACGGCGCCCAGCTCGTCGCCATGCTCACGCTGCGCGGCATCACCCCCGCGGACATCACGGGCGGGATCTTCTCGTCCGTCGTGCCCAGCCTCGACTACACGGTGGAGCACATGCTCGGCGTCTATTTCGGCGTCACGCCCCTCCAGATCGCCCCGGGGCTCAAGACGGGGCTCAAGATGCGGGCGGACAACGCGAAGGAAGTGGGCGCCGACCGCGTGGTGAACAACGTCGCCGCCCTCGCGAAATACGGCGCGGGCAAGCCGATGATCGTCATCGATTTCGGCACCGCGACGACGTTCAACGTGCTCAACGCCGCGGGGGAGTTCATCGGCGGCGTCATCGCGCCCGGGATCAAGGGCTCGCTCGATAGCCTCGTCGGCGGCACGGCGAAACTGCCGCGCGTCGAGATCGTGGCGCCCAAGCACGTGATCGCGACGAACACCGTCACGAACATGCAGGCGGGCATCGTGTTCGGCTTCGCGGGGCTCGTGGAATACATCGTCCGCAAGATCAAGCGGGAGCTCGGCACGGCGGACGTCTTTACCGTCGCCACGGGCGGATTTTCGGAGATCATGGCGCACGAGACGAAGTGCATCGACGCCGTCGATAAGACGCTGACGCTCTGCGGCCTCAAATATCTTTACGATCTCAATTCGGAGGAAGGGAAATGAAGAAAGTGGGGGTAGCCATCCTCGGGCTCGGCGCAGTCGGCGGCGGTGCCTACAGGGTGCTTACGGAGCACAGGGAGTTTTTCCAAAAGACGCAGCATGTCGATCTTTCGGTGGAGAGCGTGCTGGAGCCGCGCACCGGGCGGCTCGACGCCCTCGGCGTCCCGCAGCCACTGCGCGCGACCAACATCGCGGAGGTCGTCGCCAATCCCGACGTCAATCTCATCGTCGAGTGCATCGGCGGGGTGGATGCGGCGAAGGAGTACTGCCTCGACGCCCTCAAGACGGGCAAGACGGTCGTCACCTCCAACAAGGAACTCTACGCGAAGTTCTCGCACGAGCTCGAGCTCGCGGCCAAGCGCCACAACGCGGGGCTGTACTTCGAGGGCAGCTGCGTGGGCGGCGTGCCCATCGTGCGGACGCTGCTCGACGGGCTGCAATCCAACGTCATCACCTCGCTCGTCGGCATCGTCGACGGCACGGCGAATTTCATCCTCACCTGCATGACGGATTGCGGCATGACCTATGAAGAGGCGCTTTGCGAGGCGCGCGCGCTCGGCTACCCTGCCTCTGCCGAGGAAGGGTACGACGCCGCCTACAAGCTCTCCATTCTCGCCTCGCTCGCCTTCCACGCCAAGGTCCCCTTCGCAAAGGTGGCGCGCGAGGGCGTCTCCGCGATCTCCCGCGAGGACATCGAGGACGGCGCCGCGCTCGGCTACCGCGTCAAACCCCTCGCGATCGCGAGGAACACGCAGGAGGGCATCGACGTGCGCGTCTGCCCCGCCTTCGTCGCCAAGGAGCATCCGCTCGCGGCGGTCGGCGGCACCTACAACGCCGTGTTTGTCACGGGCGACGCCGTGGGCGACGTCATGCTCTACGGCAAGGGCGCGGGCGAACTTCCCACGGGCAGCGCGATCGTCTCGGATATCATCTACGCCGCCACGCACGAGGGCAGCCGCTATTCGACCTACGCGAACACCGAGGAGGAGGGGAAGGAGACCCGTTTCTCCGCCGACCCCTCGGCCGCCTACTATGTGCGCATTGCCGCGCTCGACGCCGCGGGCGTGCTCGCGAAGGTCGCCGCCGTGTTCTCCAAGCAGGGGATCTCGATCGCCAAGATCATCCGCCGCGACGCGGCGGGCAAGGCAAAGCTGCTCTTCGTCACCCACGAGACGCGCGCCTCCGCCATGCAGGCCGCCGCGGCAAAGCTCAAGGCGATGACGGCGGTGGACGTCGAGCGGATCCTGGAAGTAGTGGTATAAAAGGCCGCAAGCCCCGCCTCGGCGGGGTTTTTGCTTGTTTGGACTGCGTAATGGCGAACTGCGGATAAGCGGCGCAATACGGCGTCGAACTGCGCTTTCCTGGGTCACGTACGTCAAAGTACGCTCCCTGCGGAAATGCTCGTTCTCCTTGTCTTGCTTGCTTCTCCGCAGTTTAACGGTTACGGTGAGGGAACCCCCAAGCCCTACCCCCATTGGGGGGAGGGTGGCACGGCGTAGCCGTGACGGATGGGGGGAACATCCCGCAGAGGGCATACATGTCATTCAGAGGGGGCAAAGCCCCCGAAGAATCCCGATGGCCGATGCTGGAAATCGGACTCCGTACTTCGGGATCCTTACTTCGCACTTCGTGCTCGTGCCACGCTTGGTGTACAAATAGAAGCCGCGCGCGGAGCGCGTTCGTTCAGGATGACGGGGGGCTGCGAACTTCGAAACGCCGCTTCGGCTCAGGATGACGGGAAAACAAAAAGCCCCGTGCTCTTCGCTCCGTTTCACTTCTCCGCGTCTCTCATCCCTCCGTCACCCGTCCGCATCGCGCGTTCCTTGCTTCACTTCGCTTCTCCGCGCGTCTCTTCCCCGTCCGCTCCGCGGGAGCTCCCAACGCAAGTAAATCTTCCCCTCGTTCCGTCTCCCGACCTCACCAAAGCAAAAGCGCCCCGCCGAAGGGTGCGCGCCCACAACCATCGAACCATGAAAGCAGCGATTCTCATCAATCCCTATCTCACCGAGGCGCAAGAGTTCTATCAGCCCCGCCGCATCGCGGAGGAGCTCGCGCTGCGCGGCGTGCAGGCGGACATCCTGCCCAATGCCTACCGCGTGACGGCGGACGCGCACACGCTTGCGGAGTACCGCTTCGCCGTCTACCTCGACAAGGAGAAATACGCCCCGCGCGTCCTCGAGCGGGCGGGCATGCGCCTCTTCAACCGCGCCGAGGCCGTGGAGCTGTGCGACGACAAGATGCTCACGCACATCGCGCTCTCGGGCGTCGTGCCCATGCCGCGCACCATGCCAGCGCCGCTCTGCTACAAGGGGGAGGCGGCGCCCCTGCTGCCCGAGATCCCCTTGCCCGCCGTCGTGAAGGAGTGCTTCGGCTCCTTCGGCGAGCAGGTCTACCTCGTGCGCACGCGGGAAGAGCTTGCCGCGCGGGAAGCGCAGCTCAAGCTGCGGCCGCACCTCTTCCAGGAGTACATCGCGGAGAGCAGTGGGCAGGATGTGCGCGTCATCTGCGTGGGCGGCGAGGTCGTCGCCTGCATGAAGCGCACGAACGCGCACGACTTCCGCTCCAATCTCGCCCACGGCGGAAAGGGGGAGCCCTACCCGACCGACGGCGAGATCCGCACGATTGCGCGCCGCGTGACGGACGCGCTCGGGCTCGACTACTGCGGCATCGATCTGCTCCTCTCCGCGCGGGGATACCTCGTCGCCGAGGTCAATTCCAACGCCTTTTTCGGGGGGATCGAGCGGATCGCGGGCGTCAACGTCGCGGGCGCTTACGCCGAGCATATTCTGCGTGAAATGGGCAAATAAGCCCCAAAAACCGCCGAAAAACACAGTATTGTGCGAGACATAATACTACGCGAACCGCACAAAAACATCGAAAAAAGCGCAAAAAAACGACCGCCCTCAAAAAGAAGGCGGTCGTGCGTTTTTCTTACCAATCCCGCTTGAGTTTTTCCGAGAGGGCGGGGAGGATCTCCTGCGTCCCGATCTCGTAGTCCTCGACGAGGGACTCGATCTCGAAGCGCAGTTCGCGCAGGTCGGCGGGGGCGTCCTGCGGGAGCACGCAGTCGAAGTCGCCGAGGTCGGTCTTTACGGTGTTGCCCTCGATTGCGCGCACCGTGGGGGTGTGCTCGGAGCGGGCGAGATATTTCATGAGGCGGAAGTAGTCCTTCACGACGGTCTCGAAGGCGATCTTGCGCGATTCGCTCTCGTCCATGCCGCAGTACTTGATGAACGCGTCGACGAGGAAGAAGAGCTCCATGCGCTCCTCGGCGCCGAGCTCGAAGCGGGTGGACCGCATGGGGACGCAGAGGGGCTCGCCCTCCTCCATGAACCGCCCGTCCCGCGCGCGGAAGAATTCGGCGATCTCATCGACGGCGTTCATGCCGCCCTCCTTGCCTCCGATGCCCGTGGCGAGCGCGGGGATCTCTTTGAGGCGGGCGAAGTTCTCCTCCAAAAGCGCCATGAGCGCCTCGGGACAGCCCCCGTCCTCCTCGTGGGTGAAGATCCACACGCCGTCGAAAGAGGAAGGGAACTTCCCGCCGAAAAAGAGGACTTCGGCGTCCCGCCCGATGAGCTTTTCGGCTTCGGCGGCGAGCTTCCGTTCGGGGGAATTTTTGCCGTCGTCGCCGAGGATAAATAAGAGTTTCATGATGGATGGATGCGGGGCGTGCGCCCCAAAATTTACCGCTTGCGCCGAAAGAAGCCGAAGGTCATTCTCCGACGATGAAGTTGACGAGCCGCCCGGGGACGACGACGCACTTTTTCACCGTCTTGCCCGCGGTGCGCGCCGCGACTTCGGGCAGGTCGCGCGCGAGCGCCTCGATCTCCTCTCTGCCCGCCGCGCTCGCAAAGCTGTGTTTGCAGACGATCTTGCTGTTGATCTGCACGGCGTATTCGGTCTCGTCGAGTTTGAGCGCCTCGGGGTCCTCGGCGGGGAAGCGCTGTTCGAACACCGAGCCGCGGCCGCCGATCTGCTCGAAGAGTTCCTCGCAGAAGTGGGGGGCGCAGGGGGCGAGGATGAGCACGAGGTCCTTTGCCGCGGCCCGCATGAGGGCGACGTTCTTGTGCGCCACGCCGTCGTATTTCGCGAGCGCGTTGACGAACTCCATGATGCGGGCGATCGCCGTGTTGAAGGAGAACGCCTCGAGGTCGCGCGCCACGCGCCCGATCGCGAAGTTGCGGGCGTAGTTGAGCGCCTTTTCCTCGGCGCCGTAGGGCTCCCCCTGCTCGGGGTAGGCATACGCCTTTAAGACGAGCTTTTCGGCGCGGTCCATGAAGCGGGCGACCGCCTTGATCCCGTCGTCGTTCCACGGCCCGCCCTCGGTGTAGGAGAACCCGAACATGAGGTAGAGGCGGAAGGCGTCGGCGCCGTACTGTTCCACATACTCGTCGG